>NZ_QNRY01000006.1 GCF_003315515.1 Brenneria salicis ATCC 15712 = DSM 30166 | reverse complement strand
TGAATGCTATGATCGGCATAACTCAGTCCGGTTGGTGATTTGTTTTGATTTGGCGATTGATCAGATCGCTCAAACCGGATTGAGTTCCCTTCAGTGATCTACTATTAGGCGCAGTTATTTAGATGTCGCGGGATTAGGTGATAACTGGGAACGCTATACCGGGATTTAAGAACACCATACCATTTAGCAAAACCTCGTTGAATGCTCATGCCCGATGCAGTTTCTTTTTCAGCCAAACTTTTCACTATTTCTTGAATTTTTCTTGCTTGGGCCGATGTTATATGTTCTTCCGTCGGGGTTATTTTATTAATGCTTCTTTGCGGTGAGTTAAAGTTTAATATAACGTCCTTACTATCATTAATAACAAAATTCTTATTACCTACAACATGGACATTGTTTTTAGATTGTCCAGTGGTTGGTGTTGTGTGTTCTTTAAATAAACGGATTATTTTTTCTTTATCATCGCTGTGCGTCATTTTTCACCTATCCTATTGATTTGAATAGCTTTAATATAACATCTCTTCTTTTGTCTTTTTGGTTGTTTACTTCTAATTCATAAATGGCAGAAATTAATTCAGCCTTTTTTGATGAATCCATGATTCTCCCTGTGGCAATAAGAGCTTCATCCAATAACTCAATGGATCTGCGTAAAGATTCAATATCAATTGGGGTGTCTGTTTTTTTTACGATACCTGTTAAATCGTCCTTGCTTTCAGAATCCTCACCTGTCGCTAACCAATTAATAGATACCCCGGCAGCTCTAGCCATTGCGACGAGGCGTCCGACTGTTGGTTCAGTCTCGCCTTTTACGTACTTTCTTACGACACCTTCCGAGACGCCAGAACGTTTAGCGAAAGATAGTACGGACTCATCGCCAATAGACTCCCATAATCTGTCTGCAAAACTTGTCATTGTGGAATCAATAATGCCAAGTTTTTTTGCATTCGTGTCAACATCTTTGCATTCCTTTCTACTACCCGTCATTCGCGGCCTCATGAAAAATAATGGCGAAATATGATTCGCAACAAAGTAAAGAGAGCAGCTTGACATTCGTCATATATTACGAAATACTTTATTTACACGCTCCGATAAACGGCAAAGATTATCGGCCATAACCGCAAAGGATCACATAATGACGGTAAACAAGCAAGATTGGCACCCGGCTGACATCCGGGCCGCTTTGTCAAAGAAAGGTACGAATTTACGCCAAATATCTAGAAAAGCAGGATTGGCGCCTGACACTTTAAGAAATGCATTGGTTCGTCCTTGGCCAAAAGGTGAGCGTTTGATTGCTCAAGTGATTGGTGTAGATCCTGCATCAATATGGCCCAGCCGTTATTAAGCGCCAAGACGGAGGAATACAACATGTGGCTTTCGGTAAAAGAATGTGTTGGTTTACCTGATCTTCCTGATACGCGACAGGGAGTTTTTTACAAGGCTAACACTGAAAAATGGCAGAGGAGAAGTCGTTCATCGGGTAAAGGATATGAATATCATATATCTAGCCTTCCATTGAAAGCTCGTGCTTTTGTTATAAAACAACGCGGTGAAATTCAAATCGCTGGAGCTGTATACAAAGTTCCACGAAAATCTCTCACAGAAAGCTATTGTCGCGAAGCGCTCTGGTATCACTGGGATGCCGCAACTGAGAAACAGCGCCAATCTGCTAAGAAAAAGACAGAAGCAGTACAGGCAATCTCTGCATTAGTCGATACCAACGTTGATGTTGTAACTGCATTTAATGCTGTTGCTGAGACACATAGTACGTCCGTTGCATCAGCCCGGCGCTGGTATTACGCCACTCGTAACTATGACCGAACTGATTGGCCTGCTGTGCTGTTGGGTCAGTACGGCAAGAGTCTCGAAACCCGCCGTAAAAAGGAGGCCGATTGCGATCCCGTCGCATGGGATTTCTTCTGTGCTGACTACCTGCGGCCGGAACGTCCGGCGCTCAGAACCGCTTACGCTCGTCTTGAGGAAGCCGCTGCCGCCAATGGTTGGGCTATTCCCAGCCTGTCATCCGTTCGTCGCAAACTTGAACGTGAGATACCCGTAGAACAGCGCGTGTTGTTGCGCGAGGGTGAACACGCCGCTATGCGTTTGTTCCCGTCACAAGAGCGTACTGTCGAAGACTTAGCCGCGATGGAATGGGTGAACGGCGACGGCTATCAACATAACGTGTTCGTGCGCTGGTTTAACGGTGAAATTCTGCGTCCAAAAACATGGATTTGGCAGGATATCCGCACCCGCAAGATATTGGCCTGGCGTACTGACGTCAGCGAAAACAGTGATTCGATCCGCCTGTCTCTGTCAGACATGATTGAGCGCTACGGCATTCCTCGCAAGCTGACCATCGATAACACAATGGCGGCGGCAAACAAGTGGACAACCGGCGGCGTTCCTAACCGTTACCGCTTCAAAGTTAAAGAAGATGACCCGAAAGGCATCATTCCCTTGCTGGGCATCGAGCTGCATTGGACGAGCGTGATGTTTGGGCGCGGTCATGGCCAGGCGAAACCTATTGAACGTGCATTCTCTCATGGTGGCCTGGGGGAAACGGTAGATAAACACCCTGCGTTAGCCGGTGCCCATACAGGCCCGAACCCGATGGATAAGCCGGATAATTACGGTGACCGGGTTATCGAGGCTGAGGATTTTTTAAAGGTATTGGCCGAGGGGATCGCCTTCTGGAACCGCCGTCCTAACCGCAAAACCGAAGTGTGCCGGGGGATGTTGTCGTTCGACCAGGCGTTTGAAGAAAGCTATCAGCAAGCCGCTATTCGCAAGGCGACCCCAGAGCAGCGCCGGTTGTTACTGCTGCCTGCCGAAGCGGTACGCATCAGTGAATCCGGTACGTTTGTGATGGAAGCGGGCGGCAAAGTTCAGGCGCGTAAAAACCGGTACTTTAACGAGCGTTTACTGGGGCTTAAACCTAACAAGGTTGTGGTGCGTTTCGACCCGCAAAACCTGCATCAAAGTGTGCTGTGTTACACGTTGGATGGTCGCTTTATCTGTGAAGCGACTTGTATTGAGAAAACCGGCTTTGGCGATACTCAGGCGGCACGTGAGCATAAGCGTAACCGCACACAATTTGTTAAACGTACCAAAGAAGCCGCAACCGCTGCCCGTCGTATGTCGGCGCTGGAAGCGGCCGAGCTGATGCCCGATACCGTCCCACCGGCTCCACCTGAATCACGGGTTGTTGAAATCCTGCGCCCTGCGGGAAATACCCTGCGGCGGCATATTGTTGAAGAGGATATTGATGACGAATCAGACGATGCCTTTGGCAATGCTGTGAGTGAATTCTATAGCGTATTTCAAAATAAGCAGATTTAACGGAGATAAATTATGAATAACGTAATTGATTTAGACCAGCAGCAAGAAAAAATTAACGATATTCGTGCAACTGTTCGTAATGTCGTTGAAAACTCTAATGTGACCTATGCAGCGGTAGCGCGTGAAATTGGTGTATCCAGCGGCCAGCTTTCACAGTTTATTAATGATGGCTATCGTGGTGATAATAATTCACTCGCTAATAAGCTAACGGTTTGGCTTGATAACCGTTCACGTCGCACTAATGAAATGCCGATAGCCCCGGATTTTATCGCTACCCGCACGGTGAAACAAATCTGGAATGCGCTGCAATATGCACAACTTGCGCAGTGCATCACCGTTATTTACGGTAATTCTGGTGTTGGTAAAACTCGCGCCCTGCAACAGTTCGCAATTGAACGGCCAAACGTCTGGCTTATTACCGTTTCCCCGTCGCGCTCCAGCCTGAGCGAATGCCTGTATGAGCTGGCGTGAGAGTTGGGGATCGGCGATGCGCCGCGCCGTTCTGGTCAGTTGGGCCGTGCTATTCGTCGGAAGCTGCGTGGCACCAACGGCATTGTGCTGATTGATGAAGCCGATCACCTGGATTATTCCGTTCTTGAGGAACTACGCATTTTGCAGGAAGAAACCGGCGTTGGCCTGGCGCTGGTTGGAAATCATCAGGTTTACGGGAAATTAACCGGCGGTAATAGCCGCAATATGGATTTTGCCCGGTTATTTAGCCGTATCGCTAAAAAAGTTTCCATTCTAAAAACCAAAAAGGCGGATGTTGACGCGATAGCCGATGCCTGGGGTTTAAATAAAAACGCTGAACGTGAATTAATTCATGCGTTATCAGAGAAGCCAGGCGCATTAAGAACGATATCGCATACGTTGCGGCTGGCTGCGATGTTTGCGCACGGTAAAAACGAACCGTTATCCGACGGCCATATTCGTGAGGCCATTAAAGATTTAGAGGGGTTTTCATCATGATCAACCCAACGAAATTGGTTAATGCACTCGGCTGGCTGCAACGCCGCAATATTGAAGTCAAGCATGTCAACGTCAGCCGTTCGCGCCCTATCGTTGAAGTGTTTGCGCCCGATGCCGACCTGATGCGCAAGGCGCACCATTATCATGTGGTTTCGGCGGCGACGATCCAGGACTGCATTATCTATTGGAGATAGACAACGTGTTAATTGCCTATGCGTGGGCAAGTGGTGTTATTGAATTTGGAAATAATCTACCCGATTACGCAACCTTAATTTTAGCGGGGGAACCCAACAAATTACGTAAGGCGGTAAATAGCCACGCCAGAAAGTTAAATAGCGGTGTGCTATTGGTTCCAGGCATGGCTGAATCTAATAACAGGCATTCGGCGTATAGCGAATTGCACTGTTTCTCTAAACAAGTGAAACAAATTTACAAATGCAATGGGAGTTAGGATGGCTAATAAACAAGTGCAAGTTATGAAATTGAATATGATTATCACCTCCACACCGGATGGTATGGCCACAAGTATCGATATTGAGGGTGATTCAGTATTTCATGATTTTATCCACAAATATAAGGAACTGCTGGAAGGGTTTCATACTCATGCAGTCGATATTTGTGTTGATCATGCCAATACACAGAATCTAATCGAAATCCCGATTAATCAAAAGCCACGGTATTGGAACTGAGGCCGCTATGAATAAGGACAGGAAAAAGAAATTATCTGATTTATTTCAGAAGATAGAAAAGATTAAAGGCGACTTAGAAGATATCTGCGCCGCCGAACAAGCCGATGTTGATGCTTTCATGGCTGATATCAGTGACGGCGTTCTTGATATAGAAGAGTCGTGTGATGCATTGGAACGTGCTTGTGACAACTTAAACGAAGTTATTTTATTTAACTGAGGTTAATTATGAATAAAAGATTGGAAAACTCACCGCTGCCGTGGCGTATTCGTCTGCCTAAAGGCGCGTATGGTTGGGATATCGTCAGCGATTCAATGACGGTATGTATGATGTCAAATCACCCGTCTCATCAAAAGAGGGCAGAGGCGGACGCCAGGCGCATTATCGCCTGCGTCAATGCTTGCGACGGAATTAGTACCGAAAATCTAATTGATAACGTTCCATTAAAGCAGGGTCTTTCTGGACTGAACCAACGCATTCGGGATGCTGAAAAACAAAGGGACGACGCATTACAGCGTGTTGCTCAGTTAGAACAGGTTCTGGATGGTTTACCTCAAGATGCCATCGCTGGCGGATGGACTGCTAAGGGCATCAGTGAGTATGCAAAGAATCTTGAAGAGAAACTTGCCAATCAGCAGGCCAACGTAAATAAAAATGGCGGTGAAAAATGAATAAAGAAACTATACCAGCAGGCTACCGCATGAATTCCCTTGGCCATCTGGTGCCGGAGGAATTAATCAAGCCTATCGATAAGCTGCGCGATGATGTTGTGCTTAATATCGTTAATAAGGCGAAGGAACAGCGCCAGGCAATGGCTGAATTCAAGATTGAGTCGATGGCTGAAATCGCCGACTTTGTTGATCTGTCTGCCAGTGAGTACGGTGTAGAGTACGGCGGGGCCAAAGGGAACGTGCTGTTGAGCAGTTTTGACGGCCGTTATCAAGTACGCCGAGCCGTTGGCGATCATCGCGTCTTTGATGAGCGCATCCAGGCGGCAAAAAAGATTCTGGATGATTTGGTTATTCGCTGGGGAGCCGATGCCGATCCTAAAATAAAAGCGATCATCAACCATGCTTTCCGCGTGAACAAACAAGGTCGGATTGATGTTAATCAGGTGCTTAGCTTGCGCCAGATTGATATCGATGATCCAGAATGGCAATCCGCTATGTCTGCTATCGCTGACTCTATACAGGTATCCGGCACCAGCCAGTATCTGCGCATTTATGAGCGCAAACAGGATGGCCAGTATCAACAAATCAGCCTCGATATTGCAAAGGTGTGATGATGAACGCAAAAGAGTTTAACCGGAAATATTCTGTCGGTTCACGTTTTATCTATCTTACCGGCCCGGCTTATTTGGGCGGCAAGGTAGTAAGAACCAAAGATATCGCACGGGATTTTGAAAAGTCCGGGGCAATTGTGGAAATTAGTCTGGCTCCTTTTTTTGTGAAGTTGTCTTCACTGAAACCGGCCGATTAATTAACTAAATACTTTCATTCTGATTTATATGGCGTAAACCCGTCGGCATCGGCTTACGCCAAAATCAATATATTACGAGGTGAACTATGGATAAGCCGCAATTAATCAGGCTGATTCACGTCGCAAAAGGAAAGCTGAAAATTGACGATGAAACCTACCGAACATTATTAGCCAATATCGCCAACGGTAAAACCAGTTGCAG
Source organism: Brenneria salicis ATCC 15712 = DSM 30166 (assembly GCF_003315515.1). Classification (GTDB taxonomy): domain Bacteria; phylum Pseudomonadota; class Gammaproteobacteria; order Enterobacterales; family Enterobacteriaceae; genus Brenneria; species Brenneria salicis. Next base: position 107,459 of record NZ_QNRY01000006.1, on the reverse strand, counting down.
CGAAATGAACCACAAAGAATTAGAAAGTGTTTATTCCGCACTGCGTGAAAAAGGGTTTAAACGCAGTTTTAAAAAGACGCCAGCGAAAGTTAAAACGGCGGAAATAGCGAAAATCCGCGCCATCTGGATCACCATGCATCGGCACGGTTTCGTTAAAAATGGCGATGACGCGGCGCTTAATGCTTATGTAAAGCGTATGACTGCGGCGCTAAATAACGGCCAGGGCGTAGAGGAATTGAGTTGGTTAAGTTACTCATTGGCGTATCGCGTTCTTGAGAGCATCAAACAATGGCATATCCGGCTGATGCTTAAAGACCTGGCCGCAAAGCAGATCCCCCGCCCGTTAAACAAATATGGTGAAGAAGCGCGTGATTACGACGTGATTGCCAATGCATATGAGGCCCGCAAATGAAAATTGCACGTTGCCCGGTTTGCCATTCCGACCTGCATCTTGATGCCATCATGGAAGACGATGCGGCGCGGGAACTGCTTACCGTATTAACGAAATTACCCGGCGGCGCGGCCAAAGCCATGGTTGCCTATATCGGCTTGTTCCGCCCGGAAAAGTCGAATCTGTCAAATTCCCGCGCGGTAAAGCTGGTTAACGAAGTGCTGGAGCAACACCAGCCCGGCCGCGTTCTGACGCATGCATTGAGCGAAACCGTTGAACGGATTCGGGCCAAGCGCAATAACGGGGATAGAAAGCCGCTCAGCAATCACAGTTATTTACGTGAGGTTTATCGCACGTCTGAGCAGTTGTTTGCGCAGAGCAGCAATGTGGCGGCGCGGGAGAAAGATGCAAACAACCGGGTTATAGACCAGGAGAAAAGCCGGGATGATTATTTATCGCATATGCACAGCCTTGGCCAGGATGTTTCGAAACTTCCGGGCGGCATTGAGTGGCTGGAACGTAACGGAGGCGCGCATCATGGCGGATAATCTGGATATGTTTGATGATAAACAGGATGATAGCATCCTCGATCATCTTGATGATGATAGCGAACGTTCCCGTTTCCCTGCATTGCTGGCTGAACTGAATGCGTTGCTGCGCCTTGAACTGGAACGGCTGGGCTGTGACCCGCGCTACTCGCTGGAACTGGTGGTTGCCATCAGCAAGCAGATCGGCGGTATGCAAGTCTATTTCCCGCGTGGCCAGGTGCTGGAATTCCTTGTTCGGGACATGAAAATTTGGCGAGATTTTGACGGCCACAATGTGCCGGAACTGGTTGAACGCTACCAGGTGACCTATAAAACGGTGTATAAAGCTATCAAACGGATGCGTAGGATTGAGCATCGCAAGCATCAGATGCCACTTTTCTAAGGATATAACATGCGGAAAATACTTCTTGGATTATTACTGTGTTCAACACTGCCGACAATGGCGTTTGCGAAAGATCTAACGTCGGTAGATGAAATGATCCGCCAGTTGAATTCATCTCAAATGACGGATGATGAGCTATGGAAGGACGATGTAAGTCCTAATGGTGCAAAGATAAAGATTGCTAAAAAAGATGGTAATATCTTTACAGTTGGTACTAATTTTCTTGAAGTGATGCAGGTTCTTGACGCAGTAAAATATAATTCTGAATATTTAGTTCTTAAGTCAAATTTGATTTGTATCATGATATCAAGTGCGGCGATTGGTGGTGAACTAGGAAAGAAAGGACAAAGTAAGGTTATTGACACTGTATCTTCAGCTGCAAAAGTATCACCTGTTGGAACCTTTAATATAGTAGATGGTTTTGAGTTTTATAGCTCAATAAAGACAGAGGATAACACTCCCATAATTACATGCGGGATTATGAAAAGACCTATTTAATTTCTCAATAAATCCCATTTCCAATGAAGCCGGTTAATCCGGCTTTTTTTATGCCTGCCGCACTATGAACACTACTGATTTTTTTATCCAGCGAGTGTCTCAGAGGTGCAACAGTGAGCCAATTTATTCCCACTCCCGCCTTTACTCATGCCGTTACTTTTGTGCTCGGCAAAGAAGGCGGCTATGTCAACGACCCCACTGATAAAGGCGGCGAAACCAAGTTCGGCGTTTCCGACCTGCGCGACGGTGTCGCAGACGGCATGACGGACATTGACGGCGATAAAAAGCCCGACGTCCGTATTAAAGATTTAACCCTCGAACAAGCCAGCCAGATTTATTACCGCGACTACTGGTATCCGGCGTACTGCAATGACTGGCCGGATGGCATTTCCCTGATCGTCTTTGATTCCGCCGTGCAGCATGGCGTAAAAAAGGCGCTGCAATTGTTGCAAGACGCGGCGGGCGTAACGGCTGACGGCATTGTCGGACCGAAGACCACAGCGGCGGTTATCAGTGCCGACCCGGAATGGTTGCTGACCCGCTATCTGTTACGCCGTGCGCGTTATTACGCGGACATCATCAAGTCGAATACCTCCCAGGGTAAATACCTTAACGGCTGGTTCAACCGCCTCGACAGCGTCACTAACGCCGCCAGGGAAGTTGTCGGCGGCTCTGAGTCTGTATCGAGAGCCTAACCATGGGTAAGGGCTGGGAGTCTTCTATGCGCCGTGGCCGTCGTGATCGCCTCACCCGTGAGGTGCTTCACAGAATGGCCAACGGCCCAAAACCAGAGCCAACGGATTACCGGGGCTGTGACGGCACCCATGCCAGTTATTACATGAAGGGTTGGAACTCTGTAGACCTGCGCGACATTGTTTTTCAATGCCAGCGTTACAAGGAAATACAACGTGAACGTGAACAAAATATTCAGTAGCAAATGGTTTTGGGCCGCCTGTTCAGCATTAGTGATTGCTGTCGCGGTGAGCGGCATCATCTTCTACGGGCTAGCGGGCGGTTTGATAACCACCCTTTGCTTTATTGGCTCAATCATCCTTTTCTATCATCGCGGCCACCCGGCGTTTTTGCCTGATAAAGAGCCGTTCATCTTCATGTATCAAATCGCGCTGGGCGTTGTCGGTTGCGGTACATTCTGCGTCGCCTGGCTTTTGTGCCTAGCTTATGTCGGTATCGAATACGGCTCCTTGTTTTTCCTGGTCGCAGGCTTTACCTACCTGGTTTTACATAGAACGGCAAAAGTGTGGGGAGTCCCATGGATCCGATAACCATTTCATCTATCGCCGGTGTTTTGCTGAAAGCTGGCCCGTCCGTTCTGCGCACCGTCGGCGGCTGGTTCGGCAGCGATGCAGCTAAAACAGCCGATTCCGTCGCCGGGATCGTTGAAAGTGTTAACAGCGCCGTTAACCCGCAAGACCAACAGCGTGTGTTAGAGAACGCTCTGGCTAATCTTCCCGCTGAGCAACTGGTTCAGCTTGAGTCCCTGAAAGTCCAGTTGCAGCAAATCCAGCTTGAACGGGAAAAAGCTACGTTGGCAGATCAGCAGGCCGCGCAGCACGAACAGCAGGAAACCATCAGGAACGGGGATAACGCAACAGACGAATATGTCCGCCAGACCCGCCCGAAAATGGCGAGGCTCTCGCTGTATAGCTCAATCGGCTATGTGCTGTTAATGACGCTGGGGCAGCAAGCCGGTGCCATCGCTTCCGCCGCTGGTCATGCGATAAGTATGCCCGCCCCGGATTGGGATATTGCGCTGATGCTATGTACCCCGGCGCTGGGCTATCTGGGATTCCGAACGCTTGACGGCTTTGCCCGTTTCAGCAAATCCAGCAAAGACAAGGTATCGATTAAATAATGGATGATTTTGATCGCGCCAGTTCGCTGGGAATTGATGAGCGGGAACGGGTGTTAAATGCCCATTTAAACCGTATTAAAGAAGCGCCGATTGAATACGGCTTTTGTAATGACTGTGGGGATGATATTCCCGCCGACCGGCTGGCCGCGTCCCCCGATGCCGTTTGCTGTGTGACGTGTCAGGAAATCAGAGAATTGCGGGAGGCACAGCGTGGAGTGGCAAAGCATTAAAGAGTATTGGGGCATGATTTGGGCGCTGGTGATGACGGCCGTAAACCTGGTGATGTTCCTGTTAGCGAAAACCTACGCCAAGCGCGAAGAGATGGATTCATTAACCCACCGGGTATCAGCGATGGAAACCGTTATTGCATCAATGCCGAATCAAAAAGAGCTTCATGCGCTTCAGTTGGAAATGAGTAACTTGCGGGGTGACTTGAAAGCACTGGCCCCAAAGCTGGCGCAAGTTCAACGGATTAGCGATTTGTTACTGGAAAATGAGTTAAAGGAAAAGTGAGGCTATGGCCATGCGTGAAATTCTTGATAGCGATCAGCGGTTAGTTATCTTGCGCTCACTGCTTGATGCGGGCGATAGCGCCAACGAATCGGTGCTGCAAACCTGCTTGTTGGCCTACGGCCACCGCGTTTCCCGTGATGCGGTGCGCACTCATTTAAGCTGGCTGTCCGAACAAGGGCTTATCGACCTTGACGACGTCGCCGGGTGTTTCGTTGCAGCAATCACCGGGCGCGGTGACGATGTGGCGCGCGGGCTTTCCGTGGTGCCGGGCGTTAAAAAACCACGGGCGCGGGGGTAACTATGGCCGATGAACGCCCGACCCGTGGCCGTCCTTCCAAGATTGATTTGTTGCCGCCCGTTATCCGCGATGCCCTGCATCAGATGCTGCGAGATAAACAGTACACGCAAGAACAGATCCGCGAGGCGATCAACGAACTGATTGACGAGCACAATCTACCTGACGATATGCAGCTTAGCCGCACCGGCCTGAACCGCTACGCCAGCCGGATGGAAAAGATTGGTTCGCGCATTCGCGCATCGCGGGAAATGGCAGATGTGTGGGTTGCCCGGCTGGGAACGTCACCGACCACCGACGTCGGTAAATTGTTGATGGAGTTTGTGAAGACGCTGGCGTTTGAGACGTCTATGACCCTTGCCGAAGAGTCAGAAGAAGGCAAGAAAGCCGTTGAACCAAAAGCCTTGGGACAATTGGCGCTTGTCGCTCAACGCCTGGAATCCGCAGCGATGGCCAGCCATAAACGCGAAAAAGAGATCCGCCAGGCGTTTGCAGAAGAAGCGGCGGCGCAGACGGAGAAAATCGTCTCACAAGCAGGGCTATCGGCGGACAAAGTCGCCGATATAAAGAAACAAATATTGGGGATCGCCTGATGCTACTAGCCAGTTTAAACGCCGTTGCCAACGGCATTATCGGCGGGGAGGACTTCAATGAAAATGAAGTCCTCCTCGGTTATCAGCGCCGATGGATTGCCGACGAGTCGCCGCTCAAGATTGCGCAAAAGTCGCGACGGACGGGTATCACCTGGGCGGAAGCCGCCGATGCGTCACTGACCGCCGCTAAAGCAAAGTCGGCGGGCGGCACTAACCATTTCTATGTCGGCTCAAATAAAGAAATGGCCCGTGAGTTTATTGACGCGGCGGCGATGTGGGCCAAAGCCTATGACCTGGCGGCTGAAGACGTTTGTGAAGAAGTCTTGAAGGACGGTGATAAAGACATACTGACCTTTGTCATTTACTTTGCCAGCGGTTTCAAAGTTCAGGCGCTATCAAGTAAACCCAGTAACTTACGTGGTATGCAGGGTAACGTCACCATTGATGAAGCCGCATTCCATGAACGTCTGGCCGAAGCGCTTAAAGCCGCGCTGGCGCTGACGATGTGGGGGGCGAAAGTCCGGCTTATCAGCACACACAACGGCGTTGAAAACCTGTTTAATGAGCTGATACAGGACAGTCTTGCCGGGAAGAAACGCTATTCCGTTCATACAATCACGCTTGATGATGCGTGTAACGATGGCCTGTATAAGCGCATTTGCCAGGTGAAAGGTCTGGTGTGGAGTCAGGAAGCGGAAGACCAGTGGAAAGCCGATTTGCTGCGCGATACCGCCACCCAGGAAGATGCCCTTGAAGAATACTATTGCGTTCCCAAAAACGGCGGCGGCACCTATTTACCGCGCTCCATCCGGGAGCGGGCAGCGCGTGGCACTGGCCCCGTGCTGCGCTTTACCGGCACGGCGGAATACAACGCCCTCCCCGAATCCTTCCGCGCACTGGATATGCAGGAGTGGCTAGAGCAAACCGTATTGCCGGTGCTCAACCAGTTACCTGTCACCCTGCGCCATGCGCTGGGTGAGGACTTTGCCCGATCCGGTCACCTCACTGTGTTCGCGCCCATTACCGTCAACGAGAACACCACCCGCACGGTGCCGTTCCTGGTCGAGTTGGCCAACGTACCTTACAAGCAGCAGGAACAGGCGCTTTACTTCATCTGTGACCGTCTGCCACGTCGTGATGGCATCAAGCTCGATGGCCGGGGCAATGGTAACTATCTGGCGGAGCAAGCCGCCGAACGCTACGGCAATGAAGTGGAAGTGGTAATGCCGTCCGTCGCCCACTACCGGGAGAACATGCCGCGCTTCAAAGCAGCGTTCGAAGACGATGAATTGGTGGTGCCGAAGCATGAGGATGTGGTTAACGACCTGGGCCAGATTGTGGTGTTGCGCGGTGTTCCGGGCATTGACGACAAAGAGAATAAAGGGAGCGATGGGCATAAGCGGCATGGTGATAGCGCTTATGCCATCTTCCTGGCGTTCCTCGCCAGCAAAGAAGATTGCCGCCGCTACGAGCTGCATCGACTAAATAAACCCGAACGGCCGGACGAACGTGAAGAGCGCCGCCAGATACGGATCACCCGTGGGCTGAAAAATCAACGAGGGCTTCTGTAATGTTAAATAAAGTCACCGGGGCAATCCGTAAGTTGCTCCACCCGGACACCGGGGAGTCGGTAAACGTCAGCAAAGAGGAATTGCAGCAGGAACAGACCCGCGCCCATTCTACCGGTATGCGTCGGGCTAATGCCGGTATCAGCGTCGCCAGTACACTTACCCCCCAGCGCCTGGCCGGAGTATTGCGTAACGCAGCGGATGGCTCTGCGCTGGATTATTTTATCCTGGCGGAAGAGATGGAAGAGCGCGACCTACATTATTCCAGCGTTCTACGTACCCGCAAGCTGACCGTGGCCGGTCTCCATCCAACGGTAGAAGCCGCATCCGATGATGAAAACGACGTCAAACTGGCTGATGCGGTGCGCGTCATGATGGAACGGCCGCAAATCCCTGAACTGTTATTCGACCTGTTGGATGGCCTGGGGAAAGGTATCGCGGTAGCGGAAATCCTATGGGATACGTCAACGGTTCCCTGGATGCCGCGCGACTATTCATGGGTTGATCCGCGCTTCCTCAAAATGGACGCCGATACGTTGCGCCAGGTGCATGTGTTAACCGAGGCGGAGCCGTTCAATGGCGAACCGCTGACGGCGTATAAGTACATCATTCACCAGCCCCGTCTGAAGTCCGGCTTGCCGTTGCGTAACGGCCTTGCTCGCCTGGTCGCCGTTATGTACATGCTGAAGTCATTCACCGTTAGGGACTGGTGGGCATTCGGCGAGAAGTTCGGCTTACCGATTGTCATCGGTAAATACGGCCCGAACGCCAGCCCGGAAGACATTAAGACACTGCTGAATGCTATCGCGTCGCTGGCGTCGGATGCGGGTTGCGCGATCCCGTCTTCCATGCTGGTCGATATGGTTGAAACCGCCAGCCGCCAGGGCGGAGGCGATCTGTTCGAGGGTATGGCGGAATGGTGTGATGCGCAGACCAGTAAAGCAGTGCTGGGCCAGACCATGACAACGGACGACGGCAGCAGCCAGAGCCAGGCAACCGTACATAATCAGGTGCGTATGGACATTGCAAAATGGGATGCGCGTCAGCTTGAGAACACGCTGAACGAATTCCTTATCCGCCCGTTCATCATGCTCAACTACGGCGTACAGGAAAATTACCCGCGCGTTTGTTTACGCATCAATGAACCGGAAGACCTGAAGGCGCTGGTTGAGTCGCTGGCTCCGCTGATTGACCGGGGCATGAAAGTGCAGATGTCGGAGCTGCGCGACAAGTTCGGCCTGGCCGAACCCGAAGAAGGCGCGGAAATCCTTCAACCAGCTAGTACCGCCGCAAACAGTTATGCCATGTTGCCTGCGCTGAACCGGGAGCAAATCGCGCTCAACCGCACATCGCCCCCGGACGATATCGACCAGCTAACCGCCGCCGCCATCGGCGACTGGCAGCGCGTCGGCACAGCGTTTACTAATCCTGTGTTAGCGCTGGCAAATGAAGTGGATAGCTATGAATCGTTTCTTGCCCGGTTGCCGGAGCTGCAAGACAGCCTTGACGCCGGTGAATTTGTTGATCAACTGGCGCGGCTCTGTTTCCAGGCGCGCGGATTGGGGGATGTGAGTGATGTTTAAGAAGATTAAATCCCGTCGTTGCCGCATATATCATAAATATCAATTTGCGCGGGCATTTTTTAAAAACGCACGCCCAGGGGTTGTGATGGGCGTTATTGCTGGACGTCAGCAAGTGAATCAATACATGTCCGGTGAATGGTGGGATAAGGATCCTGTCGCTACAGCCCGAAATATCCATAGACATTGGGGGTGCTTGTGAACGCCATCACAAAAGACCAATGGGCGAAGATTGGCGAAGAGCTTCAGAGCTATTTCGTTAGTGTTGAATTCAAGTACCAGGATACGGTGATTACCGTCCACCGTGAGCGTTCCGGTGAAAGCCGTACCGTCTTATCTGTTTATTTTGATGGAAAAATCTGTCTGGGGTGGGGTTTTGAAAGCCTCGATAGTTATAACCCTATAACCAAACTTTTCTGGTGCGAGAAGAAACAACGCTATTACTCACCCAAACGTGTCGCAGAGATTGAGAAGGCATTCGGTAAACGGGCCGCTAAGAAATACTATCCTAAGCTGCATGAATCTAAGTCTTACCGTACTCCTTGCTTTTCCAGTTCAACCAGCCTTATCCGGCAGTTCAAAAAAGTCGATGGGCTGAGTTGGATTAGCGAGACGATAAAGGATACCGCCGATGCGAACTAAATATGTACGCCGTGAGCGGCTGGATTTCCATCGGCCCGAATACTGGCCGGTGAAACACCATACTTATTTTGCTCAAGTCCATGGCTATTATTACGGTAGAAAGCATGTCTAATAAAATCCCCGACATCATCCCCAAAGAGTCCCTTGCCTGGTTCAAAGCCAAAAAGCTGAAACCAGGCTTTGACTATCGTGACGTCTGGCTCGAAGAGCATAGCTCCGCGTTCACCGTCGCCAAGATGACAAACTTGGATTTGCTGAGCGACGTGAAAGAGCTGCTGACCCAGGCACTCGAAGAAGGCCAAACCTTCCGGGAGTTCCAGAAAGCATTAGAGCCTAAGCTGGTGAAGAGAGGTTGGTGGGGTGTTCGTGAGATGGTTGACCCGCTGACGGGTGAAAACAAAACGGTGCAACTCGGCAGCGACCAGCGGCTGCGTACCATCTACGACACCAATATGCGCACCGCCCGCGCCGCTGGCCAGTGGCAACGCATCGAGCGAACCAAACGCGCCATGCCGTATCTGCTGTATACACTAGGGCCGTCGCGTGAGCATCGTGTTGATCATCTTAAATGGGCGAATACCTGTTTACCCGTTGATGATCCGTTCTGGCTGACGCATTCCGGGCCGAACGGCTGGGGCTGTAAATGCGGCGTTCGCCAGGTGAGCAAGTACGAGTATGACGAGATGGTGAAGAATGGCGTCACGTCAACCGAACCGGTTTATGAAGACGGCCAACCAACCGGCCAGGTCACGCGTACTAAGGTGCCGCTGAAGACCCAGGCACCGCCGGTTAAAAATGTGAAATGGCTGAACAAGCGAACGGGTGAAGAAGAACTGATTCCCAAAGGCATTGATCCGGGTTGGAACTATAACCCCGGCATCAGCCGCCGGACTGCGCTTGAGCATCAGCTTAATGTCAAACAACAGGCATTCGATGCCGACCAATAACCTTATCTGTTAGTCTTCATAAAACCGCCGTGGTGACGTTATCGCCGTCTGTGATACGATGGCGCAAGGAAATTTTGTTAAACGTTTCTGTGCGTTTTTAAACATGGTTTAAACGCGGTTCCTCCCCCCAGTTAGAGTGAAGGCGGTTAATCCGCCTTTCTTCCCCTCGCAACGCACACTGTCCGTCAGTATTCCTGATTACGGACGACATGATGAATCCCCAGCTTGAACTGTTGGCTCTGTGCTTTGAATTGCCGCAGTTGGATAACGACAAACTCCCGGAATGGCTTCCCGTTATTCCCGCAGGTCAATTCACTGGCCGTGATGGCCGTGTTTGGGTGACCACCAATCCCGATGATGTGATTGCGTCTTCTTTCCGCTATCCGAAATTGCCGATTGATATTGAGCACGCTACAGAGCTGAAAGGCCCGAAGGGTGATGAAGCCCCGGCATATGGTTGGATTGATGCCTTGCGCTCTGGTGCTGACGGCAGTATTGAGGCGCACGTTGAATGGACGGCCGATGGCGAAGCCCTGATTCGTGGCAAAAAATACCTGTTTTACAGCCCCGCTTTTTTCTTTACCGCCGATGGCCAGGTGACTCGCTTGTCCAGCGTCGGACTCACTAACAAGCCAAACCTGGCTTTTCCCGCTCTTAACTCGGAGAACACCGATATGACCATCCCTGTCCAGCTTGTGACAGTGCTGGGACTGTCTGCCACCGCGTCAGTTGATGACGCTGTGAAAGCCATCCAGCAAATCAAAACCAGTGAACAGGTGGCGCTGAACCGTGCCGAAAATCCTGATTTGACAAAGTTCATTCCCGTTGAGACGCATCGACTAGCGTTGAACCGAGCGACTGAAGCCGAAGGCAAACTGAAGGCGCAGGCTGATAAGGAAGCCGAAGCTCTGGTGGATTTGGCGATCAAGGAAGGGAAAGTGGCCCCGGCCAACAAGGATATGTATCTGGCGACGTGCCGCAGCGAAGAAGGCCGCAAGCAGTTTACCGAGTTCGTCAAAGTTGCGCCTGTGATTGCCAGTGGCGACCCGACCAAAAAACCGAATCCGGCCAAAACCAACCAGGAACTGACCGATGTGGAGCTGGCGACGTGCCGCGCTATGGGCATCAGCAAAGAACAGTTCCTGGCAGCAAAAGCTAAACAAGAGGAACAGCAATAATGGCGACTCCATCAGCAGAAGTTTTACACGCGCTCACCACCTCGCTGAGCGCAGCCTATACCGCAGGGCTTGCCGGTGTTAAGCCGCAATACCTGCGTATCGCCACTGAAGTCCCGTCTAGCACTGCATCTAATACCTATGGCTGGTTGTCCGATCTGCCGGGAATTGTGGAATGGATTGGTGAACGTCAGCTCGCGGTGTTGAGCCAACGTGGTTACACCATTTCCAACAAAACGTGGGAAAGCTCAATTCGTGTAAAACGGGAAAGCATTGAAGACGACCAGATTGGGCAATACAGCATCATTGCTCAGGGGTACGGTCGCAAAGTCGGCATTTTCCCGGATACGCTGGCATTCAAGTTGCTGTCCGAAGGGTTCACCACGCAGTGCTTTGACGACCAGTATTTCTTTGATACCGACCATCCGATGGCGGGCGGCACCTACAGCAATGTCGTGGGCGATATCACTACAGATACGGGAGAACCCTGGTTCCTGATTGATGAATCTCAGGTTCTGAAACCCATTCTGTACCAGAACCGCCGTCCATTTAAATTCACGTCTTTGGATGATCTCGACAACGAACACACGTTCAAGAATAACGAATTCCTGTACGGGGTTGATGGCCGTAGCAACGTCGGCTATGGCTTCTGGCAGACCGCCGTAGGTTCGCGAGCGCCGCTGACGGTAGCGAACTACGAAAAAGCCGTGGAAATCCTCCAAGGGATGAAACGCGATGACGGTGAACCATTGGGTATCACCCCGACCACGCTGGTTGTGGGCCGCCAAAATCGGGCGGCAGCAAAAAAGGTTATTGATGCGCAGTTGATCGATGGCGGGGATTCCAACATCTACTACAAGGATGTTGACATCGTAAACAGCCCGTTCATCACGACCCCAGTGGCCGCTGGCGGCTAAGCCGCTTAATCAATTCACTATTAACCTGATTTTATCGGGCGTTTAAACGCCCGATAAATAGACGCTAAAGAGGATGGAAAATGAGTGGAGCGAAAAACAAAACAGCGAGCCAGCAAAAGGCTACGGATAGCACTGTCACGGTTCCAGCGCCGGAAGTGGCACCGCTTACTGAAGGCAACAGTGACGGACATGAACCGGCAATCGTATTGCCAGGGCATTACATCCCGGTGGGTTCGCAATCCATCGTCGTCACAGGCAATGACCCCGTAGCTGATCCGGTGCTGTCAGCATCCGACGCCGCCAACGTAATGGGGGTAGAAGTGCTGTTGGTGCAAGCTGTATCAAAGGAAGGCTTCTATCGTTGCGGCCGCTTCTGGCCGTTCGACGGCGTGCATGTGTTCGTCAGTGACGATCCGGACAGCGATAACGCCGAAAGCGTTGCCGACGATGGTACGCCGGTTCAGCCCTTTATTAGCCGTGCCGTTGCAGAACGGCTGAAGGGTGAGCCGCAATTGCGCGTTACTGTCGTGCAAACCACCGACGAACCAGCGACCGAGGATAAGTGATGCACTACGCCACCCGTGAAGATTTGCTGGTCGCCGATGGCTCTTATGTCTGGAACGTGGCGATCAACAGGGAAACCAATGAACTGGATGAAGCCGCAATTGCGCAAGCGCTGGAAGACACCGACGAGGAAATTAATTCGTTGCTGTCGCGCCGGTACAAGCTGCCGCTGGAAACCACGGTTCCCCGCATTCTGAACCGGGTGGCCGTATCCATCGCTTTTTATTGGCTGGCTGACCGCGACAACGTGGCCACCGAGCTGGTGCGCAAGCGCTATGAAGATGCCATCAAAACGCTGAAGGAAATCGCCAGCGGTCAGCGCGATATCGGCCTGCCGACGCTGGAACAGCCTACCGAGGGGGAAAGCGGCAAAGTGTTCATGACCGGCGAAAACCCGCGATTGTTCACCCGCAACAACCTGAAAGGCGTCCTGTAATGGGGATCCAGGTCGAAGTGATGGGGGCGGAAAAGCTCGCGCAGATCCGCCAGGCAATGGAGAAATTGGCCGATAGCAGCCTACGGGCTGAACTGCTGGAAAGCATCGGTGCCGTTGCTGAATCCCAGACCCGCCGCCGCATCACTGATGAGAAAGAATCGCCCGGCGGTACGGCATGGCAAGACTGGTCTGAAGGCTATGCCAAGACCCGCCACGGCAATCAGAGCCTGTTGCAAGGCAATGGCGATCTGCTTGATAGCGTGATCTCCATCGTTGAACGCAACCAAGTACGTGTCGGCTCCCCGTTGCGGTATGCGGGCGTCCATCAGGACGGGTACAGCGGCAGCGTTGCGATTAGTGCGCATCAGCGCTTGATTAAGAAGGCTTTCGGCCGGGTACTCAAACATCCGGTATGGCAAAGCGTGAAGGCGCATAGCCGCATGATGAACATCCCCCAGCGTGAATGGCTGGGGCTGTCAAACAGCAATAGCGAAGAGCTGTTGCACGTTATTGGCGACTTCTGGAAGGAGGTATTGCCGTGAGTGAACGCCCTAACCTGGTCACACTTGGCAGCACAATATCCGCCGCTGAACGGATTGTTGCCTGGCTTCAGCCGGTTCTACAAGGGAACAATCCCGACCAGGTGCCGGTGGTTGAGCGTCATATAGGCCAGTTCAATACCCCTGAAGAGGTCAAGCGTCACCTATCCGACAAGAACGGCAGCATCCGCATCGCCGCTTTGCGCGCCCGCGACATTCATCACCAGGCGGGCGGAGTGATCGGCACCGTCACCTGGTGCGCTTATGTGATGGCCACCGATTACTGGGGCTATGGCCGCGATCTGCGTGCCGAAGTTATGGTCGCCAGGCTGGTCAAGCGCATCGCCAGCCCACTGGCAGCAAAGGAAATGGGCGCGGAGCGCAAAGCGGACACGATATCAGCGGACAACATCTACAGCGGCAGTCTCGACAATCTGGGGCTGACCATGTGGGCGGTGATGTGGAGTCAGGAATTCAAACTGGATGAAGAAACGGATATCAGCGAATTGCCTGATTTCCTCAGACTGGGGATGACAGCCACGCCACGCGGCGGTGTCCCTGTAATTGAAGCCGTGATCCCCGTAAGAGGACAGGAAAACAATGAAGACCAAACACCTTAAGCCCAAGGGCGGCGTCAAAGTACGTAAGCCGGCCGGCACTTACTTAAAAGACGACGGCGAAGATTTACCGCTGTCATCCTACTGGTTGCGGCGCATCGCCGAAGGTGACCTTGAAGTCACTGACGTCGTCACCGTCCCGGCCACCAAATCAACCAAGGCGGAGAAATAACCATGGCGTTAGGCACTATTCCCAATGATATCCGGGTGCCGCTGGTCTATATCGAAATCGATAATTCCATGGCGCTCGACAGCGCCCCGGCGCAGCAACACAAGATTCTGGTGATCGGCCAGCAACTGGCTACCGGCACAGCCGCGCCGTTGACGCAGAACCGCATCACCAGCGACAGCACGGCCGACAATCTATATGGTCGCGGATCCATGCTGGCGGAAATGCTGAAGACGTTGCGCAAGGGCAACAGCTATACCGAAACCTGGGCTATGGGTATTGAAGACCTGGCGGCAGGCAACGCGGCCAGCGCTGAAATTGTGGTGACCGGCCCGGCAACCGCTGCCGGTACACTGGCGCTGTTAGTGTGTGGCGTAACAGTGCAGGTCGGCGTCAGTGCGGCGGATACCGCTGAAACGGTGGCGGCGGCGATTGTGTCCGCTGTCAATGCGGTGGTGACATTACCGGTCACAGCCGCCGTGAAAGCCGATGCAGCAGGTACGGTGGTGCTCACGGCAAAATGGAAAGGCCAGACGACCAATGACCTCGACGTGCGCGTCAATTACTACGTCGGCGAGCAGACACCGGCCGGGCTAAGTGTAACGACGACGGCGTTTACCGGCGGCACCGGCACCCCGGATATTGCGGCGGTGGTTGCGTCTCTGGGAGATGAGTGGTTTAACCATATCGTTTGCCCGTTTAACGATGTGGCCAGCCTGAACACCCTGCGCGATGAATTGCTCAATCGCTGGGGGCCGTTGAAGATGATTGAAGCCATCGCCTACACCGCCGTTCGTGGCACTCATGCCGCCACCGGCACCTGGGGCGGCAATCGTAACGACTTCCTGATCACATCGATGGGAACCAACATTTCCCCGCAACCCGCTTATTTGTGGGCTGCCGCTTACGCGGGTATTGCGGCGTATTACCTGGCGATTGACCCGGCGCGGCCGCTTCAGACGCTGGCCTTGCCTGGCATTCTTGCCCCGGCAAAGGAAGTGCGCTGGGATATGGTCGAGCGCAATCTTCATCTGTTCGATGGCGTAGCGACTCATTACGTCGATGCGGGCGGAAATGTCTGCATCGAGCGGGAAATTACGACCTATCGCGTGAACAGCTTTGGCGATGCGGATACGTCCTATCTGGATATCACGTCCCCGGCAACGCTGGGCCATATTCGTTACGTCATCAAGAACCGGTTCACTAATCGCTATCCCCGCCACAAGCTCGCCGATGATGATGTGCTGGACGTACTGGAACCCGGTCAGCCGGTCATGACGCCCAAACTGTGTACGCAGGAGCTGATTGATATATTCCTTACAGAACTGGAGCCAGCCGGGTTAGTCGAGGATTTTGACGACTACAAAGAAACGCTATCCGTGGTGCGTGATACCGCAGACCGCAACCGTCTAAATTTTATTATCCATCCGAACATTGTTAACCAGTTGCGGGTTCTGGCTGGTCTGATTCAGTTCAAGCTCTAAGGGGGCAGCATGATTTTAGGCGAAGCAGCCATTCGCGTGAATGGCCGGGAAATAAAGACCAAAGGCACGTCAACGCTGAACCCTGGCGGCTACGCCCGCACTGCGCATAACGGCGCGGGTAAGACCTGGGGCATGTCCCGCAAGCGTGTTAACCCGTCTGTGCAACTTACTATCGCGGCAGCGGAAGATATGGACGTGATCGAGATCAGCGGCTGGGAAGAAGTGACGGTGATGTTTGAAGGCGATAACGGACTGAGCTACATGATGACCGGCGCGGCGGCGGAAAACCCCAGCGAACTGTCCGAGTCTGACGGGCAAATTTCAGTCACATTTATCGGCGCCAAGTGCGTGAAGGTGTAAGCATGGCAAAGATGACGGTAACGCTGATTCATGGTCTGGTGACAGGCAAAGGCACGGCAGATGAAGCCCGGCATATGGTTGTAGATCTGCGCGAACTGGATACCAAGGATGTGATTGACTCCCAGCTCGCCAGTGAGCGCGTGGTTATCGGCGAGAACGGCAAAGCTCATGCCTATTGCTCCGAAGTGATGATGGGGCTGGAAATGCTGCGCCGCCAGATTGCGTCTATCGGGGATATCCCCGGCCCGTTGAGTCTGAAGCAGCTTTATCAACTTCACCCCAAGGATTTGGATTTGCTGACGGAAAAGGCATCCGATATGGACGACCTGCTGACGGAGGTAAGCAACCGGGGGCGAACTGATGCCGCTGGCGGCGGCGCTGACTAACCTACTCGTTAACCTTTCCACACGATTCAGTGTGTCATACCTGGAACAGTTGCCATTGCGGCAACTGTTCCGCATCACCGAACAACTGAGGAAGCAGCATGGCCAAGCGCCTCGACACTGAAATCATCATCAACCTGGCGGGCAATCTTACCGCCAAAGCCCGCCAGTACGGGGCCAATATGTCGGAGTTCGCACGCCGGAACGAACGGGCAATGTCCGTTGTTAAGGCCACCAGTGCGGCGGCTGGGCGCGGGCTGGATATGCTGGGAAACCGCTATACCGGCATGATTGCGGGATTTGCGGGCGGTGCTATGTTGAACAATTATAAGCAGTTAGATCGCCGTCTGACACGAATGGGCATTACAGCTGGTAAAACTCGGGAAGAAATAGCCGAGATATTTAATCTTTCTCAAGATGTCGCTATTAAATTCAGAGTCGATACCAGTGAGATCCAAGGGGCCAGCGAGGTGATTAATACTCGAACTGGAGATTTGGATTTTGCGTTAAAAAACAGGGAAAACATCGGTATGGCTATCGCTGGTTCAGGCGCATCAGGCGAGGATATCGGTGGCCTTATTGCTGAATATAAGAAGTTACTTATTCTTACTGAAAAGGAAGTAGGAAAGGCTCTGGGTGGCATGAATGAACTTGGAAAAACCGGGGCATTTGAACTAAACAATGCTGCAAAACTATTGCCTCCAGCAATATCTATGTACTCAGCCGCTGGGGCCAGTGGCATTGACGCTGCTATGGAAGTGATGGCCGTTGCTGAAGCGGCAATGGACTTACGAGCAAATGACGTTTTAGCAGCATCAACGGTAACAGCTTTTATTCGAGATCTTCAATCCCCAAACGTATTGAAATCGCTGAAAGCTAACGGTATTAGAGTTTTTGATAAAGATGGAAAAATTCGTTCTTTACCGCAGATTCTTGATGAAACAGCACAGCGATCATCCCGAAACGGTGTGGAGAAGCAAGGTGGTTATCTATCTGGTGCAGGTTTTGGACAAGAAAGTATGGACTTGATCAAAGCTGTTAGTGGTCAAACAGGTAGGGAAAAACTGAAAGCATATATGGGCGTTGTTCCTGACGAAAAAAGTCTATTAGAAGATGCCAAATATGCTGCCCAAGACTTCACCTCCGCTTTGCAAAGTATGACTACCACCTGGGAGAAATTTGCTAATAGCCAGCTTGCCGCGCCCGTGCAAGATCTGGCCGACGCACTTAACTCGGTAGACCAGGAAACAGTCCAGAACTGGCTGGAGATTGGCAAGAACGTGGCGTTGGCTACAGGTGGATTCCTTGCAGCTCGCAAGGCATTTCAAATCGGTAAAGGCGCTTATGACTTCCTGCGTCCGGGTAAGAAAGGCATTCCCGCAGGAGTGGCCGACGTATTTGGATCCGGTGTTATGCCGGTCTATGTCACCAATATGGGCGTGGGCGGCATGGGGAATGGTGGGCCGGGTGTCCCAGACTTACCAGGTAGTAACAAAAGTAAGTACGACAAGGGCGGCGTGCTCGGCATGGCCATCAATACCGCATCAGAAATCACCTCATTGGTTCCTTTCCCAAAGAATGATGAAGAACGTGCCGCTCTCATCAAACGGGCGCAGGATAACAGCAACCGCAAAACAATGTGGGATGACATTAAGAAATGGCTGACAGCGCCGCCGGTGCCGCCGTCATCACCACAGTGGGATGCATTGCACCCCAACATGATGGGAACCTATCCCTATATTCCCCAGCCGCTTCAACAGCTACAGGGTGAAATCGAGGTCACGGTTAAAGATGACCGAGTGCAGGTCAGCAAGGTCAAAATCAATACGCCTGGCGTAACCATGAGTGCGCAAACCGGCATCAGTAATGTGGAGCAAGACTAATGGCCACAACAAAATGGGAAGACCTGCGCGATGCATCGTTTCGTAACGTTCCTTTTTACTTTGTCGATGTTGAAGGCACGGGCGGCCGTCGAGCTATTCCCCATGCTTACCCCAAGAAAGAAGTCGGTTGGACGGAAGACCACGGCGCGGTACTGACACAGCAGCAGATTAACGCCATCCTGCTGGGCAGTGACTATCAAACCCAGCTTAATCGCTTGCTGTCAGCGTTGAATACGGCTGGGCCGGGTGAGCTGGTGCATCCGTGGTTCGGAGCACAACAGGTACAAATCGGCAAGGTAACGCACAAGCTCAGTACCGAACAAGGCGGCATTGCGTATGTGTCGTTTGAGGTATTCGAAGCCGGTGAACAGCTTTTTCCCACGCAGACCGAAGACACAACGGCCACGGCGTTGAGTGCGTCCGACAGCGTCAAAGAAGCCCTGGCCAACGGCGATTACTTTGCAGCGCTGGATGGCGTCGGCAACATGGTAGATACGCTACTGGATGACCTGGACGGCTTTGTCACTAATCTGCCCTCTATCCCGGATGCGGTGAACGAATGGATGGATAGGCTGAACCGCTTTAAAGACCAGGCGGGCATTATCGCCGCCGCGCCAGGCGAGTTAATCCGCGACGTAACCGGCATCATTAGCGATATAAAAGACCTGGTCACAGAGCCGCCATGGGCGTTGAGCGTTTATGACCAATTGCGCGACAAGTGGGACGGTGAACGGGCTGCCCAGGCGGCGACTAAATCCCTGGCAGATAACATCGTGGTCAACGTTGAAACCGGCTTTGCCAGCAGCGTTACCCGTTCCTCGACCATCGAAATTTCAGATGCAATGCAAACCAATATCGATGAGTTCCAGCGATTGGTGATTGTCTCTTCCCTGGTATCCCAGGCGGAAACCGTGGCCAGCATGACATTTGAAACCAGCCAGGACGCTGAAAATACTGGCGACGCACTGGCGGAACGGCTGGGTGAGCAAGCAATAGATGCCGTTGAATCCGGCCAGCGCGAGCTTTGGCGTAGCCTGCGCGATCTGCGATTTGCCGTCGTTAACGACGTGCGTATTCGTAGCATCCAGCTCCCGGAGCTAAGGCGCATATCGACTACGCAGACGACGCCGGTGATGCTGTTAGCCTGGCGCGAACTGGGCGATGCCGAACAGAGCGATGCGCTGGTCACGCGTAACCGCCTGCGCCATCCGTCATTTATTCTTCCTTCTCAGGTTATAGAGGTCATTGATAGTGAGTGAAGAGCTGACACTGAACGTGGACGGTAAAATCTGGGGCGGCTGGACGGAAATGACGATTAACCGCTCGCTTGAAAGCATTGCCGGTGAGTTTGATCTTACTATCACCGCGCGATGGTCTGCCGCCGCGCCGCGCTCTATCAAGCCGGGGATGGTGTGTTATGTCTCTATCGGCAGTGACCGCGTGATGACGGGATACATCGACGACTTCATCCCCAGCTATGACGCGGAAAATGTTTCGTTGCGCGTGCTGGGGCGAGACAAGACCGGCGATCTGGTCGATAGCTCAGTGGTTGATACGTCTGGTCAGTGGCGTGGACAGACGCTTGGCCAACTGGCGGCGACCATCTGCAAGCCCTATGGTATCGAGGTTATCAACGAAACCGACACCGGCGAAGCCTTTGGCAGCATCACGCTCGAACAAGGTGAAACCGGGTTCGAACTGCTTGACCGGCTGGCGAAACAGCGCGGCGTGTTGATAACGTCTGATGCATGGGGTCGGCTGGTTATCACCCGCGCATCAACGACCCGCGCCGGTGTTTCTCTGGTACTGGGTGACAATATACTGGCCGCGCGCGGCCGCTTCAGTTGGCGCGAACGGGCCAGCCAATACATTGTTAAAGGCTCCGCCGCTGCCGGTGGCGCAACCTGGGACGATCAGCCTGTCAAAGTAGTCGGAGGCCGCCAGGTCATCGTCACCGATTCAGAGATAACCCGCTATCGCCCTAAAATCCTTGTGAATGAAGATAACCTCACTGTTGGCGGGGCCAGCGCCCGTGGTGAGTGGTACAAAACCCGGATGTTGGGCGAAGCCAATACAACTGAAATCACTGTGGCGGGCTGGCGGGAGAACGGCGCAACCGGCCCGTTGTGGCAGGTAAACCGGCTGATCCCCGTCAAAGACGTTATTCAACAAATGGACGTGACATGGCTGATTAAAACCGTGTCATTTATGGAGAGCGATAACGGCCGTCAGACGGTGTTAACGCTGGTGCCGCCTGAATCCATGGATATGCCGCGCCAGAATGCCAAGAAGAAGAAAGGGAAAAAATCCAGCGTGGGGATGACATGGGACTGAAAGAAGGCAATTTTTCCCGCTCTATCAGCGCTATCGGTCGGCGTCTGCGCCTGATGGTTGACCGGGCCGTGGTGCGTATCGTGACCGATAGCCTGGGGCGGCAGAATCTACAGGTTCAGAGCCTGGCAGATGAAACCAATGACAACGTAGAGCGATTCCAGAATTATGGCCTGTCGTCCGTGCCACCTGCCGGTTCTGAAGCGGTGGTGGTGGCTATCGGTGGTCGCCGTTCCGGCATGGTGGCCATCGCCGTCGAGGATAAAACCTGTCGGCCGAAAGGGCTGGATCCCGGTGACGTTTGCGTGTATCACAGTGAGGGCCACACCATTACCCTCAAGCAAGACGGCGTCATAGAGATAAGGGGGAAAAAGGTTAATCTGGTTGCTGAAGAGTCCTGTGACATTGTTAGTCCACTGATTAATGTCACCGGCCCCACCCACTTCAGTGAAGATATTACGGTTAGCGGAAAAAGTTTCCTCGACCACACTCATTTGGATGGTGAAGGTGCGCAAACAACGACACCGATATGACCATCAGAGTAAATTGGCACTTGCCCGCTGGCGGCGATATTGAAATAGAACACAATGGCCTTTCGTCTGACGAGGGCCTTGTTTCTTTAGTGCTGATTTGCTTATTCACCGATGCCCGCGCGGCAGACAGCGACGAATTATCCGACGGTACAGATGACCGTCGCGGCTGGCCCGGCGATTCTTATAGTGATTTTCCATGGGGTTCAAAGCTCTGGCTGATTGAGCGAGAAAAGCTCACAGAAGCCGTGCGCCTGCGTGCGGAAAACTATGCCAACCTTTCGATGCAACCATTAATCAACTTCGGCTATGCGCGTACCGCGACGGTAATTGCCACTATTCCGCGCATGAATTGGTTGGCGCTGAGTATTGTGCTGACTCGGCCAGATAAATCCGCGCTGACAGTAGAAATAAAGAAACGCTGGGAGGCGATATCCAATGGCGTATAACGTCCCGACCACTCGCCAGCTTATTCGCACCGGTATTCAAGACTTAGAGATTGAATTAAATCAGCAGTTGCCGATTGTCGGTGTTGAACGCGCATTAAATACGGCATTCAGTGGCGCATTGCGTGATTTATATGACCATCAAACGTGGATTAAAAATCAAATTATTCCGTCTGATAAATCAGATGACGAAACTATTGTTGATACCGCAAGAAATGAAGGCGTTATTCGTAAAGCGGCGGAGTATGCATCCGGCCCTGTAATATTCACCGGCACTAATCCGTTGCCGCTGGATACAGAAATGCAAACGGATGACGGCATTGTTTATTACGTTACGGCTACTGAAGACCCAGCGAACGGTCAGGTGCGCGTAACGGTACAAGCGGAAGATGTCGGCACTGGCGGCAATCTGGCTAGCGGTGAAGTGCTGACGTTGATATCGCCTGTCTCTGGCGTTAACAGTGAAGGCACGGTGGCGTCAGAGGGCGTGAGCGGTGGCGCGGATATTGAAACCATCAGCGAATTACTCACCCGTCTGTTATACCGCAAGCGCAACCCCCCACTGGGCGGCGCACTGCATGATTACGTTATCTGGGCCACGGAGACGGCGGGCGTTAGCCGCGCCTGGGCGTTTGATAGTTGGCACGGACTAAGTACCGTTGGTCTGGCATGGGTTTATGACCAGCGCGAAGACATCATCCCGACTGAAACGGACAGAAATACTATGTTCGCCTATCTGTACCGGCATCAGGATCCAGCCACCGGCGACTGGGTGGGCAAGCCTGGTGGGATTGAAGTCTGGCCAATTCCGTTAACGCTAAAGCCCGTCGATATGGAAATCCGCATCGTGCCGGATACGGAAGCCACTCGCAACGCGACACAAAGCAATCTAACGGCGTTGTTCCGCTCTGTCTCGCCGGGCGACACATTGCTGCTTTCTTCCATTCGTACCGCCATCGGCTCGGCTACGGGCGTGACGGACTACGAGCTAGACCTTACGACAAATCAGAGCAGTGAAAACTATGAGCTGATTACGATGGGGGCGATCACATGGCGCATAGTGTAGACGAATGGCATGACGTTCTTCAGCAGTTGATGCCGCGCGGCAAAGCATGGCCACGCGACCAGACAGCCGCTTTAACCTCGCTTTTAAGGGGCTTTAGCGCCCGTTTACAGGCGGCTGAAGCCAATGCCGACTTGCTGCTTAACGAGATGCGGCCGGAAACAACAGAATTAATGTTGGAAGAGTGGGAAGACTATTTAGGCTTGCCGGAATGTAATGCCATTCCTGATGGCTTTGAACGCCGTCGTGATGTTGTGGTTGAGAAATATCACAGAAAAGGCGGATTAGCGCCCTGGCAGATTGAACAGGCAGTTAAAGATGCGTTGGGATTTACTATCCAGGTAACGGAAATATTACCGCATCATTGCCTGCGAAATATTATGTACCCCATTTATTCACGTAAATATCGATTCATTATGCAGGTCACGGTAACGGATATGCCGATGATTCGATTTAAAACCATCAGTAATGTGTTAACGCCGTTAATAAGTTATCAGGCTCAAATTCTGGAATGTTTCTTAAGACGCTATCGCCTGGGCGGTCACGATTATGATTTTCAGTACGAGGTTTAATTATGTATCACTTGGATAATGATTCCAGCGTTGTCGATATGCCTCAGACGGCCCCTGTCTTATTTACCGAGCGCCGTTGGTTTACCGAGGGCGGCGATGGTATTCAGCCGAGCTACCCCGGCGCTGATTGGTTTAATATTATTCAGATGGAAATGTTAAACGTCTTGGCGCTTGCCGGTATTACACCGGATAAAAATCAGCATGACCAGTTCGCCCAGGCTATACGCTTTTTTTCATCTGATTATATGTTGATGCCAGGTATTCCATTACCCTGGAGCCGTCCCTCCATTCCCGCCCGGTATGGAGATCGGTATGCTTTTATGGTCGGGCAATCATTTAGTGGAACGGCGTTCCCGCTATTGGCAGAAGCCTACCCGGATTTAATTATTCCTGACATGCGCGCGATGACGATAAAAGGTACGCCGATATCAGGCCGTGAGGTATTGAGCTATGAAGCGGATGGCGTAATTAGTCACGCCCACGGCGTTGAAATTGATGAAACTGATTTAGGCACTAAAACGACGTCAGAAAACGGCGCACACGTTCATACATTCGGTATAACCGGTGATAGTTTTTCTATTGATAACATATATAGGGAAACAATCACGGGAGGAAATAATAGGTCAACAAACTCATCCGGTGCCCATATACATAATATCGTGCTGGGTGCTCACAAACACGTTGCCACAATTCTGGCGACAGGCAATACCGAAAACACGGTAAAAAACCGGGCGTTTAACTATATTGTGAGGTTGTATTAATGGCTAAGTTTGAATTCTCTGGGGATCCACGCGTCTTGTGGGTTTATTCATATGATGAAAATGGTGTCTATGTGGGGAATAGTTTTTATTTTATCCCTCCATATACCGGCTTGCCTGCTAATACAACTAACATCCCATGTGAACCCGGTTCCGGTAAAACCGGTGTGTTTAATGGTGAGTCATGGGAATACGTTGATGATAATCGCGGTACGCAATACTGGAACGCTCGCGGCCGTGGCTTTGTTATTTCCACTATTCAGGAATTATTGCCAGTTTGGGCGATTATGACTCCGCCGCCAGTACCGGATGATGGCTATGTATTATTGTTTGTTGATGGGGAATGGACGCAAGTTGAAGACAAAACCGGCCAGGCATATTACGACAGCAACGGTAATAAAAACCTTGTTCCCAATGCCTATTTTACGCTCCCTGATGGCTATACGTTCGCGGCTCCGCCAGATGCTAAGCCCACGTTCGTCCCGCAATGGGACGGTAACGAATGGGTTTATGTAAAAGACTTGCGCGGTCAGATTGCCTACACAACTGAAACAAAAGAAGCGATGGTTATTGCCGAACTGGGTTCATTACCCGCTGGTTATACGCTATTAGTCCCAGGTCAGTTTGATGAATGGGACGGCGTCGCCTGGGTTAAAAATGAAGAAAGCGAACATGCTTATTATGTTGACCTAGCCGAACGTCAAAAGGTCAAGTTATTAACCACCGCCACCGAACAAATATCTATTCTGACGTATGCCGTTAATAACGGGATCGCATCAGAAAGCGAAACAACCGCATTGCAATTATGGGAGACGTACCGCGTCGAATTAAATCGCGTTGATACGTCAACCGCCCCTGATATCACCTGGCCGGAAAAACCTTAAGGAGTCGCCATGTTTCATTTAGATAATCAAAGCGGCGTTCCCGAAATGCCTGAAGTGAATCAATTACAAAGCAATACACCGCGATGGTTCGGTGAGAGTGATGAACAAGGCGGGATTAGCTGGCCAGGTGCAGACTGGTTTAATATTGTTCAGGCTGAATTATTAAATATTCTGGCTGAAGCGGAAATCGCTCCTGATAAACAGAATCAATCGCAATTGCTTTTTGCAATTATTAAACTGGCAGGAAAGGTTCTGGACGATGGTTTAAAATCACCTGATGTAGACAAATTGCTGGGAACTCGTGGAGACATTCCGCAACGATATCGTAACGATGCAGTTAAAGATATCCGCGATTTTAAAGGGATTGATGACTGGGATGGTTCTAATGGCACCAATAACCACGCGGCGTTTGTTGCCGCTACTGCTGTTCGCCCTTGCAAAGTATATTTGCCAAAAACAAAAACTGGTATTTATTACCTAAATGGCTCATCGGAATTGACGAATGTTGATGGAGTTGAATATATCGCTGACCCAGGGGTAAGTATCTATACGTCAGCTGATAATATCAATAACATCATTAGAAAACCGGGCGCTAAATCAAATAGGGATTTACCGGTTGAGGTCGACGGCGCATCACGATTCACGCATCGCCTCGGCTCACAGATGTTCAAATATCCGTCAGATCGGGATTTGATTGATATGGGTAATGTCGGTGATATTTACATACCGGAGAAATTAACGTTTTCTGCGCATGATCCACAATACTTTGCTCTGTCTGACTCATGGCCGACTGCTGATATTAGTTTTTCTTCTAATCCATCTGATTTCGGCATCTCACTTACAAATTCAACAGCAAACTCAATCCGTTTTTCTGTCCCTGCATCATCATTTATTGGCGTGATGTTCTCTGCGGTTCCCGGAGATTTTTTGCAAGCGTCTTGTCGCGATGGGGGAAATTTCCCCGCCATCGCAATTGAGATAGAGGGCGGTTGGATTATAGTACGCCAGGCGTCAAGTAATTCCGTTATCGCTGTCAATGAACGCTGGAGTACGACATACCAAAAAGAAACTGAATATCCGACGAAAAATCTTGATATAGCGCCGTATAGATTTGGCAATTCAAGCCTGGGTATTGTTATTTTTGACAGCCAGTGTTTCGGTATCATCGTTAACGGCGTCGTCGTGTGCAGACATAATACCGTACGTCCAATTTTGTCGGCGGGCTGGGCCTGTGGTTATGAAAATAGCACTAGTAACGGCGGCATATGTACAATCCAATATCCAACTCGAATTCGGGGCAAAAAACAGTTTGGTATCCCCCCTGTTAAATTGGTTACTGTTGGCGATAGTACAGGGGATCGTAATGTGACAATGCAGTCACAGTTTGAATTTGCTGCGCAATATCTAGCTGGAGTTGGAGGGTGCCAAGTTACTGATTTACTAAATTTGGCTGTACGTGGCGAGACAGCAGCACAACAAGCAACTCGGCTCTTGGAAACAACTATTTCAGGATATGATTTTTGCTTGATACAGGTCGGCATTAACGATATTCAGACGCAGTCCGGCTATGATTCATTTGCTGAAACGGTCTTGAGTATGGTTAATTACTGCAAATCGCATAGTGTAATTCCGATTGTCGGTATTCCAGCTATGTTCTATATCCGCGCAGATATCACTACAACAGGTATTATGACTGACCATATCGGGCAGGACGCTGCCAATTCCCATCGCGGCACGCTGTATCGTTTGAAATTGATGCAATTATTAGGGGAACAAGGGGTGTTTTTCAATTTAATGAGCCATGATGCGTATGGATTAGTTACCCCTCGTCTGCTGGTAGATGCTCGGCGTTTTGTTGACCCGGTTATGATGGATAATATTCATCAAACCACGTTTGGTTCGATGCTCATGGGAATGTCGTGGGCGCGGTCAATCGCTGCGTTTTTCACAAAATCTAACCGGGATGGTTTACGAAAGTCTGCTGTTGTTGGTGCAGGGACAACAGGTTATTTGCGGTTGCCACCACGTTATTTCAATGACGGAATGGGAGCTACATCCACGCCGATTTATACAGTTCATGATGATGGACATAGTGTGACGTTGTCATATTATCTTTCACGGGATAATGTTGAATGGACAGCAGATCAGTTGCTGGGCTCATTCCCGGAACGGCTACGACCAGTTACCGACCAGTCATTTACGGTTCAACCACGAGACATAACCTTAGCTCCCATTTCTAATGCTATCGCGACGGTTTCCATTCTAAAAGAGGGAACAGTTAAAGTGCTCGGAGCTCCTAGCACTTCTATCGAAACTGTGTTTCTACCTTTCAGTATCACATACGCGATTTGATTCGTTTAAAATTATAATTTTCAACGGCGCTTCACATTATCAAAGTACATGAAGCGCTTTTCCATTTTCCGCGACGCGCTACAATCGTCCCGTCACGGCCTGATGTGATTAGATCCGATTAAAGCGTTATTTGCTGCCTGCGCTCAACGCGGCAATCTCATCATGGCTAAGCGCGCCATGCCAGACCTTAAAATAGTCATAACGCCCTGCGGTGTAGGGATCTGCTTGATATTGCGAACGTCCGAGGTAGGCGTCATTCCCCGGCCCCAGATGATAGGGCGCCAGCATAAACGTGTCATTGCTGCCCACCACCACGCCATCGATATACAGGGTGCAGCGGTTTCCCGCCACCGTAACAGCAAGATGAACCCATTGACCCAGCGGCATGTCCACATTCGACACCACACGCTGCGTGTTATAACTATGAACCGTCGTGATACCAAACTCCGGCCTGCCCTCGCCGCCTTCCAACGTTAACATCATCCACCGGCGCGGGCCTGAGCCAATATCGAACACTCTCGCCCATCTTCTGCGCTCATCCGCGTAAAATCGCGTTTCAATCGTTAAGTCGGCCAGCGAGACAAACAGATCTTGCGGCAGACGAATATAACCATCAACGCCATTGAGCACCACGGCACTGCCGCTCACGCCGCTTCCCCATCCCGCTCCGCCGATCAGTTCGCCATTCCCCGCGTTTTCACTACGGTTCACCGCAACCTGGCCGGATGCCTCATCAAAATCAAGCTGGAAAATCGTCTTCGCTTTTGTGCCGACACCGACAATTTCTGAAGCGGCGCTTTCCACGCCATCGATGATGGCGGTCACCGCATAAAAATATTCAGGCGCATTTGCAATATCCGTATCTTCATAGGTCAGCAGATCTGCGATATCGTCGGCTATCGTCACAAAATCGCCATCAATCGCGGTGGCCTGTTTAACCTGATAGAGTTGCGCATCAACCACGCCCCACCAGGATAACACCACGCGATCGCCGCGCAGGTAGGCCGTCAGCCCTGAAGGAGAAGGAGAAGACGTCTGCTGTTCACGCGAAAATAGCAGCGTGCCGAAACCAAGCTGATCGCCGTTGCGATTGTTGGTTTCCGGATACATCCGTTTAGCCTGCTGAGCGACATAGGGCGCGGCGATGCCTTTACGCATCGCGTAGTGATGGTAAACGCACGCCCAGGTCGGTCGTGCGCTGCCCAGCCCGGCGGGAGAAACGCCTACCGCCAATCCGTGCCGATTGCGATAGTCGAGCCACGGCATAGTATAAAACTCGCCGCTCTCATCTTGCAGATTAGATTTGGCGACATATTCCGCCCCAGCCAGAAAACGGTTATTGTCGTAGCCGTACATATCATCGCCCTGATTCCAGGCCATTTCGCAGAATGCGGCGGCAAGGCTGATCCCCAGCGTACAATGCCCCTGATCGCGCCCGCTCTCCTGCCACTGCCCCAGATAACCAGAGTGGACATGATAAACCGCCTGTAGCGCCGCGCCATTGCCTTGTCCGTATTTATAATAATTCAGCGCCTCTTCATAGATATCCTGCCTGTCGCACAAGATGCCTGTCGCCAGAATGCAGGCGAGTGCGCTCTGGTCCCAATTCGCCCAGTAGTTAGTAATTTCCGCATCATTATGTTCACGAAGAAAACGTGACGAAAGCGGGTAGAAGATGGTAAGCAGCATGTCCTGAAAGCGCGTCAATTCGGCGGACGACCACCCCTGATAGGTACGCATAATTTCACCGACATTGGCGAACTGATAACCGTAGATGCCCGCCGCCAGATAGCGGTCGGCATTACCGGTGAGGGTCTTTAGCGTGGATGACCAGGCATTGAGGTAAGCAATCGCCTGATCCCCGTAGCGTGCGTCCTGAGAGATTTTCCAGCGGAGCGCCAGTTGATAAGCCCGTTGAATATCGATATACAGTTGCGCGGAATTGCTGCCGCTGCCGCCGCGAACCACCGTTTCCAGTGGTCGTGGCGCGCGATCAGTCTGAGAGAAGCCGTCCGAGAGTAACGCGTTCCAACCATCCGGCCAGGGTTGTGCGGAAACCGCGATTTTCTTTCGGATTAGCGCAAAATCATCTTCCGTGTGCAGCAGACCGGGGTGAACGAAAGTCCGTTCAGCCGCGGCAGCTTGCGCGCTGGAAAGCGCAAAGGCGAGACTGCCTGTCGGTAAGATCCGTCCGTACAGCGTTCCCATCAACGCGGCGGAAATGCCGCCTTTCAAAAGCTGCCGACGACGAGGCATAGTAACGGCGTCCGCTTTCTGAGGTTCATCCCGATCGCTGACATGAGTCCGAAAATCCTTTTCTATCACAATCATTATCTCCATTAACCAGGATGGCGGCGCTGTCGCCGACCATCGCTTGATTATCGATGTTTTCCCAACGGTGTCGCTGCGAACGCTTTGCTTGCGCCATCCTGTGAGTAAAACATTTCCCTTTTTACATTTCCTTTTTTACCTGTCACCCATTCAGCACCTGCCACAACAGGTGACGATAAATCGGCATCAGTGGATGCATGATCAGCATTGCCAGTGAAAGCCCCATCGCCGCCAGCGTCAATGGAGCGGCCCAGCGCAAACGGCTAAGCGGCAACCTCGTGCTGAACCAGTCACGTTTTTTGCGCCTGTCGCCGCGCCACCAGCGCCAGCTTAACCACGCCCCGGTCCACACCAGCAATGCGGTCACCAACAGCAACCCTTTAAAACCGGCGCTGGCGACGCCCGCCGGAATATCAATGGCGACGCCTGCCAGAATACCCGGCAAAAAATACACCGGCGGCCACAACAGACAACCGATAATATTCGGCACGGCAAACCGGTAAGGCGGCAATCCCAGCATACCGGCGACCATCGGGATCAGCGGACGCGTCGGGCCGACGAATCGTCCGATCAACACCGTAGGTATAGGGTGTTGATGCAACGCATGCTCTGTTTTACTGAGCAGCGTTTGATGCTTTTTCAGGAAAGACCAGCGGTGCAATGGCCGTTTAAATCGTCTGCCGATGAAATAGGAAATCCAGTCTCCAAGCAAACAACCGACAACCCCCGCGGCCCACGCGGAATATAATCCCATCTGACCGCTGCCGATCAGCGCGCCCAACGTTGCCATCAAGAGCGTACCCGGCAGCAACAGACCAACCAGTGCAAGCGATTCCAGAAAGGCAACCAGCATAACGGCGATCAGCGCGTACGCTAATGATTGGGTCACCAGATGATCCAGCCACGCTTCCATAAATCCTTACTCAACGTTGGTAAAAGATGGATTGTCTGGATCTTAGCAGAAACCGTCAACTGGTCATTTTCAGATTGCTATATCCCCTTTTACATAGTTGCAGGGAATAAGCGAAAAAATCTAGCCCCCCAAATACATCTTCTTCACTTCCGGGTTAGCCAGAATATCCTGCGCCTGGCCCTGTAGCACAATCTTGCCGTTTTCCAGCACATAAGCGCGATCAGCGATTTTCAGCGCGGCCGTGGCATTTTGCTCAACAAGCAGAATAGTGATATTTTCCTTCTGTAACTGTTTAATAATATTAAACATTTCTCCCACTATCTTTGGCGCCAACCCCAGACTGGGCTCGTCCAACATCAATAACACCGGCTCGCTCATTAATGCTCTGGCTATCGCCAGCATTTGCTGTTCGCCACCGCTCATGGTACCGGCCAACTGGCTGCGCCGTTCTTTCAAGCGCGGAAACAACGCGTACATTTTCTCTTTCAGGAACTCGAAATTAACCGGGTTGTTGTAGGCCCCCATGCGCAGGTTTTCTTCAATGGTCAAATTGGTGAAAACTTTGCGTCCTTCCGGAACCAACGCCAGACCTTTGCGCACAATTTGATGGGTCAGGCTGTTGGAAATATCTTCGTTCAGGAAATTGACGTTGCCGGTCGATTTCACCAGATTGATAATGCCGTTCAACGTTGAGGTTTTCCCCGCGCCATTACTGCCGATCAGCGTAACGATTTCGCTGTTGTTCACCTCAATGTCGATGCCTTTTAACCCCTGAATCAATCCATAAAATACCTGTAGATCATTGGCTTTAAGCATAATCCACATCTCCAAGATAGGCGGCAATCACCTCTTTATTATTAATTGCCTCATGAGTGGTGCCACTGAACAGTGGCTTGCCGTAATCCAGAACCAGCACGCGTTCGCACAAGGCATTAACGAATGACATATCATGCTCAATCAATAACACCGTTAACTGATAATCCTTACGCATTTTAAAAATCAGTTGCGCCAGTTCATTGGTTTCTCTGGGGTTCATCCCGGCGGCCGGTTCATCCAGCAATAATAATGCCGGCGACGTCGCCAACGCGCGGGCGATTTCCACTTTACGCTGGTTGCCATAACTCAGGTTGGTCGCCAGTGAATCGGCATGTTCGGCAATGCCGATATAGTCCAGAATTTCCATAGCCTGCGCTTTTGCCTTTTTCTCAGCGGAGAAAAAGCGACCCATATGCAACGCGGCCTCAATAAACGAATAATGAATGGCGCGATCAAATCCAATGAGTACATTTTCCAGTACCGTCATGGAATTAAATAAACGAATATTCTGGAAAGTCCGGGCAATACCACGGTTCACCACCTGATTCGGTTTCAAACCGGTAATGGTTTCCCGCCCCAACATCACTTTTCCTGAGGTGGGTTTGTAATTCGAGGTGATAACATTAAATAAGGTGGTTTTCCCAGCCCCATTCGGCCCGATCAGGCCAAATATTTCCGCCTGCTGGAGAGAAAAACTGACGCCGTCAATCGCCCGTAATCCGCCGAATTGCATGACGATATTCTCGACGCTGAGAATCGCTTTATTTTCCATAACGGCGCTTCCTGTTAACGTCCCAAATTTCCTGCTTGCCTAATAACCCTTCGCGGGCAAATAGCATAATAATCAGCAGAACCAGTGAAAAAACAACCATCCGCAAACCCGGATAAGATCCCAGATCCTGACCGAATAAATTCAACGGCTGATCGAGAAAACGCAACCATTCTCCGCTGCCGACCACCACAATCGTACCGAGGATCGCGCCAGTGGTGCTGCCCAATCCGCCCAGAACGATAATGATGAGCAATTGGAACGTCAGCATGAAATCAAACAGATCCGGCGAAATAATGGTCAGCAGAGACGCTAATAACCCACCGCCAATACCTTCAAAAAAAGCGCTGGTGGCAAACGCGTAGGTTTTGATTTTGAAAGTATTAATCCCCATCGCAATGGCCGCGTCCTCATCATCGCGCACCGCTTTCATGGCCCGGCCATATTTCGAATAGACGATTTGCAGAATAAACACCACGGCAATCAACGCGATAAAACCGCACCAGTACAGCATATTACTTGCCTGCGGAATTTCATTTATCCCAATCGCGCCGTTGGTGATCTGCGGGTTATTAATCGCCAGGATTTTGATGATAAATCCGAATCCCAGCGTCACGATGGCCAGATAATCCCCCCGTACCCGGAATACCGGAAATGCCAGACAGACCGCCACTATCGCGGCACAGACACCGCTGATAATCAATGCGGGCAGGAAAGCGGTATGCAAGGCCAGCACCAGAGCACTGGGCGACGCCATCTCATACATTTCCAGTTTGGTATCCGCGCTCAATAACAAAATGGCGGTGATGTAAGCGCCAATCGCCACAAAACCGTTAGGCTCCAAGGATAATTGTCCGGTAACGCCATTAATCAGGTTATAGCTCACCGCCAGAATCATAAAAATGAAAACATTGCAGATAATTCGAATGACGTAGTCATTTAATGATGACTGCAAAATAAATAGCGCCAGCAAGGTAACCGCAAATAGCGCCACATAACCGGTTAGCAGCGAAAATGAATTTGTGGGCATTCTCATCAGAAACGGCTCCTTTCCAGTCTTTCATCACCCATAATGCCTACCGGTCTGAATAACAGAACCAAAATCAGGAACATAAATGCGAACGCATCCTTATAACCGCCGAGCTCAGGGAATACCGCGACGGCCACCACTTCGGTAAAACCGAGAATAAAGCCGCCAATCACCGCGCCCGTGACGCTGCCGATGCCCCCCAATATCGCCGCGGCAAACGCTTTAAGCCCGATTAACACGCCCATCAGCGGATCGATCGTCGGGTAGCTGGTGGCGTAAAAAATACCGCCCAGCGCAGCCAGAGAACTGCCGAGCGCGAAGACGAAGGCGATAATATGATTGGCGTCAATACCCATTAAGCAAACGGTATTTACGTCAAATGCCACGGCGCGGATCGCCATTCCTTGTCGGGTGCGATAGAGAATAAAGAGAATACCCGCCAGCAACGTCAGCGTGACCAGTGGCACCAGCCAGGCGACGTTGGTAATAATAATGCCGCCGAAAGTTACCGTCTCATTAAAGAACGCCGGTGACGCAAAGTAACGCGGACTGCCGCCAAAGATAACGTTAAACAGATTCTCTAAAAAAAAGCTCACGCCAATCGCGGTAATCAGCATGGAGATTTTAGAAGCCTGACGTAATGGACGATAGGCAATCTGATCGATGCACACGCCCAATAACGCAGAAAAGAGAACCGCGAATAAAATAGCTGCCCCGAAAGGCAGCTCGAATGTCGTTGATCCAAACAGGGCAAGAAACGCCCCGACCATCATAATATCGGCATGGGCAAAGTTGATGAGTCGTAATACGCCGTACACCATGGTGTAGCCAATGGCGATCAGCGCATACATACTCCCCAGACTCATGCCGTTTACCACTTGCTGGAAGAAAATGGCAGCATCCATCATTCAATCCTTATTTGCCTTATGGATTAACAACGGTTTTAAAGGCTAATTGTCCGTCTTTGACTTCATTAATGACGGCGCTGCGGATTGCATCCCCATCCTTTAATGTCAGCGTCCCGGTAATGCCGGAAAAATCCGTGGTGGCGCGAATTTTTTCATTCACGCATACCCGATCTTTAGGATCGCTGCATTGATTCATGGCATTCACGATCATTTTGTAAGCATCGCCGGTCATCGCGCCCCAGGTATGCGTCGGCTCTTTATATTTCTCTTCCCATGCCTTGATGAATTTCTCACCTTCCGGCGTCTGCTCTTTGGCATTCGGCGAGTAGTAATCCGTCGTCATGTAACCTTCCACCGCATCCTGTCCCAGTTTGAAGAATACCGGGTCGGCCGCCAGACCATCGCCGCCGACAACCGGCACTTTCAATCCCAGTTGTTTCGCCTGCACCGCAATCAACGCCCCTTCGGTGTAGTAGATCGGCATATAAATCATGTCGACATTTTTAGCCTTGATGGAGGAAAGCTGAGCTTTAAAGTCTTTGCTGCCGCCAGGCGCCTGAACTTCAATCGGGATGGTGCCGCCGTTTTTGAGGAATTGATTGCGGAAAGCTCTTGCCAGACCGACAGAATAGTCATTACTGCTGTCGAACATGATGGCGGCCGTTTTTGCGCCTAAGTCTCTGGAAGCCAGGTTAGCGCCGACAATGCCTTGAAAACTATCGGAAAAGCAAACACGGCTGACATATTGACGATTGCGGGTTACCCGGTCGTTGGTCGCAGTCGGCGATACCAGCGGCGTTTTGGTATCTTCGGCGATTTTGGTCATCGCCAGCGTATTGGTGGAAGTGACTTCGCCGATGACGGCGTCCACTTTGTCGCTGGAAACCAGACGCTGCATGGCGTTCGCCGCTTCAACCTTATCACTCTTGTCATCAATGATGACCAGTTTGATCGTATCGCCATTCTTTAATGTTGGCTCCATGCTGTTCACCAACTCAACGCCTTTTTGAGAAGGCTGTCCATAACCGCTCAGCGGTCCGCTCAACGGTAAAACCACGCCAATTTTCACTTCCGCCGCCATCACGCTTGTGGCGCTAACCGCTGAAGAAACCAATGCTGCCGCTAATGTAATTCTGACAAATTTGTTATTCATGATCGCCTCTTTGATAATGAGAGATTCCAATTCCAGTAGTGGAATACAACCGTCCTGCCTGACAATGCGAGTCTGAAAATGCCGCAGGGATATATCCTGCTGACGGAATTCAAATCAGCAATAAATATGCCAGAACATAAAATTTGTTATTAATTAATTAATAACAAATAAAAAAATGAATTTATTATCAGAGAAGCAATCATAGGAGAAAGAGATAATGAACCAGAATGCACCAAAACGTTTCGCTGTTGCTTTTAAAAAGTGCGCGCACCGTTACGGGCAGTTTCTTTAAGCAAATCAGTATCTGGCTGGAAATAAACCGCTGTTATTTTTATAACTATTATGAGGTCTATCCCCCGCCTTCTTTTTTATCGTTGGAAACTATTTTTCAGTTATTATTCCTGCGATATCAAATTTCACGATGTTTTATGCTATAAAAAGAATAGTCATTAGATGTTTGGATAACGGAGTAGATATGGCGATCTCTATGCGAAATGCGGCGGAAAAAAATAATTTTTCAAACGCTCATTTTTACGACAATAATTTTACAGTCCCTACCTCAACACTTATGATGTGGGCCGTTTTCCTTACCGCGCCTGCCAATCCACTATGCTATTTAAACTTTTCAATAACTTCGGATTAAGACGCCTAATCATACTGCTGGCAATCATGAGCGCGTTGGTCACGCTGGCTAACAGTTTTTATGCCAGTTACCGCGTACAGCGTCAGCTTCTGGTTGATAACACCCTCGAAGCCAATCAGGTGTACGCCACTAAACTGGCCTCCATGACGGCGATCTTTTTTAAATCCTCGCTACAGCAGTTAACCTATAGCGCCAACAGGGTTTCGTCACAGATGGATGACAGCATTAGTCTGAGTAATGAAGTGGATCGCATTCGGTTACAGACGAACAATTTCGACTCTGTCGCCATTGT
Organism: Brenneria salicis ATCC 15712 = DSM 30166; assembly: GCF_003315515.1. Classification (GTDB taxonomy): domain Bacteria; phylum Pseudomonadota; class Gammaproteobacteria; order Enterobacterales; family Enterobacteriaceae; genus Brenneria; species Brenneria salicis. The sequence continues at coordinate 71,311 of NZ_QNRY01000006.1, read as the reverse complement.
CGATGAGCAAGGCGTTGTACAGGCGGTCACGCCCGATACCTTTCAACTGATGGGGAAGAAGCTCTCCACGCCCGGTACAATGGAAGCGTTGCAAAAAAACAGCCGCTTATCAGTCAGCCTTTTGTTTCCTCAGCCAATAATTTCATCGTGCTGATATCCGTACCCATATTTACCCGTGACGGTCGTTACAAAGGGTTTATCGCCGGTTCCATCTATCTGAAAAAGCCCAACATTCTCAGTGCGTTGCTTGATGAACATTACTACCGCGACGGCTCCTACATCTATGTCACCGATCAGGATGGTCAGATTCTCTATCACAAAGATACCAACCGTATTGGCAAGATGGGATCAATCCTCTGAAGCCCAGCCCCCACCAACTCAACAGTGAGAGTAACGGCAGCCGGCAGACACTCAATCTTGCGGGTCAAAAGATGCTGGCGGGATATGCCTTTGAGCCGACGTCGCAGTGGACAATCATCGCCTTGCGTCCGACAGCCGCGACATTGAAACCACTAGACAGTCTGATGCTTAATGTCTTGCGCTATACCTTACCGCTGGCCGTTCTGACGATACTTTGTGTCTGGATACTTGCCTGGTTAATCGCTCAGCCGCTCTGGTTGCTGGCCCGCAGCGCTAACAAAATGGACGCATTGAATGTTTCTGATGACATCAGGAAAATTCATTCATGGTATTTCGAAGCCACGCAACTCAAGCAGGCGATGCTGCTGGGCATTGATTTGTTGCAACGAAAGATCGGTAGGCTACGTACAGAGGCGCACTCGGATCCCATGACCGGCCTGCTTAACCGCCGGGGTCTGGAGAATGTTCTGCGCTATTGGCTGTTGGGACAAAAAAACTTTTCCATCATTTCGCTGGATATTGACTATTTCAAACGTATTAACGACACCCACGGACACGACGTGGGCGACGAGGCGATTAACGCGCTCGCGCAATTGATTCGCGCCACCTCGCGTGATACCGATATTTTATGTCGCAACGGCGGAGAAGAGTTTCTGATACTGTTGCCTGAAACCCCGCTGGAAGTCGCGATTAATATTGCCGAGCGGCTACGGCAACGCGTACAGGAAACCACTATTCCGATCGTCGGCAATATCACCATTTCCCTTGGTGTGGCGCAATGGTCGCCGAAAATCAATGCGACAACCATCGAACAGGCGTTTAAAGAAGCGGATCAAGCATTGTATGAAGCCAAGCAGGGAGGGCGCAACCGGGTAGTCGCCACGTCTGATAAGACTTAATGCACCACAACAGTGCGCACTGTGGCGATAGCTTTTGTGATTTCCCCGTGGCTAAGTCGGTAAACACCTGGACATTAGCTGTATAAATAACCATTCTTATCTCTGATCTTCATCGGTTATGACTGACCATTAATACTACCTTCGTTGAATGAAAAGGCCGCTTTCGTGACGCAGACTCGTCAGGGTTTTCTGCTTACCCGCCACTGGCACGACACACCTGCCGGGATACAGGTGGAATTCTGGCTGGCTAGCGATGACGGCCCCGTACTGGCGCGTCTCCCTGTCCAACAGGCGGTAGCGTTCATTCCCGCCTCACAAGCATCGCTGGCCCGCGTAGTCTTAAGTCAGGAGAAGCACTGGCAACTGCGTCCGCTGGCGTTGCAGGATTTCCATCATCAATCGCTGCTGGGACTCTATTGCCCTCAATATCGCCAGTTGCTGCGGTTGGAAAAACGACTACGGGAAGGCGGCGTTCAGATCTACGAAGCCGATATTCGTCCGCCTGATCGCTTTCTCATGGAACGTTTTATTACCGCGCCAGTATGGTTCCACGGCGAAACCGCGTCGTCCGGCCTGCTGACGCAGGTTCGCATGAAGCCGAATGCCGACTATCGTCCCAACCTGAAGCTGGTTTCGCTGGATATCGAAACCAACCGTCACGGCGAACTGTATTGCATCGGGCTGGAAGGCTGTGGGCAGCGTCAGGTTTACATGCTCGGTCCGGCGAACGGCAATTCCGTCGATGCGGATGATTTCACGCTGGAATACGTCGCAAGTCGGCCCCAATTGCTGGAAAAGTTGAATTACTGGCTGCAACAGCACGATCCCGACGCCATTATCGGCTGGAATCTGGTGCAGTTTGATCTGCGCGTATTACAAAAACACGCCGAACGTTATCGTATTCCGCTGCGTTTGGGTCGCAACGGCAGCGAACTGGAATGGCGCGAACACGGTTTCAAACAAGGACACTTCTTTGCCGCCGCCGCGGGTCGGTTGATTATTGATGGCATTGAAGCCCTGAAATCCGCCACCTGGAACTTTGCATCGTTCAGTCTGGAGTTTGTCGCCCAAACATTGCTGGGAGAAGGGAAAGCCATTGATACGCCTTACCAACGCATGGATGAAATCGATCGCCGTTTTGCCGAAGACAAACCCGCCCTCGCCCGCTATAACCTGCAAGACTGCCAACTGGTCACCCGCATCTTCGCAAAAACCGAATTACTGCCTTTCCTGCTGGAACGCGCCAACGTGACAGGTCTGGCCGCCGATCGCAGCGGAGGCTCCGTCGCCGCCTTTACCCATCTCTATCTGCCGCGCATGCATCGGGTTGGCTACATCGCGCCGAATTTGGGAGAGGTCGCGCTGGAGGCCAGTCCCGGCGGGTTTGTCATGGACTCGCGCCCCGGCTTGTATGATTCGGTGCTGGTGCTCGATTATAAAAGTTTGTATCCCTCGATCATCCGCACCTTCCTTATCGATCCGGTGGGGCTCGCCGTCGGGATGCAACACCCGGATGAACAACACGCCGTCGCTGGGTATCGCGGCGCCTGGTTCTCCCGCGCGACCCACTGTCTGCCCGCCATTGTCGATCAGATCTGGCAAGGGCGCGAAGCCGCCAAACGCGCCAACAATAAACCGCTGTCGCAGGCGTTGAAAATCATCATGAATGCTTTTTACGGCGTGCTGGGCGCCGCCGGTTGCCGTTTTTTTGATCCGCGCCTCGCTTCATCCATTACGCTGCGTGGTCACGACATCATGCGTAAAACCCGTGAACTGATTGAAGAACAGGGTTATGAGGTTATTTATGGCGATACGGATTCCACCTTCGTGTGGCTTAAACGCGCTCATACAGAAGAAGAAGCGGCGCAAATTGGCAATGCGCTGGTGCGGCACGTTAATCATTGGTGGCGGGAGCATTTACAACAAACCCAACGGTTGACCAGCGCGCTGGAACTGGAATTCGAAATCCATTTCTGTCGTTTCCTGATGCCGACCATTCGTGGCGCGGAACAAGGCAGTAAAAAACGTTACGCGGGGATGATCGCCACGCCGCAAGGCGAAAAAATGGTGTTTAAAGGTCTGGAAACGGTGCGCACCGACTGGACGCCGCTGGCCCAGCAATTCCAGCAGCAACTTTATTTACGCATTTTCCAGCAAAAACCTTATCAGGCGTGGCTGCGCGAGTACGTGAGCAAAACCCTCAACGGCGGGTTTGATGACCTGCTGATCTACCGCAAGCGGCTACGCCGTCGTCTAGATGATTATCAACGCAATGTCCCGCCACATGCCCGGGCCGCCAAAATCGCCGATGACTATAACCGGCAACAGGGTAGACCGTTGCAATACCAGAACGGCGGCTGGATCAATTACGTCATTACCATCAATGGGCCGGAACCGTTGGAAACTCGGCATTCGCCGCTGGATTATCAGCATTATGTCGAGCGTCAGTTACAACCCGTCGCCGATGCGATTCTTCCTTTCCTGCATGACGATTTTGCTACACTGGTTACCGGCCAGATGGGATTATTTTAATTACCGCCGTCCGCCCAGGACGTATGAGCAGGTGACGAATGCGCCGCCTTCCATTACCATAGCGCCCTTTCTGCAAACACGACGTAACACTCTCCCGACACAGACAAAAATCGAGCTAACAATTTATGCCTTTTACACTTGGTCAACGCTGGATCAGCGATACGGAAAGCGAACTGGGATTAGGTACGGTGGTTGCCATCGATAAACGGATGATAACACTGCTATTTCCGGCCAGCGGTGAAAACCGGCTTTATTCCCGCAGCGATGCGCCCATCACGCGCGTGATATTCAACCCCGGTGATACGGTGACCAGTCATGAAGGCTGGCAGATGAAAGTTGAGGACGTGCGCGAAGAAAAAGGTCTGCTGGTGTACTGCGGTCTACGTCTGGACAATGAATCACCAACGGAATTACGTGAAGTCCTGCTGGATAGCAAGCTGACCTTCAATAAACCACAAGATCGGTTATTCGCCGGTCAGATTGACCGGATGGATCGCTTTGCCCTGCGTTATCGCGCCCGTAAGCATCAGAATGAACAGGCGCGGCAGCAATGGGGAGGTCTGCGCGGCATGCGCGCCAGCCTGATCCCTCATCAGTTGCACATTGCCTACGAAGTGGGACAGCGCCATGCGCCGCGCGTGCTGTTGGCGGATGAAGTCGGTCTGGGCAAAACCATTGAAGCCGGGATGATCATCCACCAGCAGTTGCTTGCCGGCCGTGCGGAAAGAGTGTTGATCATTGTGCCGGAAACCCTGCAACATCAGTGGCTGGTGGAGATGCTGCGACGCTTTAATCTGCTGTTCTCGCTATTTGATGATGAACGCTACGCAGAAGCCAAACTGGACAGCAGCAATCCCTTTGAAACCGAGCAGTTGGTCATCTGTTCGCTCGATTTCGTGCAACGCGACGCCCAGCGCTTCGAGCAGTTGGTTAACGCCAACTGGGGCCTGCTGGTGGTGGATGAAGCGCATCATCTGGCATGGAGTGAAGATAACCCAAGCCTTGAGTATCAGGCCGTGGAACAGTTGGCCCGCATTATCCCCGCCGTGCTGCTGCTAACCGCCACGCCGGAACAGTTAGGCCAGCAGAGTCACTTTGCCCGTCTGCGTCTGCTCGATCCCAACCGCTTTCATAACTATCAGGAATTCGTTGCCGAACAACGGCAATACCGCCCGGTTGCCGATGCGGTTACCCTGCTGCTGGCGGGAGAAAAAGCGCAAACCGCCGAACTTAACGCATTGAGCGACCTGCTGGGCGAACAGGATATCGAGCCGCTGCTCAAAGCGATCAACAGCGACAGCGACGACAACCTGCGGGCGCGTCAGGAACTGATCACTATGCTGATGGATCGCCACGGCACCAGCCGCGTGCTGTTCCGTAATACCCGTCAGGGGGTGAAAGGCTTCCCGCAGCGTATTCTGCACCAGATTCGTCTGCCGTTACCGGCACAGTACCAAACCGCGCTCAAAGTCTCCGGCATCATGGGGGCCGGCAAACAGCCCGAAGCCCGCGCGCGCGATATGCTGTACCCGGAGCAGATTTATCAGCAGTTGGAAGGCGACGACGCCACCTGGTGGAATTTTGACCCGCGTGTGGAGTGGCTGCTTAATTACCTGACGGCGCATCGTGATGAAAAAGTGTTGGTGATCTGCGCGCAGGCCGCCACCGCCCTGCAACTGGAGCAGGTGCTGCGTACCCGCGAAGCCATCCGTGCCGCGGTTTTCCACGAAGGGCTATCCATCCTTGAACGCGATCGCGCCGCCGCCTATTTCGCCTCCGAGGAAGATGGCGCTCAGGTTCTGATCTGTTCCGAGATCGGTTCCGAAGGGCGTAACTTCCAGTTTGCCAGCCACTTGATCATGTTTGATCTGCCGTTCAATCCGGATCTGCTGGAACAGCGGATCGGTCGTCTGGATCGTATTGGTCAGTCGCAGCAGATTCAGATCCTGATCCCGTATCTGGAGAACACCGCGCAAGCCATACTGGTGCGCTGGTATCACGAAGGGCTGGATGCGTTTGAACACACCTGCCCGACCGGACGCACCATCTATGACGCCCACTATACGCAACTGATCGATCGATTGCAGACGCCCGACGAACAACAGGATCTGGATGCGTTCATCCATACCTGTCGACAACAGCATGAGCAATTAAAACAACAGCTTGAGCAAGGGCGAGACCGTTTGCTGGAAATGCACTCCAACGGCGGCGAACAGGCCCAGATGCTGGCGCAGGGCATCGCCGAGCAGGATAATGATGTCAATCTGGTGACATTTGCTCTGAACCTGTTTGATATCGTGGGTATTAATCAGGAAGATCGCAGTGATAATCTGATTGTGCTGACGCCATCCGATCATATGCTGGTGCCGGATTTTCCTGGGTTATCGCAGGACGGCTGCACCATCACGTTTGATCGCGAGCAGGCTCTGTCCCGTGAAGACGCCCAGTTTATTAGTTGGGAACATCCGCTTATCCGTAATGGTCTTGACCTGATTCTGTCCGGCGATATCGGCAGTTGCGCCGTATCGCTGCTGAAAAACAAAGCCCTGCCGGTAGGCACGCTGCTGGCTGAACTGATTTATGTGGTGGAAGCGCAAGCGCCGAAACATCTGCAACTGACGCGTTTTCTGCCGCCGACCCCGGTTCGTTTGCTGATGGATCGCAAAGGCGTCAACCTCGCCGCACAGGTTGAATTCGAGAGCTTCAACCGGCAGCTAAACGCCGTCAACCGCCATACTTCCAGCAAGCTGGTGAATGCGGTGCAGGCGGATGTCCACGCCATGCTGCAACAGGCCGAATCGCTGGTCGAAGAACAGGCGAGTCAGTTGATTGCCGATGCGCAACATCAGGCTGATCAACAGTTGCGTCGCGAACTGGAACGTCTGGAAGCGTTGAAGGCCGTCAACCCGAATATTCGTGATGATGAACTGCAAGCATTGGAAACGCAGCGTGAGCAGGTGCTGAGCAATCTGCATCAAGCAAATTGGCGGTTGGATGCCATTCGTCTGGTAGTCGTCACGCATCAGTAGTCGTATTTATCCCTCCCGGCCTTCTCCTTTTCAGCAGGCCGGGGCCGTTAGCGGTAGAGTCTGAAAAAGGCGCGATAGATGGAACCTTACCATCCCCCGACCGATCCCTGGTTACATATTCTGTATCAGGATCAACATATTATGGTGGTAAATAAGCCCAGCGGCTTGCTGTCTGTTCCCGGTCGCGCGCCGGAACACCACGACAGCGTGATGAGTCGTATTCAGGCCGATTATCCTGCGGCGCAGTGCGTACACCGTCTGGATATGGCGACCAGCGGAGTGATTGTCGTGGCGCTGACAAAGGCGGCGGAACGGGAGTTGAAGCGGCAGTTCCGCGAACGGGAGCCGAAAAAATCCTATCTGGCCCACGTGTGGGGATGGATGGAACACGATGAAGGGCTTATCGATCTGCCATTGATTTGTGACTGGCCGAACCGCCCAAAACAGAAAGTCTGTTTTGAACAGGGTAAACCCGCGCAGACCGAATATCAGGTGTTGTCCCGCGATAGCGATAACACCACCAGAGTCAGGCTGATGCCGAAAACAGGCCGTTCCCACCAACTCCGGGTTCATCTGCTGGCGCTCGGCCACCCCATTCTTGGCGATGGTTTTTACGCGCATCCACAGGCAAAAGCGCTGGCGCCGCGCCTGCTGCTGCACGCGCAAGAGCTCGCCATCACCCATCCTGAATTCAACACGCCGATGCACTTTCGTTGTGAAGCGGATTTTTGAAGACCAGTTAATTTGAAGATTAGTTGATTGGCTGCGACGCCATAATGAAAAAACTAACGCGCAGTGATAGAAGAGAAAAATTACAGGCAGGAAAATCAAAGGCGAGCAAGAATAGATGACCTTATTTCACATGATTCTTACTTTTCAGTAGCTCATAAGCGGCCTGAATATCCTGCGCTTTCCGCTTGGCCATATCCATCATCCGTGGCGATAACCCTTTGGCCACCAGTTTATCGGGATGGTGTTCACTCATCAGTTTGCGGTAAGCCCGTTTAATGGTCGCCGCGTCATCGCCGCTACGTACGCCAAGCGTGCGGCAGGCGCTCTCCAGCGTTGGTCCGCGTGGCGCCGTAAAAGGCCGCTGATCGCCATAAGAGTGTCCGCCGGATGACTGATGACTACGACGCTGATAGGATTTATTACCCTGTTTCGCCCCGCCTTGTCTGGACTGACTGGCGTTACTTTCCATGTTGCGCAGGAAAAACTCGAATTGCTCGCGGGTCACGCCCAGTTCATCGGCAATCACATACAACACGCGCCTTTCGTTCGGGTGCAACACGCCATTGACAAACGCCACTTGCAGTTGAATTTCCAGAAACATCTTAATCAAATCAAAACGGCCAAGGCAGGCATCGCGCAGCTTGCGTAATTTGATGCGCAAAGGGAAATGGCTGGCCTTTCCTTCACGGAATGCCTGCTGAGCCGCATTTCGCGCTTCGCCAAACAATTCCAGACGATCCATCATTCTGGTCGCAATCTGAATATCGGCTTCCGTTACCCGGCCCTTGGACTTGGTAAGGTGTCCCATCGCCTGAAACGTCGTGAGGAAGAATAGCGACTGACGGGTGGATTGGGCGGAAAAAAAGTCACGCCGACGCGATGCCCTGGCCTTGTCGACCAGATGCCCCATCAGCAATCCCATAATCATTCCCCAGATGCCGCCGCTCGACATAATTCCCAGCGCAAGCCCCAGCAACTTTCCCCAATACCGCATATACTCATCAAATCCTCATGCCGTCGGCCAAAAATTGCTTTATCATACCCGTCATTTATCTTTGAACCTAACGGCAGTGCGTATAAAGCTGTGGGGATTTAACACTAGCGCAACGCTGACGAGTGATATAGTCTCTGACCGTTTGCCGGCATGACGCCTCTGATGACGGAACACCTGATACCGCGTATGAAAAAAAGCTTCCCAACCCTGCTGGCCACCCTGATTTGGTCGGCGCTTTATAGCCAGCATGCGCTGGCTGATCTGGCCGCACAGTGCATGCTGGGTGTGCCTACGTACAACAGACCGCTGGTAACGGGCGATCCTAATCAATTGCCAGTCCATATTCAGGCCGATAAAACGGAGGCTAATTACCCCGCTAACGCCCGCTTCATCGGCAATGTCAACATTCAGCAAGGCAACAGCGTTCTGACTGCCGAGCAGGTGGAGCTTAATCAGATCGAGGCGGCCGGCGCCGACCCCACCCGTACCGTTACCGCAACGGGCAATGTGCACTATGATGACGATCAGGTCATTTTGAAAGGCCCCAAAGCGTGGTCGAACCTCAACACCAAAGATACGGATGTTTATGACGGCAACTATCAGATGGTTGGCCGTCAGGGTCGCGGTACTGCCGACAAGATGAAAATGCGCGACGGCAATCGCTATACCATTTTGGAAAACGGCTCTTTTACCTCTTGTCTGCCGGGCGATGATAGTTGGAGCATCGTCGGTTCGGAAGTCATTCAGGACAGAGAAGAACAGATTGCCGAAATCTGGAACGCACGCGTCAAAATCGGCAACGTTCCCGTGTTCTACAGCCCGTACCTGCAATTACCGATTGGCGACAAACGCCGCTCAGGTTTCCTGATCCCGAATGCCAAATTCGGCAGCAATAACGGCTTTGAATTACTGACGCCATACTACTGGAATATCGCACCAAACTTTGATGCGACGATCACACCCCACCTGCAAACCAAGCGCGGCATGCAGTGGCAAAACGAGTTCCGCTATCTCACCGCGCCGGGTCTGGGCGCCCTTCAGTTCGACTGGTTGCCCAGCGACAATGAATACGCCAAGGTCGCGCCGCAGGACGATAACGCCACACGCTGGCTGTTCCACTGGGGCCACAGTGGTGTGATGGATCAGGTGTGGCGGTTTAACGCCGATTACACCAGAGTCAGCGACGATCGTTACTTTACCGACCTGGACTCGCAGTACGGCTCAACCACGGATGGTTACGTCACCCAGAAATTCAGCGCGGGTTACGCGAATGAAAACTGGAACGCCACGCTGTCCACCAAACAATTCCAGGTGTTTTCCAACGTCAACAGCCGCGATGTCTACCGGGCCGAACCGCAATTCGACATCAATTATTATCAGAATGATATCGGCCCGGTTGATCTGCATCTTTATGGCCAGGCGGTAAAATTTACCAACATTAACGAGAACCGTCCTGAAGCGACGCGTCTGCATATTGAACCCGCGCTCAACTTGCCGCTGGCCAATCGCTGGGGCAGCCTGTCGACGGAAACTCGTCTGCTGGCGACGCATTATCAGCAGAGTAATCTGGATCGTTACCGTGCCGATACCAGCATCAGCGATACCAATAAAAACGCGCTGAAAGAGTCGGTCAACCGCGTCATGCCGCAGTACAAGGTCGATGGCAAACTGGTGTTCGAACGTGAGATGGACTGGTCGCAAGGCTATACCCAGACGCTGGAGCCTCGGGCGCAATATCTGTATGTGCCTTACCGCAATCAAAACAATATCCATACTTATGATTCGACGCTGCTGCAAGCCGACTATTCCGGTCTGTTCCGTGAACGAACCTATAGCGGCCTGGATCGTATCGCTTCAGCCAACCAGTTGGCGACCGGGATGACATCGCGTATTTATGATGATGAACTGGTTGAACGTTTTAATGCTTCCATAGGTCAAATCTATTACTTTGATCGTCCGCGCACTGGCGACAACAATACCGCGCTCGATCAAAGTAAAGACAACGGCAGCCTGGTATGGGCTGGTGACAGCTACCTGAAAATCGATGATAACTGGGGGCTGCGCGGCGGCTTGCAGTACGATAACCGCCTGAGCGAAGTCGCATTGGGTGATGCCGTGCTGGAATACCGCAGAGATGCCGAGCGTCTGGTGCAATTAAATTATCGCTACGCCAGCCCAGAGTACATTCAGGCGATGTTGCCCAGTGTACAGAATCCTGGCTTCCAACAGGGCATTTCGCAAATAGGCCTGACGGCCAGTTGGCCGATTGTCGATCGTTGGGCCGTTGTTGGCGCGTATTATTACGATACCAAAGCCAATCAGCCTGCCAGCCAGATGGTTGGCGTGCAATATAATACCTGTTGCTGGGCGGTCAGCGTCGGTTATGAACGTAAAATCACCGACTGGAACTCGACCAGCCGCAGCAGTGAATATGACAACAAAGTATCGTTTAATATCGAATTACGTGGTTTGAGCAATAATTACAGCCTCGGTTCTGAGAAGATGCTGCGTTCCGGTATTTTGCCTTACCAGCGCGCCTTCGAATGACAGCCGTACAGCGCGTATGCGTCGGTGTGGATGCAACAGACCAGTTGTATCAATGAAACTTTTAACCCGCCTTGCGGATGAGATAATGGGAAAGGTATGAATAACTGGAGAACGCTTATTCTCGGAGTGGCGCTGAGTGCCTCTACCGCGTTCGCAGCACCACAGGTGGTCGATAAAGTCGCGGCGGTAGTGGATAACAGCGTCGTGTTGGAAAGTGACGTCAACAGCCTCTTTCAGTCGGTGAAGTTGAATGCTCAACAGGCAGGACAACAACTGCCGGATGACGCGACATTGCGCCATCAAATCACCGAGCGCCTGATCATGGATAACATCATTCTGCAAATGGCGCAGCGCATGGGCATTCAAGTTACGGATGAACAGTTGGAGCGGTCTATCGCCAACATTGCGGCGCAGAACCGGCTGACGGTTGATCAGTTAAAAAGCCAGTTGGCTTACGAAGGACTGAACTACAACACGTACCGCAACCAGATCCGCAAAGAGATGCTGATTGCGGAAGTTCGCAATAATGAAGTTCGTCGTCGCGTCACGGTTTTACCGCAGGAAGTGGATACGCTGTCTAAGCAGATTGCCAACCAGACCGGTGTGGACGATGAGTTAAACCTGAGCCATATCCTACTCCCTTTGCCGGAAAATCCCAGCCAGCAGCAGGTGGATGAAGCGGAAACGCTGGCTGATTCACTGGTAAAACAACTCAATGAAGGCGCCGACTTCGGCAAACTGGCGATCACCTACTCCGCTGACTCTCAGGCGCTGCAAGGCGGACAAATGGGATGGGGCAAGTTGCAGGAAATCCCGACGCTGTTTGCTGACAGACTGACTCAGGCGCAGAAAGGTCAGATCATCGGCCCGATCCGCTCAGGCGTGGGTTTCCATATTCTACGGGTTAACGATATTCGCGGCAGCGATAAAACCGTGTCAGTCACGGAAATGCATGTCCGTCATATCCTGCTGAGACCTTCGGTGGTGATGACCGACATCCAGGCCAAGGCCAGACTGGAAGAGGTGGCGCAGCAGATCAAGAGCGGCGCGACGGACTTCGCCAACCAAGCTAAACAGCTTTCACAAGATCCCGGTTCCGCCAATCAGGGCGGCGATCTTGGCTGGGCATCGCCGGATATGTACGATCCCGCGTTTCGTGATGCATTGTTGAAGCTGCAAAAAGGCGAAATCAGTCAACCGGTGCATTCCTCTTTCGGCTGGCATTTGATCCAGTTGCTGGATGCCCGCCAGGTCGATAAAACCGATGCGGCCCAAAAAGAACAGGCATACCGGATGATCTTTAATCGTAAATTCGCCGAAGAAGCGCAAACCTGGATGCAGGAGCAGCGTGCTGCGGCTTACGTGAAAATCATTAATGGCGCAAACTGATGCAGACAGAGAGCGATATCCCGCGCATCGTGATCACTCCCGGCGAACCCGCCGGGATTGGCCCCGATTTGGTCATTGCCCTGGCGCAACAGTCATGGCCGGCTGAATTGGTGGTGTGCGCCGATCCTGATCTGTTGTTAAGCCGTGCATTACAATTAAGTTTGCCGCTCACCTTGCATCACTACCAGCCGGCACAATCTGCCGTAAGACAAGCGGCGGGAAGTTTAACCATCCTGCCGGTTACCACACCGGCAACGGCGATTGCAGGCCAACTTAACGTCAACAACAGCGGCTACGTTATTGAGACGCTGGCGCGGGCATGCGATGGTTGTCTGAGCGGCGAATTTGCGGCGCTGGTTACCGGGCCGGTGCATAAAGGCATTATTAACGATACCGGCATAACGTTTAGCGGTCATACCGAATTTTTCGCCGAACGCAGTGCTTGTGAGCGGGTTGTCATGATGCTGGCGACGGAAGAATTACGGGTCGCGCTGGCGACAACCCATTTGCCGTTATCTGAAGTTTCAGGCGCGATTACCCGGCAAAGTCTGCATGAAGTCATCACTATTTTGCATCGCGACCTGCAAGCCAGGTTTGGGCTGGCTCAGCCGCGGATTTATGTATGCGGCCTGAATCCGCATGCCGGCGAAGGCGGTCACATGGGCCGTGAAGAATTAGATATCATTACCCCCGCGCTGGACGAACTGCGCCGACAGGGTATGACGCTCATTGGTCCGCTGCCTGCGGACACGCTCTTCCAGCCAAAATATCTGCAACATGCGGATGCGGTACTGGCGATGTATCACGATCAGGGCCTGCCGGTGCTGAAATATCAGGGCTTTGGCCGCGCGGTCAATATTACGCTGGGGCTGCCGTTTATCCGCACCTCAGTCGATCATGGCACGGCGCTTGAGCTTGCCGCCACGGGCCGCGCCGATCACGGCAGCTTTACCACGGCATTAAATCTTGCCATCAAAATGATAAAACATATTAATGAATAATCGAGTACACCAAGGTCACTTCGCCCGTAAACGCTTTGGGCAAAACTTTTTAAGCGATCATTTCGTGATCGACAGTATAGTTTCCGCCATTCATCCGCAGCGCGGAGAGGCCATCGTGGAGATCGGCCCCGGTCTCGGCGCGCTGACGGCGCCAGTTGGCGAACGTATTGACCGTTTTACGGTGATCGAATTGGATCGGGATCTGGCGGCCCGGCTGGAAACGCATCCGACGCTGCAAAATAAGCTGACCATTATTCAGCAGGACGCGATGACGATCGATTTTTCAGATCTGGCAGAGCAAGCCGGACAACCGCTGCGCGTATTCGGCAATTTACCGTATAATATTTCGACGCCATTGATGTTCCATCTGTTCCGCTATACTCAGTCTATCCGCGACATGCATTTTATGTTGCAGAAAGAAGTGGTTAACCGTCTGGTTGCCGGACCGAACAACAAGGCTTATGGTCGTCTGAGCGTGATGGCGCAGTATTACTGTCAGATCATCCCGGTGCTGGAAGTCCCGCCTACCGCGTTCAAGCCAGCCCCCAAAGTGGATTCCGCCGTGGTGCGTCTGGTGCCTCATGACGAGGTTCCTTATCCGGTAAAAGATATTCGTGTATTAAGCCGGCTCACGACAGAAGCTTTTATCCAGCGCAGAAAAACACTGCGTAACAGTCTGGGTAATCTTTTTACCCCGGAACAGTTGACTGAACTGGGTGTTGATCCGGGCTGTCGGGCAGAAAATGTCACTGTCGAGCAATATTGTCGGTTGGCTAACTGGTTGACCGGGCATCCTGCCACACAGGAATAACTGGAGTCGTTGTGATGATTAATGAGCCCCGTGTTTGTGTACAGGTTCAAAGTTTCTACGTCGAGTCACAGTCACAGCCGGATGAAGAGCGTTTTGTCTTTGCCTATACGATCACTGTCCGCAATCTGGGGCGGCATCCGGTGCGTTTGCTTGGCCGCTACTGGCTCATTACCAATGCCAATGGGCGTCAAACGGAAGTTCAGGGCGAGGGCGTGGTCGGTGAACAACCGCTGATCCCCCCCGGCGAGGAATTTCAATATACCAGCGGCACCGTGCTGGAAACCCCGCTGGGGACAATGGAAGGCCACTACCAGATGATTGATCATCAAGGCGACACATTCCAGGTCGGCATCCCTGTCTTTCGTCTGGCAATCTCTTCACTGATACATTAATTATGTCTACCTATTTAGTTGGCGATGTTCACGGTTGTTTAGCTGAACTTCAGGCGCTATTGGCGCAAGTTTCCTTTCATCCTGAGCAAGATACCTTGTGGCTAACGGGCGATCTGGTGGCGCGCGGTCCCGATTCGCTTGGCGTGCTGCGTTTTGTTCGTTCACTTGGCCCAGCCGTTCGTCTTGTTCTGGGTAATCACGATCTGCATTTACTGGCTGTATATGCCGGGATCAGCCGCAGCAAGCCTAAAGATCGCCTGGCGCCGTTGCTGGCGGCAGCGGATGCGGACGAATTGATTAACTGGCTGCGTAAACAACCGCTGTTGCAGATCGATGACGATTCAAAGTTGGTGATGGCCCATGCAGGCATCACTCCACAGTGGGATCTGGAAACGGCGAAAATGTGCGCTCGCGAAGTGGAATCCATCCTCAGCAGCGATAGCTATCCTCTGTTTCTGGATACCATGTACGGCGATATGCCGAACCACTGGCTGCCTGAACTCAGCGGTCTGCCTCGTCTACGCTTCAGCACCAATGTTTTTACCCGCATGCGCTACTGCTTCTCAGGCGGTCAGTTGGACATGCTGTGCAAAGAACCGCCCAATAAAGCGCCGTCCCTACTGAAACCCTGGTTCGAACTACCCGGTAAAATCGCCGCGGAATATGCCATCGCTTTCGGTCACTGGGCTTCGCTGGAGGGAAAAGGCACGCCGGAGAACATCTACGCGCTGGATACCGGCTGCTGCTGGGGCGGTAAACTGACCATGCTGCGTTGGGAAGACAAGCGCTATTTCACGCAAAAATTCCTGTCATCCCCGCAAGTGGACACCACCGATTAAATTGACCGCTTTGCTGCCCTCTTCCGGTATCCGCACTGGTGTTATTAGCGCTCAATCCAACAAAAACCCGCCATAATAGCGGGTTCACGTAGCGGAGCAGAAAAATCAAAGACTCTATCGGCGCGCTAAAATCTCAAAACAATAGCTGTGTGAATTGCTTTCATCCGCATCATAAAACTCGCTGAAAGTAGAAAGCCACTCATCAGGTTCGTAATCCGGGAAATGCGTATCGCCTTCCACTTCGGCATCAATGTGGGTCAGATACAGACGATGCGCCTTGGGCAACATCTGCTGATAGATACTGCCGCCGCCAATGATCATCACTTCTTCCACCTCACCCGCGGCGGCCAGCGCCTCATCCAGCGAAGCGACCCAGGTCACGCGATCATCATCGCCGGGCCGCCGGCTGACGACAATATTATGTCTGCCCGGCAATGGCTGACCAATAGAGCGAAAAGTATTGCGCCCCATGACGATAGGCTTACCTTGTGTATGGCGCTTAAACCACGCCAAATCAGCCGGTAAATGCCACGGCATGGCATTTTCCATGCCGATCACGCGATCCACCGCCAATGCAGCAATCAAACTAATAACCATGGTGAAACCCTGTAGGTCAGAAAATTGCTGACACTATACGTAAAGCCCTCTCACTCGTCGATACGGATGCTCAACGCAAACGCAATATAAGAACGCTCCGACGCAAACTACACGCCCGGACGTTTGCGATACAGCCATATTCCCGGCAGAGACAATCCGATCGACAGCGCGCCGACAATAAAACTGGCCTTGAGAAAATTGGTCACCATGACGCTCATCAATTCTTCGCTGTAACCAAGATGCGAAATTTCCACCAGGGAAATCATAGCGGTATAGGCCGAGATCCCCGGAAACATGGGAATGACCGCCGCGACAGTAAACACTTTGGGATGCGCCAGTAACCAGCGAGACCAGCGAATGCCGATGACGCCTATGGTGATCGCCGCCAGAAACGAGGCCCATTCAATATTCAAACCGAAGTGCATGGCGATAAACCGCACGCCATGCCCCAACGCCCCCAATGCCGCGCAATAGCGTAGCGCTTTGACCGGGACATTGAAGACCATGGCGAACCCCAACGCCGGCACAGCCGATAAAGCCATATCCTGCAACAGCGCCCACAGCAACGTTAAGCCCATCCGCGTAACCCCCACAGCGCTAGCGCCATCACCACGCCGATACAGGTAGCCAGTGTTAGCAGGCTGGCTACCGTCCAGCGCGCCAGCCCGGTGTTGACATGACCTTTAAACATGTCGGCCACCGCGTTGATCAGTGGAAAACCGGGAACCAACAGCAGGATGCTGGCGGCCATCGCCACGGTTGACGTCTGTTGAAAAACGGAAAGCTTCATCAACAATCCCGACGCTGAGGTCGCCACGAACGCCGTAATACAAAAGTTAATCATCGGGTTCATGTGCCGGGCGGTAAAAACCTGTCTGACATACATCGCCAGACCGCTGGCAATCATCGTAACGACAAAAGCATCCCATCCGCCGCCATTTAAGCGGCTGAAACAACCACAGGAAAGCGCCACAATAGACACCATCAACCAACGTGGATAGCGCAGCGGCTTGATGTGGGAAAAGCGTTTTTCCACCCCCGCCGCATCCAGCAATCTGTGCTCAGCCATAATCACCGCATGTTGCACTTCCGTCACCACATGCATGTTGATGCCGCGATCAACATTCTTTCGCGTGGATGTCAGGCAATGTCCCTGAATGATGGTGCTCAGTACGATGGCATTTGCCGAGATCGACGTCTCAACGCTATCAACGCCCAATGCCATGCCAAGCCGGGAAGACAACTTTTCTACCACCATACTTTCCGCGCCGTGTTGTAACAGCAAAAGCGCGCACTGAATGCACAGCCGGGTAATCTCCCGTTGCTGTGATGTTTCACTGACCATGTTTTTATCCCGATCCTGAACCACGGAAAAAATCCCTAAATAAAGAAAGGAGACTTGTTAACATATTGTCTGGCAATAGCCAATAATGAAGATGCCAATTCGTGATTCTGCCGCTATCATTCTACGCGTTCACGCTCTCTATTTTATCCATCTGGAACAGATCATGTTAGAAACGTCATTATTTGTCGCCACAATTGCCACTTTAGGTATGCTTTCTCCCGGTCCTGATTTTTTTCTGGTGATCAAAAATGCCGCGCGTTATCCACGCATTGCCGCGTTGATGACCGCATTTGGCGTGGTCTGCGGCGTGGCGACGCACATGGCATACTGCGTTGCTGGATTGGCGGTGATGATCACCACCACGCCGTGGCTGTTCAACCTACTGAAATATGCGGGCGCCGCTTATCTGATCTGGGTGGGGATCCTGGCGCTGCTTTCCCGTGGCGAAAGTAAAATGGCGGTATCAAATGTCACGAAACAACACGTCAGCCTGAAAAAAGCCTTTTTACAAGGTTATTTATGCAATCTGCTCAACCCCAAAGCGACACTGTTCTTCCTGGCGGTATTTACTCAGGTGTTGAGCACGGATTCCGGCGTTGGCGAAAAGCTCTGGTACGCCATGATTATTTGGGGATTATCGGTAATCTGGTGGCCGTTGCTGGTGATTATTTTTCAAAGCGGTCCGGTGCGCCGTGGTCTGGAAAAGGCGCAAAAGCTGGTGGATAAATTGCTGGGTACGGTTTTGATTGCACTCGGTATCAAAGTGGCGCTGGGTTAAGCAATTGCAGGACCCGCTGAATGAGCGGGCCTACTGCTAACCGTCAGAGCGTGCCTGTACCGCCATCGGAGCACCATACCTGCCCTGACGCGAAGCTGCATTCCGCCGATGCCAGCGTCACATATAATGGCGCGATCTCAACCGGCTGCCCAGGACGTCCCAATGGCGCGCTAGCAGCAAACTCCATCACTTTATCCATCGGTTGTCCGCCACTCGGTTGCAACGGCGTCCAATAAGGCCCCGGCGCCACCGCATTAACGCGAATGCCTTTTGCCGCCGCCTGCTTTGCCAACGCTTTGGTAAAAGCGACGTTACAGGCTTTGGTTTGGGCATAATCCAGCAGGATCGCGCTGGGATCGAATGCCTGCACGGATGCGGTATTGATGATCACGGAACCTGGTTGCAAATGGGTCATCGCGGCTTTCGTGATCCAGAATGGCGCATACACATTGGTTTTAAACGTGGCATCAAAGGCTTCTGTCGTAAGATCGTCAATCGATTCCACATACTGCTGCCGACCAGCATTGTTCACCAGAATGTCCAGTCCCCCCAGTTTTTCAACCGCCTCATCGACCAGACGCAGACAAAAATCCTCAGTGCGAATATCACCGGGTATCGCCACCGCGATACGCCCTTCAGCCTGAATCAGCGCAATCACTTCCCGCGCATCCGACTCATCCTCCGGCAAATAATTAATCGCAACGTCCGCGCCTTCTCTGGCGTAGGCAATGGCGACGGCACGTCCGATCCCGGAATCGCCCCCGGTGACCAGTGCTTTACGACCATTAAGACGCCCGCTGCCGCGGTAACTTTTTTCGCCATGATCAGGAACCGGTTTCATTTTGCTGGCAAGGCCTGGCGGCTCCTGCGGCTGACTTTCAAAAGGAGGCTTGGGATAAGCCACTGACGGATGTTTGCCCGTCAGTGGCGATAATGTCTGCTGAGTTGCCATGTGGTTCTTTTCGTTAATACTCATACTTACCTCTTATTGTTGAAAATGTTCTTTACAACATAAAAATTCAAACAATGGTAATAAGTATAGTTGATTATTCTGATCATTCAGCGGCAAAGAGAAATAACGCATCGAGCAAAAAAACAGGAGAGAAAAGGGGAAAGGAATATATGTCAGAAAATGAAGCGTTATGGCTGAAAAAAAGCCAGCGTTTATCACCAACGCTGGCTTTTCCTGTCGCGGATTAACGATTAATTAACCCCTAATCAATGCATGCATCTCCTGTACCGAGGTCACTTTCTCGGTCGGATCCGCCGTCAAGGACATTGCCGTCGCAAAGCCGCCGTTCATGGTGGTATCGTAGTGAACCTTATACTGCAACGCGCTGCGGCGAATCAATTTGGAATCCTCTATCGCCTGACGACCAGCCGTGGTGTTGACGATATAGGTATATTCGCCATTTTTGATACGATCCTGAATGTGCGGACGACCTTCATGCACCTTATTCACCAAACGAGGATTGATACCGGCTTCGCCCAGTTCAATCGCCGTACCGTGCGTCGCATCCAGTTCAAAACCATGCTTAAGCAGCTTGACCGCCAAATCCACCACCCGCGCTTTGTCGCCCTCACGCACCGACAGCAACGCACGCCCGGATTTTTTCATGTGCGAATTGCTGCCCAACATGGCTTTGGCGAAAGCTTCCGCAAAGGTGCGGCCTACGCCCATCACCTCACCGGTAGAGCGCATCTCCGGCCCTAGAATCGGGTCAACGCCGGGGAACTTGTTGAACGGCAGCACGACTTCTTTCACTGAATAGTACGGCGGGATAACTTCTTTCGTCACGCCCTGCTGGGCCAGCGTCTGCCCCACCATTACGCGAGCAGCCACTTTCGCCAGCGGTATCCCCGTCGCTTTGGAAACGAAGGGCACGGTACGCGCCGCACGCGGGTTAACCTCAATCAGGTAGACTTCATTGGCCTTCACCGCGAACTGCACGTTCATCAGACCACGCACGCAAAGTTCGAACGCCAGTTTTTCAACCTGCTGACGCATCACGTCCTGAATTTCCTTGCTCAGCGTATAGGCAGGCAGAGAGCAGGCTGAGTCGCCGGAGTGAACGCCCGCCTGCTCGATGTGCTCCATAATGCCGCCAATCAGTACGCGCTCGCCGTCACAGATGGCATCCACATCGACTTCGATCGCATCATCAAGGAAGCGATCCAGCAATACCGGCGCATCATTGGAGACGCTGACGGCGGTCTGGAAGTAACGGCGCAAGTCGATTTCATCGTAGACAATTTCCATTGCGCGGCCGCCCAGCACGTAAGAAGGACGCACCACCAGCGGATAACCGATATCGCGCGCCTTTTCCACCGCCTCTTCAATCGCGGCTACCGTGGCGTTCGCCGGTTGTTTCAGCCCCAGACGGTTTACCGCCTGTTGGAAACGTTCACGATCTTCCGCGCGATCAATGGCGTCCGGGCTGGTGCCAATCACCGGCACGCCGGCGGCTTCCAGCGCGCGCGCCAGTTTCAGCGGCGTCTGCCCGCCATACTGGACGATCACCCCTTTCGGTTTTTCGATACGGACGATTTCCAGTACGTCTTCCAGGGTCACCGGCTCGAAATAGAGGCGATCGGACGTATCGTAGTCGGTAGAAACGGTTTCAGGGTTACAGTTGACAATGATGGTTTCATAACCGTCTTCCCGCAGCGCCAGCGAAGCGTGTACGCAGCAGTAATCGAACTCGATGCCCTGGCCGATACGATTCGGCCCGCCGCCCAGCACGATGATTTTTTCACGATCCTGCGTTGGGTTGGCTTCACACTCATCTTCATAAGTGGAATACATGTAGGCGGTATCGGTCGAGAATTCCGCCGCGCAGGTATCCACGCGCTTGTAAACCGGGTGCAGATTAAACTTGTCGCGTAGTTTGTAGATCTCGCTTTCGGCAACGCCAGTCAGTTGCGCCAGTCGCGCATCGGCAAAGCCTTTACGCTTCAGCAGCCGCAGAAAGTCAGCATCCAGCACAGACATGCCTTTTTCCACCACCTGCTCTTCCAGACGCACCAGTTCTTCTATCTGCACCAGGAACCAGCGATCAATATTGGTGAGGTTAAATACGCCATCGACGGACATGCCGGCCCGAAACGCATCGGCGATATACCAGATACGCTGGGCGCCGGCATCTTTCAACTCACGGCGAATTTTGGTCAATGCTTCAGGATCGTCCAGAGAAACTTGCGGATCGAAGCCGCTGGCCCCCACTTCCAGACCGCGCAACGCTTTCTGCAATGATTCCTGCTGCGTGCGGCCAATCGCCATCACTTCCCCCACCGATTTCATCTGCGTGGTCAGACGATCGTTGGCGCCGGCGAATTTTTCGAAGTTAAAACGCGGGATCTTGGTCACAACATAGTCGATGGACGGTTCAAACGACGCCGGCGTGCGACCGCCGGTGATGTCATTCATCAATTCATCCAGCGTATAACCCACCGCAAGCTTGGCGGCGATTTTTGCAATCGGGAAGCCCGTCGCTTTCGACGCCAGTGCGGAGGAGCGGGAAACACGCGGGTTCATTTCGATGACGATCAGGCGGCCATTCTTCGGGTTAACCGAGAACTGGACATTGGAACCGCCGGTTTCCACGCCAATCTCACGCAGTACCGCCATCGAAGCGTTACGCATGATCTGGTACTCTTTGTCGGTCAGGGTTTGCGCGGGCGCGACCGTGATGGAGTCGCCAGTGTGGATCCCCATAGCGTCAAAGTTCTCAATCGAGCAGACGATGATACAGTTGTCGTTCTTGTCGCGAACCACTTCCATCTCATACTCTTTCCAACCGATCAGCGATTCGTCGATCAGCAGTTCGTTGGTTGGCGATAAATCCAGACCACGCTCGCAAATTTCTTCAAATTCTTCGCGGTTGTAAGCGATGCCGCCGCCGGTGCCGCCCATCGTAAAGGACGGACGGATAATACAAGGGAAGCCCACCTCCGCCGCCACCGCCAGCGCTTCTTCCATATTATGCGCAATGCCGGAACGCGCGGTATCCAGGCCAATTTTCTTCATCGCTTTATCGAAGCGCTGACGATCTTCCGCTTTATCAATCGCATCGGCGGTGGCGCCAATCATGGTGACGCCAAACTCAGCCAGCACCCCCTGACGCTCCAACTCCAGCGCGCAATTCAGCGCCGTCTGGCCGCCCATAGTCGGCAGTACCGCGTCCGGGCGCTCTTTCTCAATGATTTTGCGCACCACTTCCCAATGAATCGGCTCAATGTAGGTCGCATCGGCCATTTCCGGGTCGGTCATAATGGTCGCCGGATTGGAGTTCACCAGAATAACGCGGTATCCCTCTTCGCGCAGCGCTTTACACGCCTGTGCGCCGGAGTAGTCAAATTCACACGCCTGACCGATCACGATCGGACCGGCGCCCAGAATCAGGATGCTTTTAATATCTGTACGTTTTGGCATTTTCTCGCTCCTGATTATTTCGCTGAAGAACAGTAAGTCTGAATCAATTCAATAAAGTGGTCGAAAAAAGGCGCCGCATCGTGTGGGCCGGGGCTGGCTTCCGGGTGTCCCTGAAAGCTGAAAGCCGCTTTATCGGTGCGATGAATTCCCTGAACCGTGTGGTCAAACAACGATTTGTGCGTCACCCGCAGCGTGTCGGGCAGGTTATTTTCATCAACGGCGAAACCGTGGTTCTGGGCGGTAATCATCACGCGGTTATTATCCAGATCTTTTACCGGATGGTTGCCGCCATGATGACCCAACTTCATTTTGATCGTCTTCGCGCCGCTGGCCAGTGCCAGCAACTGATGGCCGAGGCAGATACCAAAGACCGGAATATCCGTTTCCAGGAACGTTTTAATCGCGCGGATAGCATAGTCGCAAGGCTCCGGGTCGCCAGGGCCGTTGGAAAGGAAAATCCCATCCGGGTTAAGTTCCAGCACCTCTTGCGCAGAAGTTTGCGCCGGTACCACGGTCAGGCGGCAACCTCTATCCACCAGCAGACGCAGGATATTGCGTTTCACGCCGTAGTCATACGCCACCACATGGAAAGGCAGTTCGCTTTCCTGTTTAGCGGCGGGTAATTCGCCTTCCAGCGTCCAACTGCCTTGCAACCAACGGTAACTTTCCGCCGTGGTCACTTCTTTCGCCAAATCCATCCCTTTCAGCCCAGGAAACGCTTTGGCTTTTTCCAGCGCCAGCGCCGCATCCGGTGCATCGCCCGCGATAATGCAGCCGTTCTGAGCGCCCTTTTCACGCAGTAAACGCGTCAGCTTGCGGGTATCGATATCAGCGATGGCGACAATGTTGTTGCGCTTGAGGTAATCGGACAGGGTTTCTTCACTGCGGTAGTTACTGGCAATCAGCGGCAGGTCACGAATAACCAGACCCTGAGCATGTATAGCGGGAGATTCTTCATCGGCTTCGTTGGCGCCGACATTACCAATATGAGGATAAGTGAGAGTGACAATCTGGCGAGAATAGGAAGGATCAGTAAGGATTTCTTGATAACCGGTCATCGACGTATTGAAGACCACTTCCCCCACAGCCGATCCTTCTGCCCCAATCGCCCGACCATGGAATTGGGTTCCGTCTTCCAGAACCAATAGCGCTGACTTAATCAAAACACCCTCCAAGGAATAAACAATCATGTTATTTGCATATTAATTCAGATTCGTCGCTCTAAATCAATGCAAAAACCACCTGTAAGGTAAATTTTTGGCAAATTGGGCGCATTTTAATGATGGCCTGCCTACTTGTCTACTCCAACCGTGTTTTTTCTCCCCTTTTTATGCTTTCCGCCGTAAATATCTGCTCACAACCTTAAAAAAGCACATCAACTGAGGCAAGTAAACGGTTGCTAACCAACATTGTTAAAACAAGAGCAATAATCAACCACTATCGTTCATTTGTCGCTTTAGACAGGGTAATCCAAGGATGAATAGCCATAAATAATAGTTAAAAACTTCAACACGACACCATAAATAATCAAAACACAAATTAATAAAAGTAACGATAAAAATCGCTACTTTTATCATTGAGTTATGAATTATAAAAATACAATACTTTATTATAAATCCTTAAGCGATAGCACATCTCTCATATCGAAAAGACCGTTTTTCACCGATTTAACCCAAACTGCCGCCCTTACCGCACCGTTGGCAAAAGTCATCCGGCTGGAAGCCTTATGGGTAATCTCGATGCGCTCGCCGATATCTGCAAACATCGCCGTATGCTCGCCAACGATATCGCCGGCACGGACGGTGGCAAAACCAATACTTTTCGGATCACGTTCGCCGGTATAGCCTTCGCGTGTATAAACCGCATATGTCTTCAGATCGCGTCCCAATGCGCCGGCAATCGCCTCGCCCATCGCCAGCGCCGTGCCTGACGGCGCATCCACTTTATGCCGATGATGTGCTTCAATAATCTCAATATCGGTATAGTCCCCCATCACCTTGGCCGCTTTCTCCAGCAACTTCAGCATAACATTGACCCCTACGCTGAAGTTGGCCGCGAACACGATGCCGATATCCTCAGATGCCTGAACAATGGCCGCTTTACCTTCATCATCAAAGCCGGTTGTTCCAATAATCATGGCCTTACGGTGCTGACGGCAAAACGCCAGATGCGCCAGCGTCCCTTCCGGGCGGGTAAAATCGATCAAAATATCAAAATCATCACGCACAACATCCAGACTATCGTTAACCAATACCCCTGTTTTCCCCATACCGGCCAGTTCCCCGGCGTCAATTCCCACCAGGGATGAACCCGCACGCTCCAGCGCTGCGCCTAAGACGGCCCCTTCAGTTTGCTCAACAGCCTGAATCAGTTGACGCCCCATACGGCCACCAGAGCCCGCAATCGCGATACGGATGGATGAACCCTTCATAATGTCTCTCTCTGTAATACGCCCAACGAATGATGTCAGGTTAACGGGCGGGACGCGCTATCGCCAGCGGATTTATGGTCGGATTAGAAAATTATGTCGGAAGGGTAATAAAATCAGTAAAACTGTCAGTGAAAACAGGAACAACGGCAGAGATATTCAGGGCCGTCGGTATCCAGCTTAAAAAGCCGCCGAGATGAAAACGCATAAACATGCATTTTTATCACATCGTTATTGGCGGCGAATTGGCGGATATAGAGGTATAAAAGGAGACGTAAAGGAAAAGAGCGGCGATGCCAACCGCACCACCGCCTGAATAACTCAATCGATTTGCTTCACTTCCACACGCAACTCTTTCGGCACTTCAAAAACGATGTTCTCTTCGCGCCCTTGCATTTCGACGGCAACTTCGCCGCCTAACGCCCGCAAACGTTTGATGACCTGCTGAACCAGAATATCCGGTGCCGATGCCCCAGCAGTGACGCCGACATGGGACACGCCGGTCAACCAGATTTCCTGGATGTCTTCAGCCGAATCAATAAGATACGCGGATTTTCCCGCACGCTGAGCCAATTCAGCCAGACGATTGGAGTTGGACGAGTTCCTGGAACCCACCACCAACACCACATCCGCTTCCGCCGCCAGATTACGTACCGCTTCCTGACGGTTCGTGGTGGCGTAACAGATATCATCCTTGCGCGGCCCGACAATTTTCGGGAAGCGTGCGCGCAGCGCGTCAATCACCGCCGACGTATCATCAACCGACAACGTCGTCTGCGTCATAAAGCAAAGATTGGTTTCATCCTTCACCTGCAACTGCCAGACATCCTCCGGCGACTCCACCAGATACATTCCGCCTGCGACGTTATTGTACTGGCCCATGGTGCCTTCAACTTCTGGATGGCCCGCATGTCCAATCAGAATCGCCTCTGTGCCTTTACGACTGGCCCGCGCCACTTCCATATGCACTTTGGTCACCAGAGGACAGGTTGCGTCGAAGACCGTCAGATCGCGACTCTTCGCTTCGGCACGCACCGCCTGTGAAACGCCATGCGCGGAGAAAATCAGAATCGAGCCATCCGGCACTTCATTAATCTGCTCAATGAAGATCGCCCCACGTTCACGTAATCCGTTAACCACATAGCGATTATGAACCACTTCGTGACGGACGTAGATCGGCGTACCGTATATCTCCAGCGCGCGTTCAACGATGCTGATGGCCCGATCGACGCCAGCACAAAAACCGCGTGGGTTAGCCAGCAAGATTTGCATGGGGAACCTCCTGCCGAGAGGGATCGATCGCCAATACTTCCAGATCGAACGTCATTGCCTGACCCGCCAGCGGATGATTGAAATCCACCGTAATGGACTCTTCCGCCACTTCGCGAATTACGCCGGGCATATCATTACCGCCCATGCCGCTGAACAACATGATCGTACCCACATCCGGCACGCCGGTCTGGGCAAAATCACGACGCAGAAAGAACTGAATCAGATCGGGATTGACCGGCCCAAACGCAGACTCTGGCGGCAACGTAAACTTACGTCTGTCGCCGCGTTTGAGCCCCAGCAGATTCTGTTCCAATTCATTGGACAAACTGCCGTCACCCAGACGAAACAACGCGGGCTTCCCGCTTTCACGAGTCGACTCCGCCGCAGAGCCGTCCGCCAACGTCAGAATAAAGTGCACCAGCACTTCGCTGTTGCTCTGTACAGTTTCAGACATCAGAGACCCTTTTGTTCGACGGTATCATCATGCTTATTAAAAAAGCCTTCCAGTATGATGAGCGCCGCGCCAATGCAGATTGCCGTATCCGCCAGATTGAAGGTGGCGAAGTGCCAGTCCCCCACATAGAAGTCGATCATATCCACGACAAATCCATGCCAGGTGCGGTCAAACAGATTGCCTGACGCCCCGCCGATAATCAGCGCGTAGGCAGTGTTATTCAACTTTTGCTGCGCACTGCCGCGATACATCATCACCAGCAAGGCGACCACAATCGCCACCGCGACCCCGGCAAAAAACCAACGTTGCCAGCCGCCTTTATCCGCCAGAAAACTGAATGCCGCGCCATAATTGCGCGCATAGTGCAGATTCAGGGAAGGAAACAGCGGCAGCGTCTCTCCCAGAGCAAATTGAGAGAGCACCCACTGTTTGCTGCCCAGATCGATAATAAAAACCAGCAGCGCCAGCCAAAGCCAGCGCAATCCGCTCGAACAGATAGATTTATTCATCAGACAAATTTACGCTCTTCGCCATTGCCGCCGATATTCGTTGCGCAGCGACCACAAATGTCAGGATGATCGGTATTTGTCCCGATATCCGACTCATAGTGCCAGCAGCGCGGACACTTATGTCCTTCCGCCTTGCTTAAGGCAATTTTCAGCCCGGAGAGTTCCGTATCTTGCGCATCGGCAGGCGCGTCTTCATAACGCTCAACCAAGGCTTTCGAGGTCAACAGCGCAAAATGCAGTTCCTGATGTAATCGGTGCAATTTACCCGCAAGACTGGCATCGGCATAGAGCGTGACCGATGCTTCCAGCGACCCGCCGATACGTTTGTCATTGCGCGCCTGCTCAATCACTTTGTTCACTTCGCTACGCACTTTCAGCATATCCGTCCAGAAGACGTCATTCATGGTTTCAGCCGCGTCCAGACCGAACAATCCGTCATACCACTCTTCGGTGAAGACATACTGCGCACGTTCGCCCGGCAGAAAGTTCCAGACTTCGTCTGCGGTGAACGACAGAATCGGCGCCATCCAGCGCACCAACGCTTCGGAAATATGATACAGCGCCGTCTGGCAACTACGGCGGGCAATGCTGTCGCCTTTCGCGGTATACTGACGGTCCTTGATGATATCAAGGTAGAACGACCCCATTTCAATGGAGCAGAACTGCATCAGACGTTGCACCACGCGGTGGAAGTCGTAGCTCTCATAGGCTTCGAAAATCTCTTCCTGCGCCGCTTTCGCGCATCCGACCGCCCAGCGATCCAGCACCACCATCTCTTCGGGCTTCACACTATCCCGCTGTGGCTCAAATCCGTTCAGGTTAGCCAACAGAAAACGCGCGGTGTTGCGAATGCGACGATAAGCGTCGGCGGAACGTTTCAGGATCTCTTCGGAAACGGCGATCTCCCCCGAATAATCGGTTGAACCGATCCACAGGCGCAGAATATCGGCGCCCAATTTATCCATTACATCCTGCGGGCTGACGGTATTACCGATAGACTTCGACATCTTGCGGCCCTGACCATCCACGGTGAAACCGTGCGTCAGAACCTGACGATAAGGGGCTTTGCCTTTAATCGCCGTCGAAATCATCAGCGAAGACATAAACCAGCCGCGATGCTGATCGGAACCTTCCAGATACATATCCGCCGAATGACCGCCAAATTCAGGACGGACGTCAACCACGGAAGCATGCGTTGACCCGGAGTCGAACCAGACGTCCAGCGTATCGGGAACTTTGACGTAATCCGCCGCTTCCGCACCCAGCACATCGGCCGGATCAAGATCCCACCATGCCTGAATGCCATCCTGTTCAACGCGTTTGGCAACGGCTTCAATCAGTTCATTGGTACGCGGATGTAGTTCTTCCGTGTCTTTGTGCACGAACAGCGACATCGGCACGCCCCAGGTACGCTGACGGGAAATACACCAGTCAGGACGATTAGCGACCATAGCTTCAATACGCGCCTGACCCCAGTCAGGGATCCACTGCACGCCTTTGATTTCAGCCAGCGACTGTTTGCGCAACCCTTTCTGATCCATGCTGATAAACCACTGCGGGGTGGCGCGGAAGATGATCGGCGTTTTATGGCGCCAACAGCACGGATAACTGTGCAGCAGCTTTTCTATATGCAGCAACGCGCCTTTTTCACGCAGAATGTCGACCACGGTATCATTGGCCTTAAAGACAAACTTACCATCCAGTTCAGGATAGGTCCCGGTCAGGTAACAACCATTCGGCCCTACCGGATTGGCGACTTCCAACCCATATTGCTGGCCGATGACATAGTCATCCGGGCCATGCCCCGGCGCGGTATGCACGGCGCCAGTACCCGCATCCAGCGTGACGTGATCGCCCAGGATCGCCGGCACTTCAAAGCCCATGAACGGATGCCGGAAACGCAGCAACTCCAGATCGCTGCCTTGGCATTCGCCCAGCACCTGCCAATGGTCGATACCGATACGCTTCATCACGCTTTCAACCAGATCGGCAGCCAGAATCAGCGCCTGTCCTTCGATCTGCACCAGTTGATAGGTAAATGTCGCATTCAGAGCGATCGCACGGTTAGCCGGCAGTGTCCACGGCGTGGTAGTCCAAATCACCAGTGAAAGCGGACCTGCAACCTGGCTGACGCCAAATTTCGCACAAACCGCAGCGCCGTCGACCGCATTGAACGCAACATCAATAGCCGGGGAAGTCTTGTCGTAGTATTCCACTTCCGCTTCGGCCAGCGCAGAACCACAGTCGGCGCACCAGTGAACCGGCTTGGCCCCTTTATGCAGATGACCATTTTCAATAATGTGGCCTAATGCGCGAATGATGTTGGCTTCGGTCATGAAATCCATCGTCAGGTACGGATGATCCCAATCGCCCAGCACGCCAAGACGAATAAAGTCCTTCTTCTGACCGGCTACCTGTTCGGCGGCGTATTTACGGCACTCGGCACGGAACTCCGCCGCACGCACCTTCTCGCCTGGCTTGCCGATCAGTTGTTCGACCTTGAGCTCGATAGGCAGACCATGACAGTCCCAGCCCGGCACATAAGGGGAGTCGTAGCCAGAAAGACCTTTGGACTTAACGATAATATCTTTAAGAATCTTGTTAACCGAGTGACCAATATGGATATTGCCATTCGCGTACGGAGGGCCATCATGCAGAATGAAGGTTTTTTTACCTTTTTTGGCATTACGAATAATCCCGTACAGATCCTGCTCATACCAACGTTTCAGCATGTCAGGTTCGCGCCTGGCCAGATCGCCACGCATCGGGAACCCTGTTTCCGGCAAATTCAGGGTAGTCTTATAGTCACTCATTAGATTCTCGATTTCGTTTTCGGCTAGAAAAATTAAACCGGTGTCTTTAACCCAAAAAATATCCGGGCCGTCACCACATCATTAGCGATTTGCTGCTTTAGCGCATCAAGCGAGGCAAAACGCTGTTCATTACGTATCTTTTTACGCAGCACCACTTCAATGTGACGACCATACAGATCCATTGTCACATCCAGCAAGTGCACTTCAAGCTGCTGGCGTTTGTCTCCCGTTACCGTGGGACGCGTGCCAATATTGGCAACCCCCGGCAACGGCGCATCGCCCAGACCATATACACTGACGGCATAAACGCCGCTGACCGGCGACACCTGTCGTTTTAACGGTAAATTGGCGGTGGGAAAACCGATTGTCCGCCCCAACGCATTGCCATGCACCACCCGCCCGGAGATACTGTAGGGATGACCCAACAAGCTTTCCGCCCGCGTTAAATCATCCTGGCTGAGCGCTTCGCGAACAGCCGTACTGCTCACCCGTTTTCCGCCATTACAGAATGAGTCGGTACTGATGACCTCAAATCCTGCTTCAACCCCGGCATGTTGTAATAACAGGAAATCACCTTGCCGACCAGCGCCGAAACGAAAGTCATCGCCGACCACCAGAAACCGAACGCCCAGTTTTTCCACCAACAGTTCGGATATAAACGTTTGAGCATGGTTGGCGGCGAAGTGCGCATCAAACTTCACGCATAACAGGTAATCCACTCCCGCCTTTGCCAGATAATTCACTTTATCACGTAGGCTAGTCAAACGAGCGGGCGCGCCAGAAGCGGAAAACAACTCCTGCGGCTGTGGTTCGAAAATCATCACCATAACGGGCAAACCGCGCGCCAGGCCTTCCTGCTTCAGGCGATCCAGCAACATTTGATGTCCGCGGTGCACGCCGTCAAAATTACCAATAGTGAGCACACAACCAAAATGGCGTGCCCGAAGATTGTGTATACCGCGAATTAGCTGCATGGCTGGCTCAGAACATATTGGTTAATATAATGGAAATCGGCGGATTATACCTTGTACAGCGAGTAAGGTTAACCCGCGATTCAGCCTTTTGCTGCCGCGATTTCAGCTACTAGTGAATTTATGAAGTGAAAAGCTGTATTCCATCGCGTGAAGCTGTTAAAATCCTGCGCCATCACAACGTAACAAGCGTCGACGTACAAACGGCGCTTATTTGCACAAATCCATTGACAAACGAAGGCGAAAAGGGCATATTCCTCGGCCTTTGAATTGTCCTCGATAGAATATATTTGGGAGTTGGACCTTGGCTAATATCAAATCAGCTAAGAAACGCGCCGTACAGTCTGAAAAGCGCCGTAAGCATAACGCAAGCCGTCGCTCCATGATGCGTACTTTTATCAAGAAAGTTTACGCGGCGATCGCTACTGGCGATAAAGAAGCGGCACAGAAAGCATTTAAGGATATGCAACCGATCGTGGATCGTCAGGCTGGTAAAGGCCTGATCCACAAAAACAAAGCTGCACGTCATAAATCCAATCTGGTTGCGCGCATCAACGCCATGCAATAATCGCGTTTCGCGGATTGTATTGTTGTTAAAAAAACCGGCTCAGGCCGGTTTTTTTACGTCTTAAGACCGCTTAACGCTGGAGCTCGGAATCCAGTGCGCGGTGTAATTTAGGTAACGTGCGGTGCAACACGATATACCCCAAAAACGCCGCCAACCCTGATGCCAGCAAAATCCCCAATTTCGCATAAGTAATAAATGCCGCATCGCTATTGGTAAACGCCAGTAACGTGATAAAAATCGACATGGTAAAGCCAATACCGCACAGCACCGACACCGCCATAAGTTGACCGAAGCTCACCCCGGCAGGCAATCGGGCATAGCCTGATTTGATGATCAACCAACTGCACAACGTGATGCCCAATGGTTTACCAATCAGCAACCCTGCCGCGATACCAAAAATCAGCGGTGAGAAAAGCTTCCCTGACTCAATACCTTGCAGCACGATCCCGGCGTTGGCAAAAGCAAAAAGTGGAATAATCAGGAAAGAAACCCAAACGTGCAGGCCATGCTCCAACGTTGTGGCTGGCGAATGCTGACCACCAGGCGCTCGCAAAGGAATAAAAAATCCGACAATCACGCCCGCCAACGTCGCATGTACGCCACATTTCAGAATGCAAACCCACAAAACGATCCCGACCAGCAGGTAAGCGGACGTTTTCATCACATTCTGCTTATTCATGTACCCCAATACGGCAACCGCCAATAATGCGCCCGCCAACGCAGGCCAGTATATCTGCTGGGTATAGAATAGCGCGATAATCAGGATGGCACCCAGATCATCGATAATGGCCAGCGCAAGTAAAAATACCTTTAATCCTGGGGGAACGCGCTTGCCTAATAAAATCAGGATACCCACGGCAAACGCGATATCGGTTGCCGTAGGGATCGCCCAGCCGGAACGGGTAACCGCATCGCTAAAATTAAACAGTAAGAAGATCAACGCAGGAAACAGCATACCGCCAATAGCCGCCGCCAGCGGCAACAAAGCCTGACTCCGGCTTGCCAGCGTGCCTTCCATCAACTCACGCTTCACCTCCAGGCCAATCATCAAAAAGAAAACCGCCATCAGCGCGTCATTAATCCACAGCAGCAGATTCTTTTTGATTTCCAACGCGCCGAATCGGATTTCCACCGGCATCGTCAAAAATTGCTGATAGGCATCGGCACTGAAAGAAAAGTTAGCCAGTGTCATCGCCAGCGCTGTCGCGCCAATCAGCATCAAGCCTGCTGCGGCATCAAAGCCGGTAAAACGGCGCAGAATATTTATCATGTCATTCATTCTCAATTTAAAGGAACAGAGCAATACCGCGCCTTTCTCTCATCGTAAGCAGTAGGTTACCCGACTTCATCATTGGCTAAAAGTCGTTAAAGTTTCCAACAATCCTGATAAAAACGAGCAATTAAAAATTATTAATATCGGCTGAAAAGCGTAAAAAAACCGGCTGGCAGCAACCAACCGGTTTTCTTGTTTTGTTCACAGCCAGACAGCCGTTCGCAACTTAAATCAGATCGTCAAAAAACTTCTTCACGCCGTCGAAAAAGCTTTTGGATCGCGGGCTGTTTCTTTCCCCTGACGGGCCGCCAAAACTTTCCTCAAGCTCTTGCAGCAACTGTTTTTGACGCTCGTTCAGGTTAACCGGCGTTTCCACCACCACCCGACACAGCAAATCGCCCTGGGCGCCGCCGCGAACAGACTTCACGCCTTTACCACGCATACGGAACAGTTTTCCGGTCTGTGTTTCCGCCGGGACTTTCAGCTTCACGCGGCCATCTAACGTCGGCACTTCAATTTCCCCGCCCAACGCAGCCATGGCAAAATTGATCGGCACTTCACAATACAGATTGTTCTCTTCACGCTGGAAGATCGGGTGCGCCTTAACCTGTACCTGAACGTATAAGTCGCCTGCCGGCGCGCCGTGTTCCCCGGCCTCCCCTTCACCAGACAAACGGATGCGGTCACCCGTATCCACCCCGGCAGGGATTTTCACCGATAGCGTTTTGCTCTTCTCTACGCGACCATGACCACGGCATTTAATACACGGATCTTTAATGATCTTGCCGCGACCATGACAGTGAGGACAAGCCTGCTGCACTGTAAAGAAGCCCTGACGCATCTGCACCTGGCCATTACCGTGACAAGTCGGACAGGTAACCGGCGAGCTACCCGGCTTCGAGCCGTTGCCGTGGCACACATCACACTCTTCCAGTGTGGGAATGCGGATCTCTTTGCTGACGCCACGGACGGCCTCTTCCAGCGACAGTTCCATGTTATAACGTAAATCGGAACCACGGCTTGTGCGCTGGCGACGTCCGCCACCAAAGATATCGCCGAAAACGTCGCCGAAAATATCGCCAAAATCGGCACCGCCGCCGCCAAAGCCGCCCCCGCCGCCCATACCCCCTTGCTCGAACGCCGCATGACCATATTGGTCATAGGCCGCACGTTTCTGAGGGTCGGTAAGGATTTCGTAGGCTTCTTTAATCTCTTTGAATTTAGCTTCCGCTTCTTTATCACCCGGATTTCTATCCGGGTGATGCTTCATTGCCAGGCGCTTGTACGCCTTCTTTATTTCGCGCTCATCGGCATCTTTAGAGACGCCTAAACTCTCGTAATAGTCTTGCTTCGCCATGCTTTTGTCCTGCCCTCAACATGCGTGCACGGGCGCAGAGTTTCCTCAACGCCCGTGCTGGTTGCCAGCGACAGTTTTTATCCCTTTATTTATCGGGTAGGTCACTGTCACTACGCCCGCTCAAAGGGCGATTACTTTTTATCTTTTACTTCTTCAAACTCAGCATCAACGACATCGTCATCTTTACGAGCGGAAGTATCGCCAGCCGCACCTTCGGCGCCAGCCTGAGCCTCCGGCTGAGACGCTTCCAGCAATTTACCGGAAACCTGAACCAGTGCCTGGATCTTGGCTTCGATATCCGCTTTGTCTTCACCTTTCAGCGAACTTTCTAGTGCTTTCAAGGCGTCATCAATGGCAGTCTTGTCATCAGAAGCCAGTTTATCACCCACTTCTTCCAGTTGTTTACGCGTGCTGTGCAACAGGTGGTCACCCTGGTTACGCGTCTGCACCAGTTCTTCAAACTTACGATCTGATTCCGCGTTCGCTTCAGCATCGCGAACCATTTTCTGAATTTCGTCCTCATTCAGACCGGAAGACGCTTTGATGGTGATTTTCTGCTCACGACCACTGTTTTTGTCTTTCGCGGACACATGCAGGATACCATCGGCATCGATATCAAAAGTCACTTCGACCTGCGGCATACCACGCGGCGCAGGCTGAATGCCATCCAGGTTGAACTGGCCGAGAGACTTGTTGTCCTGCGCGCGTTTACGTTCACCCTGCAACACATGAATAGTCACCGCCGACTGGTTATCTTCCGCCGTCGAGAACACCTGACTGTGTTTGGTCGGGATGGTGGTGTTTTTGGCGATCAGCGCCGTCATGACGCCACCCATGGTTTCGATACCCAGAGACAGCGGGGTAACGTCCAGCAGCAGCACGTCTTTCACATCACCAGACAGCACGCCGCCCTGAACCGCGGCGCCGATGGCGACCGCTTCATCCGGGTTCACGTCTTTACGTGGTTCTTTACCGAAGAAGTCAGCAACTTTCTTCTGCACCAGCGGCATACGCGTCTGTCCGCCCACCAGGATCACGTCCTGAATTTCAGACACAGACAGTCCGGCATCCTGTAGCGCAACTTTCAGCGGCTCCAGAGAACGGTTCACCAGATCTTCGACCAGTGATTCCAGTTTGGCGCGCGTTACTTTAATGTTCAGGTGTTTCGGGCCGGTTGCATCCGCGGTAATGTACGGTAGATTGACGTCCGTCTGCTGTGCGGAAGAGAGTTCAATCTTGGCTTTTTCCGCAGCTTCTTTCAGGCGCTGCATAGCCAACGGATCATTGCGCAGATCAAAGCCCTGTTCTTTCTTGAATTCATCAACCAGATAGTTGATCAGACGGCTATCGAAGTCTTCACCGCCCAAATGGGTATCGCCATTGGTTGCCAACACTTCAAAGGTTTTTTCGCCATCGACTTCATCGATTTCGATGATGGAAATATCGAAAGTACCACCGCCCAGGTCATATACGGCGATGGTGCGGTTACCCACTTCTTTATCCAAACCATACGCCAGCGCAGCAGCCGTCGGTTCGTTAATGATACGTTTTACTTCCAGGCCAGCGATACGGCCCGCATCTTTGGTCGCCTGACGCTGAGCATCATTGAAGTAGGCCGGGACGGTGATCACCGCTTCGGTAACCGTTTCACCCAGATAGTCTTCCGCCGTTTTCTTCATTTTTTTCAGCACTTCGGCCGAAATCTGCGGCGGCGCCATTTTCTGATCTTTCACTTCCAGCCAGGCGTCGCCATTGTCAGCCGCAATGATTTTGTACGGCATAATATTGGTGTCGCGCTGAACTTCTTCGTCCTTAAAACGACGGCCAATCAGACGCTTAATCGCAAACAGGGTATTTTTCGGGTTAGTCACCGCCTGACGTTTAGCCGGTTGGCCCACCAGAGTTTCACCGTCTTGCGTATAAGCAATAATTGAAGGCGTCGTGCGGTCGCCTTCGCTGTTTTCCAGTACTTTAACCTGCGTACCGTCCATAATCGCTACACAAGAGTTGGTTGTACCCAGGTCGATACCAATAATCTTACCCATCTAAACATCTCCACTAAAAAGTCATATTCGGTGTGGTAGTCCAACCTACTATGCGGGCGGTATGTCGTTTTTCAACGTCATAACCTGATTTTTCTTTTGCATCGCCGTCAATTTCAATACGGCCACACAAATTCAATACCCGACATAAACCTTTCCGGTACGGTCAAACTGTTTCGGTTGAAAATAAGATGGGGCCAACAATTCCATCATCAAGGGGGGGAGATGAAAAAAATTGGCTGTTAACCCCTGTAGGATCAAACTATTCTTTCTTCATCATGTTGTGTCCGCTCAGTACGCCCGATATGATGCCGCGCCCGTCGCAAAAAAGGGAAACTCCCGGCGTTACGGCGGACAATAACATCTCAAACAATATCTATTTTTGATTATCTGTTATCGCAGAGGATTTATGCATACGAATACCTTGGCGAATCCCGGTCCGTTAGGACTGATGGGTTTCGGGATGACCACCGTTCTACTCAACTTGCACAACGCAGGCTTTTTCCCGCTTTCTTCTATTATTCTAAGCATGGGCATTTTTTACGGCGGTATTGCCCAGATTCTGGCGGGAGTACTGGAATACAAAAAAGGAAATACCTTCGGCGTGACCGCATTCACCTCTTATGGCGCGTTCTGGCTGACGCTGGTCGCCATTATCATGCTGCCGAAAATGGGTCTGGCGGAAGCCAGCGATGCAAAGTTCCTGGGAGTATTCCTTGGGTTGTGGGGGGTTTTCACGCTGTTTATGTTCTTCGGAACATTGCGCGCCAACCGCGCATTGCAATTTGTGTTTGCCAGCCTGACCGTGCTGTTTGCTTTGCTGGCCGTCGGCAACTTCACCGGTAACCACGCCATCCTGACCTTTGCGGGTTATGAAGGGATTATCTGCGGCGCAAGCGCGATTTATCTCGCAATGGCCGAAGTGCTGAACGAGCAATATGGTCGCACCGTTCTGCCGATTGGCGCTCGCAGCGCGCACTGAGTGAAGCAGTGAAGCAGTGAAGCAGTGAAGCAGTGAAGCCCGGTCAGCATGACCGGGCTTCACTGCTTTAACATACAATTTTAACGAACAATCCTAAATACTGACCGGCGAACGGGGTTCCTCTTCCCCGGCCAACTTGTTGCTCTGCTCGCTATTCAAATCACGATGCAAATAGATCCCCAACAGCAGGCCGACGCATGACAGCGTCAACATATAATATGCCGGAGCCAGCGGCGTTATCTTCATAATCAACGTGACAAAGATCGGCGTTAAGCCGCCGAAAATCGCATAAGAAACGTTATAAGAAAACGAGATGCCCGAAAAACGCACTTCCGCCGGGAACGCGCGCGCCATGACATAAGGCACCGCGCCGACAACACCGACGCTCAAACCGACTATCGCGTAGCTGATAAACAGCAGAGTCGTGTTGCTCGCCGCCATGCTGTAGAAAAACCAACTACATACAGCCAGCGACAAACTGCCCAGAATAAACAGCTTACTGGCGCCGAAGCGATCAACAAGCAGACCGGCGCCAATGCAGCCCGCCATCAGCATAATCGTCGCCAGGCAATTTGCCTGTAATGCGAGCGCCGCAGAAATGCCATGAACTTTTTGCAGATATGTCGGCGCCATTAGGATCACAACCACAATACAAGCGGACAGCATCCAGGTCAGCAACATGGAAACCACCACAGCCTTTCGGTGATTCATCACTACCGATTTCAGCGGCAACTCTTCAGCCAGTTTCTTATGGGCCTGCATTTCCATAAAGATCGGCGTTTCCTGTAACCAGCGGCGTAAATACATCGCCACCAGCCCGAAGATCCCGCCAATAAAAAACGGCAAACGCCAGCCGCCGCCTGACATCTGTTCTGGCGTCAGCACGGTATTGAGCAAGGTGACGACCAGCGATCCCAATAGAATCCCCATGGTTAACCCTGCGGTCAGCGTTCCACAGGCAAAACCGATGCGTGAACGCGGAACATGCTCTGAGACAAACACCCAAGCCCCAGGCACTTCACCGCCAATCGCCGCGCCTTGCAGTACGCGCATCAACAACAGAAGCAGTGGCGCCGCAATGCCGATAACCTCATAGGTCGGCAGCATTCCCATCGCCAACGTGGGCAACGCCATTAACAAGATACTCAGACTGAACATCTTTTTACGCCCGACCAGATCGCCAAAGTGGGCCATGACGATGCCCCCCAGCGGACGAGCGAGATAACCCGCCGCGAAGATGCCAAACGTCTGAACCTGACGTAGCCACTCAGGAATATCCGCCGGGAAGAAAAGATCGCCGATGATGGCCGCGAAAAAAACGAAAATGATGAAGTCATAAAACTCCAGTGCGCCACCCAGCGCAGCCAGAGACAACGTCTTATAATCCTGCCGATTTAAGCGGCGATGCAGTGCATGAGAATGAAAATGTTCGTGAGCCATAAATTACCGTACAAGACAAGAATGAGAACAGTAAAACCGCGCTGCCTTATGTAAAGCTAAGGTTACTATACCGGCAAAATTATGCTACACCAGCAAAGCTGAATCTTATGTTTGAAATCGGCTAACTTCAGTTTTTTATTTCACGTACGGCATTTTTAGGCCGAAAAGCTGCTACCACCGCAGGATCAGTCTCAATATAAGGCCCCTCCAGTAACTGGATACAATAAGGTACACTGGCAAAAATTCCTGCCATCACTACCATGCCGTGCTCATCTTTCAATCCTTCCAGCGTTTCTTTAATCGACTTGGGTTGCCCTGGAAGATTGAGAATCAACGCCTGCTTACGAATGACGCCAACCTGTCTCGATAAAATGGCGGTGGGGACAAATTGCAGACTAATCTGTCGCATTTGCTCTCCAAACCCTGGCATTTCACGATCGGCAATCGCCAGCGTTGCATCAGGCGTGACATCGCGACGGGCAGGTCCCGTGCCTCCCGTGGTTAACACCAGATGGCAGCCGCGTTCATCCACCAACTCACATAGCGTCTGTTCAATCAGTGCCTGTTCATCAGGCACCAGGCGGGTTTCAATTTCAAAAGGCGTGGTCAAGGCGCTGGATAACCATGCTTCCAGGGCAGGTATTCCTTTATCCTGATAAATACCGCTGGATGCCCGATCAGAAATGGATACCAGACCAATACATAATATGTTCATATAGACCTCCCTAAAAACCCATTGTTATCAGAATATTATCTGATTTGCGCACCTAAGCCACCATACTGATAAGAAATTTGCGTCAGTAATAGGGTTTTGCGGCTCCTCTCACCTATTGAAAAAATAATAGTGGATAAGATAGCGCCTCAAAAATGAAATAAGCTGCGGCAACCAATAACTCTCTGAAATAGAAAATAAAACAAATACGATGAATGCCCTTGCCAAAGTTAAACATCAATTCTGATGTTTATGAAATAAAACATCACGTAAGGAAAGGGAAAATAACGAAATAGGCTATGATTAACCATAACCTGAATTTAGATCATATGATAAAATCCGGTCGCCTCTGCCACACCTTGAGTAAGTAGAAGAAGCCATACCAAGGAAGTTTCATGATAAACAAAACTAACTACAAGATATTAAAGATATTTTCCCATCCAACCTCTGCTTTTTTCTTGTTTGGCACACTGGCTTTTTTCGTCACCGTTGCTTTTATGCATGAATCAGATAAAAACACCTGGAGGATTGAAAAAAACAATCTTGATACCGTAATCAGAACCTATGCGTCTTATAACGCAGGGGCGGAAGTTAAAGATAGTGATGTTACCTACAAAACGGGTAACTATGTTTCCGCCCGTATCAGGACGTTTGCCTTTAATACCAGTGATACTCGTCGCGAATGTATTAACCGGCTGTCGGCAACAGAATTAAAATTTAATGATATGTCGATCCTCAGGACGTGTAAGAACAAATTGCCTTCTATCGGTGAATATGCGGGAAAGGATATATTAACCAGCATCATTCCTATTTTGTCGCCGACGGATAAACTGCTGGGCGTCCGTATCAGAACCACTTCGGAAGCGCCGCTGCCCTCTTTATTCGATACGTTTGGATCGTTGACCACCATTATCGGCATGATCAGTATCGTTCTGATTTCTGCTGTTTCAGGCAGTCTGCTTTCCGTATTAGTTAAAAAGTATCTGATCGAATTACCCATCATCGCCCGTTATGACGATTTGACAGGCTACCTGCGGCGAGACGCCTTCTTTATGGCGGCGAATAAGGTCCTGAGTATCTCCAGTTTCAGCAAACGTCCTGCTTGCGTGCTCATCATAGATATTGATCACTTCAAGAATGTGAATGATACCTATGGTCATAGCGCGGGTGATGATGCCTTGAAGTTTGTCGCCGATACGTTAAAAAAATCATTTCGACGTGAAGATATTTTTGGGCGAATTGGCGGCGATGAGTTCGCGATCGTTTTACCCAATATTAGCCTGGACGATGCCTACGTCGTCGTAGAACGGGCCAGAGCGCGGGTTAACGCCAGCAGCTTTGATCCCTCAACAGGGGATAGCATTAAGCTGGCGGTCAGCATCGGGCTGGTTGAATATGATATTGGCGAAGAAGGTTTAACAGAAGTAATGAAACGCGCTGACGAAAATCTTTATATAGCCAAAAAAACCCGAAATATCGTAGCCAAATAACCCTGCTTGTATAATTTAAATATTAGGCGAGCCAACAAAAAATAGCCGCGCAGTACGTCGGCTATTTCAAGTTTCTGGCATGATTAAAGTAAATCAGCAATCATTTTTTCAAGTTTCACCTGATCAACCGCAAACTTACGGATGCCGTCAGCCAACTTATCAACGGCCATCGGATCCTGATTATGCTGCCAGTAGAACTCTGCTTCCGTCATCTTCGCCGGACGTGCTTTCACCTCGCCGGTATAAGAAAGTTTACGAACCACCTCCCCTTCGCTTTCAGACAGTTCTTTCAGCAGCGGAGGAGCGATAGTCAGGCGGTCACAGCCCGCCAGTTCCAGAATTTCACCGACATTACGGAAGCTGGCGCCCATCACGACGGTTTCATAACCGTGTTCTTTGTAATAGCTGTAGATTTCACTAACAGAAACCACGCCCGGATCTTCGCCTGGCGCAAACTCTT
The DNA here is from genome assembly GCF_003315515.1 of Brenneria salicis ATCC 15712 = DSM 30166. Taxonomy (GTDB): domain Bacteria; phylum Pseudomonadota; class Gammaproteobacteria; order Enterobacterales; family Enterobacteriaceae; genus Brenneria; species Brenneria salicis. Next base: position 29,863 of record NZ_QNRY01000006.1, on the reverse strand, counting down.
TTTTATCGCCGTTGGCTTTATACCAATCCAGAATACGACCAACAAACGGGGAAATCAGGAAAACGCCCGCCTCGGCACATGCCCGCGCCTGAGCGAAAGAGAACAACAACGTCAGGTTACAGTTGATCCCTTCTTTTTCAAGTTGCTCCGCCGCGCGGATCCCCTGCCAGGTCGAAGCCAGTTTGATCAGGATACGATCGTTGCTGATACCGGCATCGTTATACAGTTTGATAAGGTGCTTTGCTTTCGCGACACTGGCTTGCGTATCGTAAGACAGTCGGGCATCGACCTCCGTGGAAATACGGCCAGGGATCAGCTTTAAGATCTCAAGACCAATGTTCACCGCCAGTTTGTCGGTTGCATCCACTACTTGCTGCTCACGGTTGCCGCTCTGCTCACGAGCCCAGGCAATCGCCTCATCAATCAGTTGGCGATATTCAGGAATTTGAGCCGCATTCAGGATCAGGGAAGGGTTAGTCGTCGCGTCTTGCGGTTGATACAATTTCATGGCCGCGATGTCGCCGGTGTCAGCAACCACTGTCGTCAATTGGCGTAGGGAAGTCAGTTTATCCGTCATGTTGGCATTTCTCATTGTTAGTACATGAATGGTTTGTACGTGAATATTTAGAACATGAACTGGTAGCATCATGTTGTAGCCAGAATCTGATAATAACACGCGCATACTTCCGCGCAAGCCAACCCCGGTTACCTCATTCCGATATTCTGATGATTGCCCTTTCCTGTTATAACCATCGCCGCTTTCTTACCGGATATTTGCTACAGTAAAGCAACAAAATCAGACCTACAGGACATGGCGCATGCTGATAACCATTTCACCCGCAAAAACTCTTGATTACACCAGTCCTTTAGCCACGCAACGTTATACCCAGCCGGATCTGCTGGACTATTCCAGTCGATTGATTGCGATTTGTAAAACGCTCACGCCTGCGGAAATCGCCTCGCTAATGGGTATCAGTGATAAACTGGCCGGGTTGAATGCCGCGCGCTTCAATGACTGGCGCCCTGACTTTACCCCCGATAATGCGCGTCAGGCTTTATTGGCGTTTAAAGGGGATGTCTATACCGGTCTGGCGGCAGAGGCGTTCAGCGAGGACGATTTTGATTTTGCCCAGCAGCACTTACGCATGCTGTCCGGTTTATACGGCGTTCTGCGACCGCTGGATCTGATGCAGCCTTATCGGTTAGAAATGGGCACCAAACTCGCCAATAAAGCGGGGAAAGATCTTTATCATTTCTGGGGTGATATCATCACCGAAAAACTGAATCAGGCGCTGAGCGAACAAGGCGACGACATTCTGATTAATCTGGCATCTGACGAATATTTCAAAGCGGTTCAGCCGAAGAAGCTGCAAGCCACGCTGATCAAACCGATATTTTTAGATCAGAAGAATGGCAAATTTAAAGTCATCAGCTTCTACGCCAAGAAAGCGCGTGGATTGATGAGCCGCTTTATTATTCAGAATCGCCTGACGCAACCAGAGCAATTAAAAGACTTTGATCTGGAAGGTTACTTTTTCGCACCGGCGGAATCATCGGCTGACGAACTGGTATTTAAACGCCACGAACAATAAAGCGCATCAATAAGCAGGGCGGTAAACGCCGCCCTTGAAGAGAGACTATTTCGGCAACGTCATCAGGAACTGACGCAACGTGGCGAAATCATCCGGGAAGTTATGCGACAACAAATCCAGAGCGGCGCGCTCCGCCAATGCGTCAGGCAGCGCCAGCGCTTTACCCAGAATGGCTTCCACGCTTTCTTTGAATTTCGCCGGATGCGCGGTTCCCAGGAATAAACCGAATTCGCCAGGCTGGAGTTGATCGCGCAATAGGCGATAAGCAATCGCCGCGTGTGGCTCCGACGTATACCCCTGCGCCTCAAGTTCATGCATGGTTTCTTTGGTGGTTTCATCGCTCACCGCGCCAAAGCCCAGCGCTTTCAATGGCCAGTTTTTACGGCGGAATAACTCTTCCACACGCGGCCAGTTATTCGGCTGGCTCACATCCATGGCGTTGGAAAGCGTGGCGACCGTTTTCTTCGGCTCCCACGCGCCGCCGCTCAGGAAACGCGGAACCGTATCGTTCTCATTGGTTGCCGCGATAAAACGTTTGATCGGCAACCCCAGTGACTTAGCCAGCAACCCGGCAGTCAGGTCGCCAAAATTGCCGCTCGGCACGGAAACAACCAGTTGATTACGCGCCTCCTGCGGCAACTGCGCCACCGCTTCAAAGTAATAGCAAATTTGCGCCAGCAGTCGGCTGATGTTAATGGAGTTGGCGGAGTTCAGACCGATGGTCTTTTTCAGTTCTTCATCATCGAAAGCCTGCTTGACCAACGCCTGACACGCGTCAAAATCACTGTCGATCGCGATGGTGTGAATGTTGCCGCCCAGCGTACAGAACAATTTCTCCTGTAAGGGGCTGATTTTTCCACGCGGATAAAGGATCACCACTCGGATATTTTCCAAACCGTAAAATGCATGCGCAACGGCCGCGCCAGTGTCGCCGGAGGTCGCGGTCAGGATCGTAATCTTGTCGTTGCCGGAAATTTCCGTCAGCATCTGCGCCATAAAACGGCCGCCAAAATCTTTAAAGGCCAGCGTCGGCCCGTGGAACAACTCCAGCGCGGCGATATCCTCCGCCACCTCTGCCACCGGCGCTGGGAAGGCGAAAGCGGCTTTCACCCGCTGAAATACCGTCTGCGCCGGGATTTCTTCACCGATATAGGCTGACAAAATACGGCTGCTGCGCGTAACAAAATCCAGCTTCAGCAATTCATCGATTTCAGTACGATCAAACGCCGGCAACTCCAGAGGAAAAAACAGCCCTTGCTGGCTTCCCAGACCTTGTTTGATAGCCTGAGCAAAGTTCACCTGCTCGTTATGATCTTTAAGGTTGTACAGTTTCATGCATTATCCCAGTTGTCGTGCGCCTGTCGTATCCAGACGGCAAATATGAACAAAACCTTCATCGTTCTGCAAATAGTTATCCCGCAGCCAGTTGGCCAAGCGTTGTGCGCTGCCCGTATCGTTACAGACGGAAAATAAAGTCGGGCCGGAGCCGGAAATACCGCACGCCAGCGCCCCGATATCTTCGGCGGCTTTACGTGCTTCGGCAAAACCGGGCAGCAGTTTGGTGCGATAAGGTTCAGCGATGACATCTTTCATCAATTTGGCCGCCAGCGACGCTTGACCAGTATGACAAGCGTGGATGAAACCCGCCAGATAACGGCCATGACTGATGCAATCCTGACGGCGATATTGCGCGGGTAAAATCGCCCGCGCCTCGGCGGTTGACACCTTGATGCCCGGATACGCCATCACCCATAGCCAGTCATCAAAAGCCGGTACGGACTGGCTGATGATACCCTCTTCTTCCAGCATCAGTTGAATGCCGCCGAGAAAGCAAGGCGCCACATTATCATAATGCACGCTACCGGAAATACGGCCTTCCAGTTCGCCCATCAACGTCAATAGCCGGGTATCGTCCAGCGGCTTGCCGCAGAACTCATTCATCCCCATCAGCCCGGCGACCACGGAACAGGCGCTGGAGCCCAGCCCAGACCCGATCGGCATGTTCTTTTCCAGCGTCATGGCAACCGGTACGGTTTTACCAATTTCCTGACAAAAACGTTCCCAGCATTGATAAACAATGTTTTGCTTGGGATCATCCGGCAGTTTGCTGACGAATCGGCCTTCGCTGCGCAGACTGAATTGATCCGCGGCCACAACAGAAACGCAGTCCCCCAGCAGCGAGCCGTCTACCGGAGAAACCGCCGCACCCAGCACATCAAACCCCACGCTGACATTACCAATTGATGCCGGTGCATAAACCTTAACCATAATTAAGCTCCCAACTTCCATGACAGGGTACGCAGCAAATCTGCAAAGACGCCGGCGGCGGTAACATCATTGCCTGCGCCATACCCTCTTAATACCAACGGCAATGGCTGATAGTAGCGACTGTAGAAGGCCAGCGCGTTTTCGCCATCTTTGACTTTAAACAAGGGATCATTCCCGCCAATGGCGCTGATCTGAACTTTACAGCGTCCTTCTTCAATCATGCCGATATAACGCAGCACTTTTCCTTCATCCCGCGCCTGCGCGATACGGCTGGCGAATTCATCATCCACCGACGGCAAACGACGCATAAAGCTCTCCACATCGCCTGACGCATCAAAACCGGCAGGCAAAACCGACTCGACGTCAATATCTTCCAGTTCCAGTTTGTAACCAGCTTCACGCGCCAGAATCAGCAGCTTACGCGCGACATCCATACCGGACAAATCATCACGGGGATCGGGCTCGGTATAACCTTTCTCTTTGGCCTGCGCCGTCGCTTCAGACAAGGACATCCCTTCGTCCAGCTTACCGAAAATGAATGACAGCGATCCCGACAGAATACCAGTGAAGCGGATCAGTTCATCGCCGGCGTTCAGCAGGTTCTGGAGGTTCTCAATCACCGGCAGACCCGCGCCGACGTTAGTATCGTACAGGAAGCGGCGGCGTGATTTCGCCCCCGCGCTGCGCAGTAGCTGGTAGTAGCTCATGGAACCGGTATTGGCTTTCTTGTTCGGCGTCACCACATGGAAACCATCGGCCAGAAAATCCGCATATTGATCGGCGACCGCCTGACTTGACGTACAGTCGACAATCACCGGATTCAACAAATGATATTCTTTGACCAGGCGGATCAGGCGCCCCAGATTGAAAGGCTCACGGGCATTTGCCAGTTCATCGCGCCAGGTGTCCATCGCGATGCCGTTGACATTTGTCAACAATGCTTTGGAATTGGCAATCCCGATAACCCGCAGGTCGATATGCTTCTGTTTAAGCCACGGCTGCTGACGGTGGATCTGCTCCAATAGCGCGCCGCCCACGCCCCCGACGCCGATGACGAAGACATCGATCACCTGATCGGTATTAAACAGCATCTGGTGCGCAACCCGCACCCCGGTTGTCGCCACGTCATTATTCACCACAACCGAAATAGACCGTTCAGATGAACCTTGCGCGATAGCCACGATATTGATATTGGCGCTGGCCAGCGCGGAGAATAAACGCGCAGAAAGGCCACGCAATGTGCGCATGCCGTCGCCAACCACGGAGATAATGGCCAGACGCTGCATCACGTCCAGCGGATCCAGCACGCCCTCTTTCAGTTCCAGATAAAATTCATCTTCCAGCGTCTTGGTGGCGCGCACTAATTCGTTCTGCGATACGCAGAAGCTGATGCTGTACTCGGAAGATGACTGGGTTATCAGCACCACCGAAATACCGGCGCGGGACATGGCCGCAAATACGCGCGCCGCCATACCGATCATTCCTTTCATGCCGGGACCGGAAACGTTGATCATCGCCATGTTATTCAAATTAGTGATGCCTTTGACCGGGTAGTGCGTATCGGTGCTTTCCATCCCGATTAACGTGCCGGGAGCCTGTGGATTTTCGGTGTTTTTGATAAGACAGGGGATTTGGAATTGGGCGATGGGAGCGATGGTTCTGGGGTGGAGGACTTTGGCGCCGAAGTAGGATAGTTCCATCGCCTCGTGATAGGACATCGACTTCAACAATCTGGCGTCCGGCACTTGACGCGGATCGCAAGTATAAACACCGTCAACGTCCGTCCAGATTTCACAACAGTCTGCACGCAGACAAGCGGCCAAAACCGCGGCTGAATAATCGGAACCGTTACGGCCCAGCACCACCAGTTCACCTTTATCGTTACCGGCAGTGAAACCCGCCATCAGGATCACATGATCATTCGGAATGGCGCTTTCCGCGATACGGCGGGTAGATTCGGTAATATCGACCGTGGACTCAAGATAATGTCCCTGAGCCAGTAGTTTTTCCACCGGATTGATGACGGAAACCGCATAACCGCGCGCTTGAAATACCGCCTCCATGATGGCAACCGACAGCTTTTCGCCACGGCAGATGATCGACGCATTCACGCTGTCAGGGCATTGACCCAGCAATGCAATGCCATGCAAAACCTGTTTCAACTGGGCGAATTCCTGATCCGCCAGCGCCTTAAGGCGAGGCAGATCGAAACCGGGTTGCGACTCGGCAAGGCCTTGCAGCAAAGAAGAAAAGATAGCTTCCGCGTCGTTAAGGTTAGGCAGTAAATCCTGTCCGGCGACCGTTTTATCAATCATCGCAACCAGGTGGTTGGTAATTTTGGCCGGTGCAGACAGTACAATGGCAACCTGTCCCTGACGCGCATTGTTTTCGATAATGTCGGCAACGCGCATAAAACGTTCCGCATTTGCCACTGAAGTCCCGCCAAATTTCAACACTCGCATTTTTATCTTTTCTCCTGAATTTCTGCTGACAAAAACGCGTTAAGCGTTTTTTGTTATTTTTTTAACAATGCCACGCATTGGCACATCGTAAAAAAAAAAGCCCGCACTGTTCGGTGCGGGCTTTTTCGGATTCGTTGTATGCGTCAGCCCGCACCGTTACTGGTTGTACCGGTGATGGTAATAATCGTGGTGATCAGGCTGATAATTCGCATGCTAAAAACGTGTCTCGGTAAATTTGAAAAAATTCTGCTCTATTAGTTAGGGCAATCGCCCCGTGAAGTCAATGGATTTCTTTTTTTTCATCCAACGAGTCCACAAATGAAAAACGTTAAATCAACTATAAGAAAAAGGACTGACAAGATAATCATTCACTAAAAAGCATAAATCAACATCTTTTGCTGTGAAAAAATCACTTATCGCTATCTTCTCTGGATACCATTTTCTCGACGTCATGCAGCAAAGTATGCAGCATTGCCGTATCGCGCTGCTCTAAACGTCCCAGCCGCTGATGAAGCCAGTCGCGTAGTTTCTCATCCTCGCTGACGCCAAGCGTCATAAGCAACTGGTCCAGGCGCTGTCGCAACGCTGACAACGCGCCAGCTTGCGGCGCAATAGTCTCATCAGGCTGGATCTGCATTAATGCCGCCAGTTGATAGCAGTACACCATCACCGCCTGTCCCAGATTAAGCGAGGGGTAGTCAGCCTTCATCGGCACGCCGGTCAATACATCCGCCAGTTCAAGCTCTTCATTGGTCAGCCCGGCATCTTCACGCCCAAAAACCAACGCGGCGGAATCCACCCACCGCGCCTTTTCCTGCATAATGCTCAGCAGTTCCACTGGTGTGCAATAGTAACGGAATCGGGCACGACTGCGCGCCGTAGTCGCAATGGTGAAGTCCACATCTGCCAGCGCTTCCCGCAGGCTGGAAAACGTCGTGGCTGCGGCAAGAATATCGCCCGAACCGTGCGCAACCCAGCCTGCGGCGGGTTGCTGATGCGCGCTACTGTTCACAATACGCAAACTGCTGAACCCCATGGTTTTCATCGCCCGCGCGGCCGCGCCAACGTTCTCGCCGCGCGCGGGCTCAACCAAAATAATATGAAACGGCATAAATATCCTCAGTTGCGCGAAAAGCATACTGGTGAAAACGTTTCCAACAGGATAATACCAACATTAGCCGCATGAGGAATTAACAACAACACAACACCATGCCGGTATCATTCCGCCACAGATTAAGGAAACGGGGATTAAACGAAGAAGCGTTGCCGTAATTTAATTATTTTCGATAAAAATTAGATGATTAATTTTAGTAAAAATCAATCAATCCATGCATTTTCAGTCAAATGCGCTAACGCCCGTCATCATCATTTGCTATGCTGAATCGTTCACAAAAGATGCTAAATTGTGACTTAAACTAGCAATCCTGTAGTCTTTTTCACAAAATAGTTAACGTGCTACAATGAAATTTGATATATGTCAACGGAACCGTCGATTTGTCGGCACGCAAAATCAGTGATTACTGTTATGTCGCTGTTAATAAGGTTAAACTGTGCACCACTTTTTGAGCGCTGTTAATCAGCCCCCACTGTCACCCACTCCTCTGGCGGGTGAATGTGCACCGAGAACATATTTATGTACTTTAGTCCAATGTTGAGTGAGATGGTAACTTTTACCTCACATAGCGCCAATGACAACAGCGACTTCTGTACTTCCGATTTCTATAATTTAAGTTGGCAATTTAGGTAGCAAACATGCAGACGCCGCACATTCTTATTGTTGAAGACGAGTTGGTAACTCGTAATACCCTCAAAAGTATTTTTGAGGCGGAAGGATACATTGTTTACGAAGCCACAGACGGTGCAGAAATGCACCATATCCTGTCGGAAAATGACATCAATCTGGTCATCATGGATATCAACCTGCCGGGCAAGAATGGTTTGTTGTTAGCCCGTGAACTGCGTGAGCAAGCCAGTGTTGCATTGATGTTCCTCACTGGTCGTGATAACGAAGTCGATAAAATCCTCGGTTTGGAAATTGGCGCGGATGACTACATCACCAAGCCATTCAATCCACGCGAGTTGACGATCCGCGCACGTAATCTACTGTCCCGTACCATGAATCTGGGCGCTGTGACGGAAGAGCGTCGTCTGGTTGAAAGCTATCGCTTCAATGGCTGGGAACTGGATATCAATAGCCGTTCGCTGATAAGCCCCGCCGGTGAGCAGTACAAACTGCCGCGCAGCGAGTTCCGCGCCATGCTGCATTTCTGTGAGAATCCGGGAAAAATCCAGTCTCGTGCGGAATTGCTAAAGAAAATGACCGGCCGCGAACTGAAGCCCCACGATCGTACCGTTGACGTGACGATCCGCCGTATCCGTAAACACTTCGAATCAACGGCTGATACGCCGGAAATCATCGCCACCATCCATGGCGAAGGCTACCGTTTCTGCGGTGATCTGGAAGATTGATTCCTTTCAGCCGAAGCCCTTCGCTGCTTCGGCTGACTTGCACTTCCGGTCGCAATCACCTCATTCGTTCATTTATTCTGCTTTAGCGGCGTTTCCCCACGGCATTACCGGCACCGCGCTTAATGCATTCTTTGGCGAACCATCGACCAGCCGATCCGAGTAAGCCAGATAGATCAGCGCATTACGTTTGGGATCGTAAAACCGCACAACCTGTAATTTTTTGAAAACCAGCGATGTCCGTGTCTGGAAAACCACCGCTCCCCGATCGCCAATGTTCTTCACTTTCTCTGTCAGTACAATCTGCCCGACCTGCTGGCAGGAAATCGCCGCATCAGAAGTATCCTCCGCCAATCCCAACCCGCCTTTAATGCCGCCGGTTTTTGCCCGACTGATATAACAAGTGACATTATCCACGTCCGGATCATCAAACGCTTCCACCACAATTTTATGATCCGGCCCCAGAAACTTAAACACCGTATCAACCGAACCTACCTGCTCTGCCCGCGCCAGCCCCGCCGCTGCTAGCATCAACAAGCCAATACTTACCACTACCTTTTTGTTCATATTTTAGATTCTCTGATTATCTTTTGTACTATTCGTCACAGTATAAACCGGAAAGCGCCGTCTCAGAAAAACATCGTCGCCAGTTATGTTGTCCAAATTACCAGTTGAATATCTTCAAAAATCTTAAGCGGTGACAATGTCAAAAAGTTGCTATGATGCGGGTTCTCTATACATTCAGTGCTCAGTATGTTTGATGAGGAAGATCTATGGATCAAGCCGGTATTATACGTGATCTGCTTAACTGGCTGGAAAGCCATCTCGACCAGCCTTTATCACTCGATAATGTCGCGGCGAAAGCGGGCTATTCAAAATGGCATCTACAAAGAATGTTCAAAGACGTCACTGGTCACGCGATTGGTTCCTATATTCGCGCACGGCGGCTGACTAAAGCCGCGGTCGCGCTTTGCCTGACCAGCAGACCGATTCTGGACATTGCTTTACAATATCGATTTGATTCTCAACAAACGTTCACCCGAGCATTCAAAAAACAGTTCGCCCAGACACCCGCATCCTATCGCCGCGCCGATAACTGGAATACCTTCGGCATTCATCCGCCGATCCGGTTAGGTGAATTCAAGCTGCCACAACCGACATTTGTTGAATTGCCGGAAACGCCGTTGCTTGGGTTGACGCAAACCTATAACTGCCGTCTGGAACAGATTTGTAATTTCAGGACTGAAATCCGTATCCATTACTGGCGTCAGTTTCTTGGCGAAACCAAAATGGTTCCGCCAGTGCTGTACGGGCTGCACCACTCGCGCCCCAGTAAGGAAAAAGACGACGAGCATGAGGTGCTTTATACCACCGCGCTGGAGCAGCGGCATCTGCCTGATGACATACATTCCGGCGAGCCGATAACCTTACCCGGCGGTGATTACGCCCTATTTGTGTATGAGGGGCCAACAGACGGTCTACAGGATTTTATTATCACGCTGTATGACACCTGTCTGCCGACCTTCCAACTCATCCGCCGCAAAGGGTTTGATGCGGAGCGTTTCTATCCCAATCGTGAGGAGAAAACGGAACCCGATAACATTCCCAAAACCATTCGCTGTGAATACCTGATTCCCATCCAGCATCCTGAACGTCAATCAGCGCTGTAGCTCATCCAATGCCGGAATATCCAGATGCGAAATATCCCCGGCGGTTTCAACAACCCACCCGGAAGCCAGCCACGGGCTTTGCTGATAATCAATGCGCGACAAGGAGCAGTTGCGCAAGCGCAGGCGGCGCTCTGCCGATGCGGGCAACCCCAGAATCGTACTAAGCAAACATCCCAGCGCCATGCCATGACTGACCAGCAATGGCCGGCTTCCTTTTGGCAGATCCAAACAGCGGGCCAGCACACGGTGCATACGCGCCGCCAATTCCTCCATCGATTCCCCTTCGGGAATGCGTCCGCCGGAGGTGCCATCCACCAATTGTTTACGCCATGATTCTTCTTCCAGACTTAACGAATCAATATCACGCGCTTCCAAAATCCCCATACTCAATTCCCGCAATCCGGGTTCCAACACGATAGGGCAACCATGACAGACTTTGGCGATAATGTCCGTCGTCTGCTGCGTCCTTCCCAGGTCGCTGGTAAAGATATGCGTAATCCCCAGCGTCCTGATGCGTTCGGCAACCTGATAAGCCTGTAGTTCACCGCGCGGCGTCAGCGCGCTATCAGATTGACCTTGAATACGTCGCGCCACATTCCATTCTGTTTCACCGTGGCGAACAAGATATACCTGTAACATGGTTATTTTCCGTTATACTGCGTCAAATTAACTAAAGAGTTCGAAATCGTTATGTATCATGTTGTCGCTGCAACAACCAACCCGGCAAAAATTAAAGCTATTACTTTAGCATTCATCGATGTTTTTGGCGCGGACCATTGCCGTATCGAAGGCGTTGACGTCGATAGCGGCGTCCCACGTCAGCCTCTCGGTTCCTTAGAAACCCGCACCGGCGCCAGAAACCGCGTGATGATGGCACGTCAGGTTCGCCCTGAGGCTGATTTTTGGGTCGGCGTTGAAGCAGGGATCGAAGAATGCATGACCTTTGCGTGGATGGTGGTGGAAAACACCCACCTGCGCGGCGAATCTCGCTCGGCAAGCCTGGTTCTGCCTGAAAGTATATTACATGGCATTCGTGAAGGGCGGGAGTTGGGCGATGAAATGGAGCGCCTGACAGGTATACAGAATATCAAACACAAAGGCGGGGCAATTGGTGTTTTCACCGATGGCAAACTGTCGCGCACCAGTGTTTATCATCAGGCTCTGCTGCTGGCATTGGTGCCGTTCCATAACCCTATCTACCAGACGCCGGTACAAACGGCGAACTAACGCCCCTTTTTCTCTGCGCCGCGTTCCTCGGCAGACAACAACTGCGCCTCCAGCCAGCGTTTCAGCGCGGGAGGCGAAGCTTTCAGGCTGTTGGAGCCACGGGTAATGGTGGCGATCCCCGCCCCCAACTCGTTTTTCAACTCGCGTTGACTCATTTCCCCACGCATCAGTTCCTGAATAATCCTGACCCGCGTTCCCAACGCCATTCGCTCATCCTGCGTCAACAACAACTGCAATAATGGCTGCTGAAGATCAGCCTCCATCGACTGTTGCAGCAATGTCACGAAGCGCAACCAGTTTTCATTGTCTTGTTCAGAAAGCGCAGGATCAGTAGGAAATAACGGATTCATAACAGGCTGCCATACTATTTAACTAGTACGGCAGCATAACATAAATCGTCGAAAATGATCGCGCCAGCAAGCCTCAATAGCGGCGTTGCCATTCCGCATCGGTCAAGAGCGGCGCGGGCTGACGCAGGAAATACCGGTAAAAGACATCGTAGGCCAGCACGTTTTTAACGTAGCCGCGTGTTTCAGAAAAAGGAATACTTTCAATAAACGCGACAGCGTCAATGCGCCCGGAACTATTTCTCAGCCAGGTATTGACGCGGGACGGTCCGGCATTATAGGCCGCAGAAGCCAGAATGCGATTGCGGCCAAACGTCTGATAGACATATTCCAGATAGCTCGTGCCCAACAGAATATTGGTTTGCGGATCAAATAGCTGGCTACTGTTCAGGTAAGTCGTGATATTACTCATCCGCGCCGTCTGCTGTGCGGTGGCGGGCATCAGTTGCATCAGACCGGAGGCGCCGACCGGGGAACGCGCTTTGGGATTCCAGGCGCTTTCCTGGCGAGCAATCGCCATCGCATAGCTCTGGCTGATACCTTTGTCCAGCGTGGCGCGCCGGAACTCATCGTTCCAGGCAAGCGGGAAACGCTCCTCCAGATGATCCCACAACTTGCCGACAATCGTGGCCTGCACGCTCAAATCCGCCCAACGTTGTTCAAACGCGTAGCGAGCCAGCGCTTCCTGCTGTGATTTACTGCTATTGGCAACCAGTCCCACCCACTCACTGCGCGCCAGATTATCCATCTGCCAGAACATCAACTCCCTTACGCGAGTGATTTCGGGCAACTGCGATAACGAACGGTCAGGTTTGGCCGCCGTCAGGATAGTAACGGGGTAACGCTCATTAAGTTTCTGCGCCGCCGCCATCGGGTAAAAACCGCGCTCCTTCATCAGTGCACGCAGCCCCGTCTCGCCTTCCTGACGTTTCCCTTGCTCCAGCATCACCAACGCCCGCCAATACCGCCATTCATCTTTCTGCAACACATCCGTAGGCAAACGCATCATCCATTCAATCAATCCCTGTCGATCGCCAGTCCCCAGCGCCATGCGCACGCGACGCTCAATCAGGGAGGTTGACGTACTGCGTTGCGCCACGCCGTCACGCCAACGAGCCTGCTCTGGCGTGGCATCACTTCCCATCAATCGCCAGGCCACAGTTTCTTCCATTTCCTGACGCTCAGCGGGGCTCATTTTTTGCAAGCGCACAATCACGGGCAACATTGAACGCGCATTCTCGACATCCTGACGCGCTACGCGACTGAATGCCGATAATGTGACTTTACGGGTAAAATCCGTCGGTCCAATGGAACGGGCGAAGCTTTCCAGCGTATTCGGATCGTTCTGCAAGGTTATCAGCGCATCGCTGATGGTTTTGTAATCGTCAGGTAATTGTTTCGCCAGATAATTCACCAACCCGGTGCTGCCTTCGTTCATGGCCAGACGAATGCGCTCCAGCGTCGTTAGCGGGGTTTGCTCACCCGCTGCTTGCCAGGCGGAGAACAGTTTGTCACAGACGGAAGGCAAGGGGCGCCCGGTCAGCCAGATATCACGCGTCGCATCCCACACGCTTTGCCGCTGGCCCGTCGCCCATTGCGCATAATAGAAATTACAGCGCGCGCTGATCGGCTTGGGCGGCTGCGGGCTGAACGCCAATAATCCCGACCAATCCTGACGACGCGCCAGTTCGTTGACAAAGCTGGTATTCAGATTACGCGCCGGAGGCAACGTCGGGTGGGTGGCAATGAATTGCCTGACTTGCGTGGCGCTGACCTGGGTTAGATCCTGCGTTAATGCACGATATTCAAGATAAGGATAGAGCGGATAATTGCGCAGCGTCGGCATAAGTTGAGCGACCGTATCCAACTGATTGCTATCCCATGCCTGTTTAACCTGTTGATAGCGCTGACGTTGCTCATCCAGAGAATCCGCCAGCGCATGCCCCGAAGCCCCTGCCAGACATACTGCTGCAATGGCGTACCACCAATGACCCGCTTTAACCATAACCTGCGTTAACCTCTATCCGTTATCGACCCGCTACCGACATCTTCAATTGTCGATATCATCGTCCCGCCGGTTCATGATTTCCCGGACAGCACCCATTCAGTGTGGCACAACATGCCAGACAGCGATATGTCAATTCCGGCACAATTTCCGGCATGATGGACTGAATCGTTTACCTTTTTCGGCGCGGCATCCGCGTCGCAACGACAAATCGCCGGATGTCTGGGATTGGACACGGAAACCAGTTACACTTCACTATCAGAATGTTCTATCCGCGGAAGGTGACGTTTTCCCACCCTCGGCGGCAATAAGCCCCAATATGGCCGCCACGACGTGGCGCACAGACCATCATCTCAATAACAACGTGTCAACAACAACGTGTTAATAACAACACAGACAGAAAGAGGCTAAGTCGCAACGTGGCTCAATATGTTTATACCATGCATCGCGTCGGCAAAGTCGTTCCGCCGAAGCGTCATATTCTGAAAAATATCTCTCTCAGTTTCTTTCCCGGCGCCAAAATTGGCGTACTGGGTCTGAACGGAGCGGGCAAATCTACGCTGCTGCGCATTATGGCCGGCATTGATAAGGACATTGAAGGCGAAGCGCGTCCGCAACCCGGTATCAAAATCGGCTATCTGCCGCAGGAACCGCAGTTAAATCCCGAGCATACCGTGCGTGAATCGGTTGAAGAAGCGGTGGCCGAAGTGGTTACCGCGCTGAAACGGCTGGATGAAGTGTATGCGCTTTATGCCGAACCGGATGCGGATTTCGACAAGCTGGCCGCTGAACAAGGCAAGCTGGAAGAAATTATTCAGGTGTATGACGGTCATAACCTTAACAACCAACTGGAACGTGCGGCGGATGCCCTGCGTCTTCCCGAGTGGGATGCGAAAATCGCCAATCTTTCCGGCGGCGAACGTCGCCGCGTCGCGTTATGCCGTCTGTTGCTGGAAAAACCGGACATGTTGCTGCTCGACGAACCGACCAACCACCTGGATGCGGAATCCGTGGCCTGGCTGGAGCGCTTCCTGCATGACTTTGAAGGCACCGTGGTCGCCATCACCCATGACCGTTACTTCCTTGATAACGTTGCGGGCTGGATTCTGGAACTGGATCGTGGCGAAGGCATTCCGTGGGAAGGCAACTACTCTTCCTGGCTGGAGCAGAAAGATCAGCGTCTGGCGCAGGAAGCTTCGCAGGAAGCGGCGCGCCGTAAATCCATTGAGAAAGAACTGGAATGGGTGCGTCAGGGCGCCAAGGGCCGTCAGTCGAAGGGCAAGGCGCGTCTGGCCCGCTTTGAAGAACTGAACAGCACGGAATACCAGAAACGCAACGAAACCAACGAACTGTTCATTCCGCCTGGTGCGCGGCTTGGCGATAAAGTGATTGAAGTTACCAACCTGAGCAAATCCTATGGCGAACGTCAGTTGATCGACGGGCTGTCCTTCTCTGTGCCGAAAGGGGCGATCGTCGGCATCATCGGTCCGAACGGCGCGGGTAAATCGACGTTGTTCCGCATGATGTCTGGTCAGGAACAACCGGATAGCGGCACTATCGAGTTAGGCGAAACCGTGAAACTGGCATCGGTCGATCAGTTCCGCGACGCAATGGACAACAGCAAAACCGTGTGGGAAGAAGTGTCCGGCGGTCAGGATATCATGCGCATCGGCAACACCGAGATGCCAAGCCGCGCCTATGTGGGACGCTTTAACTTCAAAGGCGTCGATCAAGGCAAACGCGTCGGCGAGTTGTCCGGGGGCGAGCGTGGCCGTTTGCATCTGGCGAAACTATTGCAGGTTGGCGGCAACGTGCTGCTGCTTGACGAACCAACCAATGACCTGGATATCGAAACGCTGCGCGCGCTGGAAAACGCCCTGCTGGAATTCCCCGGCTGCGCGATGGTTATTTCGCACGACCGTTGGTTTCTGGACCGTATCGCCACCCACATTCTGGATTATCAGGATGAAGGAAAAGTGGAATTCTTCGAAGGTAACTTCACCGAGTATGAAGAGTACAAAAAACGGACGCTTGGCGCGGATGCATTAGAACCACACCGCATCAAATACAAAAAGATGTCCAAATAATATGATGCAAAATGGCCCGCGCAAGCGGGCCATTGTCTAAGATCTGACTGATCAAATGGAAGATCAGTACAGCAGGCGGGCACGGATGGTACCGGGGATCGCTTTCATCAATTGCAATGCTGTCTGTGCGCCATTCGTTTCCACGTCAATAACCACATAACCAATTTCAGGCGTCGTTTGCAGATACTGAGCGGCGATGTTGATGCCCTGCTCGGCAAAAATCTGGTTGATCTTGGTAATAATGCCGGGACGGTTTTCATGAATGTGCAACAACCGGCTGGCGCGTTCGCCATGCACCGGCAGTGAAACTTCTGGGAAGTTCACCGCAGACAACGTAGAGCCGTTATCCGAATATTTCGCCAGTTTCCCGGCCACCTCATCACCAATATTTTCCTGCGCTTCCTGCGTGGAACCCCCGATATGCGGGGTCAGCAGCACATTGTCAAACTCGCACAACGGCGACACGAACGGATCGCTGTTGGTGGCGGGCTCCTGGGGGAATACGTCAATCGCCGCACCGGAAAGATGTTTGTTGCCAAGCGCGTCGCTCAAGGCTGGAATGTCCACCACCGTGCCGCGTGACGCGTTGATAAGAATCGCGCCCGGTTTCATCAGCGCCAGTTCTTCCGCACCCATCATATTCTGGGTGCTATCGGTTTCCGGCACATGCAGACTGACCACATCACTCATGTTCAGCAGATCGGAAAGATAACGAACCTGTTGCGCATTCCCCAACGGCAATTTACTTTCAATATCATAAAAGTAAACATGCATCCCCAGGCCTTCTGCCAGAATACCTAATTGCGTACCGATATGGCCGTAGCCAATGATACCCAGTTTCTTGCCGCGCGCTTCAAAGGAACCAACCGCCAGTTTATGCCAGACGCCGCGGTGCGCTTTCGCATTCGCCGCCGGAATACCGCGCAGCAGCAGCAGCATTTCACCGAGTACCATTTCCGCCACGGAACGGGTATTGGAAAAAGGCGCGTTGAATACCGGAATGCCGCGTTTTGTCGCCGCCGAGAGTTCTACCTGGTTTGTACCGATACAAAAACAACCCACCGCGATCAATTTTTCCGCCGCGGCGAAAATCTCTTCAGTCAGATGGGTACGTGAGCGGATACCAATAAAATGCGCATCACGGATGGATGCTTTCAGGGATTCCGCATCCAGCGCCCCTTTATGATATTCAATATTGGTGTAACCGGCGGCGCGCAAATTTTCCAGCGCGCTCTGGTGCACCCCTTCCACTAACAGAAACTTAATTTTATCTTTTTCCAGTGATACCTTTGCCATTTCCCGACCTTATTTTCAGACTTCAGATGCGACAGTTTGCTAAACAGCCCCTGCCAACATAACAAAAATTACGCCGTCAGCAATACAAACGATTGCTTTGCGGCTACTGCCAACACACGACGCCGAAAAGACGTGTGGCGAAAAATATTGCCAACAATGCGTATCGCCATATTGACGACGAAAAAAATAAGAAAAAGTGATATTAAGTACCAAAAATGAGCCGTTATATAAAATTTTTTATAAAAAATTTCAGGCATGAGGATCCCTCGCGCCTGAAATTATCCGCGGCTTATTTCATCACGGTTTTTACGCCATCGGCAGTCCCCACCAACGCCACATCAGCGCGGCGATTGGCAAACAGCCCGACGGTTACGACGCCCGCAATGCCATTGATATGATTCTCTATCGCGACAGCATCCATGATGTTCAGATTGTGGACATCCAGAATGATGTTGCCGTTATCCGTCACCGCCCCCTGGCGGTATTCCGGCTGTGCGCCCATTTTTGCCAGTTCACGGGCGACATACGCTCTGGCCATCGGGATCACTTCAACCGGCAGCGGGAACTTGCCCAGCACATCCACCTGCTTTGAAGCGTCCACGATACAGACAAACTGACGGGCAATGGCCGCGATGATCTTTTCGCGGGTTAACGCCGCGCCGCCGCCTTTAATCATTTGCATATGCCCGTTGATTTCATCCGCGCCATCCACATACACATCCAGCGAATCCACTTCGTTGCAGTCAAAAACCGGAATACCCAGGCTTTTAAGTTTCGCCGTTGATGCATCGGAACTGGATACCGCGCCTTGAATCTGGTGCTTTATCGAACCCAGCGCGTCAATAAAATGGGCGGCGGTAGAACCCGTCCCCACTCCGACAATCGTATCGGGACGCACATAATCCAGCGCTGCCCATCCCACTGCTTTTTTCAGTTCATCTTGTGTCATAGTTTGTCTGCTTCAGGTACGTAAACACGAAAAAACATGCGCGTATTATAGAACACGTCGGTTGATAAATAGCGCGAATTCGATGCGCGCCCTGCACATTATTTCACGGATGGCAGGTAAATTTCATGAACCCCGAACCGGGAAATAAGATTTCTGCATGGTAAAACAAAATGTGGCATAGTGAAAAAAACAGACTTCATTCAGAGGAATGCTGACTCTATATGAAACGCCCGGACTATCGAACGCTTCAGGCGCTGGATGCCGTAATACGTGAGCGGGGCTTTGAACGCGCCGCTCAGAAATTATGCATTACTCAATCCGCCGTATCGCAGCGTATTAAACAATTGGAAAATTTGTTCGGTCAGCCGTTGCTCGTCAGGACTATTCCCCCCCGGCCCACCGAACAAGGACAGAAATTACTGGCGTTGTTACATCAGGTTGAACTGCTGGAAGAAGAATGGCTGGGCGATGAAAATAGCAGCGACATTCCGTTGCTGTTGTCGCTGGCGGTCAATGCCGACAGTCTTGCCACCTGGCTGCTGCCCGCACTGCAACCGGTATTGGTTGACTCACCTATTCGTCTGAATCTACAGGTGGAAGATGAAACGCGAACGCAGGAAAGATTGCGTCGTGGTGAAGTCGTCGGCGCCGTGAGTATTCAGTCACAGCCGTTACCGAGTTGTTTGGTGGATAAACTGGGTGCGCTGGATTATCTGTTCGTCGCCTCGCCCGCGTTTGCCGCCCGCTATTTTCCGAATGGCGTCACGCGTTCCGCGCTGTTGCGCGCGCCGGCAGTGGCGTTTGATCACCTTGATGACATGCATCAGGCTTTTCTACAGCAAAACTTTGATCTCTCGCCGGGCAGCGTGCCGTGCCATATCGTGAATTCATCCGAAGCGTTTGTGCAATTGGCGCGTCAGGGAACCACCTGCTGCATGATCCCCCATCTACAGATTGAGAAAGAACTGGCCAGTAATGAATTGATTGACCTGACACCTGGACTATTTCAGCGCCGCATGCTCTATTGGCACCGTTTCGCCCCGGAAAGCAGGATGATGAGAAAAGTCACTGATGCCCTGCTCGCGCATGGACATCAGGTGCTCAGACAATCCTAATGCTGGTCGCTAAGCCAGCCTCACATGGCGCTATGGATTGCGCTGTAATTCAAATACCACATCCACCTGATCGTCAAAGTGAATGGTTTGCTGCTCATACGTTTGAGCGGCTTCACTTTGCACGGCGGCATCTGCGGTTTTAAACATTCTGGCGACCGGCATCGGTTGATAGTTGGCGACATGATAGCGAATGCTATAGATCGGCCCTAATTTGGCGTTAAACCCTTGCGCCAGTGATTGCGCCTGCGCCGTTGCCTGTTCTATCGCCTTCTTGCGGGCTTCGTCGCGATAGTTTTCTGGATTCGTGACGCCCAAATCGACGGTGCGAATTTCATTCAGTCCCGCTTTCAACGCGCCATCCAGCAACTCGTTCAGTTTATCCAACTGACGCAACGTAACTTCCACCTGACGTACCGCGCGATACCCTTTCAGAACGGAACCACCGGTTTTCAGATAATCATATTCGGGCTGGGTACGTAAGTTGGCGGCGTTAATATCCTTTTTCTCGATACCATTCTTGCCAAGAAAATCAAAATATTGCGCCACGCGTGCATCAACCTGTTTTTTCGCATCGGCGGCATCTTTCGATGACACGCTCACTTCGATAGCCAGACGCGCCATATCCGGCGTGGCGTCAACACTGGCGGTGCCGGACGTAATAATATGCGGGCCATTCGGCAACTCCGCGGCTTGCGTCGCCAGCGGCAGCGCCCCCAATCCCACTATCGCCGCTAATGCCAGTACTTTTAGCTTCACTAATCTCTCCTTAACTTACGTTGCGCCATTGAGACGGACAAAAAATAGGTTACCGCCGCGCCGCTTTCCGCATCGAAGGTAAATGATCAATGCAGGTAAATTAACGCATTGCTGACACAACAAAATATAGGTGAATTTCTGAAACCTGCTGTAAACATAAGTAATTTATTACCAGCCCTGTCGCGCTAGTTGTAAAGCAATCCCCCACATCACCATGCCCACAAACAGATTGATAACGCGCTGTGAATGGGGCTTATTCAGCCACGGCGCTAACCAGGCGGCCAGCAGCGCCAGCGCCAGAAACCAGACGAACGAGGCGGTGATGGTTCCCATGGCAAACCAGCGGCGGGCATCTTCGCTAAACTGACTGCCCAGACTGCCAAGCACCACGAACGTATCCAGATACACATGTGGATTGAGCCAGGTCACCGCCAACATGGTGGCGATAATGCGCCATCGGCTCTGCTTCATCACCTGCGCGTCGGCGAGCGTCAGATCCTTGCTGAAAGCCGTCTTCATCGCCCCCCAGCCATACCACCGTAAAAACGCGACACCGCCCCAGGTCACCAGCGCCATCAGTAACGAAGACTGGCTAAGCAAGACGCTGCCGCCGAAAATACCGGCGCAGATCAGCACCATATCACTGAACGCACATAGCAGCGCAATCATCACATGATACTGACGGCGAATGCCCTGATTCATCACAAAAGCATTCTGTGGCCCCAGCGGCAAAATCATTGCCGCACCGAGTAAAAGGCCTTGCGCAAAGACAGTTAACATGTTGCTCCCCGTGTAAAAAACGCCGACAGACCGACCACCTCGGTCCGTAGCCCACATCATACGAAGAGAAAATTATTAGGTGAAATGGATAATTTTAATCATCCATTAGAATGACTAATAAAAAATGGCGATGAACAACGTTGATACGTCTTCCAACAGCACCAGCCTAATGCCGCAATCTTTACCGCTAATCCGGCGGTCATCCCTCGGTTCAGCCTGTTACACCACAGGTCAAACCGTTTTTTTGCTCCGGATGTACCCGGAGCAAAATAGGCGTAAAAAAACGAGAATGAATTATTCCGGCTGTCCGGCCGCTGGCTGCATGTTATGCAGATGCACATCCATCTGCGGATAAGGAATGCCGATGCGATGTTCGTCCAGCACCCGCTTGAAGCTTTCCAGCAGATCCCAGTAAACCGCTTGCGCGTCGCCATTGGTGGTCCACACCCACACCACAAAATTCAACGATGATGCCGCCATTTCATTCAGACGGATCGTCACGCCCTTATCGTGCTGAATACGGGTATCCGCGGCAATAATATCGCCCAGCAGCTTTTTCACCTCTTCGATATCCGCATCATAAACGACACCGACAATGATCTCGGTACGGCGATCCGGTTCGCGTGAACTGTTGATGATATTACCGGCAATCACTTTACCGTTCGGCACCACAATGATCTTGCCGTCAGCCGTGCGCAACGTGGTGGAGAAAATCTGCACCTGTGTGACCGAACCGGCGACACCGCCCAGATCGACCCATTCGCCAATACGAAAAGGACGGAACGTCACCAGCAGCACACCTGCCGCAAAGTTCGCCAGCGAGCCTTGCAACGCCAGACCAACGGCCAGACCCGCGGCACCCAGCACCGCGATAACGGAGGCTGTTTGTACTCCGACCCGACTCAACACGGCAATTAGCGTAAAGGCGATAATGCCATAACGCACCAGCGCTGAGAGGAAATCCGCAACTGTTGAGTCAATAGAACGGCTCACCAGCAATTTATTCAATGTTCCCGCAACAAAACGAGCGATAGCCAGCCCGATGATCAAGGTCAGCAAAGCGGCAACAATATTCACCGTATACTGTATTAATATATCCTGATGGCTTACCAGCCAGCTGGTCGCCTGTTCCACACCAACATTCAGTTCTTCCATTTAATGACTCCTGTTTCTTACGCTCTCTGAAAGCGCATCACTTTCACACCAAAAACCGCGATCTACGATGAAATAAAGATAAAATAAGGCCCCCGTAGGAGCCTTAGCGATAAACCTTTAAGAATCTTAACTAAAGAACGTCAACCGCGTTCAGTTCTTTAAAGGCTTTTTCTAAACGTACAACCATCGTGCTTTGCGCAGCACGTAACCAGGCACGGGGATCGTAGTATTTCTTGTTCGGCTTATCGGCGCCTTCCGGGTTACCCAGTTGGGCTTGCAGATAGCCTTCGTTCTTCTGGTAGTAGTGCAAAATACCTTCCCAGGTCGCCCATTGGGTATCGGTGTCGATATTCATTTTCACTACGCCGTAGCCCACTGCTTCTTCGATCTCTTCCGCAGAAGAACCGGAACCGCCGTGGAAGACGAAATCCAGGCTGTTATGCGGCAGGTTGTATTTTTCTGACACATAGTCCTGGGAGTTGCGCAGGATTTTTGGTGTCAGTTGCACGTTACCCGGCTTATAAACACCATGAACGTTGCCGAATGATGCGGCGATAGTGATACGCGGGCTGATAGCACTCAGTTTTTCATAGGCATAAGCTACATCTTCCGGCTGAGTGTACAGCGCGGAGTTGTCCAGATGGCTGTTGTCCACACCATCTTCTTCACCACCGGTGCAACCCAGTTCGATTTCCAGCGTCATGTCCAACTTCGCCATGCGAGTCAGATACTTGCTGCAAATTTCGATATTCTCTTCCAGTGACTCTTCGGACAGGTCAATCATGTGTGAAGAAAACAGCGGTTTACCCGTAGCCGCGTAATGTTTTTCACCCGCATCCAACAGGCCGTCCAGCCACGGCAGCAATTTTTTAGCGCAGTGGTCAGTGTGCAGAATAACCGGCACGCCATAGTATTCCGCCATCTGATGGACGTGGTGAGCGCCGGAGATCGCCCCCAAAATCGCCGCCTGTTGGCCTTCGGCTTTCAGCCCTTTACCGGCGATGAATGCAGCGCCGCCGTTGGAGAACTGAACAATAACCGGCGCGCGCACTTTGGCTGCGGCTTCCAATACAGCATTAATTGAGTCAGTACCGACGCAGTTTACTGCCGGCAGCGCGAATTTGTTTTCTTTAGCAACTGCGAAAACTTTCTGAACATCATCACCAGTGATGACACCAGGTTTTACGAAATCAAAAATTTTAGACATGTTACGTGTCCTGTTTCGTTGGCCGTGGAGGGTTAGAGAAATCGACGTTTAAATCGACAGATTACTCCGGCTTACACGCCAGAGTAACCGTAGCCGAGGCAATATCAATTACGCTCGGCTTAAAAAATATTACTGCTTGGCGCGTTCTTCCAGCATCACTACCGCCGGCAGTTTTTTCCCTTCGACGAACTCCAGGAAAGCACCGCCGCCTGTAGAAATGTAGGAGATTTGGTCAGCAATGCCGAACAGATCGATCGCCGCCAGTGTGTCGCCGCCACCGGCAATAGAGAACGCATCGCTTTCAGCAATTGCTTTGGAGACTATCTCCGTGCCTTTGCGGAAATTAGGGAATTCAAATACGCCGACCGGGCCATTCCACAGAATGGTTTTGGCGCTTTTCAGAATTTCCGCCAAACGCTCGGCGGAAACATCGCCCAGATCCAGAATTTGCTCATCGTCTTTAATCGCGGTGACGGATTTCAGGGTTGCGGCAGCCGTTTCGGAAAACTCGCTCGCCACGCGAACATCACTCGGAACCGGAATATCACAGGTTTCCAGCAATTTTTTCGCTTCAGGGATCAGGTCTGCTTCATACAGCGATTTACCAACGTTATGGCCTTGCGCGGCAACGAAGGTATTGGCGATACCGCCGCCGACAATCAACTGGTCAGCGATTTTAGATAGAGAATCCAGTACGGTCAGTTTGGTTGAAACTTTGGAACCGCCGACAATGGCGACCATTGGACGAGCCGGATTGCCCAGCGCTTTACCCAATGCTTCCAACTCATCAGACAACAACGGGCCGGCACAGGCGATAGGCGCGAATTTACCCACGCCATGCGTAGACGCCTGAGCGCGGTGCGCCGTACCAAATGCATCCATGACATACACGTCGCACAGCGCGGCATATTTCCTGGCCAGAACTTCGTCGTCCTTCTTCTCGCCTTTATTGAAGCGAACGTTTTCCAGAACAACAAGTTCACCCGCCGCGATGTCAACACCGTCCAGATAATCTTTCGCCAAACGTACCGGAGAAGAAAGTTTTTCTTTCAGATAGTTAACCACTGGCAGCAGAGAAAATTCCTCGTTGTATTCTCCTTCGGTCGGACGTCCCAGGTGGGAAGTCACCATCATGCGGGCGCCTTGTTTCAGGGCCAGTTCGATGGTCGGCAGAGAAGCGCGGATACGCGCATCAGACGTCACTTTACCGTCTTTTACCGGTACATTCAGATCGGAACGGATAAGTACACGTTTGCCGGTCAGATCCAGATCGGTCATCTTAATTACAGACATGGTGAATCCTCTTGTTGATTCTCTTTTAAAGTTGCTTGAGCGAGACATTGATCCCTGATCAATACCGTCGTACTAGAAACCGCAGGCTGCCATCGCCCGTGTTGTATCCAACATTCGGTTGGCAAAGCCCCATTCGTTATCGCACCAGACCAATGTTTTAATCAGATGCTGACCACTCACCCGCGTCTGCGTGCCATCGACAATGGCGCTGTGTGGATCATGGTTAAAATCAGCCGAAACCAACGGCAATTCGGTGTAGTCAACTATACCACGAAATGCCTCATGCGCTGATTTTTGAAATAACGTGTTAATTTCATTAACGTTTACTGCTTTTTTCACACTGACGCTCAAATCGATCGCCGTGACGTTAATCGTTGGAACCCGCACCGATATCGCTTCGAAACGATCGAGAAACTGCGGAAAAATCCGGGTTATTCCCGCCGACAGTTTCGTATCCACCGGAATGATGGACTGGCTGGCGGCACGGGTACGCCGCAGGTCGTGATGATACGCATCGATCACTGGTTGATCGTTCATTGATGAATGGATTGTCGTTACCGTCCCATTTTCAATGCCAAATGCATCATCCAGCAGCTTGATTATAGGAATAATGCAATTGGTTGTGCAGGAAGCATTGGAAACGATGTGATGTTCGGCTTTTAATTGCTGATGATTGACGCCAAACACCACCGTCGCATCCAAATCTGTCGTTCCCGGATGCGAGAACAACACTTTCTTCGCGCCCGCCGCCAAATGCGCTTCGCCATCGGCACGGCTGCCATAGACCCCGCTGCAATCCAGTACCACATCAACGCCAAGTTCGCGCCAGGGTAGCTGTTCGATCCCTGCCTGATGCAACAGGCGAATGCAATCATCGCCAACATATAACTGATCGCACTCCTGGCGAATATCCCAGGGAAAACGGCCATGACTCGAATCATATTTAAGCAGGTGAGCGATCCCTTCCGCGCTCGCCAGTTCATTAATGGCGACGACGCGGATTTCCGCCCGGCGGCCCGATTCATACAGCGCACGTAAAACACTGCGACCAATACGGCCAAAACCGTTTATCGCAACACGAATTGTCATGGCATTCCTCGTGGTGTGGTGATCATATCGTCCCCGTAGAATATACCCTTCTCATATGAAGTTGCAGCATTGTTGGCGGCGACCCCCGTTCCTTGGGGTACAATCAATGTGTTGCAAGGAAAACGATGCCATAAATCCCTTGCGGGAATGCAATTAACCCCATAACTGAAACGCTTCAGCTAGCATAAACGAATTAATCTGCAAAAGAAATATTCTCGCTCGGCACACTTCAGAAGAGTGACCTGCGTCATAAAAAACCGCAAGGAGCGAATAATAAAATACCGGGAGCATTTTTAACGCTGCGAGACAACGGCCCGCAGGGTGAGGTTCAGGCATGGGGTTGATAATTAATAGTAAAAAACCGCCAGATTGCTCTGGCGGTTCGCGCGCTAATCAGTTCGTTAGCGTAAATTACTTCAGCAGCGCCCGCGCTTTCGCCGCCACGTTATCCACGGTGAAGCCGAACTCTTCAAACAGCAGTTCGGCGGGGGCGGATTCACCGAAGCTTGTCATCCCCACGATCGCACCATTCAGGCCCACATACTTGTACCAGTAGTCGGCAATAGCCGCTTCAATCGCCACACGAGCAGTGACGGCTTGCGGCAACACCGCTTCCCGGTAGGCCGCATCCTGCTTGTCAAACGCATCGGTAGACGGCATCGAAACCACGCGAACTTTATGCCCTTCCGCCGTCAGCGTGTGATACGCGCCAACCGCCAGTTCGACTTCCGAACCCGTGGCAATCAGAATGACATCCGGCTGGCCGCCACTGTCTTTCAGCACATAGGCGCCTTTCGCCACATCCGCCAGTTGCTGCGCGCTGCGCGGCTGCTGGGCCAGATTCTGACGCGACAGAATCAACGCGGTCGGGCCATCCTGACGTTCAATGGCATACTTCCACGCCACCGCCGTTTCTACCTGATCCGCCGGACGCCAGGTGCTCATGTTCGGCGTCACCCGCAGGCTGGCCAGTTGCTCCACCGGCTGATGCGTCGGCCCGTCTTCGCCCAGACCGATGGAGTCATGGGTGTAGACATAAATACTGCGGATTTTCATCAGCGCCGCCATACGCACCGCGTTCCGGGCGTATTCCACGAACATCAGAAAAGTGGCGGTATACGGCAGGAAACCGCCGTGCAAGGCAATGCCGTTGGCGATAGCGGTCATCCCGAATTCACGCACGCCATAGTGGATGTAGTTACCCGCATGGTCTTTATCCAGCGAGGTGGAGCCAGACCAGATAGTCAGGTTGCTTGGCGCCAGGTCAGCTGAACCGCCGAGGAATTCCGGCAACAATTTGCCGTAAGCTTCCAGTGCGTTCTGCGAGGCTTTACGGCTGGCGATTTTCGCTGGATTGGCCTGTAACTGCTCAATGACTTTCTGAGCATCCGCCTGCCAGTTGGCCGGCAAGTCGCCCGCGGTGCGGCGCTTGAACTCGGCGGCCAGTTCCGGGTAGGCGCTGGCGTAGGCGGCAAACGCCTCATTCCAGGCCGCTTCTTTGCGCTGTCCGGCCGCTTTCGCATCCCATTCGGCGTAAATCTCAGCCGGAATTTCAAACGGCGGATAACGCCAGCCCAGTTGTTCGCGGGAAGCGGCCACTTCCTCATCACCCAACGGCGCGCCGTGAGAATCGTGCGTGCCGGCCTTGTTCGGCGAACCGAAACCAATCACGGTTTTACACATCAGTAACGACGGCTTGTCCGTGACCAGTTGAGCTTCGGCGATAGCTCGCTTGATAGCGTCAGGATCGTGACCGTCCACGCCGCGCACCACATGCCAGCCGTAGGCTTCAAAACGGGCGGCGGTGTCATCGGTAAACCAACCTTCCACATGACCATCAATGGAGATGCCGTTGTCATCATAAAACGCGGTCAATTTGCCGAGCTTCATGGTGCCAGCCAACGAACAGACTTCGTGGGAAATCCCTTCCATCATGCAGCCGTCACCCAGGAATGCATAGGTGTGATGGTTGACAATCTCATGGCCCGGACGGTTGAACTGCGCCGCCAGCGTGCGTTCGGCAATCGCCATCCCGACCGCGTTGGCGATCCCTTGTCCCAGCGGGCCGGTGGTGGTTTCTATGCCCGCGGTATAACCATATTCCGGGTGTCCCGGCGTTTTGGAATGCAACTGGCGGAAGTTTTTCAACTCCTCGATCGGCAGATCATAGCCCGTGAGGTGCAGCAGGCTGTAAATCAGCATGGAGGCGTGGCCGTTGGACAGGACGAAGCGATCACGATTAGCCCAATTCGGGTTGATCGGATTATGGTTCAGATAATCGCGCCACAGCACTTCGGCGATATCAGCCATACCCATCGGCGCGCCCGGATGACCGGATTTGGCTTTTTGTACGCTATCCATACTCAGCGCACGGATAGCATTAGCAAGGTCTTTACGAGAGGACATGCTTTACTCCAGATCGGATTGAACAAATGTCTTGCCAGACATTATGATATATAAATCAGTGGATTAATAAATAAACGCATCAACAATATAAGTACAAATGTACATGAAAACCAGGGTGAATGCACATGGAAGATGTGAGCAAAAAAGAGGATTTACGGTTTCGCAAACGCACCACACTTCTCCGGCACATTCCACACAGAATTCACACCGTATTAACCGTACTCAATGGGGCGGGCAAAGTGATACAAATCAGAATTGTTACTTGTTTATGCACGCGGTTTTCAGTTACGTTTATGCTGCTTTTTTGGCATCCTATGTTGCTTAGCAATGCATCGCTTAACAAGGCGTTGCCAATATAGCGATTAATCATTGTTTATCATCAATCTATCGTAGGGAAATGATGTCATGACAACCCGCGCTTTTATACGCACATCCACACTCGCACTGGGTATCACCGCCTTATTGAGCGGCTGCCAGAATCTGAATACCGACACATTATTGCAATCCGGCGCTCAAGCATTTCAGGCCGCCACACTGAGTGACGACGAAGTGAAAACACTCAGCAACCAATCCTGTGAACAAATGGATAAAGAAGCGCAAATCGCTCCCGCCAGCAGCACCTATACCAAGCGACTGAACAACATTGCCGATGCGTTGGGGCATGATATAAACGGCACACCCGCCAACTATAAGGTGTACCTGACAAAAGACGTAAACGCCTGGGCGATGGCGAACGGCTGTATTCGGGTTTACAGCGGCCTGATGGATATGATGACGGATAACGAAGTCGAAGGTGTGCTGGGGCATGAGATGGGTCACGTCGCGCTGGGCCACACCCGTAAAGCCATGCAGGTCGCCTACGCCACGACTGCGGCGCGTACCGCCATCGCTTCCTCCGGGGGAGTCGCCGCCGCTTTATCGCAATCACAGCTTGCCGATCTGGGTGAAAAACTGGTCAATGCCCAATTCTCACAGACTCAGGAAAGCCAGGCGGATGATTATTCATTTGATTTGCTGAAAAAACGCGGCATCAAACTTGAAGGATTGGCAACCAGCTTTGAGAAATTGGCCAAATTAGATGAAGGACGCCAAAGCAGCATGTTTGATTCTCACCCTTCATCCGTAGAGCGGGCAAATCATATCCGTGAGCGTATTGCTGCGGAAAAGTAATGCGGCGAGATTGAGTCACCATTAGCCAGTACGCTATTACATCATTACTGCGGCACATTGGTATGCGGCGACATTCGACTGTCAATGTGCCTTTTCTCTCATAACCCCATTTTTTCCAGACAAGCGATCAGATTGAAAGGAATGCCATTATTCAGGAACGCGTTTTATTCTGTAAATATTCTTTAATTAGGTTTACCTATTCCCGACGAAAGCGTTTTCTTTTTTCACTACCTCATGTTCTCCATCAACGCGTTTTATGGAAATAAGACGTTATAAAATACAGAGATAACATACTGGCTAAATAACTGATCCTAATATCGCTACATTTTTACCAACCCATGATTCCCACCGGGGAATGGGCTGACAGTATTCATAAAGTGACGCACTTTTTTCAGTAACTGCCACATTGAGCGGCACTGGTGGTTTCGGGTTATCGTTTCGTGCAGCGCCTGCCACAGCCGTTCAACATGATTTACCCAGGGCGAGTAAACCGGCTGATAAATAACACGAAACTTCGGATTCT
>NZ_QNRY01000005.1 GCF_003315515.1 Brenneria salicis ATCC 15712 = DSM 30166 | reverse complement strand
ACCTGACCCCATGCCGAACTCAGCAGTGAAACGCCGTAGCGCCGATGGTAGTGTGGGGTCTCCCCATGTGAGAGTAGGGAACTGCCAGGCATCAACTAAGTGGAAAGCCTCCTGCGTAAGCAGGGGGCTTTTTGCGTTGTGGCGGGCTGGAATAAGATTGGCTGTGTGACCTATGTTTTCTGTGACAACCACACGGCTATAAACTGGGCTACTTGTTGTGGTTGATTGATGTCTAACTGAATTTATTGATATGGCGATAAACAAAAGCCTGCTCTGCGGCAGGCTTTTGCAAAACGTCGTGTTATTCGATTAGTGAAGAATTTGCGCTAGGAATGTTTGGGTACGTTCAGAGCGCGGTGTGGAGAAGAAGATGTCCGGTGGTGCCTGCTCGACGATTTCCCCTTGATCCATAAAGATCACCCGGTCGGCCACGGTTTTTGCGAAGCCCATCTCATGAGTGACACATAGCATGGTCATTCCGTCCTGAGCAAGTCCAAGCATGGTATCCAGCACTTCTTTTACCATTTCAGGGTCTAATGCTGAGGTAGGTTCATCGAACAGCATGATTTTAGGTTTCATACACAGCGAGCGAGCAATAGCGACGCGTTGCTGCTGTCCCCCGGATAACTGGCCTGGGAATTTGTGTGCGTGAGCTGCAATGCGTACACGTTCCAGATAATGCATTGCCAGTTCTTCCGCCTCCTTTTTCGGCGTGTGGCGTACCCAGCAAGGGGCCAACGTGCAGTTCTGCAATACAGTCAAATGCGGGAACAGGTTGAAGTGCTGAAATACCATGCCCACCTCTGTTCTGATTTTTTCGATATTTCGCAAGTCACCGTTTAATTCCACACCATCTACGACAATACGTCCCTGCTGATGTTCTTCAAGGTGGTTGATACAGCGAATGGTCGTGGATTTGCCCGAGCCAGATGGACCGCAAAGTACAATCCGTTCTCCCTGCTTGACCTGTAGATTGATATCTTTCAGTACGTGGAATTGCCCATACCACTTATTCACATTCTCCAGTGTGATCATGTGATCGGCTGATTGCGTTAAAGAATTCTGATTCATGGATGGCCTCAGTGCGACTTATGTCCGGTGTTAAAACGATTTTCCAGATGTTGGCTATAGCGCGACATGCTGAAACAAAAGATCCAATAGATCATGGCGGCAAAAACATAGCCTTCGGTCGACATACCAAGCCAGGTTGGATCGACAGTTGCCTGTTGAATACTGCTGAAGAGATCGAATAAACCAATGATGATCACCAGACTGGTATCCTTAAACAGCGCGATAATGGTGTTCACTAATCCCGGTATCACCATTTTCAGCGCTTGTGGCAGAATAACCAACCCTTGCATGCGCCAATAACCCAATCCCAGCGACTCTGCTGCTTCATATTGACCTTTCGGTAATGCTTGCAAGCCACCGCGGACGACCTCGGCGACATAAGCAGACTGGAAAAGAATGACTCCCACCAGTGCTCTCAGTAGCTTGTCGATGCTGGTTCCCTCTGTTAAAAACAGCGGCAGCATGACAGAGGACATGAACAGTACGGTAATTAATGGAACACCGCGCCAGAACTCGATGAACACGATGGAAAGCATACGAACGATGGGGAGTTTGGAACGACGTCCCAGCGCCAGCAGAATACCAAGTGGTAAGGCGCCAGCGATGCCGACCGCCGCAATAATCAAGGTCAGCGTTAAGCCGCCCCATTGACGGGTTTCCACACGAGGGAGGCCCGCAAACCCACCATAGAGTAGCGACCAGGCTACCAGCGGGTAAGCTACGGCCCAGATCGCAATGTAGCGTCCACGATGAGGGATTTGACGTAAAAACATTGGCAGGATGCTGAGCAAGCCGATGACCAGTGCAAAGTTAATGCGCCAAATTTCTTCTGTCGGATACAACCCATACATGAAGTGACCGAACCTGGCACGGATAAATACCCAACATGCGCCATCCCTGGTGCAGTCATTGCGGGTTGTTCCAATCCAGTTAGCCTGAAATATCGCCCAGTCTAATAATGACGGAATGGTAATCCACAATAACCACAGGCAAAGCAGCGTGAGCAGACTATTGGTGATGTTGGAAAAAAGATTTTGTCGAGCCCAGTGGATCGCTCTGAAAAGAGGGGCCTGACGGTTCTGTATCGGTTGAATCATCGTCATGAGTCCTCTTAACGCTCAATGAGCGCAATCTTGCGGTTATATATGTTCATCAACAAGGATATCAGCAGACTGATGATGAGATAGACCGACATCGTAATGGCGATAGTTTCGATGGCCTGACCGGTTTGGTTCAGTACAGAACCGGCAAACAGCGAAACCATGTCTGGATAACCGATAGCGGCGGCCAATGAAGAGTTCTTGACGATATTAAGATACTGGCTGGTCAACGGAGGAATAATCACACGCAGTGCCTGAGGCAGGATAACTTTGCGCAGGGTGATGGAATTGGGCAATCCCAGAGAGCGTGCCGCCTCATGTTGACCGTGCGAAACGGACTGAATTCCTGAGCGAATGATTTCCGCAATAAAGGAGGACGTGTAAACCGAGAGCGCCAGTGTCAGCGCCGCCAGTTCAGGAATTAATACCATCCCGCCGCGGAAGTTAAACCCTTTTAGTTCAGGAATATCCCAATGCACCGCCCGTCCAAAAATCAGATGACTCAAAACGAGCAACACGGCCAATACGCCCAAAACGATGGGCCATGTCTTGCGTTGCGGCCCCGTGAGCGTGTGGTAACGTTTATTGGCACGGAAGACAACAAACGCGGTGAGGAGCGCAATCATAATGGACAGGAAAAAGGCTAGCGCTCCCGGTCCCGCTTCCGGAGAAGGCAAATAAAAGCCGCGGTTGCTGAGAAAGGCGATATCAAAGGCATTAATGGATTGCCGTGGCCCTGGTAAATTACGCAGTACGGCAAAATACCAGAAGAAAATCTGCAATAACGGCGGAATATTACGGAAAATTTCGATATAGATAGTGGAGATTTTCCGCAACAGCCAGTTATCCGATAAGCGCGCCAGTCCAATGATAAAGCCAAGGAAAGAGGCGAAGACAATACACAAAGCTGACACCAGCAGGGTATTGAATAATCCGACTAAAAAAACGCGTGTGTAGGTATCGCCCTGTTGATAATCAATCAGATGTTGGACAATCCCAAAGCCTGCTGTGTTGTTTAAAAAGGCGAATCCAGACGTGATCCCCCTCTGAGCCAAATTGGTAACGGTATTGTGTAACAGATAACCAGCGATAGCTAATACGGCGATAACAACGATGATTTGATACAGCCAGGCGCGCACCGCTGGATTAGTTAGTGATAAATCACTTTTCACGGTTGGGCGTTGTAGCATGTTGAAGCCTCAATAACGGGGATACAGAAGGGGCAGTGTTGTGACTGCCCCCGGTTTCTGCAAGTAATTAGCGTACCGCAGGTGCGTACTGGATCCCGCCTTTATTCCACAATTCGTTCAGACCGCGTTTGATTTTCAGTTCGCTGCCCATACCGACATTGCGTTCGAAGATTTCACCGTAGTTACCTACTTGTTTGATGATTTTGAACGCCCAATCAGTTGGTAATTTGAGATCTTTACCGTAGTTGCCTTCATGACCGAGCAGGTGAGACATATCAGGTGTTGTCGGTTTAGCTGCCAGTTGATCGACGTTTTGAGACGTTACGCCCATTTCTTCGGCATTCAACATCGCAAACAGCGTCCAGCGAACGATGGAGAACCATTCTTCATCGCCACGACGAACCACTGGGCCCAGAGGTTCTTTGGAGATCACTTCAGGCAGCACCACAAATTCGCCCGGATTACTCAGCTTGATACGCAGCGCGTACAACTGAGATTGATCTGAAGCCAGCGTATCACAGCGACCAGATTCCAGTGCCTTGGCGCTTTCGTCAGAACGATCGAATGTCACCGGGGTATATTGCATTTTGTTGGTTTTGAAATAGTCAGCGACATTCAGTTCAGTATCGGTGCCTGCCTGAATACAAACGGTAGCGCCATCCAGTTCTTTCGCGCTGGTCAACCCGGCTTTATTGTGAGTCAGGAAACCGATGCCGTCATAATAGGTTACGCCAGTGAACAGCATGCCCATGCCGCTATCGCGCGACGAAGTCCAGGTGGTGTTACGAGATAAGATATCTACTTCACCAGATTGCAGGGCGGTAAAACGCTCTTTTGCGGTCAGCGGAGTAAATTTTACTTTATTCGCATCACCAAACACGGCGGCCGCCACACCGCGGCATACATCAACATCAATACCAGAGAATTTGCCACTGGCGTCTGCATAGGAAAAGCCGGGTAAGCCGTCGCTGATACCACATTGTATGAAACCTTTTTTCTGAATCGCATCCAGCGTTGCGCCAGCATGAGCCTGATTGATGGCGGCAAACATTGACGCGCCGGCAAACAGAGTAGAAATAATCATTCTTTTCATAATCATCCTAGTGGCTAAATAGTTTTATGCTGTTGTGTCGCGGCGCACCATGCTAGGTGCACCAATCCTGTCATTCGGCTTATTGCCGCGGCAAGAGTTAAGCAAACGGGATGCCAATTATTTATATATATGATAATAAAGATAAATATTGAATTTAGTCCGACTTGAGAGACAATTTCCAGGAAAAATTGATGCACCAAAATAAAGGGAAGGTGGTCACTCTGCCCTGTTTTGGTGCGTTAAAAGTAACAGTTTGGGAACAATTGATTCACAGCGGGTTGTGTAAGGCGGTGCCCCAGCCAAAATATCAGCGCAGGCTGGCGAACGAAAAATTAATGCACAAGATGACGTTGGTAATACTTCTCCAACTTTACCTGTAACTGACTGAGCACCGTGCTGAACATCAGATAAATCAAGGCGGCTTCAATGTAGAGGATCAGCGGTTCATAGGTGACGGAAACAATTCGCTGCGCAGACAGGAACATTTCAGGCACGGTAATGACGGCGGCCAATGACGTGTCTTTAATCAACGAAATAAACGTGTTGGATAACGGAGGCAATGAGACAAAAATAGATTGTGGAAAAATAATCCAACGAACTGCCTGCCTGCCATTCATGCCAAGCGAGTAAGCTGCGCTCCATTGACCTTTGGGAACGGACAGAATGGCACCCCGGACGATTTCCGAACTGTAAGCGCCGACGCTAATGGTAAAGCCGATTAATGCGGCGGGAAATGCATCAAGTGTGATACCGGCGCTGGGAAGCCCGTAAAAGATGAGAAAAAGCTGTACCAGCAACGGTGTTCCACGAATAACCCAAACGTAGAAATCACCCAGCCATTTTAGTGGCTTAGGACCATAGAGACGGATTAGCGCAACGATCACGCCAACGGCCAATCCGAATATAAAGGAAAGAATGGCGAGGGGAACCGTGAATTTCAGTCCGGCGGACAGCAGACTCCAAAAGGAGTCTGCCATAAGTTGTAGCCAAGGCGGCATGAAAAATAACTCCGATAACAGTGCAATTATTGAGATACATCCTGACCGAAGTATCGCACAGATATCGTTTTATAGGTGCCATCCGCTTTAATTTCATCGAGCGCTTTATTCAACGCATCTGCCAGTTGCGTCTGATTTTTGCGGATCAAAATCGCGGAAGGTTCACTGTCGGGTGAGGTGGCGATGATTTTCACATTGGCGTCGGGCTTATGCTTTTTGAAGTCAAGGAATGATAGGTTATCGTTCAGTGTGGCATCGGCACGTCCGCTGAGCACCAGATCCAGTGATTGGTTAAAGCCATCGGTCGGCACGATATTCGCGCCATAGCGGGTTGCCAGTTTCGAATAGTTGCTGGTCAGACTTTGGGCGGCTTTCTTGCCTTTCAGATCATTGAAGTCTTTGATGGCGGTGTTATCGCCACGGATAATCAGCACGGCTTTGGAATCGATATACGGTTTCGAGAAGTCGTATTTGGCCTGACGCTCTTTGGTCACGCCGACCTGATTAATCACTGCGTCATAGCGTTTGGCGTCGATACCGGCAATCAGGCCATCCCAGCGGCCCTCAATAAACTGTGCTCTGACTCCCAGTTTTTCAGCGACCGCACGTCCGATTTCCACGTCAAAACCCACCAACTCGCCGGATTTTTCATGATAGGTATAAGGCGCGTAGGTGCCTTCTGTGCCGAATTTTATCACGCCGGCGGATTTGATTGCGCTCAGGTCATCTTGTGCCTGAGTGGATAGACTGGTTGCGAGCAATGCGCCAGTCAGTAAAGCAAAACCGATTTTCTTCATATCTATCCTCTGTACCCTCAGCAGGGCGGCATTTCGCTTTCGTTGGCATGAAACGCGGAAAATTTACGTTATGTCACATTGTTTTGCTAATCATATAAGGCAATGGTTTATATCAACAATGAATATAGTTTTCATCTGCTGTTTTGACCATGCCCGGCGCGGGTATTTGCCTATAACGCACGCCGCTTAAATTGAAACCTAATTACAGTTATGGGAAACCGCAGTGATATCTGATGGTCGCAATCTGCTTTTATCATAGGGACGTCATTACGGTTGTTTATAAATTTTCAGGTATGGCTTGCATAAAAAAAACGCTAATGATTTCTCATTAACGCCTTTTAAAAACAATCGGTTATGAATTTTGATTAATTCATGCCGTATTTTTTCAATTTCTTACGCAGAGTCCCGCGGTTGATGCCCATCATCAGGGCTGCACGGGTTTGGTTGCCGCGGGTGTATTGCATCACCATGTCCAACAGTGGCTGTTCAACTTCAGCCAGTACCAGCTCATATAGGTCATTAACATCCTGACCGTTCAATTGAGCAAAATAGTTCTTCAGTGCCTGTTTAACCGAATCGCGCAGGGGCTTTTGGGTCACCTGAGCTTGAGAGTTTACGGTGGAAACGGTCAGTACATCAGAATTCACGCGTTGTTCGAACATAGTTCTGTCAGCTCTTTTTCTGTTTACGCAAGATTTTCAAAATATGCCTCCAACGCCTCCAGCTGTTTGCTGGCATCCTCAATGGCGTTGAATGTGCGCCTAAACTGGTCGTTTGGGGCATGCTCCTGGAGATACCAGGATACGTGCTTACGAGCGATACGGAATCCTTTGCCTGGACCATAAAAGTCGTGCAATTCCCGTATGTGTTCGATCAACAAGCGCTTAACCTCTGCCAAAGGCATTGGTGTCAGCAACTCCCCTGTGTCCAGATAATGCTGGATTTCCCGAAAGATCCAGGGTCTTCCCTGAGCGGCTCGTCCTATCATCAGGGCATCAGCCCCAGTATAGTCAAGAACCGCTCTGGCTTTATGCGGGGAAGTCACGTCGCCATTCGCAATAATGGGAATGGAAACGGCCTGCTTAACTGTCCGAATGCTGTCGTATTCCGCCGAACCATTGAACAGACATGCACGAGTGCGTCCATGAATGGTCAGGGCCTGGATACCACAATCTTCAGCCAATCTGGCAATCTCTACACAGTTACGGTGCTCTGGCGCCCAGCCGGTACGGATTTTCAGCGTAACCGGTACGTCTACCGCTTTCACTACCGCGAAGAGGATTTGCTTAACCAAATCCGGATACTGCAATAACGCAGATCCTGCCATCTTGCGGTTCACCTTCTTTGCCGGGCAACCCATATTGATGTCGATGATCTGTGCGCCGAAATCAGCATTGATTCTGGCTGCCGCCGCCATTTCATCGGGATCGCAACCGGCAATCTGCACGGCTCTGATCCCTGGTTCATCGCTATGCACCATGCGCAGACGCGACTTATCCGAACGCCACACTTCCGAGTTGGAAGAGAGCATTTCCGATACCGTCATTCCAGCGCCCATCGCATGACAGAGTGTTCTGAATGGGCGATCGCTAATACCAGCCATCGGGGCTGCTATCAGGCGATTGGTAAGCTGAAATTGTCCAATGCGCATAGACAAAGAGTGACCATACTGTGTCTGCAAGGGCGCGTATATTACGCATTTTTCACGTCAGATGAAAGGCCAAACTTTGACCAATTTGCCGCTATCGGGCAGTGAAAATGTCGTTCGTGATGTCATATGAAAATATTATTCATATTTAACAAAGAGTTGAGTTTTCACGCGTTTTTTTTGCTCAAAAAAATAATCCTTCGGCAACAGAATTTTACCGGTGGCTGGCATTATCCACTATAACGCGGATTATAGTGGATGGCTGGTCTGCATGATTATTTACGTTGGCCGGTGATACGACACCATTCTTCACGTTCGGCAACCGGATCGAGTAAGAATTTATCGGTGTAGGCTTCCGCCACATCCGCGGCCTGCGTCGCCAATATCCCGGATAGGCCAAGATAGCCGCCTGATTTAGGTAGATCGCCGATAATCGGCGCCAGTTCACGCAGCGGACCAGCCAGGATATTGGCGACCACGACATCTACCGACAGGTCAGTCGGCTGTTTTTCCGGCAGATAGAGCTCAAGACGGTCAGCGACGTTATTCCTTTGCGCGTTATCGCGGCTTGCGTGAATCGCCTGCGGGTCGATATCAATGCCGATCGCGCGGGCCGCACCCAGTTTCAGCGCGGCGATCGCCAGAATGCCGGAGCCGCAACCAAAATCGATAACGGTTTTGCCTGCTAAATCCAGGCTGTCCAGCCATTGCAGACAGAGTGCGGTTGTCGGATGGGTTCCGGTGCCAAACGCCAGGCCGGGGTCGAGCATGACGTTGACGGCGGTAGGATCGGGGATATCACGCCAGCTTGGACAAATCCACAGACGCTCGCCGAAACGCATTGGGTGGAAGTTGTCCATCCATTCGCGCTCCCAATCTTTATCCTCCAACTGTTCGATTTTGTGCTTAAATCCGGCGCCCAGCAGCGGTTGTTGCTCCAGCGCCGCGATGACGGCGGTCATCTCGGTTTCCGCGTCATATAAGCCGATGACATCGGTATCGCCCCATAAACGGGTTTCGCCGGGCAGTGGCTCAAACACTGGCGTATCGTGAGTATCCTGAAACGCTACGGATACCGCACCGCATTCGATCAGCGCGTCGCCCAATTGCTCAGCATGACGACCGGAGGTATTGATTTTCAGTTGAATCCACGGCATAGCAGTCTCTAATACATTTAAAGTGAAGCGGAAGCAGCAACCGGTTGAGGGGCTTGATGGCCAAACCGGTTACCAACAATAAACGCCATCAGGCTAAGTAGCAGTGATGGCACAATGGGGTGAAAACCGGCCAGTTGAAGATTAAAACTGGCCAGCAAGGTATAGCAAATAGCGCCGCTGAATTGGCGCGCTCCCAATAAAGGCCAAGCACCAGCGGCCACAGAAATACGGCTTCCAGACCGCCAAACGCCAGCAGATTGAGCCAGATAATCATTTCCGGCGGTCGCCAGGATGCGACAAGCACCAGTAATCCCAGCAACAACGTCGTCATGCTGGACAGGCGCTTAATGTGCCGCTCATTGTGTATCTGCCGTGGCCGCACGCTGAGATAGAGATCTTTGATGATTGTGGCGGAGGCCTGTAGCAGATGCGCATTGATATTGGACATGATAGCCGCCATCGGCGCCGCGAGAAAGATACCCGCCGCCAGAGGAGGTAAAACGTTCACCATCAGAGCGGGCAGCACCTGATCGGGGATGGTCAGATTCGGCATTACCGTGCGGCCCAGCGCGCCCGACAAATGCATCCCCAACATCAGAATACCTATCACGATGGTGCCGATAAGAATGCCGCGATGCAGCGCTTTGCTGTCGCGGTAAGAGATACAACGCACAGCCGTATTGGGCAGGCCGATAACCCCGAAGCAGACCAACACCCAGAACGATGCCATAAATGGCATGGACAGCATCTGACCACTGCCTTGCGGCGTCACCAGAGCAGGATCGATCTGTTGCAGCTTATCTACGGCGCTGTGTAAGCCGCCTGCGGCGTGGATAACGCCCACCAGCAATATTACTGTGCCTAACAGCATGACGATGCCCTGCATGGCATCGTTCAATACGCTGGCCCGGAAGCCGCCAAAAGCGGTATACAGCGCGATAGTGACGCCAAAAATCAGCAGGCCGACATCGTAGGGGATATTGGCCGCGGTCTCCAGCAGGCGTGCGCCGCCAATGAATTGTACCGCCATCGCGCCGATAAAGGCGACGAGCAGACTGATGCTGGCGAACCATACCAGCAGGCGACTGCCGTAGCGGGCATAGAGCATGTCATTGAGCGTAATGGCGTTGTAACGTCTGGCCAGAATAGCGAACTTCTTTCCCAAGATGCCCAGCGACAACAGCATGGTGGGCAACTGAATCATGGAGAGCAGAACCCAGCCCAGTCCGTATTTGTAGGCTGCGCCCGGCCCGCCGATAAACGAACTGGCGCTGACATAGGTGCCGATCAGGGTCATCGCCAGAACAAAGCCGCCCATTGAGCGTCCGCCGAGGAAATACTCGTTGAGAAAGTTACCGGCCTGACGGCGGCGATAAGCGTATACCGAGAGCCCAAACACCAGCAACATATAGCCTAGCAATGGCAAGAGCACTTCATTTTGCATCGCCATTCTCCAGAGAGATATCCTGAAAAATGAAGCGCACCATCAGCCAGCACAATAGCGTAAAAATCAGCGGCAACAGCAGGCAGGCCATTTCAAACCAATGGGGAAGACCGGTAATGCCCTGTGCGCTATCGGGCAAGTAAGCCGCCAAGACCCAGGCGAGCAGGTAAGCCAGCGTCAGGAAAAAAGCCCAGCGGGCTTCACGGTGCGCCTGAATGAAACGTATATCCATTTTTTCCTCCACAGTAAGCCGGAGCAATGGTGTTGTATTGATTAAGATGAAAGCATTGGAATGACAAAGCAGGGAATTTTACGGCATGTGAGCCAATTGCCTAGAAATAATTGCTTCTGGTCATCGTTCTATTTTTCAAACCAGACATACGGATAGAGGTTGATGGTTGACCACAGCGCCATCAGCGGATATACGTGTGGTTATGACACCCCAATCGTTACGTTATCCTGCGGCTTAATGACAGAAGGCCAGCGTCAGGCTGGCCTTCCGGGTAGAACGCGAAATTATTGCAAGCCGAGTTTCTTCTCGAGATAGTGGATGTTTGTGCCACCTTTCTGGAAGTTCTCGTCGTTCATGATCTTCATTTGCAGATCAACGTTGGTTTTGATGCCATCAATAATCAGTTCAGCCAACGCGTTCTTCATGCGGGAAATCGCCACTTCACGAGTTTCACCGTAAGTGATCAACTTGCCGATCATGGAATCATAGTACGGCGGTACGGTATAACCAGCATAAATATGCGATTCCCAGCGCACCCCGAAACCACCCGGCGCATGAAAGCGGGTAATTTTACCAGGGCTTGGCAGGAAGGTATTCGGGTCTTCGGCGTTGATGCGGCATTCTACCGCGTGACCACGAACCACCACATCCTGCTGTTTGATGGACAGCGGCTGACCTGCGGCAATACGCAATTGCTCCTTGATCAGATCCACGCCGGTAATCATTTCCGTGACCGGGTGTTCCACCTGAATACGGGTATTCATTTCAATGAAATAGAACTCGCCGTTTTCATACAGGAATTCAAACGTACCCGCGCCGCGATAATTGATATCGATACAGGCTTTGGCGCATCGGTCGCCGATGAAACGACGCAGTTCGTCAGTGATGCCTGGCGCTGGCGCTTCTTCCACCACTTTCTGGTGACGGCGCTGCATGGAGCAGTCACGCTCAGCCAGATAAATCGCGTTGCCCTGACCATCCGCCAGTACCTGGATTTCCACATGACGCGGGTTTTCCAGATATTTTTCCATATAGACCATATCGTTGTTGAAAGCGGCTTTTGCTTCCGCA
This sequence comes from Brenneria salicis ATCC 15712 = DSM 30166, assembly GCF_003315515.1. Lineage (GTDB taxonomy): Bacteria > Pseudomonadota > Gammaproteobacteria > Enterobacterales > Enterobacteriaceae > Brenneria > Brenneria salicis. Next base: position 137,604 of record NZ_QNRY01000005.1, on the reverse strand, counting down.
CGGGTCATATTGATGGATTGTTCCAGTTCCTTATCGCTGCGCACCACGCGCATACCGCGACCGCCGCCGCCGCCAGACGCTTTGATAATCACCGGATAGCCAATACGCTTGGCAAACGCGCGGTTCTTATCCATATCGCCGTCTAACGGGCCGTCTGAACCGGGTACGCAAGGCACGCCCGCTTTTTTCATGGCATTGATGGCGGAGACTTTATCACCCATCAGGCGAATGGTGTCGGCGCGCGGGCCAATGAAAATAAAGCCTGAACGTTCAACCTGTTCGGCGAAGTCGGCATTTTCTGACAGAAAGCCGTAACCGGGGTGGATTGCCGCCGATCCGGTGATTTCCGCCGCAGAAATGATTGCTGGGATATTCAGGTAACTTTTCGTGGACGACGGCGGGCCGATACACACGGTTTCGTCCGCCAGTAATACGTGTTTCAGATCGCGATCCGCGCTGGAGTGAACGGCAACCGTCTTGATGCCCAGTTCTTTGCAGGCGCGCAAAATGCGCAGCGCAATCTCTCCGCGGTTGGCGATAACGATTTTATCTAGCATGGTAAGCCTCGTTATTCGATGACAACCAGTGGCTCGTCAAATTCAACGGGTTGACCGTTGTCGACAAGGATCGCTTTCACCACGCCCGCTTTGTCGGCTTCGATTTGGTTCATCATTTTCATGGCTTCAACGATGCAAAGCGTATCGCCAACATTCACTTGCTGGCCCACTTCGACAAACGCTTTAGCGTCAGGGCTTGGGGTGCGGTAGAACGTACCTACCATTGGGGAACGAACGATGTGACCACTGATCGCCGCCGGCGCCGTTGGCGCGGCATCTGCGGCATCTGCGGCAGGTGCAGGCGCGACAGCGGCAGCCAGAGCCGGTTGCTGTTGCATCGGCGCGTAGGCCTGCTGCATCACCGGGTAACATGGCGCGGCTGGAGCACGACTGATACGTACTGATTCTTCACCTTCAGAAATTTCCAGTTCGGCGATGCCGGACTCTTCAACCAGTTCGATCAGCTTTTTGATTTTACGAATATCCATGGATGTGGTTCCGTACTCTTCTTGTTTAATTGGAAGTTGACAGGCGTTTTACCGCTGTCTGTAAAGCATAGTTATAACCCTCTGCCCCAAGTCCGCAAATCACGCCCACCGCAATATCCGACAGGTAAGAGTGATGACGGAAAGCTTCACGCGCATGCACGTTGGACAGATGAATTTCGATAAACGGGATGGCGACTGCCAGCAGAGCATCTCGCAGCGCGACGCTGGTATGGGTAAACGCCGCCGGATTAATCAATATAAAATCCGTGTTTCCTCTGGCCTGATGAATTCGATCGATCAAGACATGTTCCGCATTGGATTGCAGATGGGAAAAAACCACATTCAGCGCCTGCGCCTGAGTTTCCAGGTTGCTGACTATCTCGCCCAGCGTTGTATTACCGTACTTATCCGGCTCGCGGGCGCCCAGCAAATTGAGGTTTGGACCATTCAAAAGCAAAATGTGAAACTTTTCAGCCATTGTGCTGCTATCTCCCGCGATTCGCCCAGATTGCAAAATGGTGTCGCACAAAATAGCGCGAAGCTATTCGTTTGTCACCTTTCGCGTGTAAATTGTCCGGCGCTGAAAAATCAAAGTCGTGCATTATAACCATATCGTAGCAATTAGCAGCTAAATACTGGTCTTATCTGCGGAGATATTCTGGCTGTCACCCGCTATGTTTGGCGAAAAGAGAAAGGCTGCGACAATAAGCAACAACGTCATCGTACCTTCTGACGCAAGCATTGGCGGAACTTTTTATAACGCAATGATAACAAAACCAGCGCGGCCAGCGCGTACAGAACTGGTTGCGGCGACAGGGTTTTGACTGACAGAAGATAGTGCATCGGCGCGAGAATGGCGATCAGATAGATAAGATTATGCAGTTTTTGCCAGTGGGCTCCCAACTTGCGCGCCATCACTTGTGGTGAGGTCAGCGCCAACGCCAACAGAATCAGCCAACTGATGATGCCGAGCGTTAAATAGGGACGAGATATCAACTCCGTTCCCAGTAGCGCCAGATGGCTTAGACCCAGTTCCAAGACGGCGTAACTGACCAGATGCAAGGTGGCCCAGGCGAAGCACCATAGGCCGAGCATCCGCCGACAGCGAATCAGTAGCGGCTGCCGACTATAACGGGCCAGCGGGGTGATCAGCAGGGTGGCGAATAACAGTTTAAGCGCCATTCTGCCGGTAAAATGTTGGATATCCTTGGCCGGATCAGCGCTCAACCCGCCTTGCGTTACGGCCAGAACTAGCCAGACGAAGGGCAGCAACGCGGTCAGATGAAGGATGATTTTTAGCCATTTTATCTGTTGGTGGGTGAGTCGCATACCGCGTTTCCCGGTTAAAAGTTCTGCCGTAGATCCAGACCCCGATACAGTGAGGCGACCTGGTCGGCATAACCATTGAATAGCTGCGTGGGCTGGCGCTGTACATTAAGTAGACCGCCGGCGCCGATGACGCGCTCCGTCGCCTGCGACCAGCGGGGATGATCCACCTGCGGGTTCACATTGGCGTAGAAACCATATTCATCCGGGGCGGCAAGATTCCAGGTTGATGGTGGGCGCTCACGAGTAAAGCTTATCCGCACGATGGATTTGATGTTTTTAAAACCATATTTCCACGGCGTCATCAACCTGATCGGCGCGCCGTTCTGCGGGGGAAGCGTTTTGCCGTACACGCCGATGACGAGGAGAGACAGCGGGTGCATGGCTTCATCCAGTCTTAACCCTTCGACATAGGGATAGCTTAACCCGCCGCCGATAAAGCGATCTTTTTGTCCCGGCATTTGCTCCGGGTCGTTCAAGGTCTGAAACGCAATATAACGCGCGTTGCCGGTAGGATCGGCAAACTTGATCAGTTTTGCCAGTTCAAAGCCGATCCACGGCACGACCATCGACCAGGCTTCCACGCAACGGAAACGGTAAATTCTCTCTTCCAGCGGGAAGCGTTTAAGCAGATCGTCGATATTCAGCGTGATGGGCTTGGCGACTTCACCATCAATCTGGATTGTCCAGCCTTCGGTTTTCAATGCTTGCGCATTGGCGGCGGGATCGGCTTTATCCAGCCCGAATTCATAGAAATTATTATAACCCGTGACTTTATCTTCAGGCGTTAGTGGCAGATCAAGCCGCCACTGAGCGGGTTGCGTGAAGGATAATGGTTTTCCCGGCGCAGCTTTCGCACGATCGTTGCCTTTGAGCCAGGCGAGCAGGTCAGCTTGCGCGGACAGAGGCAGCGACAACGATGCCGCGGTAATCCCCAGCGCTTTCAATACGCGTCGGCGGCTATGAAAAACCGATTCCGGGGTAACATCGGCTTCGGTTAATTTGCGGTTTTTAGGCATGGTGCGCTCCCGCCCGTTATTGCTATTGACTTATCACTATCGGGGTAATGTGGTGGCTTACTTATTTATAGATGAAGCTGGTGGGAAACACCGAGCAAACAAATGAAATAGTTCTTTGCAGGGTGTAACCGTCAGCCGCTATTAAACGGTGTGGCGACGCGATGCCGACGCAAGATTGCGGCGAGCGAACATTGCACCGGATAAAAAAGGTGTGGGATCATTTAGCGACTATATTTGTAACAGGTAGCATACTCGTCATCTTTCAAATTGCAGGAACGTTGGCATCATCTACCCGGAAATAGGACGCAGGGATGGGATTTACGACCAGATTCTCCATACTTATGACGCTACTGACGGCATTGGCGATTTTTCTGATGCTTTCCAGCAGTATCTTTAGTCTTTTCTATTACAGCCATCAGCGAACGTCGCAACAGTTGCGAGAAGTCGCTGCCAGCATCGATCAGGCGCTGTTGGTTCAATCGCCGCGCTAGAGGTGAGGAATGCCGATACGGTCTTGTATTCAGTGCGCTTGCCTGAGGCGGATGATATTCACCGTAACATCTATTGTGATACCCAAATCGCCTTGATGCACCATCCGGACATGGCGGCGGCGGTCACCTACCTCAATCCCGTGCTTGGCATGCCACATTTTCTCATGTCGACGCTATCGGTGTTTCTGGCCATTGGCTTGATCGTGCTGGTGCTTTATCTGTCCATTTGCTGGTTGCGCTGTCAAACTGCCGGACAGCAGGAACTGGAAGAACGCGCCCGGCGAATTCTGAATGGCGAGCGTGAGTCGGTGATGCACGGTTCTGTGCGGGAATGGCCGGTCAATGCCAGCGGCGCGATCGATCAACTGCTGTCTGATTTGACGGCGGCCCGCGAAGAACGTAGCCGGGTCGATGCGTTGATCCGTGCATTCGCGGCGCAGGATGCGCAGACCGGCCTCAGCAATCGCCTGTTTTTTGACAATCAACTGACGACGCAGTTGGAGGATATCGAAGATGTCGGTACTCACGGTATCGTCATGATGATCCGCGTGCCTGATTTTGAAACATTACAGGAAATGCACGGTTATCACGGTACGATTCAGGAATACCGCAATACGCTGGTGAATTTGTTATCGAATTTTGTCATGCGTTACCCCGGCGCATTGCTGGCGCGTTATTACAGCAATGATTTTACCGTGTTGTTGCCGCACCGTACCCTGAAAGACGCGGACAGTATTGCCGCTCAGTTAGTCAAATCCATTGATATTCTGCCCGTGACGCCGCTGATTGATCGTGAAGATATCCTGCATATCGGGATATGCGCTTATCGCAGCGGGCAAAGTTCGGAACAGGTGATGGAAAGTGTGCAAGACGCCACCCGTAACGCGGTGCTACAGGGCGGAAATGGTTGGTGCGTGTTTGATCGCCAGGTGCCGGACAAAGGACGGGGCAGCGTGAAATGGCGAACGCTACTGGAACTGACGCTGGCCAGAGGCGGGCCGAGGTTGTACCAGAAACCGGCGGTTACCAGGGAGGGCGTTGTCCACCACCGTGAAATGATGAGTCGTATCTATGACGGCGCTCAGGAACTGCTGGCGGCGGAATATATGCCGCTGGTTCAGCAACTGGGTTTGGCCGCCAGCTATGATCGACAACTTATTGCCCGCATTCTTGAGTTATCCGTCAGTTGGCCTGAGGAAACGCTAGCGATGCCGATGAGCGTTGACTCGCTTCTGCAGAAGCCGTTTATCCGCTGGTTACAGGACGCGTTGCTGCAATGCCCGAAACAACAGCGGCAACGTATTTTATTTGAACTTGCGGAGGCGGATGTTTGTCAATATATCGGTCGTTTGCGCCCGGCGTTGAATCTGGTGTTGGGACTAGGTTGCCGTCTTGCGGTGACGCAGGCGGGGTCAACGTTGGTCAGTACGACGTATATCAAGTCATTGCCTGTGGAAATGATTAAGCTTCATCCGGGGTTGGTGCGTAGTCTTGAGCGTCGTCCGGAAAATCAATTGTTCGTACAAAGTTTGACGGAAGCTTGTAAAGGCACGCAGACGATAGTTTTTGCGGCGGGCGTGCGCACCAAAGAAGAGTGGCAAACGTTATTGGAGAAGGGCGTTTATGGCGGACAAGGCGATTTTTTTGCCGCTTCGCTTTCGGTAGGCGATGAGTTGAAAAAATATTCACCTCGCTATCGTGTTTAGTGTAAACGTCCTGTTCAAATTGACGTAGAATGGGTCGGTTGTTGAATCGGTTAGTGTGTGCTTACGTTAGCGCAATCGGATTAAATGTTAGATTTTATGTCCTGTGTCAGTGCCATTCCGTCGGGTAGGACGTGATAAGCTGCCCCATTGCTTGAAAGGAAGGCGTTTTGTGCGGTATTCCTTTTTAAAGCCGATGTGTACGACACAGACTTTTTTCACCGAAGCAGAACGTTTTCATGCCTTGTCGCTGCTTCGTGTGGTTGGTAAAGTAGGCGGATTTATTTTTCGCCCCCAGCTTGCAGGATTATCCTTTCGTTATGTTTAAGAAATTTCGTGGCATGTTTTCCAACGACTTGTCCATCGACCTGGGTACCGCCAATACCCTGATTTATGTTAAAGGGCAGGGCATCGTACTGAATGAACCTTCTGTGGTCGCTATTCGTCAGGATCGTGCCGGTTCGCCGAAAAGCGTCGCCGCTGTCGGCCATGACGCCAAACAGATGCTGGGCAGAACGCCTGGCAATATCGCCGCGATTCGTCCGATGAAGGACGGCGTGATTGCAGATTTCTTCGTGACTGAAAAAATGTTGCAGCACTTTATCAAGCAAGTGCACAGCAATAGCTTTATGCGCCCCAGCCCGCGCGTGCTGGTGTGCGTGCCGGTGGGCGCCACCCAGGTGGAGCGCCGTGCGATCCGTGAGTCCGCGCAAGGCGCCGGCGCGCGTGAAGTCTTTCTGATTGAAGAACCGATGGCCGCCGCGATTGGCGCGGGGTTGCCGGTTTCCGAGGCCACCGGTTCCATGGTGGTGGATATCGGCGGCGGTACGACGGAAGTCGCTGTGATTTCTCTTAACGGCGTGGTGTATTCCTCTTCCGTGCGTATTGGCGGCGACCGCTTCGATGAAGCGATTATCAACTATGTTCGCCGCAATTACGGTTCACTGATTGGCGAAGCCACGGCAGAACGCATCAAGCATGAGATTGGTTCGGCCTATCCGGGGGATGAAGTGCTTGAAATTGAGGTGCGTGGCCGTAACCTGGCGGAAGGGGTACCACGCGGCTTTAATTTGAATTCCAATGAGATTCTGGAAGCATTGCAGGAACCGTTGACGGGGATCGTGAGCGCGGTGATGGTGGCGTTGGAGCAGTGTCCGCCGGAACTGGCTTCTGATATCTCCGAGCGTGGTATGGTGTTGACCGGTGGCGGCGCGTTGTTGCGTAATCTCGATCGGTTGCTGATGGAAGAAACGGGGATCCCGGTCGTGGTGGCTGAAGATCCGCTGACTTGCGTCGCGCGCGGCGGCGGTAAAGCGCTGGAAATGATCGACATGCATGGCGGCGATTTGTTCAGCGAAGAATAATCTGGTCAGGAAAAGGGGGGCCGTATGGATGAACGTGAGCGTTTTTCATCCCGCGCGGTCGCCCTTTTTTTATGGCGAGCGCTCTCGAACCGCCGCTTGCGGGCCAACGCTTTGCAACGTTGAAAAACGCTCCCGGCGTTTATGACGGCAGGCTTTCCCAGTCCGCTGCCCTGCGGACCAACGCGTCGCGTTGTCAAAAATCGCGCCAGGCGATTTATTGCTGTCGAGGAATACACGAATTTTATGAAGCCGATTTTTAGCAGGGGACCTTCCTTGCAGCTACGACTTTTTCTCGCTGTCATTACCGCGATTTCTGTGATTATTGCCGACAGTCGGCTTGGCATGTTCACGAAAATCAGAACGTACATGGATACCGCGGTCAGTCCCTTTTATTTTCTGGCCAATGGCCCGCGCACGATGCTGGACAATGTTTCGGCATCATTGGCGACCCGCGAACAACTGGGGATCGAAAATACAGCGCTGCGTCAGGAATTGCTGATGAAGAACAGCGATCTGTTGCTTCTGGGGCAACTCAAACAGGAGAACGCCCGACTGCGTGAATTGCTCGGATCGCCGCTGCGTCAGGACGAGCAGAAAATGGTGACGCAGGTGATTTCCGCCGGCACGGATCCTTATAGCGATCAGGTGGTGATCGATAAAGGTTTGGTCAATGGCGTGTACGAAGGGCAGTCCGTCATCAGTGATAAAGGCGTGGTAGGTCAGGTGGTTGCGGTCGGGCAGCTAACCAGCCGGGTTTTGCTGATTTGTGATGTTTCCCACGCGCTGCCGATTCAGGTGTTGCGCAACGATATCCGCGTGATTGCGGCAGGCAATGGTTGTACTGATGATCTGCAACTGGAACACTTACCCAATAACACGGATATCCGCGTCGGCGATGTCCTGGTCACCTCTGGTTTGGGCGGGCGTTTCCCAGAGGGGTATCCGGTCGCCGTGGTGTCCTCAGTGAAAGTGGATACTCAACGCGCTTATACCATCATTCAGGCACGTCCGACGGCAGGCTTGCAGCGTTTGCGCTATCTATTACTCTTATGGGGCGTGGACAGAAATTCCAGCGCCGCGTTACCGCCGGGAGAGGTTCATCGGGTCGCCAATGAAAGACTGATGCAGATGATGCCGCAGGTATTGCCTTCTCCCGATGAAATGGGGCCGTCGCTCCAGCCCCCGGTCAACGCGCCCGCGACGACACCGCCGGGAGGCAGCCAATGAACCGCTACCGCAGGAACGGCAACTGGATTATCTGGCTCTCGTTTTTAATCGCTATGGTCTTGCAGATTATGCCGTGGCCGGAGGAGATCTATATTTATCGTCCCTCCTGGCTGACGCTCTTTCTGATCTACTGGGTGATGGCGTTGCCGCATCGGGTGAATGTCGGCACCGGGTTTGTGCTCGGTATGATTATGGATCTGATTTTAGGATCGACGCTTGGCGTGCGTGCGCTGGCGCTCAGTATTGTGGCTTATCTGGTGGCCTTTAAATTTCAGCTTTTCAGGAATATGGCATTATGGCAACAGGCGCTGATTGTCATGTTGTTGTCGCTGTTGATGGATTTGATTGTCTTCTGGGCCGAATTTCTGGTGATTAATGTTTCGTTCCGGCCTGAAACTTTCTGGAATAGCGTGGTCGATGGCGTACTTTGGCCGTGGTTGTTCCTGCTGATGCGTAAAATACGTCGTCAGTTTACCGTGCAATAAAGGTTAATCATGACTCAGCTTTATCTGGCATCCGCTTCGCCTCGCCGCAGGGAACTGTTGTCGTTGCTCGATCTCTCTTTCGCCGTGCTGAATACGACAGTGACGGAGCAGCGTTTGCCCGATGAAATGGCCGATGCCTATGTTCGCCGGTTGGCGCAGGAAAAAGCTTCTGCGGGAGTACGCGCCGCCCCTGCCGATTTGCCGGTGTTGGGCGCGGATACGATTGTGGTATTGAACGGACAGGTGTTGGAAAAACCGCGCGATGAAACGCACGCAGCGTACATGCTGGCGATGCTTTCCGGCCAACCGCATCAGGTCATGACCGCGGTGGCATTGGCCGACAGAAATGACAGCCTGAGCACGCTGGTCAAGACGGATGTGGTGTTCCGCATGCTGTCCCAACAGGATATTGACACTTACATCGCCAGTGGCGAACCGCTGGATAAAGCCGGCGCCTATGGTATTCAGGGCAAGGGCGGATGCTTTGTTCGGTCGCTCAACGGGAGCTATCACGCGGTGGTCGGATTACCGCTGGTAGAGACGTATGAGTTGTTCAGTAATTTTACTGCGCTGCGACAGGCAAGAGGAAAACATGACTGCTGAGTTATTGGTCAACGTCACACCTTCAGAGACGCGGGTTGCCTATATCGATGGCGGCATTTTGCAGGAAATTCATATTGAGCGTGAAGCGAAACGCGGCATTGTCGGCAACATTTACAAGGGCCGCGTAAGCCGCGTATTACCTGGCATGCAGGCGGCGTTTGTCGATATTGGTCTGGATAAGGCGGCTTTTTTGCACGCCTCCGATATAATGCCGCACACCGAATGCGTCGCCGGCGACGAGCAGAAAAATTTCCACGTTCGTGATATCGCCGAACTGGTGCGTCAGGGACAGGATCTGATGGTCCAGGTGGTAAAAGATCCCCTTGGCACCAAAGGCGCGCGTCTGACCACGGATATCACGTTGCCCTCGCGTTATCTGGTCTTTATGCCGGGGGCTTCACACGTCGGCGTGTCGCAGCGTATTGAAAGCGAAGATGAGCGCGAACGTTTGAAGAGAACGGTCGCGGATTACTGCGATGAACAGGGCGGTTTTATCATCCGTACCGCCGCGGAAGGGATTGGCGAAGAAGAACTTTCTCAGGACGCGGCTTTCCTCAAGCGCTTGTGGGGTAAGGTAATGGAGCGTAAAAAACGCAACCAGACCAAATGCAAGCTCTACGGCGAAGTTGCTCTGGCGCAACGTGTTTTGCGTGATTTTGCGGGCGAGGGGCTGGATCGAATTCGTGTGGATTCCAAGCTGACCTACGATGCGTTGCTGGAGTTCACTGCCGAATATATCCCGGAAATGACGGGCAAGCTGGAGCACTACGCAGGTAAACAACCGATTTTCGATCTGTTCGATGTCGAAAACGAAATCCAGCGTTCACTGGATAGAAAAGTCGAGTTGAAGTCCGGCGGTTACCTGATTATCGACCAGACAGAAGCAATGACCACCGTCGATATCAATACTGGGGCTTTTGTCGGCCATCGCAATCTTGATGAAACCATTTTCAACACCAATATCGAAGCGACTCAGGCCATTGCACGGCAATTGCGGCTGCGAAATCTGGGCGGCATCATCATTATCGATTTCATTGATATGAATAATGAAGATCACCGCCGGCGGGTATTACATTCTCTGGAACAGGCGCTAAGTAAAGATCGGGTAAAAACCAGTATTAATGGCTTCTCCCAACTAGGATTAGTGGAGATGACGCGTAAGCGCACCCGTGAGAGTATAGAACACGTATTGTGCCATGAATGCCCGACCTGCCACGGACGCGGTACGGTGAAAACCGTCGAAAGCGTTTGTTATGAGATCATGCGTGAGATTGTGCGCGTTCACCACGCGTATGATACCGATCGTTTCCTGGTTTATGCATCTCCCGCAGTCGGAGAGGCGCTGAAAAGCGACGAGTCGCACGCGCTGGCCGAGGTGGAAATTTTCGTCGGCAAACAGGTCAAAGTACAGATTGAACCCCTGTATAGTCAGGAACAGTTTGATGTCGTCATGATGTAAATTCGTGCCCTCGTCGTTAGCGACGAAAACAAGGAGAAATTCGTGAGGCGACTGCCCGGAATATTATTCGTCACGGGCGCCACTCTTATCGTGATTGTCGCGCTGTTAGTCAGCGGTTTAAGATTGGCGCTGCCACAGATCGATCACTTCCGGCCACAACTGGTGGCATGGGCAGAAACTGTTTCCGGGGTTAAGCTGGAGATCGGATCGCTGAAAGGGCGTTGGGAAAATTTTGGCCCCACGCTGGAAATTGACAATTTTAGTGCCTTATCGCCGGAAGCCGACTGGCGGGTTGAACGTATCACACTGGCATTGGATGTGTGGCAATCCCTGCTGCACGCTCGCTGGCAGTTCCGCGATCTCACTTTTTATCAATCCCGCTTTGATCTCAATACACCCCTGACCGGGCAGCGTCAGGATGGCGATCTGATGGAATCGGGAAAATTGAGCGATCTTTTCCTGCGCCAGTTCGATCGCTTTGATCTGCGCGATAGCCTTATCTCTTTTCTTACGCCATCCGGCGCACGCGCCGAGTTGAGCATTCCCCAACTGACCTGGCTGAATCAGGATAACCGCCACCGCGCCGAAGGGCTGATCAGCCTGTCGAGCTTTACTGGTCAGCATGGCGTGGTGCAGATGAGGATGGATTTACAGGATCATCAAGGGCTGCTCAATACCGGTACGCTGTATCTACAGGCCGATGATATTGACATGAAACCCTGGCTGAGTCGCTGGCTGAAGAACAACACCGGGCTGGAAAGCGCGGATTTCAGTTTGGCAGCCTGGCTGACTGTGCGTGATGGCGCTGTTGATGGCGCAGAGGTGTTCCTGAATCAGGGAACGGCGGCCTGGCGGGAAGGGGAAAATGGGCATCGTCTGAATGTTGATGATATGGCGCTGCGCATCAGCCGTCAGGAAAATGGCTGGCAGGTGGATGTTCCCGCGTTGAACCTGGCGACGGATGGCGTGGCCTGGCCGACCGGCCAGTTATCGGCGCTGTGGCTGACGAAGAACGAATCCATGCTGGGGGCGGATCGTCAGGAGGAATTGCGTATTCGAGCCGCCAATCTGCAACTGGAGCGTTTGGGCTCGCTGTTGCCGTTGTTGCCCACCACGACGCCTGATTTGAAAGCGCGTTGGGGATCACTGCAACCGAAAGGCGAACTCACGGCGCTGGCATTGGATATTCCTGTGCAACAACCGGAAAAAACCCGCTTTCAGAGCCGTTGGCAGGATGTCAGTTGGCAGCAGTGGGCACGGCTGCCGGGAATGAACCACTTTTCCGGTTCGGTCAGCGGCAGTATGGATCAGGGACAACTGAATATCGATCTGGCCGAAAGTACGCTGCCTTATGAGGGGATGTTTCGCGCACCGCTTGAAATCAATCAGGCCAGCGGGACGATTTACTGGCGCGACAACCCGCAGGGCTGGGAACTGTGGAGCCACGGGTTGGATGTGCAGGCCAAATCGCTGTGGGTCAACGGTGATTTTCGTTATCAGCACCCTGAAAAAGGCGAGCCCAGACTGGATATTCTGGCCGGCCTTCGTCTGACGGATGCGGCTGACGCCTGGCGCTATTACCCCGAACCTTTTATGGGCAAGGCGCTGGTGGATTACCTGAGCAACGCGCTCAAAAGCGGCCGGGTGGAGAACGGCACGTTGATTTTTGCCGGTAATCCGCGGAATTTCCCTTACGCGCACAACGAAGGACAGTTTGAGGTCTGGGTGCCGGTCAAGAATGCGGTATTTGAGTATCAACCGGGCTGGCCAGCCTTGACGCAGTTGGATATCAACCTGGATTTCGCCAATAACGGCCTGTGGATGTTTGCGCTGCAAGCCTGGCTGGGCAACGTGGAGGGCCGAAACATCAGCGCCGTGATCCCGGATTACGGTAAAGAGAAGCTGCTGGTTAATGGCGAACTCGAGGGGCCAGGTCAGGAAGTCGGCAGCTATTTTCAGCAAACACCCTTGAAATCATCGGTGGGCGCGGCGCTGGACGCGCTGAACATTACTGGTCCGATAAAAGGCGCCTTAAATCTTGCTATTCCGCTGGATGGCGGCGAAGTGCGCGCCAGCGGCGATATTGCGTTGAATAATAACAACCTGTACATCAAGCCGCTGGCGACGACAATCAAAAACCTTACCGGGCGTTTCCGTTATGACAACGGCAACCTGAGTAGTGAAACGCTGTCAGCCAACTGGTTGGGGCAGCCGATGCAGGTGAATTTCACTACTGAAGAGCAGGCAAACGCGTTTCTGGTGAATATCGGGTTACAAGGCGCGTGGCAACCCGCCCGTTTGCCAGGCTTGCCGCCGTCGCTTGCCAATCAGATCGCAGGCGTGGCGGACTGGAAAAGTACGGTTACCGTCAATTTGCCGTATCGGGGTAAAACAACCTATGGCGTAGATATTGAAGCGGATCTACAGAAAGTGAGTAGTCACTTACCAAGCCCGTTAAATAAATCTGCCGGCGATCCTATGCCGTTGCAAGTCAATGCGAAAGGCGACCTGAATGGGTTTGCGCTGAATAGTCGTATTGGCAAGGCTGCTCGGTTTAACAGCCAGTGGTTGCTGAAAGGCGATACCGTCACACTGGCGCGCGGCAGTTGGAAAAGCAACGCCGGCACGCTGCCGCCGTTACCGCCAGGCTCGGCGCTGGTGCTTGATTTGCCTGCGCTGGATGGCGAAAGTTGGCTCGGATTGCTGCCGGCAGCACGAACCTCATTGGGCGGGAAAGGGGCTGGCGGTAATTTCCGCTTGCCGACGGAAGTGACATTACGCACACCGGTTCTGACATTGTTGGGGCAGCAGTGGCATGATTTAGCGATTGCCGGCAAAAATAGTCTGACCGGCAGTGAAGTGCACGCCACGGGGCGTGAAATTGACGCCACGCTTAACATTCCGCATAACGGCATATGGCGCAGTGATATCGGTTATCTCTACTACAATCCCCAATGGAAAGGGAATGAAGCGACCAATCCGATTGCCTTGGCCGAGAAGCGATCGCCGCTGAACGATCCCAGCATCAGCTTTCAGAATTGGCCCGCGTTGCAGATCGATTGTCGTCAGTGCTGGTTTATCGGACAAAATGTTGGCCGCGTTCAGGGTACGCTACAACCTGAGAAAGACAAGCTGATGCTGAGTGACGGTGTTATTGATACCGGAAAGGCGCGGCTAACGGTAAACGGCAGCTGGCAGGATAACGCCCAGGGCGTTCGTACCGCGCTGAAAGGGCGATTAACCGGCGACAGTCTGGTGCAAAACGCCGAGTGGTTCGGCGTCGATACGCCGTTACGCGTCGGATCGTTTGATGTGGATTACGATCTTTACTGGCACGGCACGCCGTGGGCGCCGGATATCGCCAGCCTGAGCGGTATTCTGCACACGCGGATAGGCAAAGGGGAAATCGCCGATGCGGGGACGGGACAGGCCGGGCAACTGCTGCGTCTGGTCAGTTTCGATGCCTTGCTGCGTAAGCTTCGCTTCGATTTCAGCGATACGTTCGGCAGTGGTTTTTATTTCGATGGTATCCGCAGCACGGCATGGATCAAAGATGGCGTGCTGCATACCGAGGATATGTTGGTTGACGGCCTGGAAGCGGATATCGCCATGAAAGGCAGTGTCGATTTGGTGCAACGTCAGGTCAATATCGAGGCGGTGGTGGCGCCGGAAATTTCGGCCACGGTGGGCGTCGCCACGGCATTTGTCGTTAACCCGGTGGTGGGGGCGGCGGTTTTTGCCGCCAGCAAGGTGCTGGCGCCGCTATGGAACAAGATTTCGCTGATCCGTTACCAGATTTCCGGTAGCATCGATCAGCCGAAGATTCAGGAAGTACTGCGTGAGCCGAGTAACAAGCAGGGCGAATAGCGATATGTGGGCAGCGCAGTTCGTTCACCCGATTTCATCTAATAAAGAGTGAAAAAATATGAGTCTGTCGTTTGTCAGTGAGCAATTACTCACCGCTAACAAATTGAACCTTAATGACCTGTCTTCCGTATTGGGAGTATTGAATGAACGTCGTCTGGATTACGCCGACCTTTATTTTCAGTCCAGTTACCATGAGTCATGGGTATTGGAAGACCGCATCATCAAGGAAGGCTCCTATCATATCGATCAGGGCGTGGGGATCCGCGCGATTGATGGCGAAAAAACAGGGTTTGCCTATGCTGACCAGATTACGCTGAATGCGTTGCATCAAAGCGCTCAAGCGGCACGCAGTATTGTGCGTGAGTCAGGCACCGGCAAGTTGCATACGTTGGGCGAAGTGTCGCATCCCGCGCTTTACCCTCAGCTTAACCCGCTTGATAGTCTGACCCGTGAAGATAAAATCGCGCTGTTGCAGCGAGCGGATACGGTGGCGCGTGCCGCCGACGCCAGAGTTCAGGAAGTGACGGCCAGTCTGACGGGCGTGTACGAACTGGTGCTGGTGGCGGCGACTGACGGTACGCTGGCCGCGGATGTTCGCCCGCTGGTGCGTCTGTCGGTAAGCGTGCTGGTGGAAGCGGACGGCAAGCGTGAGCGCGGCGGCAGCGGCGGAGGGTCGCGCAGCGGTTATCACTATTTCTGGGAGGCGGTTGACGGTGAGCCTCGCGTGGAAGCCTGGGCGAAAGAAGCGGTACGCATGGCGCTGATTAATCTCTCGGCGATTGCCGCGCCCGCCGGATCGATGCCTGTGGTGTTGGGCGCGGGCTGGCCGGGAGTATTGCTGCATGAAGCGGTGGGACACGGGCTGGAAGGCGATTTTAACCGCCGTGGAACCTCGGTGTTCAGCGGGCAGGTGGGGAAACGGGTGGCGTCCGAATTGTGTACGGTGGTGGATGACGGCACGCTGCAAGGGCGCCGCGGTTCATTGGCGATGGATGACGAAGGCGTGCCGGGTCAGTATAACGTGCTGATTGAGAACGGCATCCTGAAAGGTTACATGCAGGATAAACTGAACGCCCGTCTGATGGGCGTCGCCCCGACAGGCAATGGTCGCCGGGAATCTTATGCGCACCTGCCGATGCCGCGTATGACCAATACCTATATGCTGGCGGGCCAATCAACGCCGGAAGAGATTATCGCCAGCGTGGAATACGGTTTATACGCGCCGAACTTTGGCGGCGGTCAGGTGGATATCACGTCCGGCAAGTTTGTGTTCTCCACCTCGGAAGCGTATCTGATTGAAAATGGCCGCGTGACCACGCCGGTAAAAGGCGCCACGCTGATTGGTTCCGGTATTGAAGCCATGCAGCAGATCGCTATGGTGGGCAACGATCTGGCCCTGGACAAAGGCGTTGGCGTGTGCGGCAAAGAAGGACAAAGCCTGCCGGTTGGCGTAGGTCAGCCGACGCTGAAACTGGAAAGTCTGACGGTAGGGGGGACGGCGTAATCCGGCGTGTCCCGTTGTCTTGATAACAACCGTGTGCGAACGCGGTTTTTATCACAGGCAATCCCTCCCGGCGTTTTTTATGGCGGCTTTCCAGCGCTTTTTTATCGTCGGGGTGGATGGCTGAGGAATGACCGATCACTTGCGAATTTATTTTTTTTCTTCTTCGTTATTCTGACGATACCCTTGATACGTCTGGGCGACTTTCTTGAAATACTCCATCATGTAATTGATACAAACCTGTACTTTCAGCGGCAGGTTGTCTTTGCGGGTATATAACGCATAGACCGGACGCGGATCGGAGTGGTAATGATTGAACAGAATTTCCATTTCGCCACGCTGAATTTCTTCAATTATCCACATCAGGGGAACATAGGCGATCCCGGCGCCCGCTTTTAACCACTTGACCAGCGTCTGTGGATCGTTAGTCACGAAGCGGCCCTGAGGAGAGAGCCGGGTGGAAATGCCTTCGGGAGCAATCAGTTCGAATTCACTATCCGGCCGCACGCTGTATTCCAGCCAGGAAAAGTTCACGACATCAGCGGGTTTTTCCGGCGCGCCATGTTGCGCCAGATAGCTTTTGGCGGCGCAGACCACCATGGGCATCGAACCCAGCCGTTTGGAAAACAAACTCGAATCCTGTAACGCGCCGACCCGAATGACGATATCCAGCCCATCGGCGATCAAATCAGGCGCGGGGATACCGGTGACCAGATTAACGGAAAGCCCCGGATATTCCCTGAGCAAATCGGCGGTCATGGCGGAGAGAACATTCTGCGCCATGGTGGACGAGCTACCAATGCGTAATGTGCCGATCGGGGTACTGTTGAAGGCATAAAGTTGTTCGTGCACCTCATGCGCTTCATGCAGCATGCGGCGGCAACCGTGGTAATAAATTTTTCCCGCTTCGGTCAGGCCAATACTGCGCGTACTGCGATTAAGCAGCTTGATCTGCAATTGGTCTTCAAGCTTGGTAACGGTCTGGCTGACGGCGGAAACGCTCATCTGGAGTTGGCGCGCGGCGGCGGTAAAAGAGCCGCATTGCACTACTCTGGCGAACACCGACATACTTTTTAATCGTTCCATTGTTTACTCTGGCTTAAAAGTGATTTAGATCACACTATGTAGATAAGATGATAATAACCATCCATAATATGACCTGTCTGATGATGTCGGACAGGTCATATCAAACCTTCGGTCTATCATTGTTATTACCGTAGCGTAAAAAACGCTGATTTAACATCGTTTATAGAATCAGCAGCCTGCACCTGCAATCGTATGTATCAGTTTGACGCCATGTTGACCCGACGGCGATGAAGCAGGGGGGACAAAGGCTTATGGTTGATTGGTTGGCTATGCGTTAATTACGCTAACGTACCCGTATGTCTCGTTAACTCTAATGAAAAATAAGGAAAAGAGGATGAGTTCACTCCCGGTTATGGTGCTGTTCGGCTTATCGTTCCCGCCGGTCTTCTTTGTGTTACTGGTGTCACTGACGCTATTTTTCGTCGTGAACCGGTTGCTGCAACCGACAGGCATCTATGATTTTGTCTGGCACCCGGCCTTGTTTAATACCGCATTATTCTGCTGCCTGTTCTATCTGCTGTTCCGTTATGGTCTTTGAAGTCGCTTGTGAAATCTCTCTTTATCACTACGCTCACGAAAAAATTGGGTCGTGTGGCCATCACGCTGGTCGTGGTGTTATTCGCTATTGTGGCGGTATTTCGTATCTGGGCGTTTTATACCGAATCGCCCTGGACGCGTGACGCGAAGTTTACCGCGGATGTCGTGGCAATTTCTCCCGACGTTAGCGGGTTACTTACCGATGTGCGGGTGACGGACAACCAACTGGTTAAGCAGGGCGATGTACTGTTTATTGTGGATCAGCCACGGTATCGTGCGGCCCTGGCGCAGGCAGAAGCCGATGTAGCCTACTATCAGGCGTTGGTGGTGGAGAAAAAGCGGGAGGCGGGGCGTCGGGTACGTTTAGGTATTCAGGCGATGTCGCAGGAGAATATTGATCAGTCCGGGAGTGCGCTGGAAACGGCGAGACACCAGCTTGCCAAAGCACAGGCCGCTATGGATCTGGCGAAGTTGGATCTTGAGCGCACCGTGGTGCGCGCGCCGGCTGATGGTTGGGTCACCAATCTGAATGTGCAGAGCGGAGAGTTTATTACCCGTGGCTCAACCGCTGTGGCGCTGGTGAAAAAAGATTCATTCTACCTGTTGGCTTACATGGAAGAGACGAAACTGGAAGGCGTGCGCCGTGGGTATCGCGCCGAAATCACTCCGCTGGGCAGCAAACGTATTTTCTACGGCACGGTAGACAGTGTGGCCGCTGGGGTAAACAACAGCAGTAGCAGCGTTGATAGTAAAGGCCTGGCGGCAATTGACTCCAATCTGGAGTGGGTGCGTTTAGCGCAACGCGTGCCAGTGAAGATCAAACTGGATCGTCAGATGGGCGATCTTTATCCCGCGGGAACGACCGCCACCGTCATCATTACCGGGGAGAAAGTCGACAATGATAAACAGCCATCGCCGCTGATCCGCTTATTATATCGATTGCGTGAGTTCGGCTAATAACATGAAAAGCCCGATATTTATTCGCTTCCGCTTCGCGTTTAAGCTGAGCTTCGCCATTGTCCTGTCTCTGTTTCTGGGATTCCATTTACAGTTGGAAACGCCGCGCTGGTCGGTGCTGACGGCGGCGATTGTTTCAGCCGGGCCAGCTTTCGTTGCGGGCGGCGAACCCTTTTCCGGGGCTATCCGTCATCGCGGTATATTGCGCATTGTCGGTACATTTATTGGCTGTATCGCTGCATTAATCATCATAATTGCAACGATTCGGGCGCCAGTGCTCATGTTGATGCTGTGTTGCGTTTGGGCGGGCGTCTGTACCTGGATCTCTTCACTCGTCAAAACTGAAAACGCCTATTTGTTTGGGTTGGCAGGCTATACGACGCTTATCATCATCGTTTCCGTCGCAGAGACGCCGTTGCTGACGCCACAGTTCGTGGTCGAACGTTGCAGTGAGATCGTGTTGGGAATTATGTGCGCGATCCTGGCTGATCTGCTGTTTTCCCCTCGTTCCATCAAACAAGATATTGATCGCAGTATCGAAGCGCTGCTGGTGGATCAGTACCGGTTACTGCAATTGTGTGTCAATCAGGCGGAAAAAGAAGTGATTGATGCCGCCTGGCATGCGCTGGTACGCAAAACGACCGCGCTGAACGGCATGCGTAATCATTTAATGATGGAGTCATCGCGCTGGCAGAACAGCAATCAGCGTTTGAAATCAATGCATACCCAATCGCTGGCGCTGATTACGCAGGCTTGCGAAACCTATCTGGTTATGCAAGATCACCCTTCCTGGGGTAAAAGCAGCCTGCAACGGATCATTGATCAGCCGGTTGAATCGATGCAGGACGTTCACCGCCGCCTGAAATTGCTGCGGCACCTGATTGCGGCCGGCCATCGTCAGGCTATTCCGCCCACGGTAAGTAGTTGGGTAGGGATCGCTACCCGCTACCAGTTACTGGCCAAAGGCGTGCAGACCAACGGGCGCATCAGTAAAGTGGAAGCGGATGTGCTGCACAGCGATGTTGAGATTAAAGCGCCATCCGCCGAAACTCATCACGCCATGATCAACGGATTACGCACGGGCGTGGCGACGGCGTTGGGTTGCCTGTTCTGGCTTAGCACCGGCTGGACGTCAGGTAGCGTTTGCATGGTCATGCTTGCTGTGGTGACATCGCTGGCGATGCGCTTGCCAAACCCCAAAATGATGGCGGTGGATTTCCTTTACGGCACCATCGCGGCACTGCCGCTGGGGGTGCTGATGTTTATGTTTATCATGCCTTCGACGCAGCAAAGTATGTTGCTGCTTTGCCTCAGCCTGGGGGCGATAGCGTTCGTCATTGGTATCGAGGTGCAAAAGCGGCGTCTCGGATCGCTGGGGACGCTGGCGAGCACGATTAATATTCTGGTGCTGGATAACCCGATGACGTTTCATATCAATCAATTCCTTGATAATGCCATCGGGCAGATCATCGGTTGTTTTCTGGCGCTGATGGTTATTCTGCTGATCCGCGACAATGCCAAAATCCATACCGGCCGCACATTGTTGAATCGCTTTGTTTATAGCGCGATATCGGCATTAACCACCAATCAGGCGCGGCGTAAAGAGAACCATCTGCCCGCACTTTATCAACAATTGTTTTTGTTGCTGAACATGTTCCCCGGCGATATCGCCAAATATCGTCTGGCTTTGTCGTTGATTATCGCCCATCAGCGTTTGCGTTCGTTGGCTATTCCTCAAGATGACGCGCTGTCCGCCTTTCACCGCCAGATTCGCGCCACAGCGGAGCGCGTGGTGGGCGCGAGACGTGGCGCCACGCGCAGCCAGACGTTTACTCAACTACTGGATGAACTCGACGAGTATCAGCACAAGCTGGCGCAGCGGCAACTGCCGCCGGATATCACGGCGCCCGTCGGACGTTTCGTCACCATGCTGCGCAAATATCAGCATGCGTTGAGTGATTAACCGCTTCATTTCTGTCATTGGACAGCGCGTTCCGCGCATCACTTCTATACTTACCATTCACGATTTTTCCTCATGATGTAATGAGACTCGACAGTTATCAGGAGGTAACACGATGTCACAACAACATTTGCAGGATAACACACTGTTTAAAACCGGTTACTTTGTCGCGGGACAATGGCGGCAGGCGGCGGCGACATTCGATGTCTTGAATCCGGCGACTGGTGAGCGCATCGCCGCGGTGTCCAAAGCGGGTAAAGTGGAAACGCAGTCCGCCATTGATGCGGCATATCAGGCTTTTCCGGCGTGGAAACGCAAGACCGCGAAAGAACGTTCTGAAATTCTTTATCGCTGGTACGAACTGATACTGGAAAATAAACGCTATTTAGCGGAACTGATGACCGCGGAGCAGGGAAAACCAGTCAAAGAGGCGGAAGGCGAAGTGATCTATGCCGCGAACTTTATCCAATGGTTTGCTGAGCAGGCAAAACGAATCAACGGCGAGATTATCCCGCCCGCCAAAGCGGGATCGCGTATTTATGCCACGCGTGAACCAGTTGGCGTGGTGGTTGCCATAACGCCGTGGAATTTTCCGCTGGCGATGCTGGCGCGTAAGCTCGGCCCTGCGCTGGCGGCGGGTTGTACCGGGGTTATCAAGCCCGCCAATAATACGCCGTTATCTGCTTTTGCGTTGCTGGCGTTGGCAGAGCAGGCGGGGGTGCCTGCCGGGGTACTCAATGGCGTCGCGGGGGATACCCAGGCGATCAGCGATACTATTATGGCCAGCGCCAAAGTACGCAAGATCTCCTTCACCGGTTCCACTGCGGTGGGGAAAACGCTGATGCGCAATGCCGCTGACACCATGAAACGTATTTCTATGGAACTGGGCGGCAACGCGCCTTATATCGTGTTTGACGACGCGGATATTCATGAAGCCGTCAAAGGGGCTATCGCCAATCGTTTCCGCAATGCCGGACAGGTTTGCGTCAGCGCCAACCGATTTTATATTCAGGACGGCGTGTACGATGAGTTTGTTTCCCTGCTGGCGGCAGAGGTGAAAAAACTGAAAGTAGGTAACGGCGTGGACGATGGCGTGACGCTGGGCCCATTGATTGACGATGCGGCTGTGGAAAAAGTGGAAAAACACGTTAATGATGCGGTGTCGCACGGCGGGCGGGCCATCGTGGGGGGAAAACGCCATGCGCTGGGCGGCTGTTTCTTTGAACCGACGGTGATTGCCGATGCCAGTGAAGCGATGTTGCTGGCTCAGGAAGAAACGTTTGGCCCGGTTGCGCCATGTTTCCGGTTTAAAACGGAAGAAGAGGTGATCCAGCGTGCCAACGATACGCCGTTTGGTCTGGCGGCTTACTTTTACAGCCAGAATTTGCAACGCGTATTCCGGGTGGCGGACGCGCTGGAAAGCGGCATGATCGGTATCAATGAGTGCGCCGTGTCCACTGAACTGGCGCCGTTTGGCGGCGTGAAAGAGTCAGGGTTGGGGCGTGAAGGATCGGTGCTGGGGCTGGATGAATTCCTGGAAGTAAAAACCTGGCATCTGAGCGGGCTATAAGTTTGCTGTCGCGGTTAGACAAAAACGTCTGAGGCGACCACGGTGCGAGGCTTCCCGGTGGGAGCCTCATTAATCACCGTAGTTCCTGTTGCGAACGACATTCGCCAATGGGGTGGCGCAGGTTTCATGCCTCGGTTTCTGACAATTCACGCAAATACTGAAAAATCTGCCGGGTGGATTTCGGCGGTTTATTCGCGGCCTGCTCTTTTTGCGCATTGCGCACCAGCGAACGTAGTTGCTGGCGGTCGGCGTGCGGGCAAAGCGCCAGAATATCAGGAATAGCGTCATCGCCTTCGGTCACCAGACGGTCGCGCAGCAGTTCAAGTTTGTGAAACAGCGCCACCTGCTGATTATGACGGTTTTTCAGTTTATCCAACGCGGCCTGGATGGGTTCTGGATCGCGGGCGCGCAACAGTTTACCAATCAGTTGCAACTGGCGGCGACGGCCCTCTTTCTTGATACGCTGCGCCAGTTCGATGGCGGCGCGCAGGTCGTCATCCAGCGGAATTTTCTCCAACGCGTTTTTACCCAGTTCAACCAGTTCCGCACCGAGCGCTTTCAGTGCTTCAGCATCACGTTTTATCTCGCTTTTACTGACCCAGATAATTTCATCATCGTCTTCATTATTGTCCGGGACTTCATCAAGCCAGTCTTCGGTTTTTTTGCTCATGGTTGGTTCCTAAAATTTCAGGACAAGTTTTTAACGCCGCTTGCCGCAGCCCTGAAGGTAACAGGCGGGTCGCCCGCCATAAAAAAGAGGCTGATACTAACAGGTTTGGGCTTTATGCGAAATTGTCCGCGGATCCTGTTAGACTCAGAGGCATTATGCTACACCTTTTTAGATGGAGGGATGACGAGGAATGTGCGGAAATATTCCTTATGTTTACGCTGAGCGTAATACGTTTGCGCATCGGCATAAACTTGTCGCGTCGTCCGTCGCAACGGTTTTCTCATTCATTATGGCAGAACAATGACAATCATCACTCAGGTTGCACAACAGCGCACGGCGCTGGAACAAGCGGTTGCACAGGCGCTGGAACTGGCGCGAGCGGGTTCGGATGCGGCGGAAGTTTCCGTGTCGAAAACCACCGGTATTGGCGTGAGCACCCGTTATGGTGAAGTTGAAAACGTCGAATTCAACAGCGACGGAGCGCTGGGGATTACGGTGTATTACCAGCAGCGTAAAGGCAGCGCCTCATCCACCGATCTCAGCCCGGACGCCATCGCGCGTACTGTGCAGGCGGCGCTGGATATTGCCCGTTACACCTCCGTCGATCCCTTCGCGGGGCCGGCAGATAAAGAACTGCTGGCTTTTGATGCCCCGGATCTGGACTTGTTTCACCCGACGGAACTGGATGCGGATCGTGGCATCGAGTTGGCCGCACGTGCTGAACAGGCCGCGCTGAAGGCGGATAAGCGGATCACCAATACTGAAGGCGGCAGCTTCAACAGCCATTACGCTATCAGAGTGTTTGGCAACAGCCACGGCATGTTGCAAAGCTATTGTTCCAGTCGCCATTCCATGTCCAGTTGTGTGATTGCCGAAGTGAATGGCGACATGGAGCGGGATTACGCCTACACTATTGGCCGTTCGCTGGAAGATTTGAAGACGCCTGAGTGGGTGGGTGAAGAGTGTGCGCGGCGTACATTATCCCGTTTATCGCCGCGTAAGTTGCCAACCATGCAGGCGCCGGTTCTGTTTTCCGCTGAGGTGGCGACAGGTCTGTTCGGCCATCTGGTCGGCGCCATCAGCGGCGGCAGCGTATATCGCAAATCGACTTTCCTGCTGGACAAACTGGGCCAGCAAATCCTGCCTGAATGGTTGACGATTGAAGAACAGCCGCATTTACGCAAAGGGCTGGCGTCCACGCCGTTCGACAGTGAAGGGGTTCGCACCCAGCGGCGTGAGATTGTGAAGGACGGCGTGTTGCAGACCTGGCTGCTGACCAGTTACGCCGCACGTAAACTGGGCATGAAGAGCACCGGACATGCCGGGGGAATTCATAACTGGCGTATCGCCGGTCAAGGGCTGGACTTCGCAGGCTTGCTCAGACAAATGGGCAAAGGGCTGCTGGTGACGGAATTAATGGGTCAGGGCGTCAGCGGCGTAACCGGGGATTATTCCCGTGGCGCGTCCGGTTTCTGGGTGGAAAACGGTGAAATTCAGTATCCGGTCAGTGAGATCACCATCGCAGGCAATCTGAAAGACATGTTGCGCAATATCGTGACGGTGGGCGACGACATTGAAACGCGCAGTAATATTCAGTGTGGATCGGTGCTATTGCCGGAAATGAAGATTGCGGGACAGTAAAGCTGTACGGAAGAAGGCGGTCATCGGTTTTATGTGATCGCCGCTGCCGCCCAAAGAAGACAGCGGTTACTCTTCGTCAAACCCGGCTTCAAACAGCGTAATCACGGCGGCCAGCGCCTGTGCTTCGTCCGGGCCAGTCGCTTCGACTTCAACCAGCCGGCCTTTGGCTGAGTCCAGCATCAGCATGGCAATCACGCTGCTGGCCTCGGCTTCCGTACCGCTGTCATTACGCAATATCACTTCCGCATCGAAACTCTGCACCAGTTCAAACAGTTTCATGGCGGGGCGGGCGTGCATGCCCAGCTTGTTTTTGATTTCAACGGTTTGTTTGACTGTCATTATTTCGTCTGACGCTAATTTGCCTGACCATCACGATTTACGCTTTTCCAGAGTACGGTGGCGGGACTGGACATTTTTGCCGCGGGATCGGAAGTAGTCCGCCAACTGTTCGGCGATATAAACCGATCGGTGCTTGCCGCCGGTACAGCCAATCGCCACGGTCAGGTAACTGCGGTTATTGGTTTCCAGCATGGGAAGCCATAGTTCCAGATAGCTGCGCGTCTGGTAGATAAAATTGTGGACTTCAGTATGACGTTCGAGGAAAGCGGCGACGGGCTTGTCCAAGCCGGTCATCGGACGGAGTTTGGGGTCCCAGTGTGGGTTGGGCAGGAAACGCACATCAAACACGTAGTCGGCGTCAATGGGGATGCCATGCTTATAGCCGAAAGATTCAAACACCATCGTCAACTCGCGTTCTCGTTTACCCAGCAGGCGGGTACGCAGCATTTCAGCCAGTTCATGCACCGACATTTCCGAGGTATCGATGATCAGATCGGCGCGCGATCGCAGGGGTTCCAGAAGATCGTTTTCTTCATCAATGGCGCTTTCCAGCGACAGATTCTTACTGGATAAAGGGTGCAGACGGCGGGTATCGCTGTAACGGCGGATCAGCGTATTGCGATCGGCGTCCAGAAATAACAACTGTGGTGAGAAGCTCTGCGGGAGTTGCGCCATTGCCTGTTCAAAGACTTCCGGCGATTCCGGCATATTGCGCACATCAATGCTGACCGCGGCGGAGATATTGCGCGTCGCAAGCGTATCGGCCAGTTCCGGCAACAAGACCACCGGCAGGTTATCCACGCAGTAGAACCCCATGTCTTCCAGCGCACGCAGAGCGACGGATTTACCTGACCCTGAACGACCACTGACAATCATCAGCACCATCTGATAACTCCCCTCTGGCAACGTGATGGCGAACTCTCGCCGCGATTGTTTTTATCGTGAACGGCTAGAAAATGAATGGTTAGCACATGGATTGCAAGCATTCTGTCATTCCAGCCTGGGGCGCTATTCATCGTAAGCCATGTCGCCATTCGACTTAACCGCTTTCCATCATGATCTGATAAAGTTCTTCATCGCTTTGCGCCGCTCGCAGACGCCGACACACCGTTTTATCAGCCAGTCGTTTGGCAACCAGCGACAGCGTATGTAAATGGGTTTTACATTGTTCTGCCGGAACCAGCAAGGCAAAAAGCAAATCAACGTCTTGATGATCAACGGCATCGAAAGCGATAGGCTGTTCCAACTGAATAAATACCCCAATTGCGCCCAGTGCGTTATCGTCTTCAAGCTTACCGTGGGGAATGGCAATGCCGTTGCCAATACCCGTGCTGCCCATTCGTTCGCGGGTAAGAATGGCGTCAAAAACAATCTGTGAAGTGAGATTAAGCTGGTTGGCGGCCAACTCGCTGATAATTTCCAATGCGCGTTTTTTACTCTGGCAATGGACGGCGCTTCGGGTGCACTCTGGGCGTAACACGGTGCTGAGTTGCAAAACGGGAACGTTGTTCATTTTATATTCACTTAAAGACACTTTCACTTGCGGTAAGCCCGGCCCGTCATGTGCAAGGGCCGGGTCTGTTCTCCTGCCGACCGGCAAGAGAAAAACTAGTGCTGCTTCAGCTTGTCCTTATGCTTATTAAGCTGGCGGGCGAGCTTATCGATCAGCAGATCAATCGCGGCGTACATATCTTCCGATTCTGATGTGGCGTGTAGCTCTCCACCGTTGACGTGGACGGTAGCATCAGCAATTTGTTGTACTTTCTCCACTTTCAATACCACGTTGACCTGGATGATACGGTCAAAGTATTGCTCTAACTTGGCGAACTTGGTATTGACGAAATCGCGTAATGGTTCGGTAATTTCGATGTGGTGTCCGGTAATATTGATCTGCATAGCGTCTTCCTCTCTGTTGAGATCAAAGCAGTTGTTTACGCTGATTTGATGGTGGGATAGATAAAGACTCTCGGTATTTCGCCACGGTGCGCCGCGCCACAATAATGCCCTGTTCAGAGAGCAAGGAAGTCAGCTTGCTGTCGCTTAACGGCTTGGCGGGGTTTTCCGAGGCGATTAACTTCTTGACCAGCGCGCGGATCGCCGTTGACGAGGCTTCGCCTCCGCTGTCGGTATTCACATGGCTGGAGAAGAAGTATTTTAGTTCAAAAATGCCGCGCGGACTGTGCAGGAACTTCTGTGTGGTCACCCTTGAGATGGTGGATTCATGCATATCCACAACCTGGGCGATATCCGCCAGCACCATCGGTTTCATGAATTCTTCGCCCTGTTCAAAGAAATCCTGCTGTTGTTCGACAATACAGCGGGTCACTTTGAGCAAGGTATCGTTACGGCTTTCCAGACTTTTGATTAACCAGCGCGCTTCCTGCAAATGGCTGCGAATGAACTGGCCGTCGCTGTCGCTGCGCGCGCTGTTGCCCAACGCCGCATATTGCTGGTTGATTTGTAGACGGGGTACGCTGTCGGTATTCAGTTCAACCACCCAACGTCCCTGGATCTTGCGCACCAGCACGTCAGGAATGACGTACTCGGATTCACCCGTGTTGATGGATTGGCCCGGACGGGGATCGAGGGATTGAATCAGCGCCAGCGCTTCTTTCAGCACCTCTTCTTTCAGGCGCGTTGAGCGGATCAGACTGCGGAAATCATGGTTGGCCAGCAGATCGAGGTACTCGCTTACGATCAGTTTTGCTTCCGCGAGGCGCGGTGTGCTGTCAAAAAATTGGGAAAGCTGCACCAGCAGACAATCACGCAAATCGCGGGCGGCGACGCCCACCGGATCAAAGCGTTGCACCCGCTTGAGCACCGCTTCCACTTCTTCAAGCGTAACGTTTTCATCGCCGATACTGTCCAGAATATCTTCCAGCGGCACCGTAAGATAGCCGGTATTATCCACCGCATCGACGATGGATGTCGCTATCGCCGCATCGGTATCTGAAAAAGGCGTCAATTCAACCTGCCACATCAGGTAGTCCTGAAGGGTTTGTGTGGTTTCGCCCTGATAGATCGGTAACTCTTCATCCCGGTAATCGGTGCCGGTGCCGGAGGGTGTGCCTGCGGAATAGATTTCATCCCAGGTCGCATCCAGCGGCAGTTCTTCTGGCATGTCTTTTTGTTCCAATGCTTCGCCGGTATCCAGCGAATCACTGTCGGCCACCTCGAATGACTCTATTTCTTCATGGTTGTCCGTCTGCTCAAGTAACGGATTGCTTTCCAGCGCCAGTTGAATCTCTTGTTGCAGTTCAAGCGTGGACAGTTGCAACAGACGGATTGCCTGCTGAAGCTGTGGAGTCATGGCCAGTTGCTGGCTAAGCCTGAGTTGCAAACCTTGCTTCATAAGTAGCGCTAACTTCCTTATATATTATTCAGTTGAGAACACGACCCTGTCATAGTCGGAAGCCTTCGCCCAGATAGACGCGTTTTACCTGCTCATCGGCCAGGATTTCCGATGGTGAACCGTGGGCGATCAGGCGTCCCTGACTCACGATATAGGCGCGCTCACAAACATCCAACGTTTCACGGACGTTATGATCGGTAATCAACACGCCGAGTCCGCTGTCACGCAGATGTTCAATTATTTTTTTTATATCAATCACCGAAATGGGGTCAACACCGGCAAAGGGTTCATCCAGCAGGATAAATTTAGGATTTGCCGCCAGTGCGCGGGCAATCTCCACCCGGCGTCGTTCACCACCGGAGAGCGATTGTCCCAGACTATCGCGTAAATGAATAATATGGAATTCTTCCATTAGCTCATTCGCCCGGTCTTCCTGTTGCTCTGAGGTGAGATCCTTACGGATCTGCAACACGGCCATCAGGTTGTCATAGACGCTTAACCGGCGAAAAATCGACGCTTCCTGCGGTAAATAGCCGATCCCGCGCAGAGCGCGATCATGCAAGGGAAGCAGACTGATATCGTCGCCATCAATCACAATCCGTCCTTCATCGCGCGGGACGATACCGACCACCATATAAAAAGTGGTGGTTTTCCCGGCGCCATTCGGCCCCAACAGACCGACGATCTCGCCGGAGTTGACGGTGAGACTGACGTTCTCCACCACTCTGCGACCTTTATACGCCTTAGCCAGATTTTCTGCGATTAATGCTGCCATAAGTTATTCAGTGACTCGTGGTTGCGGTTTTTGATACAGGGAGGATGCGCTCTGGCCCTCATTCTCCTGAAGTTGGGAAGGAACCAATACCGTGGTGACACGTTTACCCTTGTCGCTGAAGGCTTCCATCTGCTGCTGTTTCACCAGATAAGTGATACGGTCGCCTTTCACATTGCTGTCCACCTGTTCCAGATAGGCGTCGCCGGTCAGCACCAGAAAGTCATTGGCCAGTTCATAACGGACCTTCCGGGCATGACCTTTTACGGGTTTGCCGTTGTCCTGCATCTGGTAGAAGGTGACGGGATTGCCGTAGCCCTCGACAACTTCACGACCCCGCTCGCCCTGTGGTTGGGTAACGACGACTTTATCGGCTTTGACTTCAATCGTCCCCTGCTTCACGACCACATTACCGGTGAATGTGACCGTATTGCTTTGCATGTCCAGCGATTGCTGCTCGGAATCAATATGAATGGGCTGATTGCTGTCGCCGGTGAGGGCCAGCGCGGGAACGCTGACAGCGAACAGCGCGCCGGCGATCAGGGTGTTACGCATCAGATTATTGGTTTTGGATTTCATAAGAGGTTTTTACCTTTTCGATCAACTCGGCTGTCTTGTTACGCAGATTCCCACGCATTTTCATCCCGTTGGAAGTAAAACCGGCGCCGTACAGGGTGACTTCATCATCGGAAGCGACGTCCTGAGTGACCAGATTCACCTGGGCATTGTCGGTTTTGATTCTCTCCAGCCGCGAGTCATTTGTCAGGCTGTTAACCTCGACATGACCATACAGATAGAGCATTTTGTCTTGCGTCAGCTTGGCGCGGTCCGCGCTTACCGACCAGGTTGCCGTACCCTGTTCGTCAAACAGCGTTGCGACAGGCGTCGTAAACCAGCTTAGTTGTTCGTCATTGAAATATTCCGCTTTGTCCGCGATCAGACGGTAGCTCAGTTTCCCCGCCGGGCTGTATACCTGTGTGGTGGTTTTCTCACTGGTATACACCGGTACAGCGGGGCCGTCGGTGTGGGCGGGCGCCGCCGATTCGTCATCTGCGATAGTCCAGCCGATCAGGATAACGGCTAGCAGTGCCAGCAAAGCGGTCAGCCAACGCTTGGTTTTACTCATATCGACAGCCCTTTGGCATACTCCAGCTTATCCTGTGACAACAGGATCAAATCACACAGTTCGCGCACCGCCCCACGTCCACCGGCGATACGGGTAACATAATCAGCACGCGGCAACAGCAATGGGTGCGCGTCCGCCACGGCAGCGCTCAGACCGACCTGAGCCATCACCGGCCAGTCGATGAGGTCGTCGCCGATATAGGCGACCTGACTGGCGGTTAACGCTAGTTTATCCAACAGATCGTGGAAGGCCAAAACCTTATCGGATTGCCCCTGATAAAGATGGGTGATACCCAGCGTTTTACAGCGATCCGCCAGCAGGTCGGCTGATCGTCCGGTAATAATGGCGACTTCAATGCCGGAGGTCAGCAGACAGCGGATGCCATAACCATCGCGCACGTTAAACGCCTTTAGTTCTTCACCGTGGTTGCCCATATAAATCAGACCGTCCGACATCACGCCGTCAACATCACAGATTAACAGTCGAATTTCACGGGCTTTATCCAGTACCTGCCGATCGACAGGTCCATAACAGGTATCGGCTTGCGCCCTGGTTTCACTCATTGGCGTTTATCCTTGATTCTTTGGCTTTAGCGCTACCGTGTTGGTGCGGTGTCCGCACCATGATGGCATACCTGCGCGGGCGTATCACACCACACCGGCGCGCAGCATATCGTGCATGTGAACGATCCCCACCAGATGATCGTTTTCCGCCACCAGCAAGGAAGTAATATTGCGCGACTGCATCAGGTTCAGCGCATCCACGGCCAGCGTTTGCGGTGTGACCCGAATACCGCCGGCGGTCATCACATCAACAATGCGTGCGCTGTTCAAGTCAATCTTCATGTCGAAAATGCGGCGCAGGTCGCCATCGGTGAAGATGCCGAGGATTTTCAGATCCTCATCGCAGATTACCGTCATCCCCAGATTTTTGCGCGTAATTTCCAGCAAAGCATCGCGCAAGGTCGCGTCATGAGGAACATGCGGTATCTCGCCGCCAGAATGCATGATATCGCTGACGCGCAACAGAAGCTTGCGGCCAAGTGCGCCGCCGGGGTGGGAGAGGGCAAAATCCTCGGCGGTAAAACCGCGCGCCTGCAACAACGCAACGGCCATCGCATCCCCCATCACCAGCGTTGCGGTGGTGCTGCTGGTCGGCGCCAGACCAAGCGGGCATGCTTCTTGGGGAACATGGACGCACAGATGGATATCCGCCGCTTTTCCCATGGTGCTTTCTGGCTTGCCGGTCATGCAAATCAGGAAAATCTGCTGGCGTTTCAACACCGGGATCAACGACAGAATTTCGTGGGATTCGCCAGAGTTGGAAATGGCGATCACGATGTCATGCGGCGTGACCATGCCCAGATCGCCGTGGCTGGCTTCGCCGGGGTGGACAAAAAAAGCCGGGGTGCCGGTGCTGGCGAAAGTGGCGGCCATTTTGCAGCCGATATGACCGGATTTTCCCATCCCCATCACCACCACTTTTCCCTGACAGTAAAAGATTTTCTCACAAGCCTGGGTGAAATTATCATCAATATATTGATCCAGTTGCGCCAGGCCTCCGCGCTCAATTTCCAGAACCTGTTTGCCTGCCTGCTGAAAATCAAATCCGGGTTGTAGTTCAAAATGTGACATACCTGAATAATCCTGCCTGTTGTGATGTTTTTGGTTAATGCTCTGATGTTCTGGCGAATCAAACCATTGGCGAATCAAACAAAGAACAACACCAAGAGATAAACGACAAACGCGCAAAGCAGCAGGGCGCCGGCGCCCTGCCCGATATGGCGCTTTCTGCTGAGGCACAGCGCGGCCAGTAACGCGCTGGCCCCCAGCATGACCCAATAATCGCGCCCGAAAGCCAGAGGATTGAGCGCGCCTGGCGAAAGCAACGCCGGTACGCCCAATACGATGGCAATATTAAAGATGTTCGAACCGATGAGATTGCCCAGCGCAATATCATCTTCCTTTTTCAGCGTACCAACAACGGCGGTGGCCAGTTCCGGCAGGCTGGTGCCGATAGCCAGCACGGTCAGACCGATAGTCAGTTCGCTGATATGAAAATAGCGCGCCAGCACGGTGGCATTGTCGATCACCATACGGGCGGCCATGGGTAAAATAATCAGACCGAGAATCAGCCATAAAATAGCCACCGTCTGGTTGCTGTCCGCCTGCGGCAGTTCCGCCAACTGCTCCCGCGTCAGGCTGTCTACGCCTTCTTGCTGCGCCAGACGCGTCATGCGGATCATCAGAAACAAGAATATTCCGGCGGCGCTCAGCAGGAGCACGCCGTCTGTACGGCTCAGATCGTTATCATGAAGTAAAAAACCGCATAAAACGGTGACCAGCAGCATAAGCGGAAACTCCCGACGCAACAGTTCTGAATGAACGGTCAACGGGCGGATCAGGGTGGCGCTGCCGAGAATTAACAGAATATTGGCGATATTCGAACCCAACACATTGCCCACCGCCATATCGATCTGATCGTTCAACGCCGCGGTGATGGAAACGATCAGTTCGGGCAGCGACGTACCGATACCGACGATGGTAAGGCCGATAATGAAAGGCGGCAGACCCACGGCGCGGGCCAGGATCGCGGCGCCATACACCAGACGATCGGCGCCGTATACCAGCAACACCAAACCAACGATCAAGAGTACTGTCGCAAAAAGCATGCCGCGTCCTTTATTAAGGTATAATCACTGGTTGACGGGTTTATAAACCGGTATTTATGGACGAATTTTGAACAAAAAAATGTTTTCCATCATGAGCGCTAATTCTGACTGGCTAGGGCGAAAAAGTAAAACTTATGGCGATTTGGTTCCGCCCTCTCGGACAAGAACTTACAGTAAGTTTTTGTAAAACTCGGGCTTTGCGGCACATCAGCCATTAGGATTTAAAGATGGAAGCGTATTACCGTTATTCGTTTCACGCTGACGATCATAAGTAACATACTGATCGGTAAGGAATATGAAATAATGAATCACCAGGATACCAATCTGGTTGAGATCCTCGGCCTGAGCTTTCGGCGCGGAGATCGGCAGATTTTCACCGATATCACGTTGCGTGTTCCCAGAGGGAAAGTCACCGCGATCATGGGGCCTTCCGGTATTGGTAAAACCACACTGCTTCGTTTGATTGGCGGACAACTCCAGCCGGACAGCGGGGAGATCTGGTTCGATGGCGACAACATCCCGTCGCTTTCACGCACGGAACTGTACAACGCCCGCAAAAAAATGAGCATGTTATTTCAGTCTGGCGCGTTATTTACCGATCTGAACGTGTTTGATAATGTCGCCTGGCCGTTGCGCGAGCATAGCCGGTTGCCGGAACCATTATTGCGCAGCACGGTGATGATGAAGCTGGAAGCGGTCGGGTTGCGCGGGGCCGCAGATCTGATGCCGGCGGAGCTTTCCGGCGGCATGGCGCGGCGCGCGGCGCTGGCGCGGGCGATTGCGCTCGATCCGCAGTTGATTATGTTCGATGAGCCTTTTGTCGGTCAGGACCCGATAACCCTGGGAACGCTGGTTAAGTTGATTGATGAACTGAACCATGCGCTGGGCGTTACCTGCATTGTGGTGTCCCATGATGTGCCGGAGGTCATGAGTATTGCCGATTACGCCTATATCGTCGCCGATCGCCAGGTGGTGGCGGAAGGGACGCCGGAACAGTTGAACATGAATGATGATCCCCGCGTGCGCCAGTTTCTTGATGGCATCGCCGATGGGCCCGTCCCTTTCCGTTTCCCGGCGGATGATTATAAAACTGCGCTGTTAGGTTCAGGGGGTTAACGAACTCATGTTATTACAGGCGTTGGCGTCGTTGGGACGTCAGGGAATTGCTACCTGTGCCGCCTTTGGTCGCGCCGGACTGATGTTGTTTAATGCGCTGGTGGGCAAACCGGAGTTCAGGAAACAGTGGCCGCTGTTGATCAAACAACTGTATAGCGTCGGGGTTCAGTCACTATTGATCATCATGGTTTCCGGCCTGTTTATCGGTATGGTGCTTGGTTTGCAAGGTTATCTGGTGCTGACCACTTACAGCGCGGAAGCCAGTTTGGGCATGATGGTGGCGCTTTCGTTGCTGCGCGAGCTTGGCCCCGTGGTCACCGCGTTGCTGTTTGCCGGACGCGCAGGTTCGGCGCTGACGGCGGAAATCGGTCTGATGAAGACCACCGAGCAACTGTCCAGCATGGAGATGATGGCGGTTGATCCGTTGCGTCGCGTGGTGGCGCCGCG
Source organism: Brenneria salicis ATCC 15712 = DSM 30166 (assembly GCF_003315515.1). GTDB lineage: Bacteria > Pseudomonadota > Gammaproteobacteria > Enterobacterales > Enterobacteriaceae > Brenneria > Brenneria salicis. The sequence continues at coordinate 103,270 of NZ_QNRY01000005.1, read as the reverse complement.
TTTCTGGGCCGGGTTAATCAGTATGCCATTGCTGGCGGTGATTTTTGTCGCGGTTGGCATTTGGGGCGGGGCGCTGGTTGGCGTCGACTGGAAAGGCATCGACAGCGGATTCTTCTGGTCAGCCATGCAGGGCGCGGTGGAATGGCGGCAGGATCTTGTGAACTGCGTGATTAAAAGTATCGTCTTCGCGATAACCGTGACCTGGATTGCGCTGTTTAACGGCTATGATGCGATTCCTACTTCAGAGGGGATCAGTCGGGCGACGACCCGTACCGTGGTGCATTCGTCTCTTGCGGTATTGGGATTGGATTTTGTGCTGACAGCACTGATGTTTGGGAACTGATTCAATGCAAACAAAGAAAAATGAAGTTTGGGTGGGGATATTCATGTTGATTGCGCTGGGCGCCATCCTCTTTTTGTGCCTGAAGGTCGCTGATCTAAAATCCATCGGTAGTGAACCCACCTACCGCTTGTACGCGACGTTCGACAACATCGGTGGGCTGAAAGCGCGCTCGCCGGTGCGAATCGGCGGGGTGGTGATTGGACGGGTAGCGGATATTTCGCTTGATGAGAAAACCTACCTTCCCCGTGTAGCAATGGATATCCAGCAACGTTACAACCATATTCCCGATACCAGTTCTCTGGCGATCCGCACTTCTGGTTTGCTGGGCGAGCAGTATCTGGCATTAAATATCGGTTTTGAAGATGAAGAGATGGGCACCTCGATACTGAAAGACGGCGGTGTGGTTCAGGACACCAAGTCTGCCATGGTATTGGAAGATCTCATCGGTCAATTCCTATATAAGAGCGGCGGCAACAGCGAGGATAATGCCGGTCAGACCGGTTCAGGACCCGCAACCGACGCGGCAACGACGCCCGAATCTCAGAGCCAGCCGTGATTCCACATCCATAAGAGGATATCTGCATGTTTAAACGTTTACTGATGGTGGCGTTACTGGTGGTGGCGCCATTGACCAACGCAGCTGATCAAACCAATCCTTACCGTTTGATGAATGAGGCGGCGGACAAGACTTTTAATCGCTTGAAAATAGAACAACCGCGTATCAAGCAAGACCCGAATTACCTGCGCACCATTGTGCGCGAAGAGTTGCTGCCCTATGTCCAGATCCGGTATGCCGGGGCCTTGGTGCTGGGGCGCTACTACAAAGACTCGACGCCTGAGCAACGAACAGCTTACTTCAAGGCGTTTGAAGCCTATCTGGAGCAGGCATACGGGCAAGCGCTGGCGCTTTACCACGGTCAGACTTACCAGATTGCGCCCGAACAGCCGTTGGGGAGCGCGGATATTATTTCCATTCGCGTTTCAATCATTGATAACGGTGGCCGACCACCGGTACGGCTGGATTTCCAGTGGCGTAAAAATAGTCAGAACGGCAACTGGCAGGCTTATGACATGATTGCCGAAGGCGTCAGCATGATTACCACCAAGCAGAATGAATGGGCGGCGACGTTGCGTCAAAAAGGCGTTGATGGCTTGACCCAACAACTGGACGCCGCAGCGAAACAGCCGATTACGCTGGACAAGCAAAACAATTAATCCGGGCGGAAAAATGGCGAATGCACTGAATTGGCAGTCACAGGAATCGATGCTGGTATTAACCGGCGATTTGGATCGCGAAACGTTATTACCGCTCTGGACACAGCGCAAGACGTTGCTGTCAGGTAAAACGACGTTGGATGTTTATGGGTTGGGCCGTGTTGACTCGGCTGGACTGGCGTTGTTGCTGCATTTTTACTACCAGTCGTCTTCACAAGATCGCCGTCTGCAAATCATTGGCGGCGGTGAACGGCTAAAAACCCTGATTGCATTGTATAACCTCAATGAAATCATTCCGGTGTCATAAGCGGCTTGACTTGCTTTAATCAATTGTTAGCGCAACCCCTTGTTGGTGGCGGGCAGGAGGCCTGCCACCAGTGACGTTAAAAATCGCGCCCGGCGATTTTTTTCGGGGATTTCTTTGTTTAAGATAGCGCCATATTCATCTAAGATACCACCCTGTTTATCATCCCCCCTGACATAGAAATCGAGAGCGATGGAAAATAATGAAATTAAAGATGTGCTGATGAACGCATTGGCACTGGATGAAGCCCACGTTTCTGGTGATGGCAGCCACTTTCAGGTTATCGCGGTAGGTGAGCTTTTTGCCGGCATCAGTCAGGTGAAAAAACAGCAGGCCGTGTATGCCCCGCTGATGGAATATATCGCGGATAACCGTATTCATGCGTTGTCTATCAAGGCCTATACGCCTGAAGAGTGGCGGCGCGATCGCAAGCTGAATGGGTTTTAAGAAACTTAACGGTTTTAGGAAGCCCAATGGTTTCTAAAAGAATAAATAGTTTTTAAGCCTGCGGCGATGTGACGCAATATTGAATTGAAACATTGAGAAATAGCGACTATGGATAAATTTCGTGTGCAGGGCCCAACCCGGTTAACTGGTGAAGTCACCATTTCCGGCGCCAAAAATGCCGCACTGCCGATTCTGTTTGCTGCCTTGCTCGCAGAAGAGCCGGTTGAAATCCAGAATGTGCCGAAGTTGCGGGACATTGATACAACAATGAAGTTGCTAACTCAACTGGGCGCGCGCGTTGAACGTAATGGTTCAGTACATGTGGACGCCAGCGAAGTGAATGTTTTCTGTGCGCCTTATGATCTGGTGAAAACCATGCGCGCCTCTATCTGGGCGCTGGGGCCACTGGTGGCGCGCTTTGGGCAAGGTCAGGTTTCTTTGCCCGGTGGCTGCGCGATTGGCGCGCGCCCGGTGGATTTGCACATCAACGGCCTTGAGCAATTGGGCGCGGAAATCACGCTGGAAGAAGGCTATGTGAAAGCCGCCGTCAATGGTCGTCTGCAAGGCGCTCATATCGTGATGGATAAGGTTAGCGTGGGCGCCACTGTAACCATTATGAGCGCGGCGACGCTGGCGGAAGGCACCACCATTATTGAGAACGCCGCGCGTGAACCGGAAATTGTCGATACGGCAAACTTTCTGAACACGCTGGGCGCCAAAATCAGCGGCGCGGGCAGCGACAAAGTGGTCATCGAAGGTGTGGCGCGCTTGGGCGGCGGGGTTTATCGCGTTCTGCCTGATCGTATTGAAACCGGGACTTTTCTGGTGGCCGCCGCCGTTTCCGGTGGAAAAGTGGTTTGCCGTCAGACTCGCCCGGACACACTGGACGCGGTGTTGGCTAAACTGCGTGAGGCAGGGGCTGATATTGAAACCGGCGAGGACTGGATCAGCCTGGATATGCACGGCAAACGCCCGAAAGCGATCACCGTGCGCACCGCTCCGCATCCAGGGTTCCCTACGGATATGCAAGCGCAGTTCAGCCTGCTGAATCTGGTGGCTGAGGGGACGGGCGTCATTACTGAAACGATTTTCGAGAACCGCTTCATGCACGTGCCTGAACTGATTCGCATGGGGGCGCAGGCGGAAATTGAAAGTAATACGGTGATTTGCCACGGTGTGGAAAAACTGTCCGGCGCACAAGTGATGGCCACCGATCTACGGGCTTCCGCGAGTCTGGTGCTGGCGGGTTGTATCGCTGAAGGCGTCACCACCGTTGACCGTATTTATCATATCGATCGTGGTTACGAGCGCATTGAAGATAAATTACGTGCGTTAGGCGCCAACATTGAGCGTGTAAAAGAGCACGATTAAGTCTGAGGATCATTGCGGCGCTTCAGTTATCAACCGGGCGGATTTCCAGCCCGGTTTTTTTATGGCGGGCTATCATCTCGCCACCTCGCGGGCCGCTGCAAGCGACATTGCGACACTGGCTGGTTTCAGTTGGCCGGGAACTCCTGAACCGTCATGTTTAACATGATTTCTCTATTGTCGCGCTTGATCACCACGGGAACCACCGTTCCTGGCCGGATTTCTGCAATCTGATCCATAGTATCAATGACTGAACGTGTCGGTTTGTTATTCACGCTGACCAAGATATCCCTCACCCGGATACCGGCTTTATCCGCCGGGCCGCCCGGATCAACCGTATTGACCAGAATACCGTTGGGACGCCCTTGTCGGCTGCCGTTTTCGATGCTTTCGATATCTTCTATCTGTATCCCGTTGATGCCGATATAACCGCGAATGACGCGGCCATCGCGGATAAGTTTTCCCATCACCTTGGTTGCCAGCGCGACAGGAATGGCGAAGCCGATCCCCTCTGGCGTTTCGCCGTCGGCGCTCTTATCAAACGACAGCGTATTGATGCCCACCAGTTCTCCCAGCGTATTCACCAGCGCGCCGCCGGAGTTACCGTGGTTAATGGATGCATCGGTCTGCAAAAGGTTTTGTCGACCATTTTGCCGGTTATCCTGTCCGATCGCGCTTAGCCCGACGCGCCCTGTGGCGCTGATAATTCCCTGGGTAATGGTTTGTCCCAGATTGTAAGGGTTGCCGATAGCCATCACGACATCACCCACATGCGCGATGCGGCCAGTATTAATCGGGATGACGGGCAAATTGACGCCGTTGATTTGCAGAACGGCCAGATCGGTCAGGCTGTCAGAGCCGACGACCATTGCCTCGTAAAGTCTGCCGTCCTGAAGCGCAACCAGAATCTGCTGCGTGTTATTGATGACATGCTTATTGGTTAAAATATAACCTTTGTCGCTCATGATGACGCCGGAGCCGAGCGTGCGGATATTGAGTTCGGCGTTCTGATCAGAATTAGGCACTTTATCATAGACGTTTACCACGGCTGGCGCTGCACGGCGCACCCCTTCGTAATAGCTGACCGGGGTATCGGACGTTGGGTTTTCGTCGGTTGTTTGCCATGACGCAGGACGCAGCGAGGGAACCGCCGCAAGCAGGATGCCTGCGGCGATCACGCCAATCAGGGTAGAACGTAATAACTTAACCAGCATAAGCGTGTTTTACTGTGCAAGAGGAATATGAGCCGAGAATAACACGAGACAATCGGACACAGCAGCGTGCTGTGTCCGATTTTTCAGACCGGCCTGACGCCCGTTGCGTAGCAAAATGGTACGCAGAAATCTTCCCGGCGTTGATTAACGCAGCAGCAGATAAATCGTTTCGTCGCCACGGACGATGTTCAGCGCCAGCACGGACGGTTTCGCTTCCAACAGTTTACGAAGCTGAGTAATGTTTTCCACTCGCTCGCGGTTAACGCCGATGATGACGTCGCCTTTCTGCAAACCAATTTGCGCGGCCGGAGAATCTTTGGCGACATTATCGATCTGTATGCCTTTGCTGCCGTCTTTCAACTGACCATTGGTCAGGGAAGCGCCTTGCAGGGCCGGATAAAGGGTTTCCGCGCTGGTGGTCGACGTAGCGCTGTTATCCAGCACGACTGAGACTTCCTGGCGTTTACCGTCACGCAGCAAACCGATTTTCACGGTTTTACCCGGCGCGGTTGTCCCTATTTTGGCGCGCAGTTCGGCGAAGCTGCTGATAGGCTTTCCATCCAGGGTGACAAGCACATCCCCGGCTTTGACGCCGGCTTTGGCCGCCGCGGATTTTGGCAGGACTTCGCTGACGAACGCTCCGCGTTGCGCATCCACCTTAAAGGCTTTCGCCATTTCGGAGGTCATCTCGCTGCCTTTGATACCCAGCACGCCGCGTTTGACCTCGCCGAACTCGACCAGTTGCTGAGCCAGGTTTTGCGCCATGTTGCTGGGGATGGCGAAGCCGATACCGATATTTCCGCCGCCGGGGGCGAGAATGGCGGTGTTGATGCCGATAAGTTCGCCGTTGAGATTGACTAACGCGCCGCCGGAGTTGCCGCGGTTGATGGAGGCGTCGGTCTGAATAAAGTTTTCCAACCCTTCCAGATTCAACCCGCTGCGGCCCAAGGCGGAAATAATGCCGGAAGTGGCGGTCTGCCCCAGGCCGAACGGGTTACCGACGGCGACGGCGAAATCACCCACGCGTAGCTGGTCGGAATCCGCCATTTTAACCGCAACCAGATTTTTGGCGTTCACCAACTGAAGCAGCGCTATGTCCGATTGTTCGTCGCGTCCTATCAGTTTGGCTTCATACTCGCGCCCATCGTTCAATTGCACGCGAATTTTATCGGCGTTATTGATAACGTGATTGTTGGTCAGGACATAGCTTTTGGCGGCATCGATAATCACGCCGGAGCCCAGACCTTCAAAGGGACGTGAGTTTTGCTTGTCGGTGGGGAAATTCGGGCCGAAGAAGAATTTAAACTCTTCCGGTACGCGCTGGCGTTGTACCTGTGTGCCTTCCACATGCACGCTGACGACCGCCGGCAGGACTTTTTCAAGCATCGGCGCCAGACTTGGCATCTGTTGTCCTTGCATCACAGTCGGCAATGCGGCGTTCGCCACCGGGAGTGTGGACAGGGTTAAACTTATGCTCATTGCCAGTGCACTAAATAATAAAGATTTTTTCTTCATTGTTAATTGACTCTCTCACGACCAGCGGATGAATAAAATGATGATATATAAACTTAAACACACGGTGAAGAGTCAGACTGACGATTGGTGTGTAAAGTTCACTGATGTTTCGTCAGTAGATTGTAACTGTCAGTAGACGGTAACTAATCAGTGGAGGGTAACGATAGCCTACAGCACGGAATTACCACGCAATGCGAAAGAGAAGGATGTGAGATTCGATAAAACCTCACGCCGCAATCATTAAATTGTGGTGTTTACTTGCGGGGCGGACGTTCGCCGCGCAGTAATCCAGACGCGCCGTCCGAATAGTCGCGCGGCGGCATATCGACCGGCGCCTGATCGTTATCGGCCTCGGCTTCCGTCAGGCGATACTTGAATGGGTTATCCTGGCCTGGCACATCAGGCAGCAGGTTGTTGGAGCTTTTCGCCATATGCTGATAAAGCTGACGGTAATCGTGCGCCATGTTATCCAGTAATTCGGCGCTACGGGCAAAGTGTCCGACCAACTCCTGGCGATATTCTTCTAGTTCGGTCTTGCTTTTCTCAAGCTCGTTTTGCAGTACCTGTTGTTGCCGCAGTTTACGGTTGCCAAAACGCATGGCGACGGCACCAATAATGATACCGGCGACTAAACCAATCAGCGCATACTCCCAGGTCATAATGACTCCTATTTTGACTTCGTTGTCCACGTAGGGTTTTCACTTAATAATAGTCACTATAACCGCTAACCTTGTCTGAGTGGAATCCTGAAGCGTGATGACTTAGGGTTATGTTGATGCATCTGCGGCATCAAGGCGGTTATCGGCGACGATTACGGCTCAAATCGACGGCAACGCGCGACAAATCACCATTAACTTTTTTCTCAGGGATTGCGAACATTATGCAGCAAACGACACCATCGGCGCTTTACCAACAGGCGCTTTCCGCCGGGGAATATCAACCCGATGATGTACAGCGCCAAACCGTCATGCATCTGGAAACGATCCATCAGGCACTGTGCGAGCGAGCGGCGCAGGCGACGGGGGAAACATCCGGGCGTTTGACGAAATGGCGTTCCTGGCTGGGGTTGAACGACAAACGTGTCTCGGCGCCGGTGCAGGGCTTGTATATGTGGGGCGGCGTGGGGCGGGGGAAAACCTGGTTGATGGATCTGTTTTTTCATAGCCTGCCTGGAACGCGTAAGCTCCGAGTGCATTTTCATCGTTTTATGTTGCGGGTTCATCAGGAACTAAATCAGTTGCAGGGGCATGAAAATCCGTTGGAAAAAGTGGCCGATGGGTTTAAAGCTGAAACGGATGTCCTGTGTTTTGACGAATTTTTTGTTTCTGACATTACCGACGCCATGCTATTGGCCGAGTTATTGCGCGCGTTATTTGACCGGGACATTACGCTGGTGACGACCTCGAATATTCCGCCAGACGAGTTATACCGTAATGGGTTGCAGCGCGCCCGTTTTCTCCCCGCGATTGAGTTGATTAAACAGCACTGCGAAGTGCGCAATGTCGATGCGGGAATTGATTACCGGCTGCGGACGTTAACGCAGGCCCATCTTTACCTCACGCCGCTTGACGCGCAGACCGAAGACACCATGCGCCAGATGTTTACCCGCCTGTCGGGAAAACCGTGGGTGACGCCGGGGCCGACGTTTGACATCAACCATCATCCTCTGCCGACGCTGGGGGCGAGCGAGGGCGTACTGGCGATCGATTTCGTCACGCTGTGTACGCAAGCGCGCAGTCAGAACGACTATATCGCGCTCTCACGTCTTTACCATACGGTCTTGCTGCATAACGTGACTGTGATGGGGGAGACGGACGAAAATAGCGCCCGTCGTTTTCTGGCGCTGATCGATGAGTTTTACGAACGGCGGATAAAGCTCATCATTTCCGCGCAGGCGTCCATGTTTGACATTTATCAGGGCGAGCGCCTGAAGTTTGAATATCAACGCTGTTTATCCCGCTTGCAGGAAATGCAAAGCGAAGCCTATCTGCGCCAACCGCATCTGGCGTGAGAGACCACGGTTTTTCTTGGGGTAAGCGTGAAAAAAGGTCGATCTTTGGTGGCGACTCATCTATAATCCTGCGACCCCACGTTACAACAAAGTTTTTTTCCCAAAAACTTTATCGTGCCGGCAATGGCTATTCGAAGGGGTAGGTTTGCTGGACTTGATTGTCGTGTGAGCCTCAACAGTTTTCGAGCGTTGGGTGAACACCTGCGTGTAACTAATTATTGGGTAAGCTTTTAATGAAAACTTTTACAGCTAAACCAGAAACCGTAAAACGCGACTGGTACGTTGTTGATGCGGACGGTAAAACTTTAGGCCGTCTTGCTACTGAACTGGCTCGTCATCTGCGCGGCAAGCATAAAGCGGAATACACCCCGCACGTTGATACCGGTGATTACATCATCGTTCTGAACGCAGACAAAGTTGCTGTTACCGGCAACAAGCGTTCCGACAAGATTTATTACCATCACACCGGCCACATCGGTGGTATCAAACAAGCGACCTTTGAAGAGATGATTGCCCGCCGTCCTGAGCGTGTGATTGAAATCGCGGTTAAAGGCATGCTGCCGAAGGGCCCGCTGGGTCGTGCCATGTTCCGTAAACTGAAAGTTTACGCGGGCACCGAGCACAATCACGCGGCACAGCAACCGCAAGTTCTGGACATTTAATCGGGATTATAGGCAATGGCTGAAAATCAATACTACGGCACTGGTCGCCGCAAAAGTTCCGCCGCTCGCGTGTTCATTAAACCGGGCAGCGGCAATATCGTTATCAACCAGCGTAGTCTGGAACAGTACTTTGGTCGCGAAACTGCCCGCATGGTCGTTCGTCAGCCGCTGGAACTGGTCGACATGGTTGGTAAATTCGATCTGTACATCACCGTTAAAGGTGGTGGTATCTCTGGTCAGGCTGGTGCGATCCGTCACGGTATCACCCGCGCGCTGATGGAGTATGATGAGTCTCTGCGTAGCGAACTGCGTAAAGCTGGTTTCGTTACCCGTGATGCTCGTCAGGTTGAACGTAAGAAAGTCGGTCTGCGTAAAGCACGTCGTCGTCCTCAGTTCTCCAAGCGTTAATTTCCTGCTGTATTGCAGCGAAATCAAGGCGAAAAAACCCGGTGCTGGTCACCGGGTTTTTTGTGGCGGGCGTTCTGTCTGCCATCCTTTGGATCGTCGTGTGGTAATTTCTTAGAAAAAAATAATCTTTATTATCAGATTGTTAATGATGAAACTATGCGATGTCCCCACAGAACGTACAAAATCTGATAAACTATTCGCCAATTTTATGCCTGTTTACCCATCAGGTTTCTTTCTGAAAACGACTGATTTTGTCAGGTGGTTTTTCGCCGCTGAATGACAAGCGTCTTAGTGCATGGGTTTGCAGGATCATAGCAGTTCGGTTCTTCGCCGTATTTTCTCGATAAACTTGGAGGTTTTCATGGCTGTCGCTGCCAACAAACGTTCGGTAATGACGCTGTTTTCTGGTTCGTCCGACATTTTTAGCCATCAGGTCCGTATCGTACTGGCGGAAAAAGGTGTGAGTGTCGAGATTGAGCAGGTGGACATGGATAATCTGCCGCAGGATCTTATTGATCTCAACCCATATGGTTCAGTTCCGACGCTGGTTGATCGGGAGTTAACGCTCTATGAATCAGGTATTATCATGGAGTATCTGGATGAACGTTTCCCGCACCCGCCGCTGATGCCCGTCTACCCGGTTGCTCGTGGCAACAGCCGTTTGATGATGCACCGCATTGAGAACGACTGGTATTCGTTGCTGAAAAAAATCACTCAGAGCAGCGCGCAGGAAGCCGACGCCGCCCGCAAGCAACTGCGTGAAGAGTTGCTGGCGGTGGCCCCGGTATTCAATGAAGCGCCGTACTTTATGAGCGAAGAATTCAGCCTGGTTGACTGCTATCTGGCGCCGCTGCTGTGGCGTTTGCCGCAATTAGGGATCGAACTGAGCGGATCCGGCGCGAAAGAATTGAAGGGCTACATGACACGCGTATTTGAGCGTGATGCGTTCCTGGCTTCCCTGACGGAAGCAGAGCGTGAAATGCGTCTGCAAACGCGAGGTTAAAAGAATGGCGTTGTCTCAACTGTCTCCGCGTCGTCCGTATTTGTTACGGGCTTTTTATGACTGGTTGCTGGATAACCAGTTGACGCCTCATCTGGTGGTTGATGTCACTCAGCCTGGCGTGATGGTGCCGATGGAGTTTGCCCGCGATGGGCAGATTGTGTTGAATATTGCGCCGCGCGCCGTTGGCGGCCTGGAGCTAGCTGATGACAGCGTGCGTTTCAACGCGCGTTTCGGCGGCGTTCCACGCCAGGTCTATGTTCCCATGGCGGCGGTACTGGCGATTTATGCCCGTGAAAACGGCGCTGGCACCATGTTTGAGCCGGAACCAGCTTATGATTTGGCGGGCGAATTCGAAGATTTTCAGGATGAAAGCGCCACATCCAACACGGTCATGTCGATTGTCGACAATCACCCGGATGCAGCGGAGGAAAACGATAATCCTGATGACGAGCCGCCACAGCCGCCCAAAGGTGTCAGACCTTCGCTGCGGGTCGTCAAATAATCTGCTTTTTCAGGGCACAGCGATTGTGCCCTGACGGTAAGCTGGGTACAAAAAGCCTCCCGTTGGCCTGACTTGGCTAATTGCTCCCCCCTACGTTGTTTTCCGCTGCGCCGATAGCGCCGGTCGGGAAACTGCCGCATGAAACCTGCCGTCCGCCGCATTGTTTGACGATAAAACGGATAATTCATTGGTGGCGCAAATATATATCGATAATAAGCCTGCTTATTACTCTTTTGCGCAGTCTACGCCGTTGTTAACCGAGCAGGATGTAATGAATTCATTAAAGGAGCAGAGTGACTTACGGTCATAGAGAAAATGCACAATACAATGAATGGCAGCAATGAATAAAGGGAGTGGAACAACCGGGCTGTTGGCGCCCGGTTGCGAGCGAGGCATTGTCTTGTTAAACGATTAGTTGAACACCATACCGCCGTCGATCAGTAAAGATTGTCCCGTCATGTAGTTGGAATCGGGACTTGCCAGATAAGACACGCAGGCGGCAACGTCTTCCGGTTCGGAAAGACGGCCCAACGTAATGCGTTTGGCGAACTCTTCGGTGGCATAGCCTTGCGGTTTACCGGCTGATGCGGAGATTTTCCGATCCACTTCCTCCCACATTGGGGTCTTAACAATGCCCGGACAGTAGCTATTGACGGTGATGCCCAGCGGCGCCAGATCACGTGCGGCGCTTTGCGTCAGGCCGCGCACGGCAAATTTGCTGGAGCTATAGACCGCGAGTTCAGGATTGCCCACATGACCGGCCTGTGAACAGGCGTTGATGATCTTTCCGCCGTGATTCAGGGATTTAAACGCATCAAGGGCGGCTTGAATCCCCCAGATAACCCCTTTTACGTTGATGTTATAAACGCGATCGACGATTTCCGGCGTAATGTCTTCTATGAGGGTGGAAGGCGCAATCCCCGCGTTATTGACGATGACATTGAAGTCACCGAAGTGTTCTTTGGTTTTCGCGACCGCAGCAAAAACGGCGTCGCGGTCCGATACATCCGCTTGTAAAGCGATAGACTGCCCGCCAGATTGCTTGATTTCCTCTGCCACGTTACGGGCGGTTTCCAGATTATAGTCCACGATAGAGACGGCAAAACCGTCTTTTGCCAGTCTGAGCGCAATCGCGCGGCCAATCCCCTGACCTGCGCCAGTAACCAGCGCCACGTTAACAGCCATATTATCTCCTAATGTGATATTTCCGTTAATTTCAACGTGCAAGCACCTAATAATAGTAGACGCTGAGAGAAATTGTGCCAGACAGAAGGGGAGGGATTGCAGGCGAAAATGTACAGTCTGGACCGGACAGACCGGTCCAGACAAGGGGGGATCAGACTTCCAGGAAGTCCAAAATGCCTTCGGCGGCTTTACGACCTTCGGCAATAGCGGTAACCACCAGATCCGAGCCGCGCACGGCGTCGCCGCCAGCAAAAATTTTCGGATTACTGGTTTGGAAAGCGTTATCGCTTTTTTCCGGCGCAATGATACGGCCCTGGCTATCCAGCTCGACGCCATGTTCAGCCAGCCAGACCATCTGGTGCGGACGGAAGCCAAACGCCATCACAACCGCGTCTGCTTCCAGTACATGCTCGGAACCGGCAACGATTTCAGGACGACGGCGACCGTTGGCATCCGGCGCGCCCAACTCGGTACGCGCCATTCTGACGCCACAGACCTTGCCGGCGTCGTTGATTTCTACGCTTAGCGGTTGCAGGTTGAATTTGAACTCGACGCCTTCTTCACGCGCGTTTTTCACTTCACGTTTGGAGCCCGGCATGTTCTCTTCGTCACGGCGATAGGCGCAGGTCACATGGGTCGCTCCCTGACGGACGGACGTCCGCACGCAGTCCATCGCCGTATCGCCGCCGCCGAGCACCACCACACGTTTGCCGTTCATGGTGATGTAAGGTTCTTCTGCGGACGCGTCGAAACCCATCAGTTGTTTGGTGTTGGCGATCAGGAACGGCAGAGCGTCATAAACGCCTGGCACATCCTCGTTCTCCAATCCACCGCGCATCGACTGATACGTCCCCACGCCGAGGAACACTGAATCATAATCGTTCAGCAGTTCCTGCATTTGAACGTCTTTCCCCACCTCCGTGTTCAGACGGAATTCAATGCCCATCTCACTGAAAATTTCACGGCGTTTGACCATGACTTCTTTTTCCAGTTTGAACGCGGGGATACCGAAGGTCAGCAAGCCGCCGATCTCAGGATGACGATCAAAGACCACCGCCTGGACGCCATTGCGCGCCAGCACGTCGGCACAGGCAAGTCCCGCCGGGCCAGCGCCGATGATCGCGACGCGTTTGCCGGTTGGCTGTACGTTTGAGACATCAGGCTTCCAGCCCATCTCGATCGCTTTATCGTTGATGTAGCGCTCAATGTTGCCGATGGTCACGGCGCCGAATTCATCATTCAGCGTACAAGAGCCTTCACACAGACGATCCTGCGGGCAAACGCGGCCGCAGACTTCCGGCAGGCTGTTGGTCTTGTGCGACAGTTCAGCCGCTTCAATAATGCGGCCTTCATTCGCCAGCTTCAGCCAGTTGGGAATGTAATTATGCACCGGGCATTTCCATTCGCAGTAGGGGTTGCCGCATGACAGGCAACGATCCGCCTGTGCTTTGGACTGACTCTCTGAGAACGGTTCGTAAATCTCAACAAATTCAATTTTACGAATTTTCAGCGGCTTTTTGGGCGGATCAACGCGCTGTAAGTCGATAAATTGGTAAACATTTTGACTCATGATGACCTCTTACTGCGCCAGAACCCGCAGCTCGGCTGCGGAACGACTACGGTGACCCAACAATGCCTTCACATCACTTGACTTCGGTTTCACCAGAGCAAATTTCGGTGCCCATGCCGGCCAGTTAGCGAGGATCTCTTCTCCACGTTGTGAACCGGTATGTTGAACGTGCTCGGTGATCAGGCCGCGCAAATGCTCTTCATGGATCGCCAGTGACTCGACATCCAGCACTTCCACCAGTTCAGGGTTGACGCGTTTGCGGAATTCGCCGTCTTCATCCAGGACGTAAGCGAAACCGCCGGTCATTCCTGCGCCAAAGTTCACGCCGGTACGACCCAGTACACAGACGATGCCGCCTGTCATGTATTCACAACCGTTATCGCCAATGCCTTCGACGACGGTGATCGCGCCGGAGTTACGCACCGCGAAACGTTCACCCGCACGGCCTGCGGCGAACAGCTTGCCGCCAGTGGCGCCATACAGACAGGTGTTGCCGATGATGCTGGCCTCATGGCTGCGGAACGCGGAACCGACTGGCGGACGAACGGAAATGCTGCCGCCGGCCATGCCCTTGCCCACGTAGTCATTGGCGTCGCCGGTCAGCGTCAATTCAACGCCGCCCGCATTCCAGACGCCGAAGCTTTGTCCCGCCGTCCCGGAGAAGTAGGCCTTGATCGGATCGCTCGACAACCCCTGATCGCCGTGTTGCGCCGCGATAAAACCAGATAACGTCGCGCCCACGGAACGGTCCGTGTTGCGGATATCAAAATAGAGCGATTTACTCTGTTTGGCATCCACATACGGCTGTGCCTGCTCCAGCAGCGCTTTGTTCAACTGTCCCTTATCGAAAGACGGGTTACTCTCGGTGCAGTACAACGCTTTGCCTGGTTGAGGTTGCGCGGCGTACAGCAGCGGAGACAGATCCAGCTTGTTTTGTTTGGCGGTGAAACCATCCAGCTCGACCAGCAGATCGGTGCGGCCAATCAAATCCACCAGACGGCTGACGCCCAGTTCAGCCATCATCATGCGGGTTTCATGCGCGATGAACTGGAAGTAATTCGTCACGCGCTCCGGCAGACCGTGATAGTGATCGCGGCGCAGTTTTTCGTCTTGCGTGGCAACGCCGGTCGCACAGTTATTCAGGTGGCAGATACGCAGGTATTTGCACCCTAACGCCACCATCGGCCCTGTACCGAATCCGAAGCTTTCCGCGCCCAGAATCGCCGCTTTGACGATATCAAGCCCGGTTTTCAGACCGCCGTCCACCTGTAGCCGGATCTTATGACGCAAGCCATTGGCGACCAGCGCTTGCTGGGTTTCCACCAGACCCAGTTCCCACGGGCAACCCGCATACTTCACGGAGGTCAGCGGGCTGGCGCCGGTGCCGCCGTCATAACCGGCAATGGTGATCAGGTCGGCATAGGCTTTGGCGACGCCGGTGGCGATGGTGCCGACGCCCGGTTCGGAAACCAGTTTCACCGAGATCATGGCTTTCGGATTGATCTGTTTCAGATCGAAAATCAACTGCGCCAGATCTTCGATAGAGTAAATGTCATGGTGCGGCGGCGGCGAAATCAACGTCACGCCCGGTACGGAATAACGCAGTCGGGCGATGTACGGCGTGACTTTATCACCCGGCAACTGACCGCCTTCCCCCGGCTTGGCGCCCTGCGCCACTTTAATCTGAATGACATCGGCATTAACCAGATAGGCGGGCGTGACGCCAAAGCGACCAGACGCCACCTGTTTGATCCGGGAAACCTTTTGGGTGCCGTAACGCGCCGGATCTTCCCCGCCTTCACCGGAGTTGGAGAAACCGCCCAGACTGTTCATGGCTTCAGCCAGTGATTCATGGGCTTCCGGGCTGAGCGCGCCAATTGACATCGCCGCGGTATCAAAGCGCTTGAACATTTCTGTCGCCGGCTCGACTTCGTCAAGGGAAATGGCGGCGCCTTGCTGTGGCTTCAGCGCCAGCAGATCGCGCAAGGTGGCGGCCGGACGCTCGTTCACCAGCCTGGCGTATTGCTCGTAATCGCTGTATTCGCCGCTTTTAACCGCCGTTTGCAACGTGGTGACCACATCTGGGTTGTAAGCGTGATATTCGCCGCCGTGAACAAACTTCAACAGTCCGCCTTGCTCCAGCGTTTTGCGTTTCAGCCAGGCGCGTTTGGCGAGATTCAGCAGGTCCTGCTCGAAATCACTGAAGTTGGCGCCACCGATACGGCTGACTACGCCCTGGAAACAGATCTCGGAAACGTCTTTATGCAAGCCCACCGCTTCAAACAGTTTGGCGCAGCGATAGGAAGCGACGGTCGATATGCCCATCTTGGACATGATCTTGTACAGCCCTTTGTTGATGCCGTTACGATAGTTCAGCATTACCGCGCGGTACTGTTTGTCGATGGTGTGGTTGTCCACCATCCGCGCCAGCGTTTCGTAGGCGAGGTAAGGGTAAATGGCGGTCGCTCCGAAGCCTAATAGCACGGCAAAGTGGTGCGGATCGCGGGCGCTTCCCGTTTCAACAATAATATTGGCGTCGCAGCGCAGACTCTTCTCAACCAGACGACGCTGAATCGCCCCCACCGCCATTGGCGCGGGAACCGGCAGACGTTGCGCCGAAATAGCGCGATCGGACAGCACCAGCAGCACCGCGCCATCACGGACTTTGTGCTCGGCATCGTCACACAGTTTCTCAATCGTCTCTTGCAGCGTCTGCTTTTCCGGTTCGAAGGTCAGATCCAGCACATCAGCGCGATAATGCTGCTGATCCTGTGAAAGAAGCTGTTTGAAATCAGAATAAAGCAGGATCGGCGATTTAAAGCTCAGACGGTGGGCCTGACCTTCCGCTTCGCAGAACACGTTCATTTCGCGGCCTATACAGGTCGCCAGCGACATCACATGCGCTTCACGCAGCGGATCGATGGGCGGGTTGGTGACCTGCGCAAACTGCTGGCGGAAGTAGTCATAAATAATGCGCGGACGGCTGGACAGCACGGCGAATGGCGTATCGTCGCCCATCGAACCGGTGGCTTCCTGACCGTTTTCGCCCAGCACGCGGATAATCTGATCCAACTCTTCGCTACTGTAACCAAACTGCTTCTGATAGGTTTCCAGCAGCGTATCCTCAAATTCTCGGTTACCCACCTGATCTTCCGGCAACTCTTCAAATGGCACCAGCCGCTGAACGTTCTTCTCCATCCATTCTTTGTACGGATGGCGGCTTTTCAGATCGTCATCGGTTTCGTTTGAATGCAGGATACGCCCGTTGCGGGTATCGATAACCATCAATTCACCCGGCCCGACGCGGCCTTTCTCAACCACTTCATCCGGCTGATAATCCCAGATGCCGACTTCGGAAGCGCAGGTGATCAACTTGTCTTTGGTGATGACGTAGCGCGCCGGACGCAGACCGTTACGGTCCAGGTTACAGGCGGCATAGCGTCCGTCGGACATCACAATCCCGGCCGGGCCGTCCCACGGCTCCATGTGCATGGAGTTAAAGTCGAAGAAGGCACGCAGTTCGGGATCCATATCCGGGTTGTTCTGCCAGGCGGGTGGCACCAGCAGACGCATGGCGCGGATGATGTCCATGCCGCCGCTGAGGAACAGTTCCAGCATGTTGTCCAGCGAACTGGAGTCGGAACCGGTTTCGTTGACGAACGGCGCGGCGTCCTGCAAATCAGGGATCAGCGGCGTTTTGAATTTATAAGCGCGCGCGCGCGCCCATTGGCGGTTACCGGCAATGGTGTTGATCTCGCCATTATGCGCGAGATAGCGGAACGGCTGCGCCAGCGGCCAGCGCGGTACGGTGTTGGTCGAAAAACGCTGGTGGAACAGACAAATTGCCGATTCCAGGCGCAGATCGGCCAGATCAAGATAAAAGCGCGGCAGATCCGCAGGCATGCACAAACCTTTATAGATCGTCACCAGATTGGAGAAACTACAAACGTAGAACTCTTTGTCTTCAATCCGTTTTTCGATACGGCGGCGCGCCATGAACAAACGGCGCTCCATATCGCTCTGTAGCCAGCCGGCCGGGGCGTTGACAAAAATTTGCTCAATACGCGGCAGAGACGAAAGCGCGATTTCACCCAACACTTCAGGGTTGGTCGGCACTTCACGCCAGCCAAGCACCGAAAGGGTTTCGTTTTGCAGTTCTTCTTCCACAATCTGACGCGCGGCGCGGGCCAGATCTTCATCCTGATTGAGAAACATCATGCCGACGGAGTAATTTTTGGCTAATCGCCAGCCGTGCTCTTCCGCAACCAGACGGAAGAAACGATCGGGTTTTTGAAGCAATAAACCACAGCCGTCGCCGGTCTTGCCGTCAGCAAGGATCGCGCCACGGTGTTGCATGCGGGCAAGCGCGTGGATCGCGGTACGCACTACCTTGTGGCTCGGCTCACCTTCTATATGGGCGATCAATCCGAAACCACAGTTGTCTCTCTCTTGGGATGCATCGTACAACATATTAGTGAACCTCCCCGGGCTCTGTGTGACTCTCACAACCTACTGCGAGCAAGCACCTTGGCGTCAAGCGACTATTCATCCTGCCGCTTTCTTCTTCGGCCTCTCGTGACGGTCTCACAAGTGGTAAATGACTTGTTTTTAGAGGGAGTCTTCATTTACTGCATAAATATGACGAGTCGTGGACTCGTCAGGAAAGCTTTCAGCGGATTTCCAAATTAGCGAGAAACCCTGTTCAGGTCAAATACCAATGCAAAATGTGGCAATAAGCGATAATTTTTAGTTATTTCTATGAAAGTTAATGATTTTTTTAACAAAAATCTGCTGTTGACGTGACATCGGGTTTAGTTGAACTGTGACTCGTATCACTATACAACCATCACGATCTCTCTGCTACATGCTGCTATATTTCTACACTCTGGAATCTTATGCTGAATGTGGAAGATTTTCCGATTTATGTCACTGTTTTCGTTTTTTGGTCTTCTTTTAATGAAAACGATCTGCTGGATAAGAAAAATTAATTATCTCGAATATGATTTTCTTTGCAGTAAAAACGAATATTCATGCATTTCTGAAGAAGGAAAGGCGATTGATCGGCGTCATCGCGGCGAAGAGGCTGACAGAGTAGGCTGCGCTTTCTAAAGAGGGCTGGTAAGAATATGCAATTACAAAAATTAATCAACATGTTTGGTGGAAATCTTCAACGTCGCTATGGCGAGAAGATCCACAAGCTCACATTGCATGGGGGCTTTAATTGTCCAAACCGCGATGGAACCCTGGGACGCGGCGGTTGCACGTTCTGCCATGTCGCTTCTTTTGCCGATGAGCAAATGCAGCAGCGCAGTATTGCCGAACAGTTGGCAGCGCAGGCGGGCAAGATAAACCGGGCAAAACGTTATCTGGCCTATTTTCAGGCTTATACCAGCACGTATGCGGAAGTGAAGGTGTTGGAAAGCATGTATCAGGAAGCCTTGAGACAAGCCGAGATGGTCGGGTTGTGCGTCGGAACCCGTCCTGACTGCGTACCTGACGCCGTGCTGGATTTGCTGTCCGGCTATCGTCAGCAAGGCTACGAAGTTTGGTTGGAACTGGGCTTGCAGAGCGCCAGCGATAAAACGTTGCATCGCATCAACCGTGGCCATGACTTCGCCTGTTATCAGCAAACGGTAAGACGCGCCCGCGAAAGAGGACTGAACGTGTGTTGTCACTTGATCGTCGGCCTGCCGGGAGAAGACGAGCAGCGCTGTCTATCGACGCTGAAACAGGTGGTCGAGACGGGCATCGAGGGTATTAAGCTGCATCCTTTACACATCGTGGAAGGCAGTATCATGGCCAAAGCCTGGCGAGCGGGGCGTCTGCCTGCGTTGGCGCTGGAACAATATGTCGCGACCGCTGGTGAAATGATTCGCCATACGCCCCCCGAAATTATCTATCATCGTATTTCCGCCAGTGCCCGCCGTCCTACGTTATTGGCGCCGCTGTGGTGCGAAAATCGCTGGACCGGGATGGTCGAACTGGATCGCTACTTGCAAACTCATGGCGTACAGGGATCGGCGCTGAACAGGCCGTATCAGTACGATGAAGCCTTAAGCTGATCATCGCGGCGCGGTTGGCGATGATGTGTAGAGCGCCTACGCCGGATGCGCTGAATTTTCGGCGACAGCACCGTATGCGTCGCCACTTTACGGTATGATTCGGTTGTTCGTGACTAAGGGAAAACGCTATGAAGCAAATCCGCCTGTTGGCTCAGTACTACGTTGATTTGATGGTAAAACTGGGGCTGGTCCGTTTTTCACTGCTGCTGGCTTCGGTATTGGTACTGCTGGCGATGGTGGTGCAGATGGCCGTGACGCTGTTGCTCAGTGGTGCAGTAGAGAGCATCGATGTTGTTCGCTCCATCTTTTTCGGGTTGCTCATTACGCCCTGGGCGGTCTACTTCCTGTCCGTCGTGGTGGAGCAACTCGAAGAGTCACGCCAGCGTTTGTCAAAGCTGGTGGCCAAGCTGGAAGAGATGCGCCATCGGGATTTGGAGTTGAATGCGCAGCTTCAGGACAATATCGTCCAGCTTAATCAGGAAATTGCCGACCGCATCAAGGCTGAAGAGGCCCGCCTGCGGGTGGTGAACCGCCTGAAAGATGAAATGGCGCGCCGTGAACAGGCGCAGATTGAACTGGAACAACAATCGGCGTTGTTGCGCTCCTTTCTTGATGCTTCGCCCGATCTGGTTTATTACCGCAATGAAGACAAAGAGTTTTCCGGCTGCAATCGGGCAATGGAGTTGCTGGTTGGAAAAAGTCAGAAACAGTTGATCGGCCTGACGCCGCGAGATGTTTATTCTCCCGACATCGCGGAAAAAGTGATGGAGACGGATGAAAAAGTATTTCGCCATAACGTTTCCCTGACCTATGAACAATGGCTGGTCTACCCCGATGGCCGTAAAGCTTGTTTTGAACTGCGCAAAGTGCCTTTTTATGATCGCATGGGAAAACGTCACGGGCTGATGGGTTTTGGACGTGATATCACGGAGCGTAAGCGTTATCAGGACGCGTTGGAGAACGCCAGCAGGGAGAAAACGACCTTTATCTCAACGATCAGTCATGAGCTTCGCACGCCGCTTAACGGCATTGTCGGGTTAAGTCGCATTCTGTTGGATACGCAGCTTGATCCTGAGCAGCAGAAGTATTTGAAAACGATTCATGTCAGCGCCATTACCCTGGGCAATATCTTTAACGATATCATTGAAATGGATAAACAGGAGCGCCGGAAGGTGCAACTGGATAATCAGCCGATGGATTTCACTGGTTTTCTGGTCGATCTGGAGAATCTGGGCGGTTTGCTTGCCCAACCTAAAGGATTAAAGCTGATTGTGGAACCGCATCAGCCGCTGCCGGAAAAAATCATTACCGATGGCACACGCCTGCGGCAGATTCTGTGGAACCTGCTCAGCAACGCCGTGAAATTTACGCCGCAGGGGAAAATTGTGGTGCGCGTATGGCATGAACAAGGCGATCGCCTGCGGTTTGACGTTGAGGATTCCGGGATGGGCATCCCGGCGGATGAGTTGGAAAAAATCTTCGCCATGTACTATCAGGTGAAAGATCAACATGGCGGGAAACCGGCGACCGGTACGGGGATCGGTTTATCCGTCTCCAAACGTCTGGCGCAAATCATGGGCGGCGATATTCGGGTGACGAGCGCGCAGGGCAAAGGCTCCTGCTTTACCCTGACCGTGACGGCGCCGGGCATTGATGAGAGCGGCGCCAGCGTGGACGCCGACGACGATATGCCGCTGCCGGCCCTGCATGTCCTGTTGGTCGAAGACATTGAATTAAATGTGGTTGTGGCGCGTTCGGTACTGGAAAAACTGGGCAACAGCGTGGAAGTGGCGATGACCGGGCAGGAAGCGTTGGATATGTTCGATCCCGATGAGTTCGATTTGGTGCTGTTGGATATCCAACTGCCGGATATGACCGGGCTGGACGTCGCGCGTCAGATACGCCAGCGCTACGCCAACCGCAGTCTGCCGCCGCTGGTGGCGCTAACCGCCAACGTACTGAAAGATAAAAAAGAGTATCTGGACGCGGGCATGGATGATGTATTGAGCAAACCACTGTCCGTTCCCGCGTTAACCGCGGTAATCAAACAATATTGGGACCATCAGGCGACCACTGTCGATGAGCATGTCGCAACCGAGGGTGGAAAAATGGTGAATGAAGAACTGTTGGATATTGCGATGCTGGAACAGTATCTGGATTTGGTGGGGCCTAAATTGATCTATCAAAGTCTGGATATGTTCGAACAGATGATGCCGGGCTATCTGGCGATCCTTGATTCCAATATGACGGCGCGCGACCTGAAAGGCATTATCGAGGAAGGTCACAAGATCAAAGGGGCGGCGGGTTCGGTAGGGCTGCGCCACCTGCAACAGATTGCGCAGCAGATCCAAACGCCGACCTTGCCCGCATGGTGGGATAATGTGCAGGAATGGGTTGATGAGCTAAAACACGACTGGCGTCATGATGTTCAGGTTCTGCGTGATTGGGTGGCCGAGGCTGAAAAAATTTCCGGAAAAAATCGTTAACGTCACGACGTGACTGCACGTAAAGAGAGCCACAGGGATGCGGCGAGTAAAAATACCGGGAATAACAAGGAAGTGCGGGGGGTATAAAAAAATGACCCCGACCGAAGCCGGGGTGCGCGAATTATGCGCCAACACCAGGGAAACCGTGCACCTGCATATGGATATCAGGGTTCGTTAGCTCGCAAGTGCGGATATTACTGCTTTCGCTGAAGCGTATAGTCTCAGTTAAAGTACATCTTCATCAAGCAACAAAATAGCAAAAGCAGAAATCTTTGTTACAAGAATCATTAAAATGTGTGATGTAGATTAGTGTTTGTCAATTAAAAAATCAATTAGTTGATGTAATGAAATGAGGGAAAAGATGATGAAACGTGTTGGCGTCGTCCTGAGTGGATGTGGTGTTTTCGATGGTTCAGAGATTCACGAGGCGGTATTGACGCTGCTTGCACTGGATCGAGCAGGGGCTGAAGCGGTTTGCTTTGCGCCGGATAAACCGCAGTTTGATGTCGTCAATCATCTGACGGGTGAGGTAACCAATGAGAATCGCAACGTTTTAATCGAGTCGGCGCGTATCGCCAGAGGAAAAATCCAGCCGCTTTCGGCGGCGGATGCGCAACAGCTTGATGCGTTGATCGTTCCCGGCGGGTTTGGCGCCGCTAAAAATTTAAGCGACTTCGCCACCCAGGGAACCGCCTGCCAGGTTGATGAATTTTTGAAATTACTCACCCAAGCAATTTATAAGCAAAATAAACCAATTGGTTTTATTTGCATCGCACCCGCACTGTTGCCGGTGCTGTTAGGCGAGCCGATACGAGTAACCATTGGCAACGATATCGATACGGGGGAAGCAATCGAGGAAATGGGCGGTATTCATGTGGTCTGCCCGGTGGATGACATCGTGGTCGATGCCGAGCATAAAATCGTCACGACGCCTGCCTACATGCTGGCCAACTCGATCAGTGAAGCGGCGCAGGGGATTGATAAGCTGGTATCACGTGTACTGGATTTTATTGAATGATATTTAAACGACGCGGCATAGGCTTGCTGATGCGCCTTAAGCGTCTGGTTGTTCGGGGTCTGCTGACGGTATTGGGGCTGTGGCTGGCCGGCATTGCGCTGTTCTCGTTTCTGCCGGTGCCGTTTTCGGCTGTAATGATTGATCGTCAACTCAGCGCCTGGCTAAGCGGCGATTTTCGCTATGTCGCTCGCTCGACGTGGGCCTCGATGGATGAAATTGCGCCGGTGATGGCGCTGGCGGTTATCGCTGCCGAAGATCAGAAATTCCGGCAGCATTGGGGATTTGATCTGGATGCCATCAATTCGGCATTAAAACATAACGAGCGCAATACGCAGCGGATCCGCGGCGCATCAACGCTTTCTCAACAGACGGTGAAGAATCTGTTCCTGTGGGATGGCCGCAGTTGGCTGCGCAAAGGTCTTGAAGCCGGACTTACCGCCGGCGTGGAACTGGTCTGGACCAAACAGCGCATTTTAACCGTCTATCTGAATATCGCCGAATTCGGCCCCGGCCTGTTTGGTGTGGAAGCGGCGACTAATCATTATTTCAATAAGTCAGCCGATCGGTTAACCGCAAGTGAGGCGGCATTGCTGGCGGCGGTATTGCCAAACCCGATTCGTTTTCGGGTGAACGCGCCTTCCGGCTATGTGATTCAGCGCCAGCAATGGATTTTACGTCAGATACGGCAGATTGGCGGAGAATCGTTTTTGCGCGCTAATGGATTGCTGAACTAAACCCGGCTGGCGCGCATGGCAGATTTCAATCCCGGCCTGATACAGAGAAGAGTAACGGTACTCAGTAACGTTAAGTGCGGTTATTTGGGCCTCAGCGACGGCTGGCGGCCCGATCACGGACAATGTGAGGGGTTTGCCTTAGATTGGAAGTGAAAGCGAGGTGAGCCGTTTCTTGATGCCTGAGAGCATGGCGTGTCAGCACCATTGTTTGAACATTGTTTGAAACCTCAACCGCTGACGGCGACATCAGAGGTTGAGGTTTGAGGTTTTGTGAAAGAAGCGCGGTTATTGCAGATAGGTAAAGGCAGTGGTGACGTGTTTCACGCCGCTGACTTTACTGGCGATTTCCGCTGCTGATGCGCCTTCACGCTGAGTCACCAGACCTAACAGGAAGACTTCACCGTTTTCGGTGTTGACCTTCACGTTGGATGATTTGACCGTGTCGCTCGCCAGGATCTGAGAGCGAACTTTGGTGGTGATCCAGGTATCCATCGAGGCTGTTCCCAGCGTGACCGGCGTGCCTTGACGGATTTCGTTATACACTTCGGAAGCGCCTTCCACGCCGAGAGCAATCTGTTTGGCGCGATTGGCGAGCTCTGTGGTTGGGGCCTGTCCCGTCAGCAATACTTTCCCTTGATAAGCGGTCGCGACGATACGTGCATCTTTTTTCAACTGCTCATCTTTACTGATTGCATTCGCGACGCGAACCTCCAGCGTACCGTCGTCAACCTGAGTCCCGACGGTGCGCGGGTCAATTGCTGTTTTGGTTGCAACGGCGCTGCCTACGGCAACAACCCCGACACAGCCTTGTAGCAGCAGGGCGATAGACAGCACGGCAAATGCAGAACATATCCTCATGTAGTGCTCCTTAATCGTTCTGGTGTGGGAAAAGGGTGTTATCAATCAAATCGCACAGGCAGTTTACGGTCAGCATGTGCATTTCCTGAATACGGGCGCTGCGGTGGGAAGGAATGCGTATTTCCACATCCTGTGGACCAAGCAGGCCAGCGAGTTCGCCGCCATCATAACCTGTCAGTGCGACGATGGTCATATCGCGGGTTACCGCCGCTTCCACGGCCTTGACAATGTCACGGCTATTTCCCCGCGTCGAGATCGCCAGTAGCACGTCGCCAGCTTGTCCTAACGCCCGAACCTGTTTTGCGTAGATCTCTTCATGTAGTCGATCATTGGCTATCGCAGTTAAGACCACGTTATCGGCATTAAGTGCAATGGCCGGTAAACTGGGGCGATCGGCTTCAAAGCGATTGATCATGCTGGCGGTAAAATGTTGTGCGTTGGCTGCCGATGTGCCGTTGCCGCAGCACAGAATTTTGTTGCCATTCAGCAGACACTGCACGAGTACGACCGCCGCGCGGGAGATGGCGTCGGGCAGGGCTTCCGCCGCCGCGATCTGCGTTTGAATGCTCTCGGTAAAACAAACTTTTATTCTATCCAGCACGATGAA
The DNA here is from genome assembly GCF_003315515.1 of Brenneria salicis ATCC 15712 = DSM 30166. GTDB lineage: Bacteria > Pseudomonadota > Gammaproteobacteria > Enterobacterales > Enterobacteriaceae > Brenneria > Brenneria salicis. The sequence goes on along the minus strand of NZ_QNRY01000005.1, from coordinate 77,758 downwards.
TTAACCTACTTTAATTGAAATCCATGAAGCGCGGTTCATCCCTGCGCATTAAAGGCATTTGGGAGCCAGATAAACTCGTCACCCGTAATGGCCAGCACATCGAAACGGCAGTCCACCGTATCAAAGCTGGCGCCGCGTTGGGCCAGCCAGACAGCGGCGGCATGTAGCAGCCGCCGCTGTTTACGGAGGGTGACGCTGGCGGCTGCGCCACCGAAGTCGGCATTTCGTCGATATCGCACTTCCACAAACACCCAGGTTTGTTGGTCGCGCATGACTAAATCGAGTTCGCCGCCGCGCAACGTGACATTTTCCGCCATGAAGATCAAACCGGCGCGTTCAAGATAACGCCGGGCCTGCTGCTCATAGCGGGCGCCTGTTGCTCGCTGGTTCAGGATGCAGGAACCAGTTGTCCCTGACGATATTGCAGCCAGGTCAGTTGACGATTGATCGTACAATCCTGTGTGGAACTCAGTTTCCCGGTGGCGCCGGCAATCTGATGTCCAGAGATCTGACGCATTTCACCAAACTGGCTGGCGAGAGTCCAGGCGTCCATCCCCATGGCGTATAAGCGAACCAATGAGTAGTCATTTTTGAACTGGCTGCTTACCTGTTGCATCAACGCAGGGTTGGCGCCAGCCAGCAGCGGAATGTCGCTGAACTGCAACCCTTCCATTTCCAGGCGGAAATCGGGACCGCTGCCCGCCTGGAAACTGCGTGAACTGGCATATAGCGCAGGCCGTGAACGCGAGTTGGTGCGCATGTCGATCATCGGTTTGATTAACGACAACTCTTCCGGTATGGCGATGATGTAGACCGCATCGATGTTACCGCTGACGGACTCGCTTACCGTGGGTTGCACTTGCGCGGGAATAGTCAAACCGGCGACAGTGGTGCCCGGTTGGGTCTGTGCTGACGCGGGATTGACGGGCTGACCGCTCAGGCTCAGTCCGGCGCCGCTATTAATGGCTTGTTTTAACTCAGAGGCGCTGCCAAAGCGTTGCTGTAATGGGCTGGCGCCGCCTTGTTCAGTCCATGCCTGTGCGAATGCGTCCACGATACGGTCGCCCAGATTGCCGCGCGGCACCAGCAGCAGCGCCTGTTGCTTGCCTTGCTGCCGGATGAATTTCGCGGCATCGCGGGCTTCATCTTCTGGCGACAGCGCGAAATAGCAGATGTTGGGCATGTTCTGCACATGCTCCGGTTGGTTAAGCGCCAGAATGTTAAGCGGAGATTGTTGGCTGGCTAACTGTTCCACTTCGTTTTTCAGCAACGGCCCAATGATCAGCGAGGCGCCGTCCTGTTGCGCCTGCGCCAGTACATTGGCCAACGGTTGCGATGAGGTGTCATAGACTTTCACCGGCAGCGAACTGACCAAATTGGCGGGGGAAGCCTGCCGCTCAACCGGGGCCGGGGCAATCTGCTCGCTGTATTCAGGCTGTGAAAGCGTGGTCTGATCATCCACATCGGCAGCGACATTGGGATCAACCGCCTCGTTTTGCTCCTCCGCAGGCGAAGGGACGGCGGCCATTGTCTCCTGACCGTTTTTTGCCGCGTTGAATCCCTGTTGAATAGCGTTGGCAAACACTTGCGCCTGGCCGCTCAGCGGCAGCAACAAGGCGATGCTTTCAACCGCGCCCTGTTGGAAGTCCAGCACCTGATTCAACTGTGACGGCAGGGTTTTCGCGGCTGGATGATGCGGATAGCGGGTCTGCCAGTCCAGAATCGACGCTTTTAACTGATCGGCAGACTGGCGGTTATTCTGATAAGTATTCAGCAAATCCACCCAACCGGCCAGTGTGTTTTCATTGGCATTGATCAGCAACGACCCCGATTCCTGCGGGCCCATTTGCGCCAGCGCCTGCCAGGTTTGATCAAGATTTGACTGGCGTTCCTCTCCTTGCAGCAACGGCTCCTGAGCGATATAGGCGCGCAGCAGCGTGATGGAAGGACGCCCCTGATTGGCGTTAATCTGCGCCTGATAGTAACGACGCTGCTGTGCTTCGCTGAGTGAATTGACGTCCAGCCGACTTAAGGCGGCATTCGTTGCATCCAGGTTATTTTGTGCGGCGGACAGTTCTGCGCTGAGTAATTGCTGCTCGCGCTGCTGCGTATCGCTTAATTTTTCAGGTAATGCGTTAAACTGCTGGCTTGCCTGCGGCACTTTGCCTTCCTGAAGCAAGGAACGAATCGCAAGTAATTGCCAGTCAGCCTTGTTATTATCGCCGCTCTGCTGCATCTGTTGCAGATAATAATCAGAGGAAGCATCCGCCGGGCCTTGCACTTCAGGGGGCGGGCTTTGCGGCGCCTGACTTGGACAGCCTGCAAGAAACAGTGCCGCTAACAAAACAGGGATGACGCGCCCTGCCTGGGTACGGACGAAATGAAAGGGAGGCATACTGTATCCAGTGGTTTTTTTTAAAGATGCTCAATATTAAATCGGCAACCCGGATGAAACAATGAATCAAGACCAACAAGCAGACATTTCTGCATCCACCCTCTACATTGTCCCTACGCCGATAGGCAATCTGGGCGATATTACTCAGCGGGCGTTGGCGGTGTTGCAGCGTGTCGATTTAATTGCCGCTGAGGATACCCGTCATACCGGCTTGCTGTTACAACATTTTGCTATTAACGCGCGGCTGTTCGCATTACATGATCATAATGAACAGCAGAAAGCAGACACATTGCTGGCGAAGTTGCAGTCTGGACAAAGTATTGCGCTGGTTTCCGATGCGGGTACGCCGCTGATTAACGATCCCGGCTATCATCTGGTCAGACGCTGCCGTGAAGCCGGTATCCGCATTGTTCCATTGCCGGGCGCTTGTGCGGCGATTACCGCGCTGTCGGCAGCCGGACTGCCCTCCGATCGGTTTTGCTATGAAGGTTTTCTGCCCGCCAAAACCAAAGCGCGAAAAGATGTGTTGCGCGCACTGTTGGAAGAACTGCGCACGCTGATTTTTTACGAATCAACGCATCGGTTGCTGGATAGCTTGCAGGACATGGTTGAGGTGATGGGCGCGCAACGTTATGTGGTGCTGGCGCGGGAAATCACCAAAACCTGGGAGTCGATTCAGGGCGCGCCAGTGGGCGAACTGCTGGCCTGGGTGAAAGAAGATGAGAATCGTCGTAAAGGCGAGATGGTGCTGATCGTGGAAGGGCATCAGGCGGATGAGCGCGAACTGCCTGCCGCAGCCTTGCACACGCTGGCTTTATTGCGCTCGGAACTACCATTGAAAAAGGCCGCGGCGCTGGCGGCGGAAATTCATGGCGTGAAGAAAAACGCGCTTTATCGCTATGCGCTGGAACAAGACGGCGAGGGCAATGAATCTGAGGATGACAAGTAGGGCATTTTGTCCTATTATCAGCGCCGGAGTTGACCAGACAGTCGCCGCTTCATTGCCGTCCCTTTCGGGGGAGACAGATGAAGGGGAGGAAAGTCCGGGCTCCATAGGGCAGGGTGCCAGGTAACGCCTGGGAGGTGCAAGCCTACGACTAGTGCAACAGAGAGCAAACCGCCGATGGCCCGCGCTTAAGCGGGATCAGGTAAGGGTGAAAGGGTGCGGTAAGAGCGCACCGCGCGGCTGGCAACAGTTCGCGGCACGGTAAACTCCACCCGGAGCAAGGCCAAATAGGGGTTCACATGGTACGGCCCGTACTGAACCCGGGTAGGCTGCTTGAGCCAGTGAGCGATTGCTGGCCTAGATGAATGACTGTCCACGACAGAACCCGGCTTAACGGTCAACTCCAACTTATTAAAAACAACAATACGTTGGTGTATCTCAGGAGCTCAAAAGCAATATGAGATACACCAACGGTTGTTGCCTCCCCCATATATTTCGCTGTTATTTGTCGTCACTTAGCAACGAACCTGAGCGTCGTCGTACTCAGGGAACTAAAAGAACGTTTTTCCCACATATTTATATCCATTATGAGGCTGATGCTTCCAATTAACATGCCTTGCGTATTTAATTTATATACTCACCGCAGATATATTGGCTGTAAACTCTCACCCAGTTATTTAGCTAGATAAGTTCCTGATGGTTTCCGAGTTTGTCGCGTTGCTACCATTAAAATTATTTGGAACATATATTGGCCTCATGAAAAATAATCAGTCTAGTAATAAATCAAATCAACATGAGGATATAAAATATGCCAACTTATCTCACCATAACCAATGCCTTGAGATATACCGCGTATGATTCCGTGGATGGAATTAACGACCATCCTGATGCCGTACCTTGTAGCGGGAGCTCATCTGATTCGCCGCGTCTGTCGGCAAGAGACATGGCGCCTTTTAAGCAACTCGAAAGACAGTATGCAGACTTATTTTCTTCCAGAGAGATACAGGAAGTTAATGAACTTCCTGCAAGAGTTATGGAAGGAAAGAGAATAAAAGTGGTTAACCTTGATGAATGTGAAGTCATTAATGCCTCAAAAGATAATTTCGACTATATAGGAACGTCAGGCCTTTCAACATGTATCGGAATTTGCGCGCGTGGCCTCAATAGCAGAAATGAAACCATTATGGGGTTATGTCACTATACAGGGGTAGAGACAGAACCTGCCGATGCGATGCAATTATTGAGAAGCAAAATGGATGAAAAGGGAGCGGGTAATGCAAAAATGTACCTCGTCGGTGGCGCTATGTCGGCAGACCCGGATTTGAGTTCATTGAGTGCGGAAAGAGAACTGCTATCCTTGCGTCAGCAATTTAATATTCAAGGTGTTCGTCTTCATACCAGTATTTGTGAAGATATTTATGCCGATGAACATGTCAATCTTGTGATGACGCCTGATAAGATTTATTATAGCACAGAGGAACTATATGACGATGGCTACGGTAGTGATGCGGGGAGTAGCAGTTCATCTAATACACCTGACGCTAAAAGAGCAAGAAATTAGCACTTGAGTCCAGATATAAAAATATCCACACATGCCTTCATATATTCAGAACCTGTTGATAAAATTGTGCAATCGCGTTTTATGTAGTGAATCAATCAGGAACCTGTCCGTAATTCTGTGTAACTGCACAGTTTTAAAGGTGATCGCTCAGGCGGTCACCGAATTCGATAATAAAACGGCTCATCGCCAGTTGCCAGTTCTGGATCGGCATATTCCATTTTTTGAAGCCGATTGGATTGCCAGATAAATTACTTTCCGTACTGAGTCATCCGTCGGGAGCACTTTGCGTTTCTTTATCGCCTGCCGGAGCACGCTGTGCAGCGATTTGATGGCATTCGTGGTGTAGATAGATAGCCTTGCGGAGATATCGGCTTCGGTTTTAAGGCCTTTAGCCAGTTCAGTCGCAAGGGCTTTAAGTTTTTTTTCGTCAATAATGACCTGTCTCCGTTATCGGAGTGAAGATATCAAAAACAGGCAGTTACACAATTTAAATTACAGTCTCCTCAGGTGCTCAACAGCAAGATGAGATATGCCAACGGTTGTTGCCTTTCCCTTATATTCCGCAGTAGTTTGTCGCCGCTTTGCAACGAACCTGACCGTCGTCGTACTCAGGGAACTAAAAGAACGTTTTTCCTACACACTGATATCCATTATGAGGCTGATGCTTCCGATTAATATGTCTTAGCGTATTTAATTTATATACTACCCGTCGCATCTATAATGGCCGAACACGCTCACTCAGCCGCTTAGTTAGATTAAGTTCCTGGATATTTCCGAGTTTGCCGCCTTGTTACAAGCAACATTCTTTAGAATATCCATTGGCCTCATGAAAAATAATTATTGCAGTAATAAATTAAACCAACATAAGGATACAAAAGATGCCAATTGATCTCACCATAACCAATCCCTGGAGATATACCGCGTATGACTCCGTGGATGGCCTTAACGACCATCCTGACGCCGTACCTTGTAGCGGGAGCTCATCTGATTCGTCGCGGCTGACGGCACGAGCCATAGCGCCTTTTAAGCAACTTGAAAGACAATATGCAGACTTATTTTCTTCCAGAGAGATACAGGAAGTTAATACGCCACCAGCCAGCATTATGGAAGGGAAGAAAGTAAAAGATATAGATCTCGATGAATGTGAAGTCATTAATGCTTCAAGAGATAATTTCGATTATATAGGAACGTCAGGTCTTTCCAAATGTATCGGAATTTGCGCGCGCGGCCTCAATAGCAGAAATGAAACTATCATGGGGGTATGTCACTATACCGGGGTAAGGTCAGAGCCTGCCGCCGCGTTGCAGTTATTGAGAAGCAAAATGGATGAAAAGGGGGCCGGTAATGCAAAAATGTACCTCGTTGGTGGCGCTATGTCAGCAGACCCGGATTTGGGATCATTGAGTGCGGAAAGAGAACTGCTATCCTTGCGTCAGCAATTTAACATTAAGGGTGTTCGCCTTCACACCAGTATTTGGGAAGATATTTATTCCGGAGAATATGTCAATCTTTTGATGACGCCCGATAATATTTATTTCAGTACGGAGCCGCTATATAGTGATGGAGAGGGCGACGATAGCGACACGGGAAGCAGCAGTTTTTCTGATACGCCTGACACTAAAAGAGCAAGAAATTAGCACTTGAGCCCAGTATAAAAATAGCCATACACGCTTTCATATATTCAAGTCTGTTTATAACATTATGCCATCGCCGGTTTTATATAGTGAATCACGAAATCAGGACACCTGCCGCACAGCAATTTTCCATCTAATGTCATATTCGTTTGGCGAAAGGATAACGTTGATTTTATGGCTTATGTCCGGTGTCTTTTATCCGCTGTCATCCCTTCAAATTTATTGAATCTCTCCATCACAGATATCCGGCTTTATCTGCGGCGCAAAGGGGGTAAAGTAGCTTTCATAACGTGCGATGGCACACATTAATATTTTTTCTGAGGATATTCTTATGAGCAACACTTCCCGGATGCCCGCACTGTTCCTCGGCCATGGTAGCCCGATGAATGTGTTTGAGAACAACCCATATACGCAAGCATGGCAAGCTCTGGGCGAATCATTGCCGCGGCCAAAAGCCATCATTGCCGTGTCAGCCCATTGGTATACGCGCGGTACCGCCGTGACCGCCATGGAAAAACCGAGAACCATTCATGATTTCGGCGGTTTCCCGCAGGCGCTGTTTGATACGCAGTATCCTGCGCCGGGTTCGCCTGAATTGGCGGCGAAGATCCAGCAGGTGCTGGCGCCGTATCCCGTTGTCGCCGATCAGAGCCAATGGGGATTTGATCACGGTTCCTGGGGCGTGTTGATCAAGATGTATCCCAATGCGGATATCCCGGTTGTGCAACTCAGCGTGGATGGTACGAAGCCTGCCGCGCATCACTATGAACTGGGGCGTAAACTGGCTACGTTGCGTGATGAAGGTTTCATGATCGTCGCCAGCGGCAACGTGGTGCATAATCTGCGCATGATTAAATGGGATGGCGGCGGAGAACCCTATCCGTGGGCGGTGTCGTTCAATCAGTTTGTACGAGATAATCTGACGTATCAGGGCGACGATCATCCGCTGGTAAACTTTATGCAGCATGAAGGCGCGGCATTATCCAATCCGACGCCGGATCACTTTCTGCCGTTACTTTATGTACTGGGCGGTTGGGATGGCAAAGAGGCTATCACTATCCCGATCGATGGCCTTGATATGGGTTCGATAAGCATGTTGTCGGTGCAGGTGGGATAAGCGCGTTATGCGGACAGAGGCACGGTTGTTAAGACCGTGCCTATACCCGTCATACTTCAAGGTGCAGGTGCGTTGGCTGCGCTCATTCACCCGAATCACTTACTGGTGTAAGCTCACCGGGATTAAATGAAAGACATCCTGTCTCTCACCGGAGGCTAGCCGTTGGCTGGTCAAATTCGTTCCCGACGAATTTTTCCTTCGCTTGCCGCCTTCCTGCAACTCGAATTATTTAGGGTATGTAATTTACAGCTATCAATCCAGAATGATATGCGGATAGAAACGTGACAGATTCTGGGTAATCAGTTGACGATCTTCGCGCATGCCGATGCCGCAGGGTTGATCATTGATAAGCCAACTGCCGATCAGCGTATAGCTGTCGCCGAATTTCGGTAGTGGATGATATTGCTGAATGATTTTTCCCTCTTCACCGTAAGGGCCGCCCACCGAAGCAATTTCCTTACCGTTTTCTACTATTTGAATGTTGGCGCCTTCACGCGAAAACAGCGGCTTGATGACGTAGTTTTCCAGCACGGGATGATCATCTTCGGCAAAATAAGCGGGAAGCAGGTTAGGATGATTCGGGAACATTTCCCATAGCATCGGCAGCAGTGCTTTATTGGAGATAATGCTCTTCCACGCGGGCTCCAGCCAGCGAACCCCGGCGTCTTCAAGCTTGGTGGAGAATATTTCCCGCAGCATGAACTCCCACGGATACAGCTTGAACAGGTTGCTGATAACCTGATTTTCCAGATCGGTAAACTGGCCTTTCTCACCAAGTCCGATCTCTTCCATGTACAGGAATTCGCTTGGCAGACCGGCTTCCAGCGCGCAATCCTGAAGATATTGCACTGTACCGCGATCTTCCTCGGTATCCTGACAGCAGGCGAAATGCATCAATCCGAAGCCATGGTTGAGCTTCAGATCTTCGAAACGCTCGATCAGTTTTTCCTGAATACTGTTGTACTGATCGGCGGTTGGCGGCAACTGTCCCGACTTGATCTGATCTTCCAGCCACAACCACTGGAAAAACGCCGATTCGTACAGTGACGTCGGCGTATCGGCATTATTCTCCAGCAGTTTGGCCGGCGTCTGGCCGTCATAAGCCAGATCGAGGCGTGAATACAACGAAGGCTGGTGGGTGCGCCATGAGGTTCTGACAAAATCCCAGGTATGTTTGGGTATGCGAAATTTCGTTAGCAGTTGTTCACTGTTGACGACCTTATCCACCACTTGCAGACACATCTGGTGTAGTTCCGCCGTGGTGTCTTCAAGCTCTTCGATTTGAGCCAGCGTAAACTGGTAGTAAGCCTCTTCGCTCCAGTAAGCCTCGTCATACATGGTATGAAAACGAAAGCCGAACTCGGTCGCTTTTTCACGCCAGTCAGGACGTTCCTGAATCTCAATCCGCTTCATCAACTATGTCCTCAACCACCCATGCTGCGGGAGGATGAACTGGCGCTGCTGCGCTGCATACTGGTCTGTTTGGCGACGGTTTCACCGAAGCCGCCACGCGTAACAGTGGATGTAGTTGCCGGTTTAGGCGTCAGCGCCGTTTTGGGGACGCTAATGGCGCGACCGGTGGTGGCATTGCCATAGTTCCGGCCAGTGGCATCGACAAACTTGCCGTTCGCCGGACTGGTCGGCGATTTTGAGGTAAACAGCGGTTGCTGGGCAAAACCCGCGCCGCCGCCCATCATCCGGCCCATCATGTAGCCAGCCATCAGCGGCATCCAGAAGCTGCCGCTTTGTTGCGGTTCCGCGGTCATGCCCGCCTGCGCGGGAGCCGGTGTCTGCGTACACTGCGCTTCGCCAAACTCGGCTACGCAGTCTTCGCGGGTCGCGTATTTGGGCGCGGTTTTCTCCGCTTCTTTCAAGGCGTTATTGTAAGCTGTAGTGCATTGTTCGCTCATGGATGGATTGGCGGCGGAGCAGTCGTCGGCATTCTGATACAAAGACACGGTTTCATCAGCCTGTTCGCAACCGGCCAAAATAAATACCGCACTGACCGCTAATGCGACAGGCGCCAGACGGTATGTCCGCCATCCCTTACGGAAAGTTTCCTGATTAATATCTTTTGTACGTTTCATCGTGTTAATCCCAGAGAAAAGGCGTCATGCCGAATAACCAACTTGTGGGCTAAGAATAGGGGAAGGTTGATGGAATTTAAAGCGCCAATGGCCGTAACTGAGCGACTCTTTACGTTGCTATACATTCCGTTGTGCGGCGTTTTGCGTTTTCGGCCTGACGGGAATGAACAGGGGAACAACATGTTCCCCTGAGCGTTAAGTTTACTGAAGCGGCGCCGACGATGCGGAGGTCGTGTTGGCGAGCGACGCGCCGCTGTCGCTGTCGGTGACCGGCGGCGTGGTCGACACCAGTTGACCTAACGCGGCGTTCAGCGCTTGCAGATCGCTTTCATTAAGCGTACCTAGCGCGGATTTAATGTTTAACTGATTGATCAGGTAGTCATAACGCGCGCTGGAAAGCTGCTGTTTGGCGTTATATAGCGTGGTGGTGGCGTCCAGCACATCGACAATCGTGCGGGTGCCGACCTGATAGCCGGCTTCCATCGCATCCAGCGAGCTTTGCGCGGACACTTCAGCCTGTTTGTAAGCATTGATGCTGCTGATAGAGGCGGAGATGTTGTTAAACGATGAGCGCACAGTCTGTACCACTGAGCGGTGAGCGCTTTCCAGCAGTTCGCTGGCGCTGACGAAACTGTGCTGCGCCTGTTTTACCTGTGAACTGGTGGCGCCGCCGCTGTATAGCGGCAGCGTGAAATTGATGCCGACCTGGTTTTGACCGGCGTCGCTGTCATTGAACTGATTACTGTTGCGTGTCTGAGAACCGGAATAGCGAGTATCGCTGAGGCTTGTCGATGCAGTCAGATCCAACGTCGGCATATGGCCGGTCTGCGCCTGACGGATCTGCTCACGCGCCAAATCCTGACTTAAACGAGCCGATAACAGATCCAGGTTGCGGTTTTCAGCTTCTTTCAACAGGTTATTCACCTGCCCTGGCTGCTGCGTCGAGAAACGTTCAATATTCAGCCCCGCCAACTGCGGGTAAAAATTCCCGGTAACCTGACGCAGGGATTCCAGCGCATTATCCAGCGTATTACGCGCCAGCACTTCATTCGCCAGCACGCTGTCATATTGCGCACGCGCGTTCTGGACGTCGGTAATGGCGACCAGGCCGACATTGAAGCGTTGCGTGGTCTGATCCAACTGGCGGTAAATCGCCTGTTTCTGGGCGTTGGTGTAGGACAGCGAATCAATCGCACGCAGCACATTGAAATAGGCGGTGGCGGTGTTCAGAATCAACGCCTGTTGCGCGCTTTGATAAGTGACATCCTCAATGCCCGCCTGCTTTTCCTGTAACGTCAGCGCGCGCCATTTGGACATGTCGAACAAGGTCTGCGTCAACTGCAATGACGCGCTTTTCACATCGCTGTCCACGCCATTGTTGTCGCGATAACCGTTGTTGTAGGTATAATCAGCGCCCAGTCCCAACTGCGGCAGCAATGGACTACGCGCCTCATTGATTTTTTCAAACGCGGCATCGCGAACGGCTGCGGCGCTGCGTAAATCAGGATTGGTGTTTTTTGCTTGCTGATAAATCTGTAAGAGATTTTCCGCATGGCCCATGACACTAAAGCTGCCCAGGCTCAAACCAATGAGAAGAGGGAGCAATTTCTTCATTTGCATTCCTTGTTGTGCCGCAATGTCGCTATGGTTGCGCTATCTAAAGACGAATAATTGTCGATTCTATCAGAATCTGCCAATAGGATAAGGTAGCTGAACGTGCCATCTTGCTGTGGATGCTGTCCGAACCGGTTAATGTTATTGACGATTCAGACCTGAACGGTGCGTTTTGCAGGATACACGCGACTGACTCAGAACGCCCGTTATCATCAGTCTGCACAAAAAACGGGCTGAGAGATGATAAATCTACCACAAACGAAGCTATCAAAAACAAATCCGCCAAAACAACGATGAGTATAATGACAAGGATTTCCGACCTACAATACCGGATACCGTCAATCACTCATAACAGGAGTTTAGTCATGGGGTCTTCAGTCTCTGGTCCGGTTACGTTTACGAAAGATGATGTGGAAATTATTGCACGTGAAACGCTATACAGCGGTTTTTTTTCATTGCAACGCTATCGTTTTCGCCACCGTTTGTTTAATGGTGAAATGAGCGGCGAGGTGAACCGCGAGATTTTTGAGCGTGGTCACGCGGTAGTTCTGTTGCCGTATGATCCTGTACGGGATGAAGTTGTCTTGATCGAGCAGATTCGTATCGCCGCCTATGACACCAGCGCTTCCCCCTGGTTGTTTGAGTTGGTGGCTGGCATGATTGAACCGGGCGAGAGTCTGGAAGAGGTTGCCCGGCGTGAAGCCCTTGAGGAAGCCGGGCTGACGGTGAAGCGCTGCCAACCGGTAATCAGCTATCTTGCCAGTCCGGGTGGCACCAGTGAGCGCCTGGCTGTTATGGTAGGCGAGGTGGATACCCGCACAGCGATCGGCATTCACGGTCTGGCGGAAGAAAATGAAGATATTCGCGTGCATGTCGTCAGCCGCGAGCAGAGCTATCAATGGGTTGAGCAAGGAATTATTGATAACGCAGCGTCTGTCATTGCCTTGCAATGGTTGGCGTTGCACCATGAGAAACTGAGAAACGCGTGGGTGGATTGAATTTATGAAGCGTTATACCCCGGATTTCCCGGCAATGATGAGGTTATGCGAAACCAATTTTATGCAATTACGGCGTTTGCTGCCCCGTATTGACGAAGTCGGTGAAACCGCGGTTTATCACGTTAATCATGCGGTCTATCGTTTAACGATCCTTGAGTCTACCCGTTATACTTCGCTGGTTGAAATTAAGCAGACCGCGCCGACGGTAAGCTACTGGAGCCTGCCAATGATGACGGTCAGGCTGTATCATGACGCGCTGGTTGCGGAAGTGTGTGCCAGTCAGCAGATCTTCCGTTTCAAAGCGCGTTATGATTATCCGAATAACAAGTTACATCAACGTGACGAAAAGCATCAAATTAATCAGTTTCTTGCTGATTGGCTAAGATATTGTTTGGCGTATGGTTCGATGTCGATTCCGGTTTTTGATACCCAATAGATTTCAAAGCGCGGGAAGCCAATGTCTTTGCGACTTGAAAGATGGCGGATATAGACAGATTTAAGTAACCAAGGACACCATTTGGAAAGCCTGTTGACACTTCCTGTGGCGAGTGGGGCCAGAATCAGGATTTTACAGATAACAGATACCCACCTGTTTGCCGGTGAGCATGAAACATTGCTTGGTATTAACACTTATCGCAGCTATCACGCGGTGCTGAATGCCATAAAAGCCCAGCAGGGCGCATTCGATTTGATCGTCGCGACGGGCGATCTGGCGCAGGATCACTCGCTTGAAGCCTATCATCACTTTGCGCGCGGTATCCGGCAACTGGTCGCGCCTTGCGTGTGGTTGCCGGGCAATCATGATTTTCAACCCGCCATGGTGGATGCGTTGGCGCAAGCGGGGATTGCGCCTTCCAAGCATGTGCTGGTCGGCGATAAATGGCAGATCGTGCTGCTTGATAGTCAGGTCTTTGGCGTGCCGCATGGCGAACTGAGCGATTATCAGCTTGAGTGGCTGGAACGTTGCCTGCAAAGTCAGCCCGATCGCTATACCCTGCTTTTACTGCATCATCATCCTTCTCCTTCCGGCTGCACCTGGCTTGACCAGCACAGCTTGCGTAATGCGCACCATCTGGACGCGGTGCTGGAGCGCTACCCGCGGGTGAATACCATTCTGTGCGGGCATATCCACCAGGAAATGGATCTCGATTGGCATGGCCGCCGTCTGTTGGCGACGCCGTCGACTTGCGTGCAGTTCAAACCACACTGCACCAATTTCACCATTGATGATGTCGCACCCGGCTGGCGTTATCTGGATCTGATGCCGGATGGTCGTCTGGAGACGACGGTGTATCGTCTGTCGGGGAATGAATTTTTGCCGGATATGAATTCGGACGGGTATTAATGCCGACTTTACTTTATCTTCACGGCTTTAACAGCACGCCCGATTCGGCGAAAGCCATCGCGCTTAAGCACTGGCTGGCAAGCCGCCACCCTGAGATTGACATGTTGATCCCGCAACTTCCGCCTTACCCGGCGCAAGCGGCCGAGTTGATGGAATCGCTGGTGATGGCGCGCGCCGGACATCCGCTGGGCATTGTTGGCTCCTCGCTCGGTGGTTATTATGCCACCTGGTTGTCCCAGTGCTTCACTCTGCCTGCGGTTGTGGTGAATCCGGCCGTCAGACCGTTTGAACTGTTGCTCGACCATTTGGGCGAATATCAGAACCCCTACACAGGCGAGCAATATGTGCTAGAGTCACGGCACGTTTACGATCTGAAAGTGATGCAGGTTGAACCGCTGGAATGGCCGGATTTGCTCTGGTTGTTGCTTCAGACCGGGGATGAAGTTCTGGACTATCGCCAGGCGGTCGCCTATTACACGAATTGTCGTCAAACAGTGGAATCGGGAGGCAATCATGCCTTTTTCGGATTTGAGCACTTTTTTGCGCCCATAGTGAATTTTCTGGGCTTTACGGCAGACTGATCAGATCACCGCGGATTTCATTTAAACGATCCTGTAAATAATCTTTTTAAAACAAAGAATTAATTCAAACCATGACTCAATCAAGCTATAACGCTGATGCGATTGAAGTACTCAGCGGACTGGAGCCGGTGCGCCGTCGTCCGGGCATGTATACCGATACCACACGCCCTAATCATCTGGGACAAGAGGTGATAGATAACAGCGTCGATGAGGCATTGGCGGGACATGCGCGGCGTATCGATGTGATTTTGCATGACGATCAGTCGCTGGAAGTTATTGATGATGGTCGCGGTATGCCGGTGGATATCCACCCGGAAGAAGGGGTGCTGGCTATTGAATTGATTCTGTGCCGGTTGCACGCCGGCGGCAAGTTCTCCAACAAAAACTACCAGTTCTCCGGCGGTTTGCATGGCGTGGGGATTTCCGTGGTTAACGCCCTGTCATCGCGCGTGGAGGTGACGGTTCGACGCGACGGGCAAGTCTATGACATGGCGTTTGAAAACGGCGACAAAGTGCAGGATCTCACGGTAACCGGAACCTGTGGCCGCCGTAATACCGGTACGCGGGTACATTTCTGGCCGGATGCGAAATTTTTCGATAGTGCGCGCTTTTCGGTATCGCGCCTGACGCACTTGTTGAAAGCCAAAGCGGTTCTGTGTCCCGGCGTCGAGATCGTTTTCAAGGACAAGGTCAACAACACCGAACAGCGCTGGTGCTATCAGGATGGTCTGAACGATTACCTGTGTGAAGCGGTAAATGGTTTGATTACTCTGCCGGAAAAACCGTTTCTGGGCGCCATCGCCGGCGATACCGAAGCGGTGGACTGGGCGTTGCTGTGGCTGCCGGAAGGCGGCGACCTGCTCACGGAAAGCTACGTTAACCTGATCCCCACGCCGATGGGCGGCACGCACGTTAACGGCCTGCGTCAGGGGTTGCTGGATGCGATGCGCGAGTTCTGTGAATTCCGCAATATTCTGCCGCGCGGGGTGAAGCTGAGCGCCGACGATATCTGGGAGCGCTGTGCTTATGTGCTATCGGTAAAAATGCAGGAGCCGCAATTCGCCGGACAGACCAAAGAGCGTCTGTCTTCACGCCAGTGCGCCGCGTTTGTTTCCGGCGTGGTGAAAGATGCGTTCAGCCTGTGGCTGAATCAGAACGTTCAGGCAGCGGAACAACTGGCTGAACTGGCGATCTCCAGCGCTCAGCGGCGTATGCGCGCGGCCAAGAAAGTGGTGCGTAAAAAACTGACCAGCGGCCCGGCATTGCCCGGCAAGCTGGCGGACTGCACCTCGCAGGATTTGAATCGTACTGAACTGTTTCTGGTGGAAGGGGACTCCGCGGGCGGATCGGCGAAACAGGCGCGCGAACGCGAGTTTCAGGCGATTATGCCGCTCAAGGGGAAGATCCTGAACACCTGGGAAGTGGCTTCTGATGAAGTGCTGGCCTCTCAGGAGGTGCATGATATTTCGGTGGCGATCGGTATCGATCCTGACAGTGACGATCTCAGCCAGTTGCGTTACGGCAAGATCTGTATTCTGGCGGATGCGGACTCCGATGGTCTGCACATCGCCACGCTGCTGTGCGCTCTGTTTGTCCGTCATTTTCGGGCGCTGGTGCGCGGCGGACATGTCTACGTGGCGATGCCGCCGTTATACCGCATCGATCTGGGAAAAGAGGTTTACTACGCGCTGGACGAAGAGGAAAAAGCGGGCGTGCTGGAACAACTCAAACGTAAAAAAGGCAAACCCAACGTACAGCGTTTCAAAGGGTTGGGTGAAATGAACCCGTTGCAGCTACGCGAAACCACGCTTGATCCGAATACCCGTCGTTTGGTGCAGTTGACCATTGGTGACGATGATGTCGATCGAACGATGGCGATGATGGATATGCTACTGGCGAAAAAACGCTCCGAAGATCGGCGTAACTGGCTGCAAGAGAAGGGCGACGAAGCGGAAATCGAGGTATAACGCCGGTTGCCGCCGGGTGCGCAAAACATTTCTCTGTTTTGTCCCTGTACTTCTGGCCCTATGACAAGGCGATGCCCCGGCATCGCCTTGTTGCATCTGAATCAGAAATCCACATTAACGCCAAGCTGGAAGGTACGGCCCGGTTGCACGGCCAGTGCCTGATCATAGCGATCCTGCGCCGTGGTCGTTTCAATCTGGCGGCTGCTCAGATAATCCCAGTATTTACGATCCGTCAGGTTATACACCCCGCCGCTCAGTTTCACGTTCGGCAGCACGCGACAGTAAGCCGTCAGGTCAACCATACCGTAACCGGGAACACGCATGTATTCGGTGGTGGATACGGTAATCGGGGAACCTGAGTTGTTATAGTTTTGACGGTTAGTGTCTTGCGCCTGTTTCCCTTTCTGGAAGGTGGACGTCAACGCCGCACCGTAACGCTGGGACGGATCGTCATAGGCGATACCGATGACCGCTTTCATCGGTGCAACGCTATCGAGATCAATATAGCGGTCGCCCAGATAGCGGGATTTGGATTGTCCTTGAGTGTAACCGAACGCCAGGGTGGTGCTTAGCCCGTCAATGGCCGGGAACCACGTACCGAAATTGATTTTGCTGCTGATTTCGCCGCCATAAATATAGGCTTTATCACGATTTTCAGCCTGGTATATCGTATTGATATTACTAGGAACATTGGTAAATCTATTGGGATTGGCGCTACGGCTGTAACGGGTATTGGCAATAAAGTTTTTATAGGTGTTGTAGAACAGCGCGGTGCGGAAGGTCACGCCTTCTGTCAATTCTCCCTTTAATCCCCATTCTACGTTGTTGCTGGTTTCTGTCTTGAGATCGCTGTTGCCAATAAACGCATATTGGAAAGGACCGGCAAAGTTGGCATCCAGATTGGTGCTACCATAAAGCTGGCTGGCATCGGGAAATTGTGCGCCACGGCGATATTGCACATAGGTTGTCAATTTCGGCGTGATGTCATACAGGAAGCTCAGTGAAGGCAGGAACTGCGTATCGCTGTTAGCTTTACCGTACAATCTGTTGACGTCGGATTCATTAATAACGCTGCCATCGCCGCTCATGCTGCCGGCGTTAGCCGGTTTGGTTCGCTGATGCACCGCGCGCGCGGCAGGGACGACGGAAAATGCGTGACCGGCCAGATCCCAGGAAATCGTGTCCTGCACAAAGCCGCCAACGGTATAACTATTGCTGTCCGCTTCCGGCTGCATAATGTTGTTGGCGCTCGTTTGATTAGGATCTTGCCTGAATGGGCGTTCAGTTTTGGTTTGACTGGCATTGATACCCCAACTGAACTCATGGCGATCCCAATTTTTCACCATGTGAGTTTCCAGCCCGTAGGTTTTAACATTGTAATCAGAATAGACGCGGTGGCTATCAGCGGCAGTGATCCCTGTTGTGGCGGGCAGCCAGGTATTATCGTGCGATTCGCTGTTCTGAAAATAAATGCGGCTATCGATCAGATCGACCAGCGTATTGTTGAGCGGCGTCCAGCGATCTTTCAGGCTGACGCTCCAGCGGCGGGTCTGGCTGCTTTGCTGCGCCGTGCCGTAAATGGTATTACTGCTTGGCAGGTTACCCCAGTAATCGTAGCGAGTGTGATTGGTTTTATGGTAGTAGTCCACCGTGCCGGTGAACTGATGTTCATCATTTGGTTGCCAGATACCGGAGGCCAGAAACGCATTGGAGTGCCAGTTGGCCGGATAAGCCGCGATATCATCGCTATTATTGCGGGTTTGCTGACCATCACGGCGGCTTAGCACCACAATGCCACGTAGTTCGTCATCTCCGCTCGCCGCCGTAATACCGTTATGCCAGCCACGGTTGGCTGAGTCGTAGTCGCTTTGAAAACCAAAGTATTCCCGTTTGTTGGCGTTCAGGTAATCATCGGCTGATTTCGCACGGAACGACACGCTGCCACCCAGCGCATTGATCGCATTCTCTGCCGGGGTTACCCCGGATTCGATGTCGACGCGTCCGTAAAGATAAGGGTCAATGTAGTCGCGCCCCATGCCGAAGGTATTAAATCCGGCGCGGCTGGCATAGCTGCGTCCGGTCGCGTTGGGCAACGCGATGCCATTGGCATCGATAGCCACGCGGTTGCTCTCAATTCCGCGAATGTTGTAGCCCGTATAACCGCCGCGATCAAAGCCGCTTTTCCCGTTAGAGGCGCCGCCGCTGGAGCCGGTCGCACTAATCAGCGGTTGATAACGCATAATAGTGCCGAAGTCATTTCCACCGTGTTTTTGCATATCATCAGCGGTTATCGCAACCGAAGAACCCGCTTTTTTCTCGATTTCCGGCGCGTGAACAATCATCACGTCCCCGATCGGTTCGGAGGCGGTGGATGGCGTTTCTGCCGCCACGCTGTTTGACGCGATGCCTGTTAATATCCCACTGAGGAGGATCTTATTTAAATTCTTATTCATTAACATGGTGATACTCTTTGCTAGGGTTCTGTCCGACCAGCGTCGTCGCGATAACGTTCTGGCAATGAATGGCGGTGGCAGAAAACAAACCGGCTAAAACATGATGAAAAGCAGGAATGATAATTATTATCACATGATATTGATTATCACTACCTGTTGCAATAATGATGAATTATTCTTAATAAAACGTTTTTGGAGCAGTAATACGCGGGTGACAGGCGGAGTAATAAAGAAAGGCAGTTATGTAATAACGTTTATATAAAAAACAGGCTCCGGGAAAGGAGCCTGTGGTATGACGATGATCTTACTGTAAGTTACGCGATGTGGCCCCGGTTACAGGTTTTAACCCCCCACAAGCCGGCGAATACGCTGACAATCGCGCCAATCAGCAAGGCAAAGAATGACCAGAACGCGGCCTGCGCAGCGGCGGAAGCGGCAACCGCCGCCTGTTCGCGGGCTTTCTGCTTCATGTCGGCATACTGCTGTTTGGCCTGTTCAATGCGGGCTTCCGCCTCACTCAGTCGTTGGTTGACCAACTCGGCCGTTTTATTCTTGGCCTCAATCAGGTTATCGACCGTTCGGTTCACTTCTTCCTGCGTCATGGAGGTATTGTCTGCCAGCGCTCTGGTCAGGCTGTCACGATCCACGTCTTGCGTTAATGCTTCCCCGCGGGCTTTCAGTTTTTCGATCAAACTCTGGATGATCGCGTCACTGTTATCCGGGTTGACGGCAATGGCTTTTATCGCTTCGCCAATCTCGGTTTTTGCTCCTTCCAACTGTTTTTGCATATAGTCCGGATGCAATGACTCAATATCACTGTTGCGTAAAGCTTCGGCTACTTCATCGGTCATCTGTTCCGGTCGCAGACTGGTATCCAGATCAAGATTTTCAAATGTCTTGCCGCCCAGATTGGCGATGCCTTGCATACCGCCGCCCACGGCAGAGCCCGCGCCGGAAATCACGTTACCCGTTAGCGATGCCACTGAGCCGATCGCGTTGCCGGTGGCTTTTATCGCGCCGCCAAGCAACATGCCGCCTAACACGGCGGCGACAATCAGCGCCGTCGCCCAGACCAGAAAGCCATGAATCAAACCGTCTACCGCCGCTAATCGTCCGGCGATAAACGCCCCTGCCGCCAGACTGACAATAATGGATAATGCTGACCAAATCAGAACGGTGGTTCCCACGCCGTCCACGGGTTCATCCGACAGAGGATCGACAATCGAAAAACCCAGACCGGTACCAAGCGTGGAGAGTAATAATGATACGGCTAATACAGTCACCACACCGCCGATGATACTGCCCCATGATATTTTTTTCGCCACATGTAATTCGTTCGAAATATTCATATCCACCCCTATTAATCTGTTATTTTCAGGCTATTAACGTCTTGTTGAACAAGGTGTTAATATTAATCAAGCTAAAGTATAGTCATAATTAAAAAACAGAGGGGAACGGCAGGGAAATAAAAAGCGAACAGTTATTAAATCAATTAAATACAATAAATTAATAATTTTTTAGCTGGCGTCCAGATCGGTTTTTTTAAGGTCGATACCGTATGGTTACGAGTGAAATAGTTAGCATGGTTAATATAAAATCCCCAGTATTTATCATGCCGATTCACTCTTTCATCCGCAGGCAATGACAGGCATGCCTGCGAAAAAAACGCATGAGTGTTTTTGCACAGCGCTTGCGGTACTATTCCCACCAAACATACCGCCGTATGGCGTGTCGGGAAGCGTAATAATCGCGCCGCGATGTGAGGAAAGTGAGATAAATGAGTGAGATGACTCATGACGGCGTAGAAAGTCTTGCGCTGCATACCTTTACCGAAAATGCGTATCTGAATTATTCCATGTACGTGATCATGGACAGGGCATTGCCATTCATCGGCGATGGTCTGAAACCGGTACAACGCCGTATCGTGTACGCCATGTCGGAACTGGGCCTGAATGCCAGCGCCAAATTCAAAAAATCCGCCCGTACCGTCGGTGACGTATTGGGTAAATATCATCCGCACGGCGACAGCGCCTGTTACGAAGCGATGGTATTGATGGCGCAGCCGTTCTCCTACCGCTATCCGCTGGTGGATGGGCAAGGAAACTGGGGGGCGCCGGATGATCCGAAGTCATTCGCCGCCATGCGTTACACCGAATCGCGGCTGTCCAAATATGCGGAAGTGCTGCTCGGCGAACTGGGCCAGGGGACGGTCGACTATGTGCCGAACTTTGACGGCACGATGCAGGAACCGAAGATGCTGCCCGCCCGGTTGCCGAACATCCTGCTCAACGGTACGACGGGGATCGCGGTCGGTATGGCGACGGACATTCCGCCGCACAATATCCGTGAGGTGGCCGCCGCTGCCGTGACGCTGATTGATAAACCGAACGCGTCGCTGGATGCGTTGTTACAGCACGTTCAAGGGCCTGATTTCCCCACCGAAGCGGAAATCATTACCCCGCGCGATGAAGTGCGCAAAATTTACCAGAATGGACGCGGTTCGGTGCGCATGCGCGCGATCTGGAAGAAAGAAGAGGGCGATGTGGTCATCACGGCGCTGCCTCATCAGGTTTCGGGCGCCAAAGTGCTGGAGCAGATAGCCAGCCAGATGCGCGCCAAGAAACTGCCGATGATTGAAGATTTGCGTGATGAATCCGATCATGAAAACCCCACGCGCCTGGTGCTGGTGCCGCGCTCCAACCGTATCGATCTCGATCAGGTGATGAACCACCTGTTCGCCACCACCGATTTGGAAAAAAGTTACCGCATCAACATGAACATGATCGGTCTGGATGGTCGTCCCAGCGTGAAAGGGTTGGTCGAGATCCTGAGCGAATGGCTGGTATTTCGTCGCGACACGGTGCGTCGTCGTCTGAATTACCGGTTGGAGAAAGTGCTCAAGCGCCTGCATATCCTTGAAGGTTTGCTGGTGGCGTTCCTGAATATCGATGAAGTCATTCATATCATCCGCACGGAAGATGAACCAAAACCGGTGCTGATGCGCCAGTTCAGCCTGAGCGAAACCCAGGCCGAAGCGATTCTGGAACTGAAATTACGTCATTTGGCCAAACTGGAAGAGATGAAAATCCGCGGCGAGCAGGACGATCTGGCGAAAGAGCGCGATCAGCTTCAGGCGCTGCTGGCGTCAGAGCGTAAGCTCAGCAACCTGCTGAAGAAAGAAATTCAGGCGGATGCGCAGGCCTATGGCGACGAGCGTCGTTCACCGCTGCATGAGCGTAGCGAAGCGAAAGCCATGAGCGAGCACGATTTTGTGCCCTCCGAGCCAGTGACGATTGTGTTATCGGCAATGGGCTGGGTGCGCAGCGCCAAAGGACACGATATCGATCCCGCCGGACTGAGTTATAAGGCGGGCGATAGCTTCCGCGCCGCGGCGAAAGGGAAAACCAACCAGCCGGTGGTGTTTATCGACTCCACCGGACGCAGTTATGCGCTTGATCCGCTCACGCTGCCTTCCGCTCGCGGGCAGGGCGAACCGCTGACCGGTAAACTGACGCCGCCGCCGGGAGCGACGATTGAGCAGGCGCTGATGGCGGCGGACGATCAGCCGCTGTTGATGGCCTCGGATGCCGGATACGGCTTTGTCTGTACCTTCAATGATCTGGTGGCGCGCAACCGTGCGGGTAAAGCGATTATCACGCTGCCGGATAACGCGAAAGCGCTGACGCCGATTGAAATCAAAGGCGACGACAACCTGCTGATGGCGATCACCGCCGCCGGCAGAATGCTGCTGTTCCCGGTTTCCGATTTGCCGCAATTGTCGAAAGGCAAAGGCAACAAGATCGTGTCGATTTCGTCCGCGGATTTCGCCGGCGGCAAAGATCGCCTGACCTGGCTGCTGCTATTGCCGCCGCAGGCCTCGGTCACGCTGTACTTTGGCAAACGCAAACTGGTGCTGCGCCCTAACGACCTACAGAAATATCAGGGAGAACGCGGACGTAAAGGCACGCTGCTGCGCGGTCTGCAACGCATCGATCGTATTGATGTGGATGCGCCCAAACCGGTTGGCGACGGCGCCAGTGAAGAATGAGTCATTCGCGCCGGGACGAGGTTATATCATCCCGCCGCGCCTGATCCCTTCGATATTATCTGATAACCAGAACGCCAATTTGCGACAACGGAATCACCGTGTTTTTTATGGCGAAATCGCTATACTGGCGGCGCGGTTGGCTAATGAGGTTGCTATGCTATTCATTGTTCGTTTTATTGTGGTGGTCGTATTATCGATCCTGATCTGTATTTTTGGCTCTATTTACTGTCTGTTCAGCCCGAAAAACCCCGGACATGTGTCGACATTTGGTCGTCTTTTCGGTCGGCTGTCAGTGGTGTTTGGCCTGAAGGTTGAATTACGCATACCGGAAGAAGCGGCGCATTACGGTAATTTCATCTATATCGCTAACCACCAGAATAATTACGATATGGTCACCGCATCGAACGCCGTGCAACCGCGTACCGTGACCGTCGGGAAAAAAAGTCTGCTGTGGATCCCCTTTTTCGGCCCGCTTTACTGGCTGACGGGCAACCTGCTGATTGACCGTGAAAACCGCGCTAAGGCGCACGGCACTATCGCGCAGGTGGTGAAGCATATTAAAGAACACAATATTTCCATCTGGATGTTCCCTGAGGGGACGCGCAGCCGGGGGCGTGGTCTGCTGCCGTTTAAAACCGGCGCGTTTCATGCGGCGATTGGCGCGGACGTGCCGATAGTGCCGATTTGCATTTCGAACACCAGCAACAAGGTGAAGCTGAATCGTTGGAACAACGGCCTCGTTATCGTGGAAATGCTGCCGCCTGTCGATACGCGCGCTTACACCAAAGAGCAGGTGCGTGAACTGGCCGCACATTGCCACGATCTGATGGCCGCTAAACTGGCGCAACTGGATGCCGAGGTTGCGGCACGCGAAGCGGCGGGAAAAAAATAAGCCTTCCTCAGGCCAAACCAAAATCGTTATTTCTTCCGCGTAACTCGTCGGAAGCTACACTTTGCAAACGGTTTAACAGATTTACGGAGACATTATGTCATTCAGCCGACGTCAGTTTATTCAGGCATCGGGTCTTGCGTTGTGCGCGGGGATGACGCCATTGACGGCGAAAGGGGATGGACTTCCCGGCGCATTACCGATACCGCCGTTACTGGAGTCGCGCCGGGGTCAACCTCTGTTTCTGACGATGCAACGTACCCATTGGGCTTTTATTGATACTCACAAAACCCCGGTCTGGGGGATCAATGGCCGGTATTTAGGCCCCACGGTACGGGTGTATGACGGCGATGACGTCAAGCTGATTTACAGCAATCGGCTTACTGAACCGGTGGCGATGACGATTGGCGGGTTGCAGGTTCCCGGTTCGCTGATGGGCGGCGCGGCTCGCATCATTTCGCCGGGGATGGACTGGTCGCCGGTGCTGCCGATCCGCCAGCCTGCCGCGACCTGTTGGTATCATGCCAATACGCCGAACCGCATGGCTCCCCATATCTATAACGGATTGGCCGGGCTGTGGCTGGTTGAAGACAGTACCAGTAAATCGCTTCCGCTTCCTAATCACTACGGCGTTGATGATTTCCCGCTGATCATTCAGGACAAACGGCTGGATAATTTCGGCGCGCCGATTTACAGCCCGGCAAACGGGGGTTTTCTGGGCGATACGCTGCTGGTGAATGGCGTTCATAATCCGTTCGTGGAAGTGTCGCGCGGCTGGGTGCGTTTGAGACTGCTGAATGCATCAAATGCCCGCCGCTATGTGATGTATCTGAGCGATCGACGCCCGATGCATGTGATCGCCAGCGATCAGGGGCTTCTGCCGGCACCGATGGCGGTGAATCAGATCTCGCTGGCGCCTGGCGAACGGCGGGAGATTCTGGTTGATATGGCTGAAGGTGGCGAGGTGACGCTGACGGCGGGCGAATCCGCCGGGATCATGGATCGCTTGCGCGGTCTGTTTGAGCCATCCGGCATGCTGATTTCGACTCAGATCTTAACGCTTAAACCAACAGGATTACTGCCGCTGGTGACGGACAATCTGCCGATGCGCTTGCTGGCGGATAACATCATTGAAGGCAGCATCAGCCGTACACGCGAGTTTCGTCTGGGCGACAGTCTGCCGGGGATCAACGGCGCCATGTGGGATATGACCCGCATGGATGTGCAAACACAGGTTGGTCGCTGCGAGCGCTGGCTGATCCATGCCGATACGCCGCAGCCGTTCCATATAGAAGGCGTGAAGTTTCTGGTGCGCAGTGTGAACGGCGGCGCGGTGCCGGTTGAGGACAGCGGCTGGAAAGATACCGTCTGGGTTGATAACGATGTCGAATTGCTGGTTTATTTCACTCAGCCTTCATCGCAGGCTTTCCCGTTCCTGTATTACAGCCAGACGCTGGAAATGGCTGACCGGGGATCTGCGGGGCAACTTATCGTGCAACCGCCCGTTTGATCAGGGGCTTATCCAGCGCAGCCGGGTAAAAACGCCGTCTGCTTGTGCCGTAATGATTGAGCGAAATCGGGTTGGCTTACGGCAACCGTGCAGCCGGAAAGTAGCGGCGTAGTGTGTCCCAGTCGGGCGCGCCCGCCGCGCCCTGGCTGGCAACCACGCAGGCCGCGACCCGGTTAGCCAGATCGACGGCATCAGCCAGCGGCCAGCCTGCCGACAGCCCGGCCAACAGACCGCCGCTGTGCGCATCGCCCGCGCCGATGGTATCCACGACATCGACCTTATAGGCGGCGATGGCTGTTGGTTCACCGGCTGGCGGACAAATCCAGGCCCCTTCCTTATCCAGTCTACAGATCAGCGTTAATCCGCTGTGCTGCGCATAACGCAGCGCCTGTGCGACCGGATCGCCATCGCCGCATAACTGTCTGGTTTCGTCGCGGTTTAAAGTCAGTATGACGTCGGTACCAGACAGTGCGGTAATGAAATCCGCCGGGATGAACGGCAGACGCGGCCCGAAATCCACCAGTTTTTTCTGCGGCTGTTCCAATATCCACTCGCGTAATGCTTTTCCCCCCTCGCCGAACAACTCGTAGCCGTTTACATAGATCCAGGCATTGTCCGGCGGCGTAAGCTGTTGCAACAGTTCACGGCTGCAATGCGCTTCGCAGCCAGTGATGCCGATAAAGGTTCGCTCGCCGTCAGGTTCGGTCAAAGCAAGACACCAGCCATTGTCCATTTCCGTATTGCGTAACAGCACCGGCAGATTCATCTCCGTCATGGCGGCTTCCACGGCTTTGCCCCAGGAACCATTACCGACCGGCATGCCGTTAATGATCGGCACGTTGAGTCGAAACAGCACCCTGGCCACATTGAAGGCGCAGCCGCCGATCTGTTGGCCCAGATCTTTGCCCTCGATATCCTCTCCGCTGACGGGCAGGCGCGGCAGCGCCAGCAGCATATCGCCGCAAGCGCCGCCAATCACCACTATCGGGCGTTCAGGTATGAAGGCGGTCATAGCTGTTTCGCTTGCGGGTTGATCAGCAGATAAAGCCAGTAGGTGATCAGGCTAATGCCAAAAGAGACAAACAGGCCGAGGCTGGAGTTGGCAAAAATCCCGATAGCCAGCGGCCCGTCAATGAAGCCGGTTTTGGTGACCATCAAACCGGAAATGGCGCCCAACAGCCAGCAAATCAGCGGCACCCAGCGCACGCCGAGGTTTTTCCCGTTCAGGCCGAACACGGCGTCGTGGTTGTAACCGTGATGCTGACGGAGCCACAGGTAGTCGAGGATGAATATCGCAGACCACGGGCCGAGAAACAGGCCGCAGAAAATCAGGAAAGAGATAAATGGCGTCAGGAAATCACCGGAAATAAACAGCACATAAATGGCGACGCCGACGACCAGCAACGCATCAAAGGCGACCGCGACCGACTGGGGAACTTTGACGCCAATGGTCAGCAGATTGAGGCTGGCGGAGTAGAGACTGAGCACGGCAATCGTCACAATGCCAGCGGTGGCGGTCAGCAGATAAGGCACGGACATCCAGGGGGGAAGAACGGTGCCGATCAGGGCAATAGGGTTGGCGGAGCTGGCGAGATCAGGCAATTGCGATGACAGCAGAATGCCGGCCAGCATCAAGAGCACCAACGGCAACGCCGCGCCGCCGACCACTGCGGCAAAGACGCGGCGGCGGCTGGAAGCGGGACTTTGGTAGCGGCTGTAGTCCGCGCCCGCGATGGTCCAGCCTACGCCGGTGCCGGCCGCGATGACGGAAACCGCGGGCAGGAAGCCGGTCAGCCAGTCGCCTGACGGCAGCGACAGCACGGTATGCCACGGCGTGTTGAACAGAATATAGATGACGACTACGAGGGTCATCGTCCCGAAAATACGCGTGATCCAACTCTGCAAAAAGATCAGCGTGCTCTGCCCCAGAATACTGACGGCGATGGTCAATCCGCCGAACAGCGCCAGACAGACCGCCGTCAGTATGGTGCTGGCGTTGAACCCTAAGGCTTCAAACAACGCGGTGAGCGTCAGTGTGCCGGTAATAAGATTCACCGCTTCCCAGCCCATCAGGGTAAACCAGCTTAACGCGGTGGGAGCAATGTTGCCTTTAAAGCCGAAAATGGTACGGGAGAGCGTCAGGGTGGCTGTTCGTCCGGTTTGTCCGGCAAAAGAGGTGCAACCTACCAACGCAAAACTGGTGACGCCGATAATGGCGGCAAGGAGGGACTGAATGAAAGAAAGACCGAATGACACGATAATTGCGCCGTAAACAATACCGAGGATACCGATATTCGCCGCGCACCAAATCCAGAATAATTCCAGTGGCTTACCGGTACGCTCTGATTCTGGAACCAAATCAATACCGGTATTTTCTACTTTCCATGTTTTGCCTGGTGAGAGTGTCTCGTTTGAGGCGGTGTTGTTTTCTGATGAATAGTTATCTTGTTGCGGTGTTTCACCCATGCTGGCTTGCTCCTTTTTTGCCCAGGTTCACAACGAATGGCGACAAGAAGGTGAAATCCATCACGTCAACTGACAACGGCTGTTATCACCTGTTCCTGCATATCCACATCAACACTCAGCGTATCATAAAGTTATATCAATACTAGCCGATGCAATATTAACGGCTGGTAATAACTTAGCTTGAAAGGCGATGAGTATGGCGTAAATCAGAAATGAAAAGCGCAGATGAAAAAATGATGCGGCTGTAACCCCAGGCCCAAACAAAACGGGCAACATATTTGGGATACAGCCGCATTACCGACTTCAGTTAATCCACTCTCATCGCGCCACTGGCTGACAACAAAGACGGCCAAAATGATGTCGTGAGGTGTTTTTTGTTTGGTCACTTGTATGACCCCTGGTGTTGGCACTTCTGACTAAAGTGTACGAAAATTACGCGAAGCGTGCAAGTCCAATTTAATACCTTTATGATGCCAATCTAAGTCCTAAGAAATTATCGGACAAACTAATTTTGGCTCAATGTTTGTGTTTAACAATTGCGTATGCTGAAAGCAGCGTAAAACAGTAAAAGGCATGCGATATGTGGGAATTACTTCTTTGGATACGGGATAAGCTGAGTGAACCTTCTTCAGCGCCTCGTTATATGCAGCTTGCTTCGTTACTTGAAACGGAAATCGGTCGGCGTAAGGAACTGTCAGGTCAGTTTTTGCCTGCTGAAAGGTTGATTGCTCAACAAACCGGGTTATCACGCGTTACGGTTTCCCGCGCGATGGCGTTGTTGGAAGAAAAAAGACTGATTGTTCGACAGCAAGGCGTGGGAACCCGAATCAGTCAACACCTGGACTATTCTCTGGATTCGGATGAAGCGGGCTTCACATCATTGGTTCTGCGTCTGGGCGGGGTAGCCGGTAATCTGTGGCTTGAGCGGGTCAAAAAAACAGCGCCCGCGTCGATAGCGGCGGAAATGTCGTTGCCGCAAGATACACTGGTCACCAAGTTACGGCGCGTTCGTTTAATCAACAGTGAACCGGTATCGTTGGAGATCACATGGATCCCGCTGACGTTATTGCCGGAGCCGGAACAACTGGATCACTCGCTTTATCAGTATTGGGCCGCCCGCAATATCTACCCGGATAAAAAACGTTATCGTTTGAAGGCATTGGCTTGCCCGGCTGACATTGCCGAACATTTGCACATTCCCGCGGAGTCGCCGGTGTTGCTGTCCCGACAACACACTTACAATATGCATGGCGATTTACTGGAGTACTGTGAGGTTTACTGTCGCAGTGATGTGTATGAATTTCAGGTGACGGAC
This sequence comes from Brenneria salicis ATCC 15712 = DSM 30166, assembly GCF_003315515.1. Classification (GTDB taxonomy): domain Bacteria; phylum Pseudomonadota; class Gammaproteobacteria; order Enterobacterales; family Enterobacteriaceae; genus Brenneria; species Brenneria salicis. The sequence continues at coordinate 48,832 of NZ_QNRY01000005.1, read as the reverse complement.
TAAAACCGGGTCGAGAGGGCTTACCGGCAAGCGTCATCAGCTTGCCGGCGGAAAAGAAAATGCGCTGATTCAGGGCGCGTCAGGATCGGGGCCGAGACGCTTGCCGCTGTCCAGTTTTGCGATTTCGGCGAGTTCATCTTTATCCAGCTTGAAATCGAACACGTCAAAATTTTCCCGAATGCGTGAAGGCGTAACCGATTTAGGGATCACCACCAGTCCGTTATCCAGGTGCCAGCGGATGACGATCTGCGCTGGCGTTTTATCGTATTTCGTCGCCAGTTTGCGGATAATGGGCTGATCGAAGATACCTTCGCCGCCTTGGGCCAGCGGACTCCAGGATTCGGTTTGAATATGGTGGTTCACATTCCAGATATGCAGTGGACGCTGTTGTAACAACGGATGCAGTTCGATCTGGTTAATAACGGGCAGGATGCCGGTTTCCACTTTCAGCCGTTGCAAATGGTGGCTATGGAAGTTGCTGACGCCAATACTTTTGGTCAGTCCCTGCTCTTGAAGTTTAATCAGTCCGCGCCAGGCATTGACATAGGTGTCCTGATGCGGCAATGGCCAGTGAATCAGGTACAAATCCACGTAATCCAGTTGCAGTTTTCTCAGGCTCTCTTCCAGCGCGCGCTGTGGATCGGCGTGATCGCTGTTCCAGAGTTTGGTGGTGATGAATAGCGCTTCACGCGCGACTAGCGCCTCATGTAATGCCTGACCGACACCTTCTTCATTTTTATAAATTGACGCGGTGTCAATGGCGTGATAGCCGATATTCAGGGCTTCGGTCACGGCGGTCACCGTTTCTGTAATACTTGCCCGCCAGACGCCGAGACCCAGCTGCGGCATAATATTGCCGTCAGCCAGCTTAATCTTGGGTTGCGTCATGTCATTCTCCTTTTTCGACCATTAATCAATATAATAGTTGGTGTTTAGCGGAGGGTGGCACAGCCCGCTGATGCGGCGACGCGATAGCGATCTCCCCGCAATAAGGGGCATGTCGTTTCATTCTAGTCGAAAAACACGTCTAAGGTTTTCAGTAAAGCGGGCAGGGTTGTGAATCAATGCCGACAGCGTGTCAGACGTTTGCGCCACACAACCGCCACCATGCCGATTAATCCGCACAGCAACAGAATGATGGGAAGAATGATGAGTCCGGTCATCACCTGATCTTCATAGCGTTTGACCAGCGGAATATGGCTCATGGCGTAACCCAATGACACAATGCCGCCGACCCAGAGGAAACCGCTAAGCCAGTTACATATCTGAAAACGGGTGTTGTTCAGCCCGGAAATCCCCGCCATCGTCGGTAACAGCGTGCGGATAAAGGCCAGAAAACGACCGATCAGTAAGGCGACCAGGCCGTGACGATAAAAAAGGCGGTAGGCCCGCTGGTGATAGTGCGCGGGCAACTGCAACAACCAGCTTTTGACCAGCCGGGTATCACCCAGCCAACGTCCTTGCAGATAACTGAACCAGCAACCGAGGCTTGCAGCCACGGTCAGCAGAATCATGGTGGGGAGAAAACTCATCACGCCTTTGGCAATCATGGCGCCCGTCAGCAACAGCAGACTGTCGCCGGGCAGAAAAGAGGCTGGCAGCAAGCCATTTTCCAGAAACAGGGTGGTAAACAAAATACCGTAAATCACCCATATGACTTTGGGGTCGCCCAGAGCGCTAAAATCCTGCTGCCATAGCGCCTGAATAATGTCGTGAACCACGCTCATATTACGTCCTGCCAGATGACTGAAGCCCTAAAAAACAGAAAGAAACAGGGCAAAACGCCCGCAGCCTGTCACAAAGATAAACACCGGGCAAACGCTACGTTCCGGTTAAGATAAAATGATTTTTAGTAAGCTTTTATCGCTTACCATCATACACCCTTTACCCGCGCCAATGCAGAGAAATCAAGGAACGGCGGGCCTATGGACGTCACACTTCCTGAATTCTGTCAAAGCCCGCGGCCAGATCGTCAATCAGATCGTCACTATCTTCAAGCCCGATATGCAACCGAATCAGCGTACCGGTAAAATCAACCCCGGCGACTGGACGGATAGCAGCCAGATCTTCAGGCTGATTAGCCAGAATCAACGATTCAAATCCGCCCCATGAATACGCCATGCTGAAGTGCTCGAAATGGTCCAGATAGTTCGCCAGTTGTTCTTTGCTCAGATGCGCTTTCAGAACGAAGGAGAACAGGCCGTTGCATCCTGAAAAATCGCGCGCATAGAAGGCATGGCCTTTACATTCAGGCAGGGCCGGATGATTAACGACGGCGACTTCGGGGCGCGCCGACAGCCATTTGGCGATGCGAATACTGCTTTCCTGATGCTGTTTCAAACGCACGCCCAGCGTTCGCAGACCGCGGCTGGCGACATAGGCGGTGTCGGCATCAACCATTTGTCCCATCAGATAGGAGTGCTCACGTAACTGCTCCAGGCAACGCTCGTTGGCAACCGCCGTCCCCAGCATGGCATCGGAATGACCGACAATGTACTTAGTGCCGGACTGCACGGAGATATCGATATCAAACGCCAACGCCTTGAACAGGATGCCCGCCGCCCAGGTATTATCCATAATGATGACGATGTCTGGATTAATGCGCCGCACCGCCTGCACAATCGCCGGGACATCATGCACTTCCATGGTGATGGAGCCCGGCGACTCCAGGAACACTACCTTGGTGTTTTCCTGCACCAGCGTGCTGATACCGGCCCCAATCATGGGATCGAAATAGGTTGTACCGATATTCAGCTTACTGAGAACGGTGTTGCAAAAATCCTGGGTCGGTTCATAGGCGGAACCGGTGACCAGTACATGATCGCCGGTCGATACAAAGGAAAGTATGGCGTTGGCGATTGCCGCCGCGCCGCAGGGATAGAGTACGCAACCAGCGCCGCCTTCCAGTTCGGTCGTGGCTTCCTGCAAGGAAAAGTGGGTCAGCGTACCGCGCCGGCCATAAAACAGTGCGCCTTTCGTCCGGTTGACAGTGGCGTGTTTTTTATCCTGAACGGTATCAAATACCAGGGAGGAAGCGCGTTGGACAATGGGGTTTACAGAACCTTGCGTGAATTTTTTGCTGCGTCCTGCGGCGACCAGTGTCGTTGCCGTTTTTTTGCTTGTCATAACCAATATCACCTTTTCTCTGTTCAAGTCTCGCCGGGTTATTGAAAACGCTTGTATGACCGAATGTTAACGGAAGCCTCTCTGTTATTGCAGACTTTATACGTTATCACACCTTGGACGATGCGTGGATGGGCTTTTCAGTATGCAAAAAAATAATACTAAACCTATTTTTAATGCCTTATTGGTTTGCGATGCCGCTATCCGCACGAAGTGAGGCGACAAAAAGCGTCTTTTTGAGTGTAAATAATAATGAGAACGACTATCAATTAACTGAAGGTCTGATATTATTTCAGGCTGATTTCTTGCGTCGCAAACAGTACTGAATAAACGGTGGAGGCACAGCGTGAATACGGCTGTCAGTAACATTACTCAACAGGCGTGCTCAGCCTGGCAAAAAAAACGTGGCGTGTTCAGCGCATTTACCCGTAGCGTGCTGATTATCCTGCTGGTTAGCGCCGGCCTGAGTGGAAATGCGTTTGCGGCCCCTGCGACAACGCCGCTTTCTGGCGATAACGCAGGCGCGCCTGCCTCGCAGCCAGCCCCGGAAATGACGCAGCCGGAGGCATCGGCTCCCGCTCCGGTTTCATCACTCTCCCTTCCTGCCAACGCCGCGCCCGGCACCGACAATCTGATGAAAACGGATTTGTCTATCTGGGGAATGTATCAACATGCGGATGCCGTTGTGAAAGCGGTGATGATCGGTCTTCTGCTGGCATCCGTTATCACCTGGGCGATTTTCTTCAGCAAAACGGTTGAGATAACCGGCGCCAGACGCCGCCTGCGTCGTGAATTTCAGGCGCTGGAGCAGGCCAGAACACTTGATGATGCGGTGGAAACCGCAGAAACTTTCAAAGCGGGCAGCGTTGCGCAGCAACTGCTGATGGATGCGCAGAATGAGATGGAACTGTCAGCCCGTTCTGATGATAACAATGGTATTAAAGAACGTACCGCGTTCCGTCTGGAGCGTCGCGTAGCGGCGACCGGGCGTCATATGGGCCGGGGCAATGGCTATCTGGCGACGGTTGGCGCGGTGGCGCCGTTTGTCGGGCTGTTTGGTACGGTATGGGGCATCATGAATAGCTTCATCGGCATCGCGCAGACGCAGACCACTAATCTGGCGGTGGTTGCGCCGGGTATCGCCGAAGCTTTGCTGGCGACGGCGATTGGTTTGGTGGCGGCTATCCCTGCGGTGGTGATTTATAATGTCTTCGCTCGTTGGATCACCAGCTATAAAGCGCAGGTAGGAGACGTTGCCGCGCAGGTGCTGCTGCTGTTGAGCCGCGATCTGGATGTTGCCGCCAGCAATGACAACCGGGTGGCGTCATCGGCGCATAAACTGCGGGTGGGATAAACCATGGCCATGCATTTGAATGATGATGTGAGTGAAAATGGCGAGATGCATGACATCAACGTGACGCCGTTTATCGATGTCATGTTGGTGTTGCTCATCATCTTTATGGTGGCGGCGCCACTGGCGACGGTGGATATTCGCGTCGACCTGCCTGCTTCTTCCGCCGTGCCGCAGCCGCGCCCGGAAAAACCGGTTTATCTGACGGTGAAAGCGGATAAGCAACTCTATGTGGGCGACGACGCGGTCAATGAGCAGTCGCTGGCCCAGGCGCTGGATGCCAAAACCAGCGCTAATAAAGAAACCACCATCTTCTTTCAGGCAGATAAAAGCGTGGATTATGAAACCATGATGAGCGTCATGGATACGCTGCGCAAAGCCGGTTATCTCAAAGTTGGATTGGTTGGCGCGGAATCCGCCGCTAAATAGTTGAATGTACATAATTGATGTACAGCGCTGGCGGCGCTTGATTTACTGACGTGAATCTGGATGCCGCCAGTGTATACGCGTCGATATATAGCGTTTGTCTTCCCCCAGCGGTTGCTGGTCGATTAAGCGCGTAATCATGTCAAAGCTGTGTCTTGCCAGCGCCTCACTGTCCTGAGCGATGGTATCAATCTTCATCGGTAAACAATCAAACAGATAGTGATCGTCAAAACTGCACAGCCGTATATCGCTTTCCATCAGATTGTGCTGGTTCAGGTAACGCAATACCCCTTCCAGCAGGCCACAGGCCGCAACAAACAGCGCCTTGGGCGGACGGCCCAGCGAGGCGCATAGCTGGGCAAACATTTCATAACCGGAACTGGGGTGGTAACTGCCATGAATGATCCATTCAGGCCGACATTCCAGACCTGCGCGCTGCAACCCCAACTTAAACCCGGCCAGACGGTCGCGGGTAGGGGAAATGCGAGCCTGGCCGCCAATGAAATAGAACTCTTCCTGATGCTGACGGGCGATACGTTCCACCAGTTCCGCCGTTGATTCCACCGCTTCGGAGATAACCAGCGGCAGTGTGGAGTCGCCAATTACCCGGTCAAATTGCACCACCGGCAACTGTTGATTGATTTTCTGATATTCGTGATCGCTGAACATGCTGGAAGCAACGATCAGACCATCGACCTGACGTTGCATCAGGCTGTTGACGGCCATCATTTCCTGACTGGCATTTTCATCCGTACAGGCGATTAGCAACTGTAGCCCCGCTTCGCGGCACAACATTTCCAGTTCACGCGAGATAACGGCAAAGCCGTAGTTGGTCATTTGCGGCACCACCAGCCCCAGCGTATGGCTGCGGGAGGAACGCAATGAACGGGCATGAATGCTGGGTTGATAACGTTGCTCTTGGGCGACCGCCAGAATGCGATCGCGGGTTTCATCAGAAACGCGAAACTCTTTGCTGCGGCCATTCAACACCAGACTGGTGGTGGATTTTGATACGCCTGCAAGCCTGGCAATGTCACTGATTGTTACGCGTTTAGTCTGATTCACCACGGGATCTGCTGTCAGAAAAAAGTAACACTATTCTATCACGCATGACGCTAACAGCCAGTGTTGCAGCGCCAGTCGCCCCGGCCCACTGAAGGAAAGCATCGCATTGTTATCGGGGAAATAACGGGCTGACATCGCCGCCGCGCCGTCATTGATAAAAATTTCAATGCAGGAATGATCGCACAGGATCTGCAATTGATTCAGTTCTCCCCGCCAGTAACGATGTTCCGGCTCACCGGTGCGCAGGTTGCGACGACTTAACGTCAACCGTTCGCCATCCCAGCAAAGCACCAGCAGAGAAGCGACATCCAACTGGAATTCGCCTTGTACCGCCAGCAAAATTTCTGCGCTGTGAATAGGAAGCGCAGGGGCGTAATTGGCCGCGCCGCTCCAGGTGTAATGCTGTGCGCGCAACTGTTTCAGTTCACGCGCCGGTTGTTGGAACAACGTTTCGCCACGGAGCGTCAGTTCACGTGGACAGGTCATTGTGTGGAGCCAGCCATACGCTATCGTTGGTTCGAAAAATTCGTTCTCATCAGGGATCGACATCCAGGCAAACATCAGGCGTCGGCCATCTTCGCTTTCTGTCGTTTGCGGGGCATAAAATTCAAAGCCAAGATCCAGTTCGTGAAAACCTTGATGTCGGTAGTGACCGCTCTGATAATTCAGATCGCCAACGAAGTAGCCAGCCTGAAAGGTATTCAGGTAGCGCTCTTCTTCCGGCGCCAGGCCCTGAGGACAGCAAATGAGGATTTCCCGCCCGTCGAGCGGGAATAAGTCCGGGCATTCCCACATATAGCCAAAATCGCCCAGCCCGCCGAGGCGAGAGCCTGCGATTTCGGCGACTTGCGTCCAGTCGAGCAGATCGTCGGAGCGGTACAGCAGGACTTTCCCTTGCAGCGTTTTATCCTGCGCGCCCAATACCATGTACCAGCGGTCATCATGCTTCCAGACTTTTGGATCGCGCACGTGGCCGGTATAACCTTCGGGCAGCGTGAGTATCGGTCCCAGTTTGTCGTATTCGCCCTTGCTGTTTTCGCGGGCGATGCATTGGAACGCGGTACGTGAACCGTCGTCGTATTTGACGTTGCCGGTGTAAATCAGCGTGATGGTATTGTTATCCGCCACGGCGGAGCCTGAATAGCAACCGTGGGTTTCGTAGCTTTCGCTGGGAACCAGGGCGACAGGTTCATGCTTCCAATGCACCAAATCGGCGGAGCTCCAGTGCCCCCAGAATTTTGCTCCGTGGGCACAGGCTAAAGGATTCCACTGATAAAACAGATGGTAACGCCCATTGTGATGGATAAATCCATTTGGATCGTTAAGCAGCCCCACCGTCGGCGACAGGTGCCATGCCGGACGATAAGGATCATCATGCGTCTGGTTACGACCCGACATCAGGGCATGCGCCATGCGTTTTAATAAGTGGACTTCCTTCATTATTCGCTATCCGTTTTATATTTCAGGAGCAATGAGATGATAAACGCCGCGCTAAAGGCGATCAGCATACCGATCAGGTAATTCAGCATAGAACCTGCCTGTATGATTGCCAACCCAGGGAAGCCGGTCAGTCCCACCGCCGTCATGTTGACGTGACTGAAGACCACCCATGCGCCGCCGAGCGCGCCGCCCGCCAGTCCAGACAGGAATGCTTTGATGAAGCGCAGATTGATACCGAATATTGCCGCCTCCGTGATCCCCAACAGGCAGGAAAGACCGGCAGGAACGGCGATGGCTTTGATTTTGGCATCACGTGTTTTGAAATACACCGCCAAACACGCGCCGCCTTGCGCCACATTCGACATCGCCCAGATGGGCAGCAGGAAATTGAAGCCGATGGATGGATTCCCAAGCAATCCAGACTCAATCGCATGGAAACTGTGGTGAACGCCGGTGATAACGATCACCGAGTAGAGACCGCCAAACAGCAACCCGGCCAGCCATCCGGCGTGGGTGATCAACGTACTCAGTACCATAGATATGCCATCGCCGAGCATACGCCCCGCCGGGCCGATGATCAGTAATGCCACAAGGCCGGAAACAATGACGGTCAGGAACGGGGTGACGATAATATCCAGCGTCTCGGGCACCATTTTGTGTAAACGTTTTTCCAGGATGCTCATAAACCACACAGCCAGTAGTACCGGGAACACCGTACCCTGATAGCCGATCATGGCGATTTCCAGTCCGAAAAAATTCATGGTCTGGAAGCCGCTGGCTACGCCCCAGGCATTGGTGAGCGCCGGGTGAGTCAGTATACCACCCAACGTGGCGCCCAAATATGGGTTACCGCCGAACTCTCGCGTGGCGGTAAAACCGATAAGAATTGGCAGGATAATGAAAGCGGCGGAACTGAACATATCCAGCATAATGAAAACCGCGCTGCTGGCGTCAACCCAACCGTAGGTTTTGCACATGCCGAGCAGCCCCATCAACAGACCAGAGGCGATAATCGCCGGCATAATCGGTACGAAGATGTTTGACAGCAGGCGCGCCAGGCGTTGCGCCGGATTCAGTTTCCGGGCCGCCAACGAAGCAGCCTCAGACTTGCTGGATTCGCCGATGCCTGCGGCCTTGATGAATTCGGCATAAACTTTGTTAACCAGTCCCGAACCAAAGATAATCTGAATCTGTCCGGCGTTTTGAAAGCAGCCTTTCACCCCGTCGACAGCTTCAATCGCTTTTTTGTCGGTCAGATTATCGTCAGTCAGCACCAGACGTAGACGTGTTGCGCAGTGGGCGGCGCTGGCGATATTTTCTTTCCCGCCAAGAAGGGGGATAAGCGCATTTGCTGTAGTGTTGATATCCATTTTATTCCTCTTTTATTAATAGGATATGTTTATATCATTAACGTCAGCTACCGGGCTCGATAACCGACGTTGTTGCTATCCTCTGTCAGAACCAGGTTTCCATCTGGACGCCAAAATTCCATTCGCCGCCGGCTTTAAAGCCGGTGGAACCAAAGGTGTCTTCGCTGGAATAGTTATCCAGGCGTTTATCCCAGTCCATGTAGCTGGCAAAGACGCGCAATTCGGGACGGCTGAAGAAATTGCCGATATCGCCCACTTTGAAGGTTGGCGCAAAGGTCAGCTTATAGAAACCGCCGCTGACGCTGTTCAACCGGCCTGCGCTTGATGTGGTGTAGCCTTTAGGATCGAGATCCATGTACTGATAGCTGCCTTCATAGGCCAGAGCAAAGTTTTCGGTGATTTCCTGAATCAGGCGCGCATTGAAGGTGATCCATTTGTAACTGTCGCCATCAACATAGCGGTCAGAACTGGTTTGCGCCAAAATCGACGGGGCAAAGCTCCAGTTTTTGCTGATCGGCGTGGTGCCGTAGGTTGCCAGACGCCAGGTATTGGCGTCATCCGTCAGGTTGCCGTCCGAACCGATATTTTTAACTTCCGCGCCCAGCCCACGCCCATAGAGCACGGCGACTTTAGACGAACCCTCACGCAGTCCATAGAAGCTATCGCCATGATAGGCGACCATGGCGTGATAACCTTTATCGCCCGCATTGGTGTTAGTGACGAAAGTGTTGTCACGGTTCGAACCGGTGTTTTCTTTTACGTCGTTATTCTTCGCTTTTAACCCGCTTAGCATAAACTGGAACGGTCCGACATAGTTGTTGGCGGTAAAGACGTAGTTTTTGACGTCGTTATCCAGCGCGGTGATTTCACCCAGGCTACGGCCATACAGGGAGAAGTTGCTCTTGAAACTGTCCGTCCATTTCACGTCATAGATCCCGCCGCCGGTGCCGGCCAGAAAGATTACGTCACTGTCCAGCCAGTGAATATCAAAGTTGTCGCGGTCAAAACGTTTACCCGCCCATAGCGTGGTGTCTTTTAACGCACCGGTGAAGCTCGGCAGCGAACCCAGTTCGACAAATGCCTCGCGGATATTGAGATCGCTTTCATCGCCCGTCCAGTCGTTATAGCTGCGTTGACCGTCGGCCATCATGACTTTAAAGCGGGTGGTGGCGCCGTTATCCAGCTTCTGTTTGTGCTCCAGCTTCAATTCGACATAGGTGTCGTCTTCGTTGTCCAAGCGACCAACGTAACCGCCGGTTTGACCGGCGGGCGACATGCCTGGCCCGACATCGGTTTTGGCGCTGGTGGCGGAATCATTGATTGATAAACCTGAACGGGCGTAACCGTGGAACTCGAAACCATCGGCAAATGATTTCTGGCTGGCCAGTGCGCTGGTGCGCTGTTCAACCTGCTGGGTTTTCTGCTCGGTTTGCGTCGTGCGGGTGGCTAGTTGCTGTGTTTGTTTTTCCGCTGCATCGGCACGGGCTTCTGCTGCCGCGGCTCTGGCTTCCGCCTGTTGTAATCGTTGTTCAAGCGCATTCAGACGTGCCTCCACGCTGTCTGAACTGGCTGCGGATACATATAAAGGGGATGAAAGTAATAATCCTATTGTTACGGCAAGATGGCTTGTTTTCATATTGCATTCTCTTCTTAAGGAGTTTTATTGTTGTTTCAGAAAGTAGTTTTGCTAAATGGCTAAACCGATTTTTCGAGAAAATTAAATGGCGGCAATCGGGTTAGCAAGGAATTTTACCAACCCGATTCTGTAACTGTGATCCTGACGACAAAACAAGCCATCAACCGCCCTGAAATTAGGAGATTAGCGTTTGGCGAGGGGAATGGACTCAAGCTGTTGCGCATAAGGGAGCGCGGTCATGGCGCCTTTTGCGGTGGTGGCAAGCGCACCGCACCGTTGCGCTTGTTCGATCACGCTGTCCCATGAGTCGCGTTGCGATAAGTCGTTGTATTCGGCAAGACCTTGCAGCAGACCGGCGACGAAGGCATCGCCCGCCCCCGTGGTATCTATCGGGGTGACATAGGGTGCGCTGAAGTGCTGAAGTTGTCGGCGATCATGTAGCCATACCCCTTCGCTACCGAGCGTAACCAGCAACAACTGAATAGGGAAACGTTGCATTAATTGTTCGATACCCTGTTTGGGATCGTCGGTGGCGCTGAGAAAACTCAACTCCTCGCGAGATAATTTCACCACATCGGCCAGCGCCAATGCCTGAAAAAGCATGTCCTGCAAGGCTTGCGTGTTACTCCACAAATCCTCGCGAATATTGGGATCGAAGCTCACCCATCCCTGCGCGGCTTTGATGCGTCGCATGGCTGTGAAAGCGGTACAGCGTGAAGGCTCCTGCGACAGGGCGATTGAACACAGATGTAGCCATTCGCCACGATGGAAAGTGGGCAAATCCTCCGTTTGCAGGAACAAGTCCGCGCTCGGACGAACCATGAACGTGAATGAACGTTCGCCAACAGAATCCAGGCTGACGACCACCGTCGAGGTGCGGTGACGGCTATCCCGAATCATATGGTGAGTGTCAACACCTTCCCGGCGCAGCACGTCTTGCAGGAAGTGACCAAAAACATCGTCACCCACCCGGCCAATAAAGGCGCTGGCGCCGCCCAGTCTGGCGATGCCGACGGCAACGTTGGCCGGCGCTCCCCCAGGACATTTGAGATAACGCTCTGAATCTTCCGGGATGAGATCGACCACGGCATCGCCCATCACCCAAATTTTGTGTGCCATACATTTACTCTTATCAAGGATATTGAAACTGTTTGCTAACATAGTAGAATCGGTTTAGCTAATCAACTTCATTCACGTAAGATGTTTGCGAGCGCACAAGAAACGCTTTTTTAGCTCGTCATGTAAGCTGAAAATTTGTGCGATCCAACGCCCATCACCGATAATGTCAGGCTAAATAAAAAAACGTTTTATCCGATACCTAATAAAGCAGCGCTGTATAGCGCGACCTGTGACAGGATTTATGGCGCAAAGGAGAAGAGCGAGATATGAACCAAACCACTTCTTGCCGGGTTCGGAATGCATTCAGCATTATCAGCGAACCTCCGCAACCTATCCGTATTATCGCCCCGCAGTGCCGTCTGGGAAGAACCCCTCTGAGGCCGCTGTCCGGGCGGTATAATGACCGTGCATAATTACAATCTGCTATGGGGCCTGTGGACGGTATGGGCATTACTGGTCGTTCTCTGGTTTATCGATATCCACCTGGATTTACCCATTCTGGCTTACAGGCAAATACTGGCCGTTATTCTGGGCGCCGGTATAGGTGTGCTGATGGTATTTCTTTATAACCTTAAAAGGAGTCATTGGATGTTTTCATTTGATAAAAGCAAAAAGGCCGTAGATGCGCCGCAAGAGAATAGTGAAATAAACAACCCGACGGAGTTGGTTAATTCAGTAAGCCCTGTGCGCGTCAAGAAGGATACGTTTATCTCTCAGGGCGCGCAGATGACGGGGAAACTGGTGGTGGATGGCGATATTACCGTGGAAGGTCGCATTGAAGGCGATGTGCAATGTGATAATGCCATCAAAGTGGAGCATGGCGGCCAGGTAAAAGGCGAAATGACATCACAGCAGATTATTATCAATGGCCATGTCGAAGGCCGAATTTCCGCCGGCGTAGTGGCAATTCAGGCGCAGGGCGTCGTCATCGGCGATATCTTTTCAGATGAGTTATCCATCGAAAAAGGCGGCATATTTATCGGTCAGTCAAATCCGTTAAAACCCGAAAAACCGCGGCAGGAAAAACTCACTTATGTGGAAAAGAAAAAAGATAAAAGTGATAAAAATCATGCTGAACAGGAAAACCTGATGGCGCTGGCGGGAAATAATGTGTAGATGCGTGGTAAAGCGATTATTCCGTGGCATGATAAACGGGAATTTGAATTAATTATTCAGGGCATAAATATAAATGACGAATCAAGAAGCGGCCAGTCAGCGTTATTTTCGTTATTGGGGTAAAGCCGGTAAATCCGCTGAGATGGCGACAGGGGATGATTATCATTTATTGCCTTATCATTGCCTTGATGTAGCTGCCTGTGGTTATTGGTTAGTAAAAAATAATTATTTTCAGGCCAATAATTTATTCGCTGAACTGAAATTGACGGATGAAACAGGCGCACAGTGGTTCGCCTATTTTCTGGCGTGGCATGATATCGGAAAATTTGCCCGCGGTTTTCAACAGAAATACAGCAATCCCGATTCCCCCTTGGTGCAAAATGCGGGTCAGGCTGATTCCGCTCGACATGATTCATTAGGATTTTGGCTTTGGCAAAACCGGGATGATAACCCACGGATTTTTCCTTTTGGTGAGATTTCTCGTTACCAGAAAAAAACGCTGGATATCTGGCTGAACATCGTGACCGGACATCACGGCAAGCCGCCGGAGAGCGGCGTTAAAGGAAAATTTGCTTTCCACCTGGATGATTATCTGGCCGTGAGTGAATATCTTTGTGATTTAACAAATTTATTTCCCTTTTCATCCACTCTCCCCTCTCTGTCCTCTGATAAGGTTTGGCTGGCGACGTTTAAGCAACAAAGCTGGGCGCTTGCCGGGCTGACAGTGCTTGCTGACTGGCTGGGATCACGTCAACAGGATTTTCACTATCGCAGCGATCCGATGCCGCTGAGCGATTATTGGCAACATTATGCGTTGCCCACGGCGGCAAAAGTGGTATCACGTTTACCGCGCACGCCTTCTCCGTCTGCTTTTCAACATATCCAGCAGTTATTTCCATTCATTCAGCAGCCGACGCCGCTACAACAGCAGGCGCTGGAGGTGGCTATTTCCGCAGAGAGGCCACAACTTTTTATTCTGGAAGATGTGACTGGCGCGGGAAAAACCGAAGCCGCAATGGTCCTGGCGCATCGCCTGATGGCGCGGCAGAAAGGCAGCGGCATTTATGTCGCCTGCCTTTACGCAATCGCTGTGGGACGGTGAAAGCCAGGGGCAGGCGCAGTACGACAAAGAAGAACGCGCCGCCGGTGAAGATTGCAACATCTGGTTTGCTGATTCACGGAAAAAAGCGCTGCTGGCGGATGTCGGGGTAGGCACGCTCGATCAGGCGCTGATGGCGGTGATGCCGTTCCGCCACCAGTCGCTGCGCGTGTTGGGGCTACAGAACAAGATCCTCATTCTGGATGAGGTCCACGCCTGTGATGCCTATATGAGCAAGCTTATTGAGCATCTGATTGGTTTCCATGCCCGACATGGCGGAAGTGTGATCATCCTGAGCGCGACCTTATCGCTGAGTTTGCGTGACAGGCTAACGCAGGCTTTCCTGCTTGGCATCGGATGTGAAGCGGGATCATGGCAACCCGATCCCGACGCGTGCTATCCGTGGCTGACGCAGGCTAACCGAGAAGGATTGCAGGAAACCGCGTTGGCAACCCGCACGGAAGTGAAACGGGAAGTGAACATCGGCTGGCTGAAGCTTAGAGAGCAAGGGATTGAGGTGATCAAAGCGGCGGTGGCGCTCGGTCAGTCGGTCTGCTGGATCAGAAACACGGTGGATGACGCGATTACTCTCTATCGTCAGCTTGTGGCGGAAGGCGTGCCAGCGGACGATATGCTGTTGTTCCACAGCCGCTTCGCCTTCTGCGATCGCATGGCGGTGGAAGAACAAGCATTAAGCTGGTTTGGTAAAGACAGTACGCCGATACAGCGTGCAGGCAAAGTATTGATTGCCACGCAGGTGGTCGAACAATCGCTGGATATCGATGTGGATAACATGATCAGCGATCTGGCGCCGGTTGATTTGCTGATCCAACGGGCCGGACGGTTGCAGCGGCACATTCGCTGCCGTGATGGGCGGCGGAAAACGGCAACGGATAAACAGCCGTCGATTGATGAACGTCCTGCCGCCAAACTCCATGTTTTCGCCCCGGAATGGCAACCGCAGGCTGATGCCGACTGGTTGGGCAGCGAGCTGCGCAACAGCGGTTATCGGATTTGTCCACAGCGGCAAGCCACTTTCTTTCGTGTATGACATTGCCGATATCATCAAGTTTGACGGCGTGGTTCCCAAAGCTTTTGAGATCGCCGCACGCAATCCTGCCGAACCTGATCGTGAAGTCCGTCTCGCCTGTCGCAATATTTTTCGCAGCCAGAAAACGCTTGGTAAACTGATCCCGTTGATTGAAGAGATCCTCATGGCTGGGGGCATCACACCGCCGTTGCCGCCGAATGATGCACAGCCGCCAGCTATCCCGGAGCCAAAACCGTTTGGCGACAGCGGGCATCAGGGGAATAGCTGAATGAGCATGCTGATGGTGGTGACGGAAAATGTTCCGCCGCGCTTGCGTGGACGTTTGGCTATTTGGCTGCTGGAGGTACGAGCGGGTGTTTATGTCGGTGATACGTCGCAGCGGGTGAGAGAAATGATCTGGCAGCAGATTATTGAACTCGCCGAACAAGGTAATGTCGTGATGGCGTGGGCAACCAATACCGAATCCGGGTTTGAGTTTCAAACCTGGGGAGAAAATCGCCGTATGCCGGTGGATTTGGAAGGATTGCGGTTGGTGTCTTTTTCACCTGTTGATAATCAATAAGTTAGCGTTCTTTAATAATCAGGAAAATTTGGTGGATTTTATCATTATGAAAAACGTTTTATAAAACAATAATCTATTTTTAGCGTGTTCCCCGCGTCCGCGGGGATAAACCGAAATACCCCGCTAATCCCGTGGTGTTAATCGTGTGTTCCCCGCGTCCGCGGGGATAAACCGCTGACAATGGATAATGTCCAGTTTATCCGAACGTGTTCCCCGCGTCCGCGGGGATAAACCATGCAGCGGGATTCTCTACACCTAAGCGGCGTGTCTGACGGAAAATCTTGATCCACCGCATATCTGAACCACTCTTGTCAGCAGTGTTATGGTTGTCCGCGTATAATCCTTGCCCCTTGCTTTCTGATTAATAAACTATCAAATGTTGACCAGATGTATACGCAACCCATTTTCTGATAACGAAGAATTTCTATGCCAATCAGCTTGATCCAGCCCGAACGAACCTTGTTCTCTTACCCGCGTTACTGGGCCGCGTGTTACGCTACTGCGCCGTTTTTCCCCATGTCGCGTGAAGAGATGGATCAGCTGGGCTGGGATAGTTGCGATGTGATCGTGGTGACCGGCGATGCCTATGTTGATCATCCGAGTTTTGGGATGGCGATTATCGGACGGATGCTGGAAGCGCAGGGATTTCGTGTCGGGATTATCGCGCAGCCTGACTGGACGTCGAAAAACGATTTTATGCGGCTTGGTAAGCCCAATCTGTTTTTCGGCGTGACTGCCGGAAATATGGATTCGATGATCAACCGTTACACGGCTGATCGCAAATTACGTCATGACGATGCCTATACGCCGGGCAATGTGGGCGGAAAGCGGCCCGATCGGGCAACGTTGGTGTATAGCCAGCGTTGTAAAGAAGCCTACCGCGAGGTTCCGGTGATCCTGGGCGGCATCGAAGCCAGTCTGCGGCGTATCGCACATTACGATTATTGGTCTGATACCGTGCGGCGTTCAGTACTCGTGGATGCCAAGGCGGATATGCTGGTTTATGGAAACGGTGAACGTCCGTTGGTGGAAGTGGCGCACCGGTTGGCGGCGGGTGAAGCGATATGCGATATCCATGATGTGCGCAACACCGCCGTGATGCGTAAAACGGCGTTGGTTGGTTGGGCCGGCGTTGATTCGACCCGGCTGGATAAGCCCGGTCGCATTGAACCTATCATCAATCCTTACGGCGAAGATTTACCCTGCGCCGACGGGGAACGGCCTGCGCCGGATGCCGCTCAGCCGATCACCGTGCGGGCGCCGCGACCTAAGCCGTGGGAAAAAACCTATGTGCTGTTGCCCTCTTTCGAGAAAGTGAAGGGCGACAAAGTGATGTACGCTCATGCGTCGCGGATATTGCATCACGAAACCAATCCGGGGTGCGCCAGAGCCTTGATGCAAAAGCATGGCGACCGTTACGTCTGGATTAATCCTCCGGCGATCCCGCTCTCAACCGAAGAGATGGATGCGGTGTTTGCGCTGCCGTTTCAGCGGGTTCCGCATCCTTCTTACGGCAATGCGGTCATCCCCGCTTACGACATGATCCGCTTTTCAATCAACATCATGCGCGGGTGCTATGGCGGCTGTTCGTTTTGTTCGATCACCGAGCACGAGGGACGGATCATCCAGAGTCGATCGGAAGCATCGATTGTCAAAGAGATCGAGGCGATCCGCGATCATGTGCCGGGATTCACCGGCGTTATCTCCGATTTAGGCGGCCCGACGGCGAATATGTATATGTTGCGTTGTCAGTCCCCGCGTGCCGAACAAAGCTGCCGCCGGGCCTCCTGTGTCTACCCTGAAATCTGTTCTCACATGGATACCAACCATGAGCCGACCATCAAATTGTATCGGCGTACCCGCAGCCTGAAAGGGATCAGGAAAATCCTTATCGCTTCCGGCGTCCGTTACGATCTGGCGGTGGAAGATCCGCGCTATATCAAAGAACTGGCGGAGCATCATGTGGGGGGATATCTGAAAATTGCGCCGGAACATACGGAAACCGGGCCGCTGTCAAAAATGATGAAGCCCGGCATGGGAAGCTATCATCGTTTCAAACAGCTTTTTGACAGCTATTCAAAACAGGCGGGAAAACAGCAGTATCTGATCCCCTATTTTATCTCCGCGCATCCGGGAACCCGTGATGAAGATATGGTCAATCTGGCGCTGTGGTTGAAAGAAAACCGTTTCCGGCTGGATCAGGTGCAAAACTTTTATCCTTCTCCATTGGCGAATGCCACTACGATGTATTACAGCGGCAAGAACCCGCTCGGCAAAGTGGACTACCAGAGCGAGGATGTGGTGGTGCCGCGCGGTGAGCGTCAGCGCCGGCTGCATAAAGCGCTGCTCCGCTACCATGATCCGGCCAACTGGCCGTTGATCCGCGATGCGCTGAGCGCAATGGGCATGCAACGGCTGATTGGCAACCGGCCTGATTGTCTGGTTCCGGCGGAAAAACCGGGAGAACGCGCGGGTTCAGGCGCCAGGGGCAGGTCATCCAGCTGCCCCGCGTTGACGCGTTTTGCCGCGCCGGTCGTAACGCCGCAACCGGCAGGTAAAAAAGTCGTATCCGGCGGTTCTTCGGCGATGAAAAACCGCAAAACGGATAAAAAATCAGGCCGGTCTAATCCTGTTAACCGCGGTAAAAAACCAGTCTGATGGCGTTGGCCGCGTTGAATGATCTGTGATGCATTTAACGAGCGCCGCCGTTTTTATGCCATTACCCAGGAGAACCGATGGAGAACGAAAACACGCTTGGTGCTATCTCCCGTTATCTGAAAAAGCTGCACGTACTGAGCGTCTGTGTTGGCGATAATTCGGATTTATGGTGTGCGAGTTGCTTCTATACTTACGATGAACAACGGGTGGCTTTTTACCTGATGACGGAGTTGCACACCCGTCATGGTGAACTGATGCGCCGGCAGCCTTGGGTCGCCGGGACGGTCAGCGGCCAGCCGAAAAGCATCATGCTGATTAAAGGCGTACAGTTTCGGGCGCGGGCCGAGTTGTTGCAGGGAGAGGAGGAACAGCAGGCGAGGGCGCGTTATCATGCGCGCTTACCGGTGGCCCGCGGCGCACAGGCTCCAGTGTGGCGCTTACAATTAACCGAACTGAAAATGACGGATAACACCCTGGGTTTTGGCAAGAAAAGCCATTGGCAACGGACTGAACATGACGCCTGATATTAAAAAAGAGATAACCAGAGGAGTATGTAATGAGCCGGGTATTGCTATTTGGAGCGACGGGGCTGGTAGGACGTGAACTTCTGAAACTTTTAAAAGAAAATCATCGGGTTGAAACGATTTATGCACCCACACGCAAACCACTGCCTCCGGCTGAAAAGTTGGTGAATCCGCATAACGCCGATCTTTACGTGGCGCTTTCCCAGTTGACTTCTCCCATAGATATCGCGTTTTGCTGCCTGGGTTCCACGCTCAAAACGGCAGGAAGCAAGCAGGCCTTCCGTGATGTGGATTACACGTTGGTGGTGGACAGCGCAAAGGCTGCGCTGGCATTGGGAGCGAAACATCTGCTGGTTGTCAGCGCGCTCAGCGCGAATACGGCGTCACCGTTCTTCTACTCCAGAGTGAAGGGTGAAACGGAGAAATCCTTACGGCAACAAGGCTGGCAACACCTGACGTTGGCGCAACCCGCGCTGCTGGTGGGAGAAAGGGAAACGCATCGTCCGTTGGAAAGCTTCGCCGCGCCGCTGTTCCGACTGTTTCCGGCCAAATGGCGCGCCATCGACGGAAAAACCGTGGCCCAGGCGCTATTGAATCAGGCATTTTCTCCTGAACCGAAAGCGCGCGTCACGGTATTGGAATCCGACCAATTGAGAAGTCTGGGTAAGCAGAAATCGCTGCATTAGCGACATTATTTTGACAACCGCTTTCTCTGGCATCCGGTATGGCGACAGAAAGCGGTATCAGCGCAGGTAATGAATGACCTGATTGCTGCTGCCGCGCCAGATTAACGACGGATCTTTCAGTTCCTGCACAAATTTGCCGTCAACCAGTACGTTAATCCGATCCACCACCTGTTGCTGTTCCGCGGTGAGTTCCGCCAGCACATAGCCCGTCCACAGCCAGATATCCTTACCCGGACATTCCGCCCGTATCCGTTTCACCAGCCGCAGAATCTCAGAAATATTTTGCGGGTGGAGCGGATCGCCGCCGGACAGGGAAATGCCCTGCCGGGGGATCACCGTATCCTGTAGATCGGTAATAATCCGATCCTGCATCGCCTGGGTAAAGGGCTGGCCGGAGTTAATCCGCCAGGTGCTCTTGTTGTAGCACCCCGCGCATTGGTGCACACATCCGGCGACAAACAGGGTGCAGCGCGTGCCGGGGCCGTTGACCACATCAACCGGGTAATACTGGTGATAATTCATGTGTGTAAAGCCGTCTATTGAAAAGGAGGCCGCGTTCCTTGCGGCCTGAAATAATCAACCCAACTGGCCGTTGCCCAGGTGTTTGATACGGCGTTTCACTTCTTCCTGCTTACCGGCGTTGAAGGGGCGGGCGTCCGGGCTGCCCAGATAACCGCAAACACGACGCGTGACGGAAACGCGGGATGAGTCATGATTACCGCATTTCGGGCAGGTGAAGCCCTTGCTGGTGCACTCGAATTCGCCGGTGAAGCCGCATTCGTAGCATTCGTCTATCGGCGTGTTGGTGCCGTAGTAGGGGACGCGAGTGTAGCTGTAATCCCAGACGTCTTCCAGCGCTTGCAGGTTATGTTGCAGGTTCGGGTATTCGCCGTAGCAAATGAACCCGCCATTCGCCAGCGGCGGGTAGGGCGCTTCAAAATCGATCTTCTGGTAGGGATTGACCTTTTTCTCCACGTCCAGATGGAAACTGTTGGTATAGTAACCTTTGTCGGTGACGCCCGGTACGACGCCGAATTCGGCGGTATCCAGACGGCAGAAACGGTCGCACAGGTTTTCGCTTGGCGTGCTGTACAGGCTGAAACCATAACCGGTTTCCGCTTTCCACTGATCGGTGGCGGCTTTTAAACGCGCGACGATCGCCACGGCTTTTTCACGCCGTGTTTCACTGTCGAATACATGAACCTCATTGCCGAACAGCGCGTTGATGGTTTCGTGCAGGCCAATGTAGCCGAGCGAAATGGACGCGCGCCCATGCTTGAAGATCTCCGCCACGTTGTCGTCTGCTTTTAAGCGCACGCCACAGGCGCCTTCCATATACAGAATCGGCGCGACACGCGCTTTCACGCTCTCCGGTCTGGCGATACGCGTCATCAGCGCTTTTTTCGACAGCGCCAGACGTTGGTCGAGCAGCGTCCAGAAGCGCGCTTCATCCCCGTCGGCTTCCAGCGCGATACGCGGCAGATTGAGGCTGATCACGCCCAGATTGTTGCGGCCATCGTGAATTTGCTCGCCGTTCTCTTCATAGACGCCCAGGAAACTGCGGCAACCCATCGGAGTTTTAAATGAACCGGTGACGCTAACCACCTGATCGTAGTTCAGGATATCGGGGTACATGCGTTTACTAGCGCATTCCAGCGCCAGTTGTTTGATATCGTAATTCGGATCGCCCGCTTTGTGGTTCAGGCCGTCGCGGATGGCAAACACCAGTTTGGGGAACACTGCGGTTTTGTGGTTTTTGCCCAGCCCGGCAATGCGGTTACGCAAAATGGATTGCTGAATCAGACGCGATTCCCAACGGGTGCCAAGCCCAAAACCAAAAGTAACGAATGGCGTCTGACCGTTGGCGGTATGCAGCGTATTGACTTCATATTCCAGCGACTGGAAAGCGTCATAGCACTCTTTTTCCGTGCGGCTACGGGCATAATGGTCGGCATCGGGGATCTGCCATTCGTCGGCGATGGCTTTATGTTTGGCATGACTGGCGGTGACGAATGGCGCCAGAATTTCGTCAATGCGGTTGATGGTGGTGCCGCCGTAAATATGGCTGGCGACCTGCGCGATGATTTGCGCGGTCACCGCGGTGGCCGTTGAAATCGATTTCGGCGGTTCGATTTCCGCATTCCCCATTTTGAATCCCTTGGTCAACATGCCGTTCAGATCGATCAGCATGCAGTTGAACATTGGGAAGAAGGGCGAGTAATCGAGATCGTGGTAGTGAATTTCGCCGCGTTCATGGGCCAGCACGACGTCACGCGGCAGAATGTACTGTTTGGCGTAATGTTTGGCGACAATCCCCGCCAGCAGATCGCGTTGCGTCGGGATCACTTTACTGTCTTTGTTGGCGTTTTCGTTGAGCAGCGCCATATTGCTTTGCTCAACCAGCCCCCGGATTTCCTGATTGAGACGCCCCTGCCGCTCGCGTGCCACATCACGATCATGGCGATACTCGATATAGGTACGCGCCAACTGCTTATAGTTACCGGACATCAGCAGGTTTTCGACGGCGTTCTGAATGTCGTGAATATCGACGCGCGCTTTATCCTGCATCTGTTGAGCGACCGCACAGGCCACGGTTGCGCAGTAATCCGCGTCATTAACGCCCGCCGCCTGCGCCGCGCGTTCGACGGCCTCTTTGATGCGAACTTCATCAAAAGGCACCTGACAACCGTCCCGTTTAATCACTACTGGTTTCACGTTTTGTTCCTCTTGCAAGGTTATCCACAGGCGAAAACCGCAACGCGCAAGGGCTGCCGCGGCTGTGGATGATATTGTGGATAAACACTATATATGGGTAATGTTTATAGGATAGACACTATATATTGAATTCGGTGCAGGCATATCACCATTTTGTTGATGTAGAGCAAAGAAAATAGCTTATAGGAGAGAATTCGTGCTTGAACAAAATACAACCAATCAAGCGGGGTTCGCTGTGAAGGCCCGATGCGCACGGCACGGCATAAGGTTATCGCTATTTAGCTATCAAGGCATCTAGACATCCAGATGTGTTTTCAGTAATGTGTGCTTTCTTTTCTATTTAGTTAAGGTGATGACGATGGCGGAAAACGTTCTGATTCTGGATGGGGGAATGGGGCGTGAACTGGCGCGTATCGGGGCGCCGTTTCGTCAGCCTGAGTGGTCGGCATTGGCGCTGATGACGTCGCCGCAGCATGTCCGTCAGGTGCATGACAGCTTTATTGCGGCGGGCGCGCAGGTCATCACCACCAACAGCTATGCGGTCGTGCCTTTTCATATTGGCGAGGATGTGTTCTCCGCACGCGGTCGGGAACTGGCTGAACTGGCTGAACTGGCCGGTAAACTGGCGCGTGAAGCCGCGGACGCCGCAGGCGCCCCGGTGCGAGTGGCGGGTTCGCTGCCGCCGGCGCTGGGTTCCTACCGTCCCGATTTGTTCAAACCCGACGCGGCGGCGCCGATCCTGCGTGTGTTGATCGACGCGCTCAGTCCCTATCTGGATGTGTGGCTGGCGGAAACGCAGGGTTCGCTGGCTGAAGTCGCGCTGGTGCGCGAACTGCTGGCTGACGACACGCGTGAACTGTGGTTATCCTTCACGCTGCAAGATGAAACCGATCAACAGGGGCTGGCGCGTTTGCGATCCGGCGAAACGGTCGCCGCCGCCGCACAAAGCGCGATCCGGCTTGGAGCCAGTAGCCTATTGTTCAACTGTAGCCGCCCTGAAGTGATGGCGCCCGCGGTGAAGCAGGCCAAATCCGTTCTCCAACCGCAGCAATCCGCCATGCGTATTGGCGTGTACGCCAATGCCTTTGAACCGGAAGATAATCGGCGCGGCGCGAACGAAGGGTTGAGCCGCCTGAGAACCGATACGCATCCGGCTGGTTATCTGAAACTGGCTGAAGAGTGGGTGGCGCAGGGCGCGACAATGGTGGGCGGTTGTTGCGGCATTGGCCCGGAACATATTGCGTATTTGGCGCGATCGTTTGGTAATCAGGCGTAAAGAGAGACGCTGTCAGTTTATTTTCGCGCATCACAATAACCAGACCACCTTATGAAGATGGAATAACGAAGGAAATATAACATCATGAATCGCCGTCATTTTATTAAAGGCGCCTGCGCGATTTCCGTTGCCGCCGCGACTGCCGGCTGGCCGTTGGGCGTACAAGCCGATGAAACGTCGAAAAAAGGCGGACATCTGATTGTGGGCGTGGACAACGCCTCCAGCACCGACCGTCTCGACCCCGCGTTCTGGTTTGAAACTTATATGTATTTTGTCGGTTCCCAGTTGTTCAATAATCTGGTGGAACTGGATGAAAACGGCGAACTTATCCCCTCGCTGGCCGAATCCTGGAGCAGCGCGGAAGGCGGTCGTGTCTGGGTGTTGAAAATCCGTTCCGGTGTACAGTTCCACGATGGGCGTCCGTTGACGGCGAAAGATGTGGTTTACTCGCTCAACCATCATCGGGGAGAACAGTCCAGTTCATCGGTGAAAGGTTATCTGGACCCGGTCACGTTGCTGGAAGCCACCGGAACCCATGAAGTGACCCTTCGTCTTAACGAGCCGAATGTCGAATTTATTGCGTTATTGAGCGATGTGCATTTCGCCATCACGCCGGAAAACGAATCCTTTGATAAAGGCATCGGCACCGGGGCCTTTATTCTGGAAAGCTTCCAGCCAGGGGTGCGCACGCTGGTGAAACGTAATCCTAATCACTGGAACAGCGCTCGCGGCCACGTCGATTCGGTGGAAACGCTGGCGATGAATGATTCAACCGCGCGCGTGGCCGCGCTGGTCAGCGGTTCCGCGCATATCATCAACCGCGTGAATCCGCGTATTGTGGGCCGCATTGAAAAAATGCCGAATCTGCAACTGTTGCGTTCGCGTGACAGCCAGATCTTTACTTTCCCCGGCCTGGGCAACGTAGCGCCGTTTAATTCGCTGGATGGCCGTCTGGCATTGAAATATGCCATCGATCGCCAGCAGATTATTGATACCGTGCTGGGCGGTTACGCCAGCGTAGGCAACGATAACCCCATTTTCCCGTCGAACCGCTATTTCGCCAAAGACATTCCACAACGTCCTTATGATCCGGAGAAGGCCAAATATCACTGGCAGAAAGCCGGATTCAGCGGCCCGCTGGTGTTGTCCGTCGCCGATGCCGGTTTTCCCGGCGCGGTGGATGCCGGTCAACTCTATCAGGCATCCGCGCAACGCGCCGGTATTCCGCTGACGGTGGAGCGCGTGCCGGACGATGCCTTCTGGGATAATGTCTGGATGAAGAAAACCTTTGTGTCTTCCAACTGGTCGATGCGTCCGACCGCCGATGCGCTGTTGTCGCTGGTCTTTACCAGCAAAGCGCCGTGGAATGAGTCTTTCTGGCATGAACCCGCGTTTGACCAACTGGTGCAGTCTGCGCGCGGCGAAGCGAATGAAGATAAACGCCGTCAGATTTACCACGATATTCAACGGATGTTGGTGGATAAAGGCAGCGAGATCATTCCGTTGTATGCCGATGCGCTGGATGCGTGCAGCACCCGCGTCAAGGGGCTGAAGGCGATCCCCGGCTTCCCGCTGAGCGGCAATCGCGCTGCTGAGAAAGTGTGGCTGGCAAGCTGAATATAAGGATGATGATGTCAGGTAACGGCTGGTTTTTCAGCGATCGTTTTCCACTATTATCCATGATCCTGCGCCGTCTGCTGGCGGGGGTATTGATGATTGCCGTGGTGTCGGCGCTGATTTTCGCCGGTATTCAGTTGTTGCCGGGCAATCCGGCGATGGCTATCCTCGGGCAGTCCGCCACGGCTGAAGCGGTGAAGGCGCTGAACTTGCAGTTAGGGCTTGATCACAGCGCGCTATCCCGTTATTTCGACTGGCTGGGCGGGATATTGCAGGGCGATTTCGGGCGGAGCTTTACCAGCCGTCAGGAAATTGCGCCTGTTCTGCTCTCCCGCCTTGAGAATTCGTTGTTTCTGGCCGGCGTCGCCGCACTGGTCGTGGTGCCGCTGGCCTTGCTGATCGGTTTTCTTTCCGTGCGCTATCAGGAGAGTTGGCTCGATCAGTGCTTAAGTCTGGTCACGCGTACCGCGGTGGCGCTGCCGGAGTTCTTCTCCGGTTATCTTCTGATCCTGATTTTCTCTATCACGCTGTTCTGGTTACCCAGTAACAGCAATGTGAGCGACGGCATGCCGTTGTCATCACGGCTGACCGCGATAGCTTTGCCGGGCATCACGCTGGTGCTGGCGGTGCTGGGGCATATGAGCAACATGACCCGCGCGGCGCTCATCAACGCGCAAAATGCCGCCTATGTCGATACCGCGTTGCTGAAAGGCATTTCGCCTTCCGGTATTTTGCTGCGCCATGTGCTGCCGAATGCCTGGGGGCCGATTATCAATGTGATCGTACTGAATCTGGCTTACCTGATGGTTGGCGTGGTGATTGTGGAAAACGTCTTCGTTTATGCCGGACTGGGGCAGTATATGGTCGATGGCATCAGCAAACGCGATATGCCGGTCATTCAAGGGTGTGCGCTGGTGCTGGCGGCGATCTATATCTTGCTCAATCTCCTGGCGGATGTGGTGGCGCTGTGCGCCAACCCGCGCTTGCGGCATGCGCGTTGATTGCCGTGATAGAGGTAAGCCCTGCGTGAAAATAAAATATGTTGAAAATATAATATGTTAAGAGAAATGGATTCGACTGAATGCCTGCGATAAAACTTTCGGCGTTGCTCGGTCTGTCAGGCGTGAGCGTTTTTGTATTGGTGGCGTTGTTGGCGCCGTGGCTTGCCCCGTATCCGGCGGATCAGGTGATCGGCGGCGCCTGGCGGGGGCCGATGGATAATGCGTTGCTGGGGACGGACAATCTGGGCAGGGACCTGTTCTCCCGCTTGATCTGGGGGACGCGCACGTCGCTGACGGTTACCGCACTGGCGGCGCTGCTGGCCTTTTCGTCGGGTACGTTGCTGGGTTTTCTGGCGGGGGTGCGCGGCGGTTGGGTGGATCAACTGATCGCCCGCGTGAATGATGTATTGATGGCGATCCCGACACTGATTCTGGCGCTGGTGGTGTTGGCGATGCTGCCGAAGAACACTCTGATCATCATTCTGGTGTTGGGATTGCTTGAAGCTACGCGGGTCTTGCGGGTGGCGCGCGTACTGGCGGTGGATATCGCCGCACAGGAGTTTATTGAGGTGTCGCGGATGCGCGGCGAATCCATGCGCTGGATCCTGTGGCGGGAAATCCTGCCTAACGCACTGACTACGCTGGTGGCCGAGTTTGCCATACGTTTTATTTTCATCCTGCTGTTTCTTTCCGCGTTGTCATTTCTTGGCATGGGCATCCAGCCGCCGACGGCGGATTGGGGCGGGCTGGCGCGCGATAATAAAGACGGTATCCTGTTCGGCGTCTGGGCGGCGCTGATGCCGGGCGCGGCGATTGCGCTGCTGGCGCTGTCGCTGAATGCGGTGGCCGACGGATTGCTGAACCGTAATGAACGCCGCTGGCGGGGAGGCCGACATGGTTGATTTATTACGTGTCGAGCAACTGTGCGTGGTCGCAGGCGACCAGACGCTGGTGCAGGACATTTCCTTTAGCCTGAAAAAAGGCGAAGTGTTGGGGCTGATTGGTGAATCCGGCGCCGGAAAATCGACTATCGGCCAGGCTATTCTTGGTCATTGTCGTCATGGCATGCGGATTCAGCACGGCAATATCTGGTTTCAGGACACCGATCTGGCGGCGTGCTCAGAGCGGCAACGGCGCAAAATACGCGGCAGCCGCATCGCTTATGTGGCGCAGTCCGCCAGCGCCGCGTTTAACCCGGCGCAAACCATCGGCGAACAGGTGACGGAAGCCGCCGTGCGTCATCGTATTTTATCGCGTCAGCAGGCGACTGAACGGGCGCTGATATTGTTCGCGCAGCTTTCCTTGCCGGAACCGGCGGTGTTTTTCAAACGCTATCCGCATCAGGTGTCCGGCGGGCAACTGCAACGCGCGATGATTGCCATGGCGATGTGCGCCGGGCCTGAACTGATTATCTTTGATGAACCGACGACGGCGCTGGATGTCACCACCCAGTTGGGGGTACTGAGCGCGATTGACGATATTATTCGTTTAACCGGCGTTGCCGCGTTGTATATCAGCCACGATCTGGCGGTGGTGGCCCAACTCAGTCACCGTATTATGGTGTTGCGTCACGGTCGTCAGGTGGAAGCAGGCGAAACGCGGCAATTGCTGGCGCAGCCCGGAGAAGCGTACACCCGGTAATTGTTGCAGGTAAGGGGCCGTCACAAGCCGCGTCACCCCCCGTTGGACGACGCCTTGCTGGATATCCGCGCAGTCAGTGCTCGCTATGGCCATCAGCGTGTACTGGAGTCGGTTTCCCTGCGGCTCAGCCGTGGCCGCACCCTGGCGGTCATCGGCGAATCCGGTTCGGGAAAATCGACGCTGGGCCGCGCGGTGTGCGGCCTTACCTCGCCGACCGACGGCGACATTTTGCTCAATGGCGAGCGTCTGCCCGCTCGATTGGCGCAGCGTACCCGTCGGCATTTGCAATCCATACAAATGATCCATCAACATCCTGATACGGCGCTGAATCCGCGTTTGACGGTCGGCATGCAAATTGAACGCGTCATCGTCTGCCTGACGGATTTACCCGCCGCACAACGGCGGGCGCGTGTTGATGATTTGCTCCATCAGGTTGGATTGCCGGTGACGATCGCCGAACGCTACCCCGCCTCGCTTTCCGGCGGTCAGAAGCAGCGCGTTTGTATCGCTCGCGCGCTGGCGGCGTCCCCGGCGGTGATTGTCTGCGATGAACCGACATCGGCGCTGGATCCGCTGGTGGCGCGTGATGTTCTGGCGTTGCTGGCGCAGATTCAGCAGGAGACGGGCGTCGCTTATCTGTTTATCACTCACGATCTGCATGTTGTCCGGGAAATCGCCGATAGCGTGGCGGTATTGAGAAACGGGCGGATTATTCGTCAAGGCGCGGTGAGCGAAACGTTGTCGCCGCCGCTGGATGATTATACCCAGCGACTGTTGCAGGCCGTACCGGAAATGCGTTGCGGCTGGCTACAGGAGGCGATGGCCGCCGCTGACGCGTAATCCGCTATTTTGATATTGCCGGGAAAGGAGGAAGCTGACGGAACGTGTTCAGTAATCCTTCCGACCACGCTTTGCGGATAGTGGAGAAATAGTGGTTATCCTCGGTGATGCGTTGTTGTTCGCTGATATCAAAGCTGTTATTGCGATAAATCATCACATCCAGCGGCAGCCCGACGGAGAGGTTGCTGCGCAGGGTGGAATCGATAGAAATTAATGCGCAACACATGGCATGCTCCAGCGGCGTATCCATGCTCAGTACCCGATCGATAATCGGTTTGCCGTATTTGCTTTCGCCGATTTGGAAATAAGGCTTGTCGCGGGTGGTTTCAATGAAGTTGCCTTCAGGGTAAATATGGAACAAGCGCGGAATTTCATCGCCAATCTGACCGCCGAGCAGCAGATTGCAGCCGAAGTTGGTATTGCTGCTGTTCTGCTGTGCGCTACTGTCGCGGTGGATCACCTCACGCACGGTATCTCCCAGCAGCGTAGCGGCGTCATACAGGGTCGTGACCTGCATCAGGTTCGGCGTATGCTGCGCGTCGATACGGGCGCTGAGCAGGCTGATGATACTCTGCGTGGTGGCCAGATTTCCGGCGCACTGGATCACTAACACCCGTTCGCCTTCCTGATGAAAAACGTGCAGTTTCTTGAACGTTGCAATGTGATCGACGCCCGCGTTGGTGCGGGAGTCTGAAGCAAATACCAAACCGTCGGACAGACGCATGGCCACACAGTACGTCATAGCGAACCTTCTCGTTAAAAAATTACTGTTGCTGCTGTACCTGTTGTTGCCGTTCGAACAAACGTACTTCAGCTTCTGAAAACATCTCTTCACACCCGCCGCCAAGTCTTGTGCCGCGTACCGGGCAGGCATCCAGATAGTCCATGCCTATCGCCAGCCACAGATGTTGATGGAGCAGCCGGGTGTTGTTGGTGATGTCAAACCCCTGCCAGCGTCCATTCAACCACACTTCAGCCCAGGCGTGCATCGCCACGTGCTGACTATCCTGACTGTACACATACCCGCTCACATAGCGGGCCGGGATATGCAGGCTGCGGCAACAGGCCAGAAAGACGTGGGTATGATCCTGGCAAACGCCTTTCTGCATGGCGAACGCGACCGCCGCGCTATCCTGAACCTGCGTAGCGCCGGGAGTATACGGCATTTTCAGGCCTAATTCCGCCATCAGCGTATTCAGGCTTTCCTCCGGCGCATCGGGCCGATAATAGCGCTGCGCAAACTCGCGGATATCGGCATCGGCCTCGGTCAGCGGCGTGACGCGCAGAAACACCAGCGGCGAAAGCGTATCTTCCGGGCCGAGGCTGCTTTCTGCTGTGTTCTCTCCTATGGCGTTATCGGCGATTTCGACCACGCCTTGAGCATGAATGGTGATGTCATGATGCGGGTGATCCAACGTCAGCACATGCAGCACATTGCCGTAGGCATCGGTGGTTTCCACCGCGGTGGCTGGCAGCGTCAGCTTCCATTCTCGTATCTTCTGATGCGTGGAGTCCTGTGGCGTCAGACGCAGGTACTGGGTGCTGAATTTCACTTCCTCATCATAGTGATAGTGGGTCAGGTGATTAATGGTGAGTTTCATAGCGCCTCCAGATAGGTATGACGGATGCTATCAGCCAGTTCATTGATTTTACTTATAAAGTTATTCAGATAAATGTGCAGATCATCCGCCAGAATATCGTCCAGCGTGCTGAAGCGCAGTTCGACGTGCAGCAGGTGCGCGAGACGTTGCGGCACTTTGGCCCGCTGGCTGCCAATGGCTTCCAGTTGCTGAACCAGATCGCCCACACAGGCGTGCAGCGAGCGCGGGACGTCCTCGCGTAACACCAGCAGTTCGGTCACGGTTTCACGGCTTATCGGATGGCGATAGATACTGTGATAAGCCTCGCGCGCGCTGACCGCCCGCAACAGGGTATCCAGCCGGTAATATTCGCGCACCGGATCGGGATCATTGCTCAATTGCTGATCTTTCACGTTGAGCAACTGAGCGGTGGCGTAAGCGCGCTCTATCAACGTTCCCACGCGGATAAAACACTGGGCGTCGTTACGCAGCAGCGTTCCGAACATCGCGCCGCGAAACAGGTGGGAACGCTCTTTCACCCAGTCAAAGAATTCATCGATGCCGATTTTATCCACGCCCTGGTGACGCAGGTTTCGGATATCAATACGGGTTGTGTTAATGCATTCCCACACTTCGGAGGACAAACTGCCGCGCACGGCATGGGCATTGTTCCAGGCCATTTCGATGCAGTTGTAAATACTGCTTGGATTCTGGCTGTCCAGCGCGAAGAAATTCAGCAGGTTGTTCATCGAGAAACGGGCGTAGCGCTGCTGAAAAAGATCGTGGGTATAAGTCAGATTCAACGGCAACGCCAAATCGTGCTGTTGCTGGCTATGACGCGGCATCATGGAGAGTTTGTAAGTCACATCCAGCACGCGGGCGAGACTTTCCGCCCGTTCCAGATAACGGGCCATCCAATAGAGTTCACTGGCGGTGCGGCTTAGCATTATTCATCCTCCTCCATGACCCAGGTATCTTTGGTGCCGCCGCCTTGCGATGAGTTGACCACCAGTGAACCTTCCGTGAGCGCCACGCGGGTCAGGCCGCCCGGCACCAGACGTATTTCCTCGCCGAACAGCGCGAACGGACGCAGGTCGATGTGGCGGGGAGCCAGACCCTGTTCGACGAACGTGGGGCAGGTGGAAAGCGCCAATGTCTCCTGCCCGATGTAGTTATGCGGATTGGTCAGCAGACGCAGCCGAAAGTCATCAATTTCCTGACGTGTGGCTTTCGGCCCGACCAACATGCCATAGCCGCCCGCGCCGTGGACCTCCTTCACCACCATGCTGGCCAGATTATCCAGTACATAGCTCAACGCTTTGGGATCACGGCATTGCCAGGTGGGAATATTGCCCAGAATCGGTTCTTCGGACAGATAGAAACGGATCATCTCCGGCACATAGGGGTAGATGGATTTATCGTCCGCCACCCCGGTGCCGATGGCGTTGGCCAGCACCACGCCGCCAGCGCGATAGACCGACAACAATCCCGGCACGCCGAGCATTGAATCAGCGCGGAACGCCAGCGGATCAAGGAAGGCATCATCCACACGGCGATAAATGACGTCCACCTGACAAGGGCCTTCCGTGGTGCGCATATAGACCGCGCCTTCCTTGACGAACAAATCGGCGCTTTCCACCAGTTCGACCCCCATCTGCTGGGCCAGGAAGCTATGCTCGAAGTAAGCGCTGTTAAAACGGCCCGGCGTCATCACCACCACGGTCGGATCATCAACCGGCGTGCTTTCACGCAGTGTCTGCAACAGGTAGCTGGGGTAGCGTTCGACCGGGGCGATATGCTGGCTGGCGAACAGATCCGGGTAGAGCCGCATCATCATTTTACGGTTTTCCAGCATGTAAGAGACGCCGGAAGGCGTGCGCAAGTTGTCTTCCAGAACATAATAATGGCCGTCGCTATTGCGCACCATATCGATACCGGTGATATGGGCGTAGATATTGTTGTGCAGATTGACACCCTGCATGCAAGGCTGGTACTGGTCATTTGCCAGCACCTGTTCGCTGGGGATAATGCCCGCCTTGAGAATATGTTGCTGATGATAGATGTCATACAGAAACGCGTTCAGCGCCTGTACCCGCTGTCGGATACCGCGATCGAGTTGTCGCCATTCATGAGCAGGAATAATGCGCGGCACACTGTCGAAAGGAATTAAACGATCGGTGCCTCCCTCTTCACCATAAACATTAAACGTAATGCCGACACGATGAAACAGCAGTTCGGCCTGTTCCTTTTTCTGCCGGATGGCCTGTTGATCGGTCTGTTGCAACCATTGCCAATAGGAGTTGTAGTGTTGACGTTGTTTGCCTTCCAGCGAGATCATCTCATCGTAGTAAGGCGCGGTCGGAAGTTTCATTCTTATCATCATCATCCCCAGGCATTTCGCTTAATAGCGATAATAGATTAATGCATAAAATGCGCCATTTCGACAAAGTGGGTATTTTCATTATTTTGCAAAAGATTTTGCCTGTTACTGGGGCGTTCTGTGAGTCGGTTGCACCACGGGAATCCTTAACAGGCGTCGGCGCCAGAGCGGTATACGCCTTTTTTTCGACGCCGATGCACCTGTTCCTTAACTGATCGACATAAACATAAGCGTGGTTTTTACTGTGCGGATAATGACGGGCTGATGAGTCAGCCGGTTTAAACCGGCGGTCATTCACGAAAAGTGCTTATCAGAGACAACACCCCTATGGCGTTCCAGGTTATGAATGGCGCCGTGGCGGGAGACAAGGTTAAGATCCTGAGCAATTTGCATAAAAAACCGGAAACCCTGAGATTCCCGGATTCTTACACCACCACTGGATCATTCAACCGATCCCTGACTGCTCGGCATTACGCCAAATAGCGCGTTTCTAAAGCGTTAAAGCGTTATGAATGCTGTTGTGACCAATAAAGGCTTAACGACGAACGGCGATCGCTTCAATCTCGATTTTGACGTCTTTCGGCAAACGCGCGACTTCAACGCACGAGCGAGCCGGAAACGGCGCTTCATGTTCGTTGAAGAAAGCCTCGTAAGCGGTATTGACGAGGGTGAAATCGTGCAGATCTTTGACGAAAACGGTGGTTTTTACGATATCGGAAACGTTCAGGCCTGCGGCTTCCACAATCGCCTGAACATTTTCCAGCGACTGACGCGTCTGGGCGGTAATATTGTCGGCAACCAGACCGCTTTTCGGGTTTACCGGGATCTGGCCGGAGGTGATGATCATGCTGCCGAGATCGACGCCTTGTACGTAAGGGCCGATGGCGGCTGGCGCGTGTTCAGTGCTGATAGTGCGAGACATGGTATCTCCTGATTAGGATGTAAAAGGGACGCTAGCATTTCCATTATTCAAAAAAGCATTGCCATTATTCAAAAAAGCCCCGCCTCAGGCAATGCTCATCAGCGGGGCAATGAAAGAAAACCGGCAGTGGGCGTTAGTGATCCTGCAATACGGCCTGGCGCTCGAATTCTTTCTCACAGTATTTGCACTTCAGGTGGACTTCGCCCGCGCGTTGTTTAACGCTAAACGAGGACGACACCGGTTCGCTACGGCTGATACAGTTGCTGTTGGGGCAGGTGAGCACGCCGTCGATGTGTTCCGGCAGCGTCGGCACCAGTTTGCGCACCACATCATAATTATCAATCTGGTTGACGGTGGCCTGCGGCGCATACATCGCCAGTTGATTGGCCTGCTGTTCGGTCAGAAACACATTTTCGATTTTAATCAGATCTTTACGGCCCAAATAGTTTGACGGCAGATTCAGCCCGATGGTAATGCGCTGATCGGTGGCGGTCAGCCTGAACAGCGTCAGCAGCTTGAAACCCACCTGGGCGGGAATATGGTCGATTACCGTGCCGCATTTAATGGCTTCTACCTGTAATTTATTATCGTGAGTCATGGCTATTCCTCTTTATTCTCACAGAACCAGTTCGCTATTCAGCACCAACGCCAGCAACGCCTGACGTGCGTAGATCCCGTTGCCGGCCTGCTGGAAGTAGTAGGCGTAGGGCGTTGAATCCACATCGGTCGTGATTTCGTCCACGCGCGGCAAGGGGTGCAGAACCTTCAGGTTGGCGCGGGCAGTCTGCAAATCGGCGGCGCGCAGAATAAACTGGGACTTGATGTTGATGTATTCGGACGGGTCCAGACGCTCTTTCTGTACGCGGGTCATATACAGAATATCCAGTTCGTCCACCACCTCTTCAATACTGCTATGCAGGCTGTAAGGAATGTTTTTCTCTGCCAGCATGGTCAGAATGTAATCCGGCATCGCCAGCGCGTCCGGGGCGATAAAGTAAAAGCGGTTGTCCTCGAATTTCGCCAGCGCCTGCGTCAGCGAATGCACGGTGCGGCCATATTTCAGATCGCCGACCATAGCGATATTGATATTGTTCAGACGGCTCTGGGTTTCTTGAATGGTGAACAGGTCGAGCAGCGTCTGCGTCGGGTGTTGGTTGGCGCCATCACCGGCATTAAGAACCGGAATACCGCCGGAGAATTCCGTCGCCAGCCGGGAGGCGCCTTCCTGCGGGTGGCGCATGACGATGGCGTCAACGTACTGGCTGATGACGGAAATGGTGTCGGCCAGCGTCTCGCCTTTTTTGCCAAGCGACGTATTATTGCTGTCGGCAAACCCCACCACGGACGCGCCCAGGCGGTGCATCGCCGTTTCAAAAGATAAACGTGTTCGTGTCGATGCCTCAAAAAAACAACTGGCAATCACTTTGTGCTTTAACAGTTCAGGCTGAGGTGTGGCTTTCAGACTGGCGGCGACCTGTAAGGCCAACTCCAGATGTTCTCGGCTGAGATCGTTAATCGAAATGATGTGTTTTTGATAAAGCGGATTGACCATTTTTGTTTTTCTCCTGACGGTTGGTCCGGTAAACACAGAACGAGTAAACAGATGCGGCGTCTGGTTTTCCATGAATGACAGACAAAAAAAAGCCCCTCAACGGAGGGGCCTTTTTGCATGATTGGTTGAGCAACGGAAAGGAAAACGCCGACTGGCTGCCGGATGGCAGTTGTGGTTGATAACCAACATAAGCAGCGGATTTATTGATGCAGCAGCGCATGGCCCCTCCCGGCAAATTGTCGAAAATTATACGCGCCAAGGACGCTAATTCAAGCGGAAAACGTGATTTTTTACCCATCGCAATCGGTTGCGCAATGAATATCATCGACATAAAAAATGAAGATCGGAAGGAAGTTCGCAATGAAGAGTGAAATGCGGTTCACTCTTTCGGGTTAAGGCGCTGGCGAGCGCCGGATTTGGCGAGTATAACGTTTTCAAACCATTGTTTTATAAAATAAGGTTTCACTTTCAAACGGGGAATATATGATTACTGGCAATATCCATCATCTTGAACTGGTTCCTTACCTGCCTGCCAAACTGTGCGCCGCCATAGAATATGTTAAACGGCACATCACGGGAAATACCCCGCTGGGCAAGCATGACATTGACGGTGATAACGAATTTATTCTGATTTCCAACGACAGCACGGATTTGCCGGAAAAACGCCGCGCCGAGTATCACGCCAAATATCTGGACATCCAGATTGTGTTGTCCGGCGTGGAAGGCATGACGTTCAGCAATCTGCCCGGCGGCAAGCCGGATACCGATTGGCTGGCGGATCAAGACATCGCATTTTTGCCCTCTGGCGAACAGGAAAAGCAGTTTGTGATGCAGGAAGGCGATTTCGTGGTTTTTTTCCCAGGCGAAGTACACAAACCCTTATGTGCGGTGGGTGAACCTGCGCGGGTGCGTAAAGCCGTGGTAAAGATTGATGCGGCACAATGTGATTTTCTTCCCTGATTCCATTCTCGTACATAACTCAGGGAAAAAAACGAAGGCTACAGGCGTGGTTTACTCTTGGCGAAGGAACCGCGTAGCGGCCCCGTTCCGCCAAAAGCCACAGGTCAAGGAGCGCGGCGATTGAGCGCTCCTTGTCGGGCGCGTGCGACGACGTTGCATGGAAATACCGCTATTCTTGCGCACGAAACCCCCACTGAACTGACATATATCGTGTCGGTAAGGTGGCTGAGCAAGGGCGTGATAAATACTAATCCTCACTTAATGTCGCCACCATAACCGCTTTAATGGTGTGCATGCGGTTTTCCGCCTGATCAAAGACGATGCTGTGTGAGGATTCAAAAACCTCGTCCGTGACTTCCATCCCGCCGTGCAGACCGTATTGTTCCGCCATCTGTTTGCCGAGGGTGGTCTGGTCGTCATGAAAGGCCGGCAGGCAGTGCAGGAATTTCACCTGTGGGTTGCCTGTGGCGGCAATCATCGCCATGTTCACCTGAAAAGGTTTCAGCAGCGTAATACGTTCCTGCCAGGCTTCTTTCGCTTCCCCCATGGAAACCCATACGTCG
Source organism: Brenneria salicis ATCC 15712 = DSM 30166 (assembly GCF_003315515.1). Taxonomy (GTDB): domain Bacteria; phylum Pseudomonadota; class Gammaproteobacteria; order Enterobacterales; family Enterobacteriaceae; genus Brenneria; species Brenneria salicis. The sequence goes on along the minus strand of NZ_QNRY01000005.1, from coordinate 12,559 downwards.
GTGTAAATGAAATCGACGTCAGCCACGCCTGCGGCAATCTCTTCCGTCAGCGTAATGACGCCGCCGGTTTGTTTGGCGGCAGCCTGACATTCGGCGACCAGCCCGGCGTCCGGCCAGCAGGCTTTGGGCGCGACCAGACGTAAATCCAACCCGGTCAGCGCCGCCGCTTCCAGCATGGTATTCCCCATGTTGTTGCGCGCATCGCCCACATAAGCCAGTTTCATGGCGGACAGCGGTTTGCCGGGCAAATGCTCTTGCATGGTCATCAGATCAGCCAGTAACTGGGTCGGGTGGAACTCATTGGTCAGCCCGTTCCAGACGGGGACGCCGGCATATTGCGCCAGTGTTTCAACAATTTGCTGACCGTAGCCGCGGTATTGAATACCGTCGTACATTCTGCCCAGCACGCGCGCCGTATCCTTGATGGATTCTTTGTGACCGATCTGACTGCCGCTGGGCGCCAGATAGGTGACTTGCGCCCCCTGATCGTATGCAGCAACTTCGAAAGAGCAACGAGTACGGGTCGAATCTTTTTCGAAGATGAGTGCGATGTTTTTGCCTTGCAGGTGGCGGGTTTCGTTGCCGCTTTTTTTATCGGCTTTCAATTTGATTGACAGGGTTAAAAGCCTGGCGATTTCTACCGGGGAAAAATCCATTAACCTTAAAAAGTGACGCTTGTAGAACGATCTCATGACGGACATCTCCATACGGCCCAATATATTGATTGAATTAAAATTCACTTTATATGTGTAATTATTCAATTTCAAGTGCCGGTAGCAAACTTTATGGTGGAGACGGCGGCAACGCTGTGGGACAATGACGAAATAATACGTCGATTGAATGAGGACTAAGGCATGGCAAACCGCGAATTACTGGAAGAACAACGTGAAGAGACACGCCTGATCATCGAAGAACTGCTGGAAGATGGCAGCGATCCAGACGCGCTGTATACCATTGAGCATCATTTTTCAGCAGAGAAGTTTGAAGTACTGGAAAAGGTCGCCGTGGAAGTGTTCAAACTGGGCTACGAAGTCACGGATGCGGAAGAACTGGAAGTGGAAGACGGCGTGTTGCTGATGTGCTGCGATGCGATCAGCGAAGTGGCCTTGAATGCCGAATTAATCGACGCGCAGGTGGAGCAACTGTTGACGCTGGCGGAACGTCATGGCGTGAATTACGATGGCTGGGGCACGTACTTTGAAGATCCTGATGGCGAAGAGGGTGAGGGCGGCGAAGACGAAGATTTTTATGACGAGGATGATGACGGCAAACGCCATTAATTCTTTGCTGTCAGCCTTATTCAGGGCCGCGGATGTGAAAGCATGCGCGGCGTTTTTGTTTTTACGCGCTGAGCGCCGGAATAAGGGATGCGTTTGAATCCAGGCGACCTGTTGGCTGTTCGAATGTACCAGCGGGATTGTCATCCTACTTTGTCGTTAACTCTGAATGAGATATTTCCCATTCTCGAAGGCTGAAAGGCGATGCGAAAATGTAACCAATTATTTATCCCAATAATTATTTACTTCATTCGGTATCGAAAAAATGACAAGGATTGCTCAATTTTATTTTTTTATTTTGAAATCAATAAATTAATTAATTGCTTTTTCACCGGAAGTCATTTTTTACGCCTCGCTAGCTTACGATATTTTTACCTTTCCTGGCGCCTGATGTTAATGCGGCAACCCCGCCCGATCCGCAGCAAATTGAGCAGCGGCAGATTAATCAACAGCAAATCAATCAGCAGGAACGGCAGCGCGCGCAGACGCGGCAACTGGCGCCTCAGACGCCGGACATCCGTTTACAACCGCCGGGCGCGTTCCTCACCCGACTACATTTCCCGGTGGAAATGACCCCTTGTTTCCCGATCAAACAAGTCGAATTACAGGGAACGCAGGATTTTCCCGGCTGGCTGCCCTTGCAGCGGCTGGCTGATCAGGCCGTGAACCAGTGTCTGGGCGCGAAGGGGATTAATCTGTTGATGAGCGCGTTGCAGAACCGTCTGGTGGATCACGGTTACGTCACCGCCCGCGTACTCGCGCCGGCACAGGATTTAAAAAGCGGAACGCTGAAACTGGTGGTGATGGCCGGTAAAGTCAGCAAGATCACGCTGTCGCCGGACAGCGATCGTTATATTCAACTCTACAGCGCTTTGCCTGCGCGTGCAGGCGGATTGCTTGATCTGCGCGATATTGAGCAAGGGCTGGAGAATCTACAGCGCGTCCCCACCGCACAGGCTGACATGCAACTGGTTCCGGGAGAAAATCCGGGTGAAAGCGACGTGGTGGTCAGCTATAAGCAGGCGCGTCACTGGCGTATCGGCGCGTCGCTGGATGATGCCGGCACCAGGAGCACCGGTCGCTATCAGGGCGGTTTGACGCTGTTCCTCGATAATCCTTTCTCTCTCAGCGATACGTTCTATCTCTACGGCGGGCGCGATCTGCAAGGCCGCGGCGGGAAAAGCAGCAAAAGCTACGTTGCGCATTACTTGCTTCCCTTTGGCTACTGGCAGGCGGGCGTCACCGCCAGCGGTTATGACTATAACCAGACCATCGCCGGTCTGAATGAAAACTATACCTACCGCGGCGAGAGCGAAAGCCTCAACGTCCAACTCAGCCGTGTTCTCCACCGCAGCGGCAGCCAGAAAACCTCAATCAGTTACGAGGTGCTGACCCGCGAATCGCGTAATTTTATCAATGATACGGAAGTCGAGGTGCAGCGGCGCAATACCTCCGCCTGGCGGCTTGGTTTGCAACATCGCCACTATATTTCGCAGGCGACGCTGGACGCCGCCGTCAGCTACCAGCGAGGCACCCGTTGGTTCGGCGCGCGGCCCGCGCCGGAAGATGAGCGGGGTGAAGGCACCGGGCTGGCGAAAATCGTGCAGTTTTCCACTGAACTGGAAGTGCCTTTCGCGTTGTTTGATGAGGCTTTTCGCTACAACGTGCAATACCAGCGTCAAATCGCCAGCACGTGGCTGACGCCGCAGGATCAGTTTTCCATCGGCAACCGCTGGACGGTGCGCGGCTTTGACGGTGAACTGACGCTCAGCGCCGATGATGGCTGGCTGGTGCGTAATGAACTCGCCTGGCGCACGCCGCTCCAGAATCAGGAACTGTATCTGGGCGTGGATTACGGCGAGATTAGCAACAACAGCACGGAAATATTGTCAGGGCGTCATCTGGCGGGCGGGGTGATTGGTCTGCGCGGCAACGCGTTCAAAACCGGTTATGACCTGTTCGCGGGCGTCCCGTTTTCCAAACCCGGCGGATTCGATACCAGCCCGGTGGTTCTGGGTTTCAACCTGAACTGGCAGTACTAACGTATTCGTTGAGCAATGCTTTCTGTTAAGGGATAACGAAAATGAATAAGCATTTTTATCGCATCGTTTTTAACCGGGCGCGTGGCGTTTTGATGGTGGTTTCCGAGCTTTGCCGCGGCTGCGTTGGCGGTTCCGCTTCTGCCGGACGCGGAACGACGCTACGTCAACTGACGGGGCGGCTTTCGCCGCTGACGTTCCTGATGCTCGGCGCGTTGGGCTGGTCATGTTGGCGCCGTCGGCGCAGGCGAATATCGTGGCGGATCGCAATGCGCCCGGTAACCAGAAACCGACGATATTGCAGACGGCGAACGGTAAGCCGCAGGTCAATATTCAGACGCCCAGCGCGGGCGGCGTGTCGCGAAATGTCTACAGCCAGTTCGATGTCAACCAGCAAGGCGCGATCCTCAACAATTCGCAGAAGCAGGTGCAAACGCAGCAGGGAGGCTGGGTGACGGGCAACCCCTGGCTGGCGAAAGGCGAAGCCAAAATCATTCTTAATGAAGTCAATTCGCGTGATCCCAGCAAGCTTAACGGTTATATCGAAGTCGCCGGGAAAAAAGCGCAGGTGGTGGTCGCCAACCCCGCGGGCATCAGTTGTGACGGTTGCGGCTTCATCAATGCGAACCGGGCGACGCTGACCACCGGTAAAGCCTTGATGGAAAACGGCCAATCGAAAGGCTATCAGGTTGATAAGGGAAACATTCGCATCCAGGGCCAGGGCATGGATACCAGCCGTCAGGGATACACCGACCTGATCGCGCGACGGTGGAGATTAACGCCGGGATTTGGGCCAATGATTTGACGGTGACCACCGGACGCAACCGCGTCAGCGCCGATCTGCGACAGGTTGAGCGGCGGACGGATAACGCATCGTCAGCCTCGGTGACGCCGCCGGAACAGCCGAAACTGGCGGTGGATGTGGCGCAACTTGGCGGCATGTACGCCGGTAAAATCCAGCTTATCGGCACGGAAAAAGGTGTCGGCGTGCGCAACGCCGGGACGATTGGCGCGCAGGCGGGCAGGCGGGCAGGCGGGCAGGCGGGCAGCGTGACCATCACGGCGGATGGCCGCATTGAAAACAGCGGCAGCATCAATGCCTCCCAGAATGTCCAACTCACGGGAAGCAATCTGGATAATCACGGTAAAGTCTATGCGCAGCAGGACGTTACGGTAAACGCGCGGCAACAAGCCGCCAACCGGGGCGTGCTGGCGGCGCAGCGCCATACCGCGTTAACCGCGGACAAGATCAGCAACCAACAAGGCGCGGTGCTGGGGGCCGGGATCAATAGCGATGGCTCTGTGGCGGATAGCGGCGATTTGTCGCTGGCGGCGGCGCAACGCATTGAGGCAAACGGCCAGCATCTGGCGGGTGGTTCGCTGCGCATGGCGGCGGCTGAGGTGAATGCCGATGGCAGCCAGACGCAGGCGACGAATGTAACGCTCAACGCCAGCGCCGGATCGGTTTCCAGCCGTCAGGCGCAAATCAGCGCGGACAGCCAACTCAGTGTGGCGGCGGCGAAAGCCGTCAACAACGCCGGGGGGACGCTGATTGCCGGAAAATCGCTGGCGGTGAGGGCGGAAAGCCTGAGCGGTGACGGGCAGTTGCTCTCGCTCGGCGATATGTCGCTGACTGCCGCGCGGCGTTTCGATAATCACAGCGATGTGATCGCCAATGGCAAACTTGATTTGACGGTGGCGGGCGAGGTGACCAACCACCGGAAAATCCAGTCCGGTAATGCATTAACGCTCACCGCTGATCGCCTCGACAATCAGTCAGGCGGGGAAATCAGCAGCCTGAAAACCCAGCTAACCCTGACGGACACGCTGACCAACTGTGGTTTGATTGATGGCGGCCAGACGCGCATCGACGCCGTAACGCTGAACAATATCGGCAGTGGCCGCGTCTATGGCGACTGGATTAGCCTGCAGTCGCAGACGTTGAATAATCTGGATGAAAACGGCATCGGCGGATCTATCGCGGCGCGGCAGGGATTGAATCTGGGCATCGGCACATTGAATAACCGGCAACAGGCGCTGATCTACAGCGACGGCGCGATGGCGCTGGGCGGCAGTCTGGAGCGGCGGGACTGGCGACGGGGCAGGCTGATACGATCAACAACCACAGCGCCACGATTGAATCGGCGGGGGACATGGCGCTGTCCGCCAGTCAGATCAATAACGTCAACGACCATCTGGTCACGGAAACGGTCAAGACCACCCGCTATATCGACGAAGCGGTGCTGAGTGGACACACCACGCGCTATAACTGGAGCGATATCTGGTTCACCCGCAATAAATACGGCGTCAACACCGCGCATATGCCGGATGGCTACGCTGATGAGCGATTTTATCGCTACAGGTATACCCGCACTGTTAGCGAGACGCGGGTGAAAGAGAGCGAACCGGGCCAGATTCTGTCCGGCGGCAACCTGTGGCTGACGGCGGCGCGAATGACCAACAGCGACAGCCGGGTCATTGCCGCGGGTTTGCTGATGGACGGCGTTAAGGAACTGAGCAATCTGGCGACGCCGGGCGAGCGCATCACCACCGATGTCGGCTGGCAAGAGCGCTGGTATGCCCGAAAGAAAAAGAACTGGCGGGGCGTCACCAAGACCTCGCAGGGGATCAGCGGCAATACTTATGCCCCTGAAATGAAAGTGGAAACCATCGATCTACAAGCCAGCGACTGGCGGCAGAACGCCTCCTTCAATGGTTCGGGTTATGCGGTCACGGCGTTGCGCGCCAGCGCGGTCGGTCAGGATGCTATTCAGCCGACCGCCACACTGCCGGGCAGCAGCCTGTTTACCCTTCAGCCTGCGGCGGAAAGCCGGTATCTGGTGGAAACTGATCCGCGCTTTACCAACCAGAAACAATGGCTGAGTTCGGACTATATGCTGAAAGCCTTCGACCAAACCGATGGCAAAGATAAGCGGCTGGGCGACGGTTTTTATGAACAGCGCGAGGTGCGCGAGCAGATCGCACAGTTGACCGGCCAGCGTTATCTGGCGGGTTATACCAGCGATGAAGCGCAATATAAGGCGCTGATGGATGCCGGGATCGCGTTTGGCCACCAGTTTTCGCTGACGCCGGGGGTGGCGTTAAGCCAGGAACAGATGGCATTGCTCACCACGGATATGGTGTGGATGGTCAGAAAATCGGTCACATTGCCGGATGGCACCTCGCAATCGGTATTGGTGCCGCAGGTTTACGCCAAAGTGCGCTCGAATGAGCAAATCGGCGCGGGCAGCATGCTGGCAGGCAATAACGTTTCCATCGGTCTTGCGGGCGGCATGTTGAACAGCGGACGCATTGCGGCGCGGGATACGCTGTTTATTTCATCGGCTGCGCTGAACAATCAGGGCGGTTCGCTATTAGGTAAACAGGTGGAACTGCGCGTTCGTGATGACCTGAATAATATCGGCGGGGCGATCCAGGGGGAAGACCGCCTGACGGCGCTGGCGGGCGGCACTATCAATAGCCAATAGCGCCAGCACGCTGAACGGGCGTGAGAGCAATCGTATCCTCGATCGCGTCGCGGGGATGTATGTTCAGAATGATAAAGGCGAACTGACGCTGGCGGCAGGGAAGGATATCAATCTGACGGCCAGTCAGGTCATCAACGCCGGCACCGACGGCACAGTGCGCCTTAGCGCAGGCAATAACCTGAATCTGACAACGCTGACCACCACCGAAACGCTCAACAGCGATTGGGACAGCAATAATTACCGGCACTATTCAGCCCGTGAAGATATCGGCAGCCAGATCGTCGCCAACGGACAAATTACGCTGCGTGCCGGACAGGATCTGAATGCCGTGGCAGCCTCGATAACGGCGCAACAAGGGCTACAGGCTCAGGCGGGAAATGACATCAACCTGCTCAGCGGTCAGTCCGCTTATTCGCTGACGGAACACAGCAAGCAGAGCAGCCGCGGACTTTTCTCGGCGCAGTCCAGCGAACGGCATGACAGCATTCAGGATCAAGCGGCGACAGGCAGCACGTTCAGCGGCGATAGCGTGGCGCTCAACGCCGGCAACGATTTGCGAATTTCCGGCGGTGCGGTGGCCGGTACGCAAGACGTGGCGCTGACGGCAGGGCGAGATATCACGGTGGTCACCGCACGCGAAAATCATCAGGAAACCCACCTGCGGGAAGAGAAGAAATCCGGCCTGATGGGGAGCGGCGGTATCGGTTTCAGCATCGGTCAGGCCAGCCGGAAGCGTACCACCGACAGTGAGGGCGACAGCGAGAAAGCCAGCACAATAGGCAGTGAAAGAGGCGACGCCACGCTGATTGCCGGTAACGCATTGACTATTCGCGGCAGCGATGTGGTCGCCGGACAGGATCTCACGCTGCGCGGTAAAGCGGTGACGATCAGCGCTGCGCAAAGCCGTCAGACTCAGCGCCAGACTGACGAACAGAAACAAAGCGGTCTGACGCTGGCGCTGAGCGGCACAGTGGGCAGTGCATTGAATACGGCGGTACAGACGGCGCAGACTGCTAAATCCACCGAAGATGATCGGCTGCAAGCGTTGCAGGCCGGGCGTTTGGCCGAGGCGGAGGGCGATAAGGATGCAAACAATAATAATGTGGTGGGCGTCAGTATCTCGCTGGGTAGCCAGTCATCGAAATCAGAACAGACGACTGAGCAGCATATCGCTCAGGGCAGCAGCCTGAACGCGGGACGAAATCTGGCGATGACGGCCACCGGCGACGATATTCTGGTGCAGGGCGGCGAATTGCGTGCCGCTCAGGATGTGACGTTGAATGCCGCACGCGATATCAATCTGTTGTCAGCACAGAACAGTCAGCATACGCAAGGCAGCAACCAGAGCAAAGGCGGCAGCATCGGCCTCAGCTTGGGGTAGGCGGCGGTGGCGCCAGCCTGAGCGTGAACGCCAGCATGAATAAAGCGAAAGGCCGCGAACTGGGCGAAGGGCTGAGTTACACGGAAACGCTGCTGGACGCGGGGCGTCAGGTACAGTTGACCAGTGGCCGCGATACGACGCTGCAAGGCGCACAGGTTAGCGGCGAACAGATAACGGCGCGGGTGGGCCGTGATTTGCTATTGCAAAGCCAGCAGGACAGCGATGTGTACAACAGCAAACAGCAGAGCATGAGCGCGGGTGTCAGCATCCCGATTTATGGCGCGGGCAGTGGTTCGGCCAGCTTCAGCCTGAGCAAAGACAAAATGCGCAGCAACTATCAAAGCGTGCAGGAGCAGACCGGACTGTTTGCCGGACAAGGGGGTTATGATGTCCGCGTCGGCAATCATACTCAACTGGATGGCGCGGTTATCGGCTCGACGGCGGCGGCGAAAAACCGGCTGGAGACGGGAACGCTGGGCTTCAGTGATATTGAGAACAAAGCGTCGTTCGAGACTTCGCACAGCGGCGTGGGCATCAGCACCGGCGGGCCGATAGGGATGCAGAAGTTAAGCAATCTGGCTTCCAACTCACTGATAAGCGGGAACAACGACGGCAATGCCGGGAGCATGACGCGTGCGGCGCTGAGCGACGGTCAACTGACCCTCCGCGACCAGGCTGGTCAGCGGCAGGACGTCTCGCAGTTGAGCAACGATGTCGAACATGCCAATCAGACGCTGAGTGCGATATTTGATAAAGAGAAAGAGCAGCGCCGATTGCAGCAGATGCAACTGATAGCGGAAATCAGCAATCAGGCGGTAGATATTGCGGCTACGGAAGGGGCGATAATCGCGACGAAAGCGGCGAAGGAAAGGGCGGAAGCGCGGGCCTCGAATCTGTCGGCCGAAGACCGGCAATGGGCGCAAGAGGCGCTGGGTAAAGGCGAAAACCCGAATCTGAACCCGACACAGGCGGATATCCGGGGGTATATTTACCAGACGGAGTATAAGAAAGCCTATAATCAGACGTTGGCGGACACCGGTTTTGGCACGGGCGGGGCGGTACGTCAGGGCATCATGGCGGTATCGGCGGCGGTGCAGGGCCTGGCGGGGGGCAACATCGCTCAGGCGATAACGGGCGGGGCGGCGCCGTATCTGGCGACGGTAATCAAGCAGGCGACGACGGACGCGCAGGGCGAAGTGAATGTGGCGGCGAATACGATAGCGCATGCGGTGCTGGGGGGTATCGTGGCGGAAGCGGGGGGCAACAGCGCTCTGGCGGGTGCGGCGAGCGGAGAACTGGCGGCGCGGGTTATTACGGAGCGTCTGTATCCGGGCAAAGCGGCGGCGGAACTGACAGAAAGCGAAAAACAGATGGTGAGAACGCTGTCTCTGCTGGCAGGCGGACTGGCGGCAGGCACGGCGGGTGACTCGACATCGGGCGTGGTAGCGGGCGCGCAGGCGGGGCGGAATGCAACCGAGAATAACAACTTCAATCTGAGGGCGATTGCGCCGAAAGGATTGCAGGATGTAGGGGCATTGATGACATCGCTTTACACCAATACCAACATGGTGGATGAAAACGGCAACGTATTGAATCCGATAACGGAAGAAGAGCGCCAGTATGCGATGCATAAACTGGTGACGGGGACGATGCCGAGGTTCGAATAACTATCCGAGAATAATAGGCTGAGTAATCCTGAATAAATGCTTACCTCAGATTAAAAGTCATACATATCTATGATTAATAAGATAATTCTGGTTGTTTTTAGTATATTAGAAGGATAATAATTTATATGCATTATGAATGCAAGCTAAGTAAAATTTTCATTTAGCTGTTCACTACGTTTTGACGTAAATATATAAATATAATAGATTGAAAATGTAAGGGATTTATAAGATGAAAAAATTTTTACTGTTAACGATACCTGTATTCGCTCTGGCTCTAACCTCTTGTTCCTCCTGGGTGAATGGAAGTAAACCGCTTTCTGATAAGGCATTAAGTGATAATCAAATAAACGCCAAGATAATAGACGGAAAATCAACGATTGAATCGGTTGACAGTATATTTGGCAAAAGAGATACGGGGCGCGCGCTGACAAATAAAACCTTTCCTGAAGGTAAAAAGTCCATCGCTGTTTATCATGGCAATCTTAATAGCTTTGGTGGTACTTATGCCCACAGGAAGCTTTATGTCGCATATGGCGATGATAATAAAACCATTAATCATGATGTTGTTATAAATGATTTCAGAAAAGAGAATGCTTTTGAGAAAGATCCCGTCAATTCGAAAAATTTAGCTTTTTCGGATATTAATAAAGGAGACGGAAAAGAGAAAATGGTTTCGGTACTAGGCGAGCCTAAAGATATAACTTTTTTCTGATGAGGGCAGCTTGCTTTGGGTATATGCTAAAACAGATATATCAAGAGATGCATCATCATATATCCCGTTATACGACCTTGCAAAGAGCACAGAATCTGGTGCATCAGAGAGATTATATGTTGAGTTTGATCGAAGCGGTAAAGTGAATAATCTTCTTTCTGCTTCGATAAATATCACTCAAGGCAGAGGTATATCCAATGCTGAAAATTACGAAGAAAAATTTACCAGGATAATAAAAAAATATTAATGAATAGAAACGACTAACCGTCGGTTGTTATTTTATCGTGTCTCAACCACCCCCTATGTGGGGTGGTTATCATTATCTTTTAATTAGACGTATCCCTATTCCCAAAAGCAAAATGTGGCCGTTGGGATCTGAGCGCTGATTACAGCGTTTTCAGCATGGTCACTTCACAATCGGTATGGCCGGTATTACCCATAGAATAAGGGATACGTTCGAATCCAAGCGACTGATAGAGGCGGATGACGCTGGTCAGGTGACCCGTGGTTTCCAGATAGCAGCGACCAAAACCTCGCTGACGAGCAAATTCCAATGCTTGTAAAGCGAGTTGTCTTGCCAGGCCCTTGCCGCGCGCGACGGGTAAAAAATACATTTTTTGCAATTCGCACACGTCATCATCGCTTGCCGTCAGGGGCGCAATGCCGACGCCGCCAACCACTTCCCCTGCATATTCCACAATCCAATAGGCGCTATTTGGTTGATTGTACAAGGCAAACAAATTATCCAGATCGGGATCGGATACGGTGTAGCCTTTGTCGGACGTCAAACCGAATTCCGCCGACACGCAGCGGATAACACGGGCGATCGCGGCATCGTCTTGTGCGGTAATTGGGCGCCCCCTAAGGCTGGCGGAAATTGCGGTGGTCATGATGCTCGCTCTTGTATTTTTACTTTGGTCGTCTCACGCATGATTCTATACCCACCTTGCTTGCGGGCTATAGGTCTGTTGGCTCGAACAGTGAGAGGAACCATGCTGTTTTCGCCTTCCTGCATCCCAAAATCTATCGGATAGATGCAAGTGTAATACCATTTAATGCCGTTTTGATGCAATAACTCGACAGGCATATGCGAACATTACTGTAACACAGTGGTTTCAAACTCACTGTCTCAAGGCTGTGGCTTGCTGGTGAAAATATTGTGGGTGGAAACAAAGAGGGTTTTGTCAGCCTTGATGAAGTTTGTAGCAGGTTATCAATGAAGACGTTTTGGCAAGAGAACTAAGGGAAATATCATATATGTTATGGTAACTAAAACTACAGAGATAATATTCCGCCATAAATAAAAATCTTAAACAATAATTTTTTATTATTAGCATGCTCAGTTTGTTGGGAATTTTCCTAATAGACATTAAGATTTGTACTCTCGTACTCCATGATGACTAAAGAGTGTTTGATGATTAACCACATAATATCAGGGCTAAATAGCTGTTCCAAATAGTAGATCACTTTGAGGGAACTCAGTCCGAGTTGAGCGATCTGATCAATCGCTAAAAATCACAAATCACCAACCGGACTGAGCGATGCCGATCATAGCACCAATACCCCGTACCGAACGACGTCGGATGCAGAAAACCATCCATAAAACACGCGACAAGAATCATGCCCGAAGACTGCTCGCCCTGTTAATGCTGCATCGGGGCGACCGTGTCAGCGATGTCGCCAGAACGCTCTGTTGCGCACGCTCATCGGTGGGGCGATGGATTAACTGGTTTACGTTATCGGGAGTTGAAGGCCTGAAGTCTTTACCCGCAGGGCGTTCCCGTCGCTGGCCGTTTGAACATATCTGCTCATTGTTACGTGAGCTTGTAAAGCATTCTCCCGGCGATTTTGGTTATCAGCGTTCCCGCTGGAGTACCGAGCTTCTGGCGATAAAAGTCCGCGAGATAACCGGCTGTCAGTTGCATGCTTCCACCGTACGTCGATGGTTGCCTGCCGCTGGACTGGTATGGCGCAGAGCTGCGCCCACCCTGCGTA
>NZ_QNRY01000004.1 GCF_003315515.1 Brenneria salicis ATCC 15712 = DSM 30166 | reverse complement strand
AAATGTCAGACAATTTATTAAAACCGCATCACCTTTCCCAGGCAACAAACCTGGACTAACAAAAGTGGAGCGGTAATAGGCGCAGTTATTTAGGCAAGTAAAATTCACATCTGTAACAGCAGCGCATATGAGAGATCCAGGAAGATATGTTCCTGTCTATATTTTGGAAAAAGCCATCAGATATGGGAAACGAAGTAAAGATATTAAAGGGAAATCCGACATGATATTAAAAAAATATGATGTAAAAATTAAGAGATCAAGATATGATAAACATAGAAATTTATATGAGAACAAGGAGTATAATCTAGAAGTCATCGTTGATGAAAGCAACTGGACAATAACACATATTTTATACAAATGATGGAGGATTTATGATTCATATACAAGATAATGATACCGATTTTTCTATATGTCCTATTGAAAAAAATCACAAATAAAGGAGCAGAAAATACTTATTATGATAGTTGGCTGGATATGTATATTGAGATAAAATCAAAAGGGCTTAGCTTTAGTGCAAAATGGGGCTGTTTTGTAGGTGGCTTAATAGAGTTACATACGCGATTACTCAAGTTGAAAACGAGTGACGATGAATCAACATATTTGTTTTTCCCAGAAGAAGGAATGCTAAAATTAATTTTTGGGAAAAATAATTTGGCACATATTATGTTATGTTTACTATTTATACAGATATTCGCTCCGATGTCTATGTTCATGGGATATCAAGTATCGATATCCCATCAATGGATAACTTAATTAATGGTGTTCAGCAATTGATTGATTATTAATATATTCTATCCTCCCATATACTATAACCTGATGTTCCTGTTGCATGGTTTGTCCAGATGATGTCTTTATAATAAAACAAAACAACTTCGTGAGGTTGTTTATCTGAATGGGTCAAAGAGTGAGGGTAGTCCACTGAAATATTTGCAATGGATGCACCATTTAGTTTTATTGTATAATATTTTTTAATACCCCTTCTGCCGAACTTCTATAGAAATCAATAATGCACTCTTGTATTTCGTTTTCAGATATAGAAACACCCAATAATGGTGACGACTTATCCACTAATTTAATTATTTCAACTGGGTTGTGTTTTACATTTTGATCTCTTGTTATTGTATGTCTGACCGCCAGAGTGAATATTTCATCTTCATGTCCAATTTGATATCGATTTCCTATTGAATTAAAAGTTGAGCATCCAGCAGAAATTAGTCCTTGTCTTTTCCCATTTATCGTCATGTAAATAATATTAGCCATATTAATCCCTCTATAGCATCTTAGATAAAATAAAAATCAACTTACCTCACTTGTTCAAATGATAATATCAATTCCCTCATACGATCAATAAACTCCAGAGAAAATCCCTGCCTATTTTAGTTTTTCAACCGCACATATGCCGATTTGATTTCCGCTTCGCCATATTTTTCCTCCAGCCGTTTGATGATGAAATGGCCGCGTGCCATGTTCTGATAATGGTGAATGAAAAGGGTATTGAGTGCCGCGCCGCTGGCGGCGCCGATGACCGGCACGATTTGGGCGGCCATTTTTTCAGTGATGGTGATGCCCAGCCGTGTCGCGACGGCATCGATCACTCTGGCCAATGTTCTGCCCGCCTGTGAGGTGGTGATTCTGGCAGAGGCTTTTTCCACGCCTTTCTTGCTGGCGAGATCAACCAGTTCGCGTGTGGCGTGTTTCGTAATATCGGCAAGCGCGGCGCGTGATGCATAGTAGGCGGAATCGGCGGCGTCATCTTTCTTGCTGTTGCCTCCCAACGCGAATACCTCTACGCAGGCGGCCTTAACGGAAAAATCGGCCAGCGAGAATCCTTCGCTGCGTGCGATATCCGCAACGGAACGCATCATGATGGTGGTGCTGATTGGCAGTTCGACCAGCAAACCCGCGGCGCCGAAAAAACCGCTGACCGCGCCGGAGGTTGCCGCGGCCAGTTTATGGGTTTTCGGCGATGAGGCGCGTTTGGGGGCATCATCCAGTGTAAACAGGGCGGCATCGACGGATTTGTGCAGTGCGGTGTGAACCACACTCTGAACTTTGTTTTTTACCAGGGCAGGCAGTTTAGACAGGCTCCATTCAATCGGACCGCCCACCAGATTTGCCAACTGAATGGTGATCGACGGGGCTTCCAGCAGGGCAATGGCTTGTCGAATGTCATCCAGATCCTGCTGATTATCAAAAATATTCATAAGGTGTTCGAAATCCTGATTGGCGCGGCACATATTTTTATGTATGGCATGAACCACGCGATCTGACAAGGCTGCTCTGTCAGGATAGATGTCTGCGGGCTTCGTGGCGAGTCAACCAGGTGGTGAGGTCTTCCGGTAAAATTGGCGGGGAAAAATAGTAACCTTGACCTTCATCGCAACCGAATTGCGCCAGATAATCGAGTGTTTGCTTATTCTCAATCCCCTCAGCCAGCACCAGATAATTGAGCTTATGCAACATATTGATAATGGATTCGACAATAATCCGACTCTTCAGATCGGTTTTAATATCTTTGATCAGTGATTTATCCAGTTTGATAATCGTTGCCGGAATATTTCTCAGATAGTTTAAATTGCTGTATCCCGCGCCGAAATCATCCAGGGCAATAATAAAACCACGCTGTTTTAACGCCAGAATGGTAGCCAGTGTTTCCGAGCTTTCGATGATTTTCTGGGTTTCCAGACATTCAATTTGAATATCGCGCGGTGTTAAGCCGTCATATTCGAGAATATTTACTAAACGTTCAATAAACTTCTCTTCAGCAAAATTGCTGACGGCAACGTTGATGGATATCGGAAATAAAATTCCCGCCTGGCGCCAGATTTTTATCTGTTTGGCGGCTTGTTTTATTACCCAGTCCGTCAATGGGCGCATTAGCGTCGTGCCTTCCGCCAGCGGAATAAATTGGTCAGGATAAATTTCACCTAATGTGGGATGATGCCAGCGGAGCAGCGCCTCCACGCCAATCACCTTATTATCCACAATATTCAGTTTAGGCTGATATACCAGATAAAGACCGGGTTTGTTGTTTTTTAATATGTCAGAAAGTTCATTGAGTAAAGTGAATGCCTGTTGCTGAATTTTATCGCTCTGTGCGTTATAAGCGCTGTAACGCACATTGTTGGTGATGGCATCATGCAACGCGCTCATGGTTTCACGCAGGATACGCTGCGGATCATCCACGGGGATCTGGAACTCGGTATAGCCGACAAACAGTTCCAGTTTCAGGGGAACATGGCTGGTAATGCTCTCCTGAATACGGGCTGAACAGGAAACCAATGCTTCAAGTACCTGTGTTTTCATGTCGGCTTTCACCAACAAGGCAAAACGTCCCACCGCGACGCTGTAGACGCTTTCCTGAGCATGAAACGTCAGGCGCAGAAACATACCGATATCTCTCAATATGCTTTCAACGGTCGGCATGCCGAGTGAACGGCCCATTTCATAGGCATAAGCGATATCAATGCTATCAATCAGTACCAGCAGGTAGTTTTCATGGATATCGGTCATGTGGCTGATATCCTCTATCAGCCGCTGTCGGTTTGGCAACATGGTTATCGCATCAATCAGCCCGATTGCGTTGCGATATCCAATTAGTGCCATCACCACCGCGCCCAAATCATTGAGCATGCGTAACTGGATTTTGCTGAAAGTCCGCGGAATATAATCAATGATGCAGAGCGTGCCGATGGAATAACCCTGTGTCGTAATGAGGGGGACTCCCGCGTAAGCACGGATATGCGGCGCATTAACCACATAGGGATTATTTTTGAATCGCTCATCCTGCGAGGCGTCCTGACAAACAAGCATTTCGCCGGTCTGCACCACAAAGTGGTCAAATGAGCGGAGCTTTTCCATTTCGGTTGGGGCGAAATTGGTTTTGGCTTTGATATGTTGTTTTTGGGTTCCGCTCAAGGTGACCAATGCGGTTGGCATTTTTAGTAACCGACAGGCCAGATCAGTCACTTTAGTAAGAATATTATCTTGAGAATAATCAAGATTTTTAAGTGCATCGAGGGTCTGCATGCGTTTTTCTTCATCATGGCTCAAATGCTTTAACATGCCGCCTCTCTTTTTTGGTAATTAATCGTTCGTATTACTGAATTCATTACATATAGACCGGACAATATAAGATTATAAAAAACAATGGCGTTTATTGTTAGGGAATGCCCCTCTGTTTTTCATATTGATGCATCATCGAAATATCGGGTGAAGTGATATTAAGTGATTGAAATAAAATAAATTCTATTGTCTTATCCTTCATCATCTTTATTTTTATATCATCAAGCGCAAACCATCAGCGTGCGCGCCTGACTTCTTCCGCCAACATTTCCAGTTGCTGGCGGATTGCCGTTGTCGAGATAGCCCGGTTATCGGCCCGGTCACGATCGCCGGGGGCTGGCGCGGAGCTTTGAATGCCGATTAATAACCAGCCGGATGCGGTGCGCAGCATAAGCGGGGAACCGCTGTCACCGGGCAATGTGTCACATTGGTGCGACAATATCGCAGGCTGAACCCAACCGGTAACCCGGCAATCCTGATGACGGTACAGCCTGGTCGGATGATCTTCCGGGTAACCCGCTTGCGTCACCCGCTGCTGGTTTTGATGCAGCGCCACCATTAGCGACTGACGATCACCCTGCCATATCGGGAGAGGACGGATGCCTGGCGGCGTCTGTTTTAACCGGATCAGCGCATAGTCCCGCGGCGCGGCGCGGGAAGGCACAATCCAACCTTCGTTATCGGCTTGCAGTTGTTTGCTGAGCGTCTTATTCACCAGCGCTTCAATGTCTTTGGTTTCATAGCCCCAGCCATTTTCTGTTGCCAGAAAGCGCAGAGCGACGGGTTTATCAATTTTGCCTTGCGGGGGCGTTAAAACGCAATGTCCGGCGGTCAGGGCAAGATGAGCGGAAATCAACGTGGCGGTACACAAATTGCCGCTGGCGGTTTCCAGTTGACCGATGGCTTGCCACGGCCACGTCGAGGTATCAGCCACGCGATCTCTATCGTCATGATTGAAAAACAAAATCTGTTGCTGTTTTTCTGCTTCGGCGGCGGACGTCTCCGCCCAACCGGGTGTTGCGACAAGGATGAACGAACATAACAATCCGACCGATATACGCATGTAATAGTGTGCCTGACGTTAAAAACGAATTTGAACTAACGGTATTTGAACTAACGGTATTTGAACTAACTATAGATGCATTTTGCCGGAGCGCGATTACATATAAGCGGTGGTTTTCAACGCAAAACGGGTGTTTGACCTAACGGGTTACAGAAAAAAGAGCAAGGTAATGAATCCACCGAGCAGTATGAGGGATAATATGACTTCAAATGAGTAACGACGCAGCATCATCCGATATCCCAGGAAATAAACACCCGGAAGCGACCGGGTGTTTGACCGTTACCTGAAGCGTTTTTTATCAAGCGGCTGGCGGGGTTGCCGCGGGTTTGGTGGTTTTTGCTTTTTTCACCTGTTTTTTGGCTGCCTGCGCCTTTTGTAATGCAGGCTTGGCTTTTTTCACCTGTTTTTTAACATGGGTTGCTTTAGCCGGCGCTGTCGCCGCCGCCGGAGCAGACGTTTGCGCCGGACCGCTGGTGCCGGTATCCGCTGCAAATGCCACAGATGACAGACCCATAACCGCGCCGGTAATCATCACTATTACTTTATTCATCATCATTTCCTCTTTATTCCATTCACGTGTCGTGACCCGGATTGGGGTCGGTGAAGTGAGCATAAGGAAAAAAGCGTCTGGCTTCCGTGAGTGATTGGTTTCGGCGTGTAACCGAATGTACAACTAACCGAATGTACAACTTATCAAATGTACAATTAACAGAATGCACAAGCAGATCAGCAACCTGCTATTGGTCGCGCTGCTGTCGCGCGGCCAACGTCGCATCATCGGTTAATTCACTGCGGCCAAGCGCAGCAGAATAGCCGCCTCTGGATCGAGAATCGGTAGCGCGATGCCGACGTGCTCAAGCCAGTCTCCGCTCAGGATCACGGACTGTTTAAGCCAGTCTGGATAGCGTTTCATGGTGTTGTTTCGGGGGTGGCGCATGCTGTCGGGCATGTCCAGTACCTCGAGGCGATAGGGCGTGTCGGGTTGCAAACCGGGGATACGCAGATTGCCGCACAAGGCGTATTCCGGTAGTGCAAGCTGGCTTATCAGCACCACCGCTTGCTGTTGATCCTGTGCGATAACGGTATTGATCAAGGTGGTGTTATCGGGGTGGTCGATGCGCACTTGAGTACCGGTATGCAACACGGGCCGCAACTGCTTATGCAAGGCGATATAGCGGGAGAAAGCCTGTTGCTCGGACTGCGGTACGCTGACGGGATCGAGTTCCACTCCCATATGCCCGAATAGCGCCGTGAGTCCGCGAAAATTAATGCTGTGTCTGCGGGATGTGGTGTGGCATGGGGTGCCGCCAATGTGGGCGCCCATCACTTCTGGCGGAAAGAAGTAACTCATGCCTCGCTGGATCTGCAGACGGTCAAGCGCATCATTACTATCAGACGGCCAGAAACGGTGACAGCGTTTCAGTATTTCATAATCAATCCGACCGCCGCCCGATGCGCAGGACTCAAACTCAACGGCGGGAAACCGGCTATTCAGTTGGTCAAAGAGCCGGTACAACTGTTCGGTCTGCCGTACCTGGCAGGCATGGCCCAGATGGGCGGGCTGCACCATTTCACGGTTAAAATCCCATTTGACATAATCAACCGAATGTTCGCTCAGCAGCCAGTTCAAACGCTCCAGCAGGTATTCATATACCTGTGGATTCGACAGATCCAGCAGCAACTGATGGCGACCTTCCCGCATTGGGTAGTTATCCAGTTTTAGCACCCAATCCGGGTGATGGCGATACAGATCAGAATCCTGATTGATCATTTCTGGCTCGACCCAGATACCAAACTCCATACCGTGATGTTTTACTGCCTCGATCACGGTTTTTAGTCCCTGCGGGTATTTTTCTGCGTCAATATACCAGTCCCCCAGCGAACTGAGATCGCTGTTGCGTCCTTTAAACCAGCCGTCATCAATGATGAAACGTTCAATGCCGATTTTGGCCGCCTTCTCTGCCATACGGATGATGTAGTCAGGATCATGCCTGAAGTAGATGCCTTCCCAGGTATTGAGATGCACCGGACGGGGTTTATCCGCCAGCGATGGCGTGATGTACTGACGCACATAGTGATGAAAATTGCGGCTCATGCCATTCAAACCGCTCGCGGAGTAGGTGGCGTAGACCCAGGGCGTACTGATGCTTTGCCCGGTATCCAGCGAGACTTCGCCGGAGAAATAAAGCACTTCGGCCTGAATCTGACGACGGCCATCGCTTTTACAATCAGCGCGTAAACGGTGATTACCACTCCAGGCCAGGTGCAGACCCCAGACTTCGCCTTGTTGCTCGCTGAAACCGGCGTTGCCCGCCATCATCCCCGGAAAGTTTTCGTGGGAGGTTCTGCCGCGCCGGTTTTCCTGGATATAACCGCCGTGCTCCAGTCTGAGCGAGTGACGCTGGAACTCTTTTATCCAGCGGCCATTAAACGCCATGATTTCATTGGCCCGTTCGGGTAAGGGCAGCGTGACGGCCAGCCGATCGACCTGATAGCGGCCCGATTTGATGTTGGTCAGCGTATTTCGGGTTTTAAGTACGCCGCTGTTAGGACACAACTGCAACTCGCTCACCAGACGAAGACCCGCGATCGCATCCTCGCTGACAATCGTCAGCGTATTATTTTTGACTGAATGACTCTGCGGCGTGAAAACGGGAGACCAGTCCAGACCATGACGGTTGCCTTCCATACCGGGTACGCTGAACAAGCCGCGGCCATTCTCAGGACATAGCGTCAACGGGACATCATCGTCCAGACGGCTATTGGCCACCGGACGGTTTAATGCCGCGATCATTTCCGGTTGATAGTTCCGTAACGGTTTGCCCCAATAAATCATTTCCGCATAGGGATAACAACGAATGATAAGGTCGGCGTGACGGCTGGATAACCGGACAACGGTATTGTTCATAATGTCTCCTCACAAAATCCAATAACTTTGCTAACGCTGCCTGAAAATATTTTCCTGAGAACGAGACGCCGATAACGGCATTGATCTTAAACAGGCGGTTTTTCCGCCATCGGTTTATCGCCTTTTAACCAGACGCGAAGACTTTCCACCACGCCATGACCTGAGAGGGTAAAAGCCGATATCACAGTAAACGTCAATACGATAATTCCCAACACCAGGTAGGTATTTTGGAACCCCATACTGTCATACATACGACCGGCAAATACCGACATGAAAATCATTGATAATTGTTTGCTGAAGCAGAAGCCAATCAGGTAGACCGTGGCGGAAAAGCGAACTTCAAATACCTGGGTGATATATTTAAAAGAACCAACCAACAGGAATGGTACTTCGAACATATGTAATATTTTCAGCAAGACGACTTCGATAGCGGTCGTTGCAAATGCGGAGCCAATAATACGAACCGACATAATCGCGCCCGCGAGCAATAACGCATTTTTGCTGCCGATACGCGCAATAATGATTGGCGCAAAAAACATGATTGTCGCATTTAGCAATTCGCCGCCAGTGGTAACGAAACCAAATATTTCAGTACCTTGTTGCTTGGTGGCGAAGAATGAGGTGAAAAAGTTGGCGAACTGTTGATCGAAAACATCATAAATACAGGCTACGCCGACGATATAAAGAATGAAGAACCATAGCGCCGGTTTTTTTAGCAACTCAAGGGCGTTTTTCAGATTAAATGGCGGCTTATTGGCGCCCAGTTTATCGACCACGTAAGCGGTGGATTGCTGATCCGGCCTGGCCAGAAATAACAATACGGCCAGTACCAGCGCACAACCTGAAGCCATCCAGAATATCAGTTCATTGTTGATGGTATATAATAAACCGACCACTGTGGCGCACAATGCCCAGCCAATACAGCCAAACATTCTGGTGCGGCCGTACTCGAAATTGCTATGACGACTGACCTTCTCAATATAGGCTTCAATAGCGTGAGATCCGCCGGTGAAAACAAATCCCAGATAGCATCCGCCGCTCAGCGCGCCAATAAAAATATTGAATTTCAGCAGCGGACTGAAAACATAAATAAAGAAGGGCGCAAATAGCACCAATAACCCGACGATAATCCACATCAGGTGCTTTTTCACGCCGAGTTTATCGGACAACGGCCCCATAATTGGCTGAAAAGCCAGCGCAAATAATGAAATGCTGCCAAATACAATGCCGGTATCGGTTTTACTTAAATTATTAATATCATGCAGCCATATCGGAAAAAATGGATAGTAGGAAGCCATGATAAAAAAATAGAAGAAAAAAAAGAGCCCGAACAGCCAGAAATTACGGTTTCCCCAATAGGATTTTTCTTCTGTTGCTTCGTTCATAAACACCTCATCACAGATAACGCAAAAGTAGGAGCGCCGACGTTTCTCATGGTTTTGGAGTAAGAGCGGCATCAGACGCCTGTCTGTTTTTTGATGGTGTACTCATAGGCTATCATCGGAGCGCTTGGCATAAACATAGATCCGAAACGTTTAGGATTGGAATCTAAACGTTTCGGATCTGTGATGTGCTTAAAAGTTATGCACTGAGATTGATCGAGACGAAAGCGGGCGGTCAATAAAGTGATAAAATCGGCAGGAGTTGGCGGTTTCATTCCCGTAGGGAATGGAATAGGGGTCGCGGGTGGGTTGTCAGTGGCGTAAATTCAATGGGCTTACCGGCGCACCGCTAGTTGGCCGCACGATAACGGGCTAATGCCGCGTTTCCGATAAACGGTGGATCACCGGTGACGATGTCATTAAAAATGGTCATTAAAAAATGTCATTAAAAAAAATCGCTAATGAATTGGGACTGTCTTCCACCACGGTCAGCCGTGCGTTGAATGGATACGATGATGTGGCGGCAGAGACACGCGAGCGTATCGTTGAGGCCGCCAGACGACTGGGTTATCAGCCAAATTCGTTGGCCCGGCGTCTAAAAATGGGGAAAACCGATGCGGTCGCGCTGGCCTATCCTTCACGCCCGCGGGTGCTGAACAACTCGACATTTCTGGAGATGATCAGTTGGATCAGCCTTGAGTTGGCGAAATTTGGCATCGATTTACTGTTGATCCCCGATGAACCAGATGAAACGCATCAGTCGCTTATCCATCTGGTGGAAACCCGTCGGGTGGATGCCCTGTTGGTTGCCCATACACAGCCAGAAGATCACCGGCTGAAATACCTGCAAAAACAAAAATTTCCCTTTCTGGCGCTGGGGCGCAGCAATTTATCACAACCTTATGCCTGGTTTGATTTTGATAACTACGTCGGTTCTTCTCTGGCGGTGAAACGGCTGGCCGGGTTGGGCCATCAGAGAATCGCTTTTCTCAGCACCAATGCGCGACTTTCGTATGTCGAGCAACGGCTGCAAGGGTATTGCGATACCTTGTCGCTATGCGGATTGCCGCAGCCTGAAGGATACGTACAGCAGGCTGAACCTAATCGCCCCGGTGGTTACCACGCGACCCGGCGATTGCTGGAACTTGACGTTCCCCCTACGGCGATTATCACCGATTGCAATATGCTGGGCGACGGCGCTGCCAGCGCGCTTGCGCAGGCGGGGCTGCTGGGCGGACAAGGCATATCGCTGATTGCGTATGATGGGTTGCCGGATGACAGCCTGATTGATGTCGCCGTGACGCCCATCGTGCAGAATACCCGCACCAGTGTGGGTAAACAGATTGCAGCCATGA
Organism: Brenneria salicis ATCC 15712 = DSM 30166; assembly: GCF_003315515.1. Taxonomy (GTDB): domain Bacteria; phylum Pseudomonadota; class Gammaproteobacteria; order Enterobacterales; family Enterobacteriaceae; genus Brenneria; species Brenneria salicis. Next base: position 144,660 of record NZ_QNRY01000004.1, on the reverse strand, counting down.
CTTATGATTTACTGCAAGGCGTCGAGCCGCAGCGGGTTCAGGTTCTATGGCAGCCGGAGCTTGGTGCGGGCGATACCGATTGCGCGCCAGTCTGAAATGAGTGGGGGAGCGGCAATGTCGCGGCGGCGGTTTTTATCGGCCAGCAGAAGCGGAAACTGGCGCCACCAAGCGGGCTGCGCTCGACCGTAATCGCGCCGGTATAAGCCCGTGCAATGGCGTGTACAATCGCCAGCCCCAATCCGCAGCCGCCGCTGCTGTTTTCTATTCCGGCTGCAAGACGAACAAAAGGCTCAAAAATAGCGTCGCGGTTTTCCGGTGTGATACCGGGGCCATCATCCTCAACCTGTAAACACGCCGTTTGATCCGCGTTCAGCCACAGGCTGATATGCAGCCGACGTCGGCAAAACCGCAGGCCGTTATTGACAAGATTGTTCAGTACCCGCTCCATCAGTCGCAGATCCAGCGCGCCAACGCTTTCTGGCCGTGGAATATCCAGCGTAATGGTTTTATCCGGCTGGATTAGCCGGAAGTCGTCAACTTTGGTCTGCAACCAAACGGGAAAATCGATCTCGGTGAGATGCAGGGTGACTTGAGCACGGTCCAGTCGCGCATAGGTCAGCAGTTCATCAATCAGCGCTTCAAGCTGTCCGATATCCCGGTTCAGCTCCTGCTGCTCTTCCTCCGTTAGATTATCGCTCATGGCGAGTCGATAGCGCAGGCGCACCAATGGCGTGCGTAGTTCATGGGCAATATTGTCGATCAGCTGTTTTTTGCTGGTGATCAACTGATTCAGGTTATCCGCCATCCGGTTAAAGGCGACGCCGAGCCGAAACAGGCTGGAGGTATTATCGAAATGGATGCGTGCTTCAAGATGACCGTCCCCCAGTCGTTGGGCCGCGCTTTCCAGTTTCAACATCGATTTCCAGTGCGGGTGCATCCACAAAAAGACCGGCAAAGCCAGCGACAAACCAATGAGCAGCACCAGCAACAGATCCAGCAAGCGCATTTCGTGCAGGAAAAACAGATACGGAATGGGGCCGACAGCCAGGACATAGTGGCTGCGTGGAATGCGCTGGATAAACGTATATTCATTATCCAGCGCCACGATTTCGCCCTGATTCAGTCGTTGTCTGGTCTGGGCGGGCAGCGAGTATTTATCCAGCGGTTCAATTTGCAGCTTGAAGGACAGGTTCAAATCCAACTGATTGATGGTTTTATGCCAGTCGCGAGGTGGGATGGTTCTCAGTTCGTTGCGGATCAAATAGAGCGAGCTTTTCATCAAATCGTCCATGGATTGCCGCCCGGCGCGTTCTGCCGTCACCTTGTACACCAACCCAACCAGCAGCGTCATCACCACGAAGCAGGCAAACAGTAACAGAAAAAACTGGATGAACAGCTTTTTCATGGCGCGGCGTCCTCCCAGGCATTAGGCGCGAACAGGTAGCCCTTGTTGCGTACTGTTTTGATACGTGTCGGCTCCAGCGGGTTGTCGTACAGTTTTTTGCGTAGCCGCGAAACGGCAACGTCAATGCTGCGATCCATACCGTCATAGCTGACGCCGCGCAGATTTTTCAGCAGCGCGTCGCGATCCATGACATGACCGGCATGGGTGGCTAATTGCCAGAGCAGATCAAAGTCGGCGGTGGACAGCACAATATTCTCTTCGCCCAGCGTCACTTCGCGGTTTACCGGATCGATACACAGCAGGCCAAAATGCAACGGTTTATGCACCTGGAGTGATGGCGGCGGGTTTTCCGCCCCGGTTTGTGGAGAAGCGGCATACTGACGGAAGTGCAGACGCAGACGGGCAAGCAACACGGCGGGCGGGGTGGTTTTCAGAATATAATCGTCGGCGCCCATCTCCAGCGCCAGAATATGGTTCATGTCACTGTCCAATGAGGTGAGCAATACGATCGGGCCGTGGTATTGGGGCCGCAACTCACGGCAAATCGTCATGCCGTCTTTACCGGGCAACATGATATCCAACAGCACTAAATCGGGCTGTTGCTGCGCGATAAACGCCAACGCGTTATCACCGCACGGTTCCACCTGAACCTCAATGTCATGTTTGCCCAGATAAGCGGCAATCAGCTTACCCACTTCCCCATCATCTTCTACAAAAACAATCTTGTGCATGGTAGCCGCGTGGTGACGAAAACATTCGCTTTAGCATAGCCCCAGGTATGCGCCGACCCTAGCGATGAAGCGTAAACGAGTGTTAAGGCGCGGAATGCCGATGATTAATAGCGTAATAAAAGAAAATCCCCTAAGCCGCCACAGACTGTAAAATTACCGTGAACCGTGCCACTATAATGAGTAAGCAATCAGATGAGTCATGCTGTTAGCGCTGAAACTGCATGATGCAGCCACTGGTGTTGTAGAGGAGCAAAGGGGAATGAAGAAAGATGACCCTGAATCTGTAGGTTCCAGTGAAAAGATCTATATCGATTACACAGATTGCCTTGCCGCGTTGTGCAATAAACGCTGGCGTTTTATGGATGCCATGTACGGCGTGTTGCCGATTTTCGGCATGGTGACCAAACGAACACAATTCCAGCCGGTTGCCACGAAAGAGCGCTTGAAAATGTTGGCGTTACAGGTGCTCTCCACCCAGGTCAGCGATGAAACGAATATTGTGAGATTGATTACCCTGGCGCAACAGCAAGGGCTGACCGCATTGGATATTCAGTTGCCGTATCCGTTAACCATTGAGCAATTAGTCACGATAGGCGAGGAATGCAGCGACACGATGGCGCTGAGCCAACAGAACGAACGGCTTTCCATTCACATTGAGTCGCCGGCGCCGCCGAGATAGATGTGTTCGTGAACGGGCAGAGCGGTTCTGCCCGTTGGCGGCGACGCCTTTTATTCAGTGATCGCGGCAGGCTGGTTTTCGGCAATCGCTTCCAGCGCCTGCGACAGCGAACCATAGAAACTGAGGCGGCCTTCAATGGGATGAACATTGGCGCGCGCCAGCGTTTTTAATGGCTGGAATGGAATATCGGTGATAATCAGCCGTTTCCCCGCCGGCAACATTTCGCTGAAACGCAGGAAAGCATTCAATCCCCCGGCGTCCAGTACCGGCACCGCATCCCATTGCAGAATAATGGTCTGATACGCTTCGCTGCGTTGCATCAGATCATTGAAGATACGTTCAGCCGCGGCGAAAAATAGCGGGCCGTTGACGCGTAACACCAGATGGTCCGGTATTTTCGTATCCGGCAATTCGCTCAGTTTGGTCATCTGTGCGATGCGCCGCATAAAGAGCAATGACGCCAGCACAATCCCGACAGTAATGGCAATCACCATATCAAACAGCACAGTCAGCGACATACACAGCAACATGACGATGATGTCGTCTTTGGGGCCATGACGCAGCAGATCGACGACTTTGTGCGCTTCGCTCATATTCCAGGCGACCATTAGCAGTAATGACGCCATCGCCGCCAGCGGCAGATAAGAAAGCCAGGGCGCGAGAACCAATAGCGTCAGTAACACCAGCAAGGCATGAACCACGGCGGAGATGGGTGATGTGGCGCCCGCGCGCACGTTGGCCGCGGAGCGGGCAATGGCGGCGGTGGCGGTGATGCCGCCAAAGAACGGGGCGATGATATTGCCAAAGCCCTGTCCCATCAGTTCCGCATTCGAGTGGTGTTTTTTGCCTGTCATGCCGTCCAGCACCACGGCACAGAGCAAAGACTCGATCGCGCCGAGCATCGCCATGGAGAAGGCGGCGGGCAGCAGGGCGGAAATGCTTTGCCAGTCCAGTTTCATCGCCTCCGCGCCTGGCGCAGTAACATCCCAGGGCAGTACCAGATGCGGCAGAATCGGCGGGATGCCTTGTCCCTGCGATCCATCGTCAAGCAGATAACTGAAGCGGGAACCGATAGTCGCCACCTCTGTGCCGAACAACGACACGATCCCCATTACCGCCATCCCCGCCAGCAGCGCGGGAAGATGGCCTGGCAGACGGATCCCCAGTTTGGGCCAGACAATCAAGACCAGCAGCGTGGTGACGCCAATCAGCATATCGCCTGGCTGTAACGTCGGCATGGCGAATGCAAGCTCGGCCACCTTGTCAATATAGTGTTCAGGAACCGTCACCATATGCAGGCCAAAGAAATCTTTGATTTGCATGGTGGCGATGGTGATGGCAATCCCGGAGGTAAATCCCAGCGTAACCGATAGCGGAATATATTCAATCAGCCGTCCCAGCCGACAGATGCCCATCAATAGCAAAAAGATGCCGGAAAGCAGTGTCGCGACCAACAGACCGGACAGACCAAACTGTTGGGAAACCGGATATAAAATAACCACAAAGGCCGCTGTCGGGCCGGAAACGCTGTAGCGGGAACCTCCGCTGACAGCGATAACAATCCCGGCAATCGCGGAGGTATAAAGACCATATTGCGGCGGCACGCCGCTGGCAATCGCCAACGCCATCGCCAGTGGTATGGCGATAATTCCAACAGTAACCCCGGCGATAACGTCTTGAATAAAGCGATGTAGCGTATATTTTTCGCGCCAGCATGCTTCAATAAGCGCGCTGAACGGTTTGATACCGTTAATTCCGTGCGTTTTCATCTAAGAAAGAACCAATAAAGAAACAAAGAATGGCGGGCCGGTTTGGTCCGTCGTAGATAAGCGTGATATACGATACGCCTGATGTTCTTCACAGATCCAGATATACATCAAGAGATGTCGATTAGGAGGGTGATGCCGCAGACGCGGCATCGATAAGACGAGCGCTTACAGCATGATGGTCATCAAATAGGCGGCGAACAAGGCAAGGTGCGCGCTGCCGCTGAGGACGTTGGTTCTGCCGGTTGAAAACGTGATGTGGCACAGTATCAACACCGACAGCATGACGACGATATGCGGCATATCCAGCCCGAAGTTCAGCGAGCGGCCGGTCACCATGGCGATGATCGTCACCGTGGGCACCGTCAGGGAGATGGTCGCCAGCACGGAACCGAAAAACAGGTTCATAGCGCGTTGCACCTGATTTTTCAGCACCGCCTGAATCGCGCCTAATCCTTCCGGCGACAGGATCAGCAATGCGACCAGGAAGCCGGTAAACTGCGTTGGCGCGTTCATTTCCGTCAGCAGCGTTTCCAGCGGCATGGAGTTCATTTTGGTTACGCTGATAACCGCAATCAGGTGGATCAGCAACCACACGGTATGCCAGAGCGAACTATGCGCCGACGGTTTGCCGTGATGGTCGTCGTCGCCCTCATCTTCATGCTCGTACACAAACAGACTTTGGTGAGTTCGGGTTTGAATCAACAGAAATACGCCGTACATCGCGGCGGAAATGAATGCGATGATCAGCGACTGACCGATGCTGAAATTACCCTCCGGTAAGGCGCTGGGGAACACCAGCACCAGTACCGCCAGCGGGAAAATCGCCATCAGATACTGTTTGATCCCGCTCAGGTTAACGTACTGCGTCGCAAATTTGCGTCCGCCCAGCAGCAGTGCGAAACCCACCAGACCGCCGGTGACAATCACGATGATGGAATAGAGGGTGTCGCGCATCAGATCCGGGCCGGCATCGCCGGTCGCCATTAAAGCCGAGATCAGACTGACTTCAAGGATCACCACCGACAGACTGAGGATCAGCGAACCATAAGGTTCGCCCAGCCGATGGGCCAGCACATCGGCATGACGTACAACGCTGAACGCGCTGAAAAGAATACCGGCCAACGCCAGCAGATTAATACCCAGAATAGCGGAGAAATCTTGCGTGCTCCCCCATAGGGATAAGACGATCAAGGCAATGATGGGAAGAATAAGTGAATATTCCTGATGGCGGGTTTTGACAATCTCGGTGTGAGACTTCATTACGGGGGGTTCTCCTTATCCAGAGGAAATAGATTCAGACGCAAAAATAGCACGTCATCAAAAGTGGCTTTTCTGCAAAAAACGTTACTAAAAAGTAGTTATAGCGTAAATACGCATGATGTAGATTAACAGATTCTCGGTTGCTTGCTGGAGTTTTTTACGGATTTTTATGTTTTGCCTGGAAATTAAAATGAAAAGGGAGAATGTCATTATCTTCTCCCTATGTTAATGATATTAGATTATTTTTTTAAGTCTAATTATCAAGATTATCCATGATATCGTGGCGTTTATGATGATAATCCTCTTCATTTAACCCTTCTCGCCAGTAAGGTATGGCATAAAGCTGATTCCGTTCACATTCACGCTCTCTGCGCACATAACGACGCAACTGAACCACTAGTCGATCTTCCCCTGCCAACCAGTAGAATGCACGCGCGGCGTTTTCCTGATGCGGCAAGGCGCGAAAGCGTCTGATCGCCTCGTCCGTAACCTCGGTTCCGCCGACTATCCAATACAGATTAATGCGGGCGGGCCGGGTTAAATCGAGAATGTCCGTATTGATGTCGACCCGAATAACGGCGTCTCCCTGGGCGTCATCCGGTAAATTTTCCAGCAAGGCGGCAATGGCCGGTAATGAGGAGGGATCGCCCGCCAGAGAGTAGTGATGTGCGGGCGGCAACATCGGATGCGGCCCGCCGGGAGAGGAAATGCCAAGGTAATCGCCGGGTTGCGCCTGACGAGCGAAGCTCACCGCTGGACCAGCATGGTCATGCATGGCAAACACGATATCCAGTTCCGCCGCTTCCTGACGAACCGCACGCAGCGTATAGGTTCGAACGATAGGGCGCGTCTCACCTTCCGGCCACACCGGGCCGCGTTCGCTGAACGTGGGTAAGGCCGGGATCTGCTGTCCCGGCGGTGGAATGAACAACTTGATATGCGCACCGTGATGATCAGCCGGATAATCACGCAGCGCTTCGGCGTGAAACGTCACACACCGTAAGTGCGGGTAAATATCACGAACATGTTTAACTTGAATCAGAGTAGGATGGGGTGGGCGTTTGCCCGCAATCGCAGGATTTGCCATTCATTGTCTCCCAGAGAGGTTACTGGACGTTGAATTATCCATTCTAACATAGAAGTGATAATGCTTATCATTTGTAGCTGTGGCGAGGTAAATGATAACGATAGAGGTTTTTGGCTTTTTGTGATCAATATCAAACTTGATTGCTGAACCAGAAATGAATAATCTCGACTCAATGGTTGTTGTAAAAGTAACCAAGCGAAAACCAGTGGATTTTAAGATTGGCGACAAAAAACCAGATAGGCGAAAAAATAGTATGGCCGGGGGTTGTGAGTAGTGTTAACACGCGATTTTTTGCAGAAAGCAGATTGTAGAACGTCTTTTGGTTGTATAGAAGAAGCCTTATTACTCACGCCGCAGCAGCGTGCGGCTTCTCTTGAAAAAATCCTGGCGTGCCGACCGGACGGCAGCCCGGTCTGGATTTTCGGCTATGGTTCGCTGATGTGGAATCCGGTGTTTGATGCGGAAGAAACCTGTCTGGCCACATTGTACGGCTGGCATCGTGCGTTTTGCTTACGACTAACCGCCGGACGAGGAACCGTGAACCAGCCTGGCCGGATGCTGGCGTTAAAACCCGGCGGCGAAACCATCGGACTGGCGTTTCGCTTGCCGGAGGCTTCGCTGCGCGAAGATTTGGAATTGCTGTGGAAACGTGAAATGCTGACGGGCTGTTATCGTCCGCTCTGGTGTGAACTGCATCAGCAAAATGGTGACACTGTCACCGCATTGGTGTTTGTTTCCGAGTCTGAGCACCCGCTAATTGAGCAGGACACCTGCATTCAGAAAATTGCGCCGTTGATCGCCCAGGCCAGCGGCCCGTTGGGGACGAACGCGCAGTACCTGTTTGCGTTGGAGCAAGTATTGCATAACCACGGTATGGCGGATGAAGACTTAAGCGAGTTGGCTAAGCGTGTGCGAGCGCTGCAACAGCAGTGCGGTCAATAGCTGTTGTTTGGCTATGTGGCAAATAGCAGTGAAAACGTTCGCGTCAGCGAGCGCTATTGCGGCACGCTCGCTGACTTCAACTTCCGGCTTGTGTTACCAGCCTACGCCGATACCCATGGTGTACAAGGTATCATTGACGTCGCCCTGGTCACTTTCGATACGGGTACGGGCCACTCTCATACTCATTGAAGACCAGTCGGTCAGCTTGAAGCGTAGCCCCGCCTCCGCTTTCAGTGACAGCGGCGCGGTGGCGTCAAAGGAGCGGCCCAGTTCGCCATTGGTGAAGGCTTCGATGGTTTTGCTGAACAGATAGCGGTTATATGCCCATTTTATACCGCCTGAGTAGAAGTTATCCTCGCCTACATCGCGGTAAATAAAGGTCTGGGAGTTGACCAGCGAGGTCAGCGAGAATGCGCCAAGATCATTATCCCAGAACTGATAACCCGGACCAAGACCGAACGAGCGGTTGATTTTGATACTCTCAATCCAGTCGCGTTTGTACTGATAACGGCCTTGCCAGAACCAGTGTTCGTCCACGAATTTATCCAGCGCATATTCGCCAGCCGCATTCCTGGTGCTATCAACGTTATCTTCTTTTGCCAGATGGAACCTGGCGTCAATGTTATGACGCCAGGTTCCATGACGTGCCTGGGTACTCAGGCTGGCATCATAGTTTTCGGTTTCGGTCGAGCTTTTCTTATGCGCCATTCCCGCATCGATATTGCCTTTCCAGATGAAATCTTTCACCAGCGGCTTTTGCACCACGATAGCGGTAATATCGGAAAGTTGCAGCGTCTGTGGTCCCGTGGCTTCGTTGGAGATAGATGGCGTGGCGACGATAGCCCGATTTTCTCCCGCTTTAATCGCCGGATAGAGCACGCCTTCCCGGTAACGCGCCTCCTGAATGATCAGGGCCTGATTAGTTTCAAAGGTTTTCACCTTATCCCAGGAAATGGTGATTGAACCGGCATAATCCGTCGTGATAAATAATTTTCCGCCGTCGAGCAGCGTGATTTTACCGCTGAGTTGGTCGCCGTTGGTCAACCAGATGGTATCCGCCCGGCTTTGGGCGATACCGGTGGTTGCAAGCGCGATAACCAGACTCAGGGAAGATATTGCGTATTTGGATAGTGTCATTTTGCCAGTAAACAGTGGTGACAAGTGTGTTGAACGACGTCATTCGAGACGTGCAGCCGATGAATAGTGAACCGGTTTTATTCCGGAACAGCAAACATTAGCAGGAATCAAAGTGAGGCTCTAGCCAAAAACGAAGATTGGTTAGAATGTAAATAGTTATAAAAGTTATCATTAATGATGAATGGTTATAACGAGATGTTTGTCACATTTTGAAATTATTGTTACGGCGCTTTTATCGCCCCGAACCGTGGGGTTTTACCAGCGATTCGGGGGAGGAATTCACTTATGACGAGGTCTGGGGGCGTGAAGATGCGGTTTGCTGGGTCAGGAACCGTGCGGTCAGGAACTGGCGAACGCGTAACACGATACGCTCCTGGAACAGCACGCACAGGGTGACGGCTGATATCAGGAAGATGAGATATCCCGTTATGGATAACTGCACCTGTCCGGCGGCGGCAACACACTGATTCCAGTCGGTAAAGCAGGCCATCGGATTGCCTCGCGCCAATTGTTCCAGCGTGCGAAACAGGTTGAACAGCGGTACGTGCAGGGCAAATATTGACAATGAGGCCGCGCCCAGCCGCGGCGACCAGTGCCGCAGCAATTCGCTATCCGGTTCACGCGCCAGAGCGCAGAGGCAGACCAGCCCAACCTGAGCCGGCAGCAGCAGACCGTTATGCAGCAGAAAATACCAGTATGCCTCGCCTTTGGTGAATAACCAGGTGGCAACCAGAAAATTGACCAGGATAAACAGCGCTGCGGCGTAACCCCGGCTTTTGGTCAGCGGCGAACGATTTTGCTGACGATAGCGGCGGAAAAGCGCATAACCCACTATACCGGCCAGGAATTCCGGCAGGCGGAAAATCGGGCCGCGCTGCAACAGACCGGTATACGGCATGCCATATTGCTGTTGCCAGATGACCCAAACAGGCGGCAGCAGGTAGAGCAGGCAGATGATCCCCATCCACAGCCAGGGATGACGGCTGTTCAGCAGACGTGGCGCCAGCAGCGGAAAAGTCAGATAGAAAAAGAACAGGGTGGACAGCGACCACAGCGGCGCATTGAAGGTCAGGAAATAGGGGTTCCATGCCTGCAACATCAGCACTTGCAGCAGCGTGTTAAACGCCAATTGCGCATTGCTCATGTAATGGCGTAGCGTTTGCGGATCTGCGGCTGGATCGTTGGTGTCGTAAATCACGAATCGGGCGCTGGCGACCTGACCTTCCGGCGGAACCGCCAGCCATTGCATCAACGTCACCACGGCAATCGACGCGATCAGCGCGATAATATGAATGGGATAAAGGTTGAAGAAACGTTTGGCCCAGAACTGTCGTGCGGGCTCACGTAAACGGCCATCTTTGATATAAACGTGCGCCAACAAAAAACCAGATAACACAAAAAATGTGCTGGTGGCGAAAAATCCCATACTGGTGAGCTCGCTCAGGAACGGCACGCTCGCTCGCTGGGGATAAATATGTACCGTGTGATAGATCATCACGTAGCAACCGAGCAAAAATCGTAGCCACTCCAGCCCGATAAATCGCTCTTTACTCACTTTTTTCATGTCGTTCCTCAACGTTAAGCCTGTTGATACAGCCAAAACGCGCTGTAATAGCCCAGTTTAAACGAGAGCCGTATCCCATCAATTAGGATTATGGCTATAACTGCCGTGTTTGTTTGGGTTTTGTTTGTTTTTTGTAATGACATGTTAAATCAGGGGCGGAGAAGCGGATCGGCAATGGCGATGATAATGATGGAGCAGGCCGGAGGCGACAAGCGAAATAACATGATACGACCACGGGATAGAACCGCTTAAGAAAATCGTGGATTGCGTTGGGCATATTTCGTACTTATACTGTATAAAAATGCAGTAATATTGTGAGCCATGAAACGATTTATTCCTGAACCCCACCCGGAAATACTGTCCCTCAATCTTTATGCCGAGGCGGTAGCCGCCGGGTTTCCCAGTCCAGCCAATGATTATGTTGAACAGCGCATCGATCTGAACGCGGTGTGCGTTCGCCATCCGGCGGCAACCTACTTTGTTCGGGTATCCGGCCAGTCAATGGTGGATGGCGGCATCCACGATGGCGATCTGGTTGTAGTCGACAGCGCATTGCAGGCGCGACATGATGATATCGTTATCGCCGCGCTCGACGGCGAGTTTACCATCAAACGGTTACAGGTCAGGCCGACGCTGGCGCTGATGCCGATGAACGCCGCCTATGCGCCCATCCCCATTTCCGACAGCGCCAGCCTGGATATCTTCGGGGTGGTGACTTACGTTATACACGCGACCCGCTAATGTACGCTTTAGTCGATGTCAATGCGTTTTACGCCAGCTGTGAAAAAGTGTTCAGGCCGGATCTGGCCGGGAAGCCGGTGGTTGTGCTTAGCAACAATGATGGCTGCGTGATTGCGCGATCCAGCGAGGTCAAGCCGCTGGGAATAAAAATGGGCGCGCCGTTTTTTCAAATCGGCGAACTGATCAAAAAGCATAATGTCGCCGTTTTCTCCTCTAATTACGCCTTGTACGCGGATATGTCCGCTCGCGTGATGAGCATTCTGGAAGAAGTGGCGCCGGCGGTGGAAATCTACAGCATCGACGAAGCCTTTCTTAATCTGTCTGGCGTCAGCCATTGTATGGCGATGGAGCAGTTTGCGCGGCAGGTTCAGCAGCGGATAAAGCGCGAGGCGCATCTGAGCGTCGGCGTGGGCATCGCGCCCACCAAAACCCTGGCTAAACTGGCTAATCATGCAGCGAAAACCTGGACGAAAACCGGCGGCATTGTGGACTTATCCAGTCCGGCGCGACAAGCGAAACTCCTGGCGATTACGCCCGTTGACGATATCTGGGGGATCGGACGGCGACTGGCGCGTAAGTTGGAGTCGGCTGGCATCACCACCGCGCTGAAGCTGGCGCAAAGCGATCTTGCCTATATAAGAAAAACCTTCAGCGTGGTGGTGGAGAGAACCGTCAGAGAATTGCGGGGTCAGCCCTGTCTGGAGGTGGAGGAACTGGCGCCGGTAAAGCAGCAGATCCTCTGCTCTCGCTCGTTCAGTTCACGCATCACCGAATACGCGCACCTGCGTCAGGCGGTTTGCCGCTATGCGGAACGGGCGGCGGAAAAACTGAGACATGAACGCCAGTACTGCCGTCAGGTGTCCGTCTTTATCCGCACCAGTCCGCATGTGGAGCGTGAAGCGTATTATGGCAATCAGGCCACCCGCATGACGCACGTTCCAACCAATGATACCAGGGATATCATTTCACTGGCGATTAACGCATTGGATCACATCTGGTCGCAGGGATATCGGTATATCAAGGCGGGGGTGGTGTTATCCGATTTTTATGGTCACGGCGTGGCGCAGTTGGATATGTTTGACGCGCGTAAACCGCGGGTTAATAGTGAATCACTGATGTCGGCGATTGACCGGATTAATCATTCGGGCAAGGGAAAAATCTGGTTCGCCGGGCAGGGAATTAACCCTGTCTGGTCGATGAAAAGAGAAATGTTGTCTCCGGCGTATACAACACGTATCGAGGATGTGAGAGTCGTTAAGTTATGATCAGGCATGAAAAGATACCCGATATTTACCAATACCCGGCGCATCTGCGCGAGGCGCTGACGGCACTGCCGAACGCGCCGGGTGTGTATGTTTTTCATGGCGGCAGCGACATTCTGCCGCTGTATATTGGTAAAAGCGTCAATATCCGCGCACGGGTTATGTCGCACATGCGCGCGCGCAATGAGGCAAAACTGCTCAGGCAGACCCAGCGCATCACCTTTATTGAAACAGCGGGGGAAATAGGCGCGCTGTTGCTGGAAGCGCAAATGATCAAACAACATGCGCCGCTCTTCAATAAACGGCTGCGGAAATCCCGCCAACTGTGCTCTATTCATTTTGACGGCGCACAGGTGGATATTGTTTATGCAAAGACGGTGAATTTTTCCTTCACGCCGCATTTGCACGGGATATTCAGCAACAGAATGTCCGCGCTGAATACGCTCAAAGCAATCGCCGATGAACAACAGCTTTGTCTGGGCGTGCTGGGACTGGAGCGCGTACCGGCAGGCAGACCCTGTTTTCGTCACTCACTCAGAAAATGCGCCGGCGCGTGTTGCGCAAAAGAATCGCTGGCGAGCCACCATCAGCGGTTGAGCGCCCGACTGGAGGCATTGCGGTTGATTTGCTGGACCTTTCCAGGGCGGATCGCCATAAAAGAGAGTCGAGCGGAGATGACGAGCTATCACATTATTCATCACTGGTTATATTTGGGAACCGTCACGCAACTGTCCGATGTCGACAAACTGCAACAGGTTGCCGCGCACTTCGATAACGACAGCTATAAAATTTTGTGCAAACCGATTGTCAGCAATAGTGTGGATATTATCCTGCTCGAAAAATAGTTCCTTTGCGAAAAAATGGTTCCTTTGCGAAAAATAGTGCGTTTCCTGCAATCTCGCTACGGTTTTCCCAATCTTTGTCTATACTTGGATTCGCACTTTATCTATCGATTATTGAGAGCGGTAAAGGCGTAATGGAACTAGAAAAGCGAGGTGGCTATGGGGATTTTATCCTGGGTTATTTTTGGCTTGATCGCAGGTATTCTGGCGAAGTGGATTATGCCCGGCAAAGATGGCGGTGGTTTTTTTCTGACGATCGTACTCGGTATTATCGGGGCGGTTGTCGGCGGCTATATCAGCACCTTCTTCGGTTTTGGCCGGGTGGACGGATTCAACTTCGGCAGCTTTGTCGTCGCGGTGATCGGCGCCATCGTGGTGCTGTGGATATATCATAAGATTCGGAGTTAATCAATTGGCGGTTTCCTCTGCTTATCCGGCAGCGGAAACCGCGTCATTAAATCAGTGAGTGACCAGCACATCCAGCGCACGCAGATGTTCAGGCTGCCAGGATAACGTCACTTCTGAACCGGTTTTCCAGTGCGGTTGAATCTCGCTGGCGGGCAGTTTCACCATAAACTGCGGTTGACCGGCCACTTCGGTCATCATACGCACATGGTCGCCCAGATAAATGAACTGCTGGATCCGAGCGTTGACCTGCTGAGCATTGCCGTCAACGTTGGCCGCGTTAATCCGAATCCGTTCAGGGCGGATACACAAGGCGATTTTTTTACCCGGTGAACTGGGGCGCACCTTCAGCGCCCGCAATGGCGTGCCGTCATCCAGCGTCGCGCGATAGAAAGCGCCGTCCGCGCCGGCTTGTGTGGCGATCAGGGTATTATTTTCCCCGATAAACTGGGCAACGAATGTATTTTCCGGTTTCTCATAAATTTCGCTGGGGCTGGCCATTTGCTGAATGATGCCGTCATTGAAGACCGCCACCCGATTGGACATGGTCATGGCTTCGCTCTGATCGTGGGTAACATACACCACTGTCAGTCCTAACGCCTCATGCAATTCTTTGATTTCCAACTGCATATGTTCACGTAGTTGCTTATCCAGCGCGCCCAGCGGCTCATCCATCAACACCAGTTTTGGTTCGAAGACCAACGCGCGCGCCAGCGCCACCCGTTGTTGCTGTCCGCCGGACATTTGTGCCGGATAACGATCCGCCAGATTGGTCAGTTTTACCCGATCGAGCACCTTGTCGACCTTTTCTTTAATATCGGTACGGTTCATGCGGCGGATGGATAATGGAAACGCCAGATTTTCCGCCACCGTCATATGCGGGAATAATGCGTAGTTTTGAAACACCATGCCGATGCCGCGCTGATGCGGGGGCAGGTGATGCAGTGGCGTATCGCGCAGCAGAATTTCACCCTGAGTCGGTGTTTCAAATCCAGCCAGCATCATCAGGCTGGTGGTTTTTCCTGAACCTGACGGCCCAAGCAGGGTCAGAAATTCGCCTTCATAGATATCCAGATTCAGGTTTTTGACCACCAGACGATCGCCATCGTAGGTTTTCTGGATGTTCTTGAAGCTGACATAATTTCTCATTGTTCCATTCTCTCGCATTGGCTGTATCTTAAACATAAGAATGCATAAAGCATGCCGACTTTTTAAAAGTGAGGATAACGAGCGGGTATACCCCGAAAGCGGAGAAAGTCGATAATCTGATTGCTCTATTATGGTGAGACTCATTTTGGTTAGGCACTATAACGGTGCGCGGCAGGTGGTTTTTTCAGCGGCCAAAATACAGGCTGTAATCACGGAAAAAGCCTGCATCATATTCTCTTCTTCAACCGCGGCGTAGCCCAGCAATAAACCCCGTTGTCGAGTGGGACGCAGATAGTAGCTGGACAGCGGTTTGACCGTCACGCCGCGTTGCTGAATCTGTGCGCTGAGCAGCACGTCATCAATGGTTGACGGTAACCGCAGCAGCATGTGCAGTCCGGCATTGCTATTGTCGCCGACATATTCAGGCCCCAGTTGTTGCTCGATCAGTTCCGTCAGCATGGCGCGGCGTTTGGCATACAGCATACGCATACGGCGGATGTGCGCGGCGTAGTGACCTTCGCGAATGAATTGACTGAGCGTGACCTGAGTCAGCCAGTGACCGCCACGATAGAGCTCCGAATGCGCCATTTTCAGATCGCTTGCCAACGGCGGCGGCAAAACCATGTAGCTGACGCGCAAACCGGGATAGAGCGTTTTACTGAACGTACCGATGTAAATCACCGGCGACTGGGCCTGCAACCCTTGCAGCGAGGGGATCGGGTTGCCGGAGAAGCGGAATTCGCTGTCATAGTCATCTTCCACCACCCAGCTACCTTGCTCCTGCGCCAGCGCCAGCAACCGCTGGCGGCGGGCCAGACTCATGACGGCGCCCAGTGGATATTGATGCGAAGGCGTCACGCAGATTAACCGCGGTATTGATTGCGGCGTCACTGTCTCTGGCGGCGCCATGCCCTGCTCATCGACCTCAACGGGCGCGACGCGCAGACCATTAATCGTCAGAACGTTGCGTGTTCCCCAATAGCAAGGGTCTTCTACCCAGACGACATCACCGGGATTGCACAGCATCTTCGCCAGCAAATCCATCGCCTGATGGGTTCCTTCCGTAATCAGAATCTGTTCCGGCGCGCATTCAACCGAGCGGGACACGCGCAGATAGTCCACCAGCGCCAGTTGCAGTTCAGGACAGCCGCCGACCGGCGAATAGGAAAGTTGTTCCGGCTTGACGCGCCGGGTGAGCCGGGTCTGGAGCCTGCGCCACAGATCATGGGGAAAACCGGCGATATCGGGAATACCCGGCATGAACGCGCCCCATTGTCGCGGCGAGGCGCCCGCATACCCCAACAGATGTCGGCCCCGGCGCGATAGTTCCTGCACCGGCACGCGTGCCGCCATGTGGTTCTCATTGCGCACCGGCGTCATATTGCCGTCGGGCAACTGTTGCGTCACATAGCTTCCGCTGCCGGTACGGGTTTCAATATAGCCTTCGGCTAAAAGCTGCTCATAGGCCGCCAGTACCGTATTACGCGAGAGCGATAGCTGCTGGGCCAGATCGCGCGAAGAGGGCAGCCGACTGCCGGCGGTAATGGCGCCATCGAGAATAGACAGACGAATGCTGTCGTACAACCGCTTGTTCAGCGTGCCTTCCTGCTGGTTGCTCAAACGCTGCAACAGCAAATCGGTGAGAAGCGAGCGCAAAAGTGGATCCTTCAAATATTAAAAACTGGTTCTGGATTATAGAACCATCTGACGCCTATAAATAGCAACAGAAAGATGTGAAACGGTGAATCACATCACGGCGCTTGCGACACCAATGAAGGGCCGTCATCAATAAACGTGGGTGTACCTTGTAATCGGAGCAGAGAATGAAGAATAGCGAATTGAATCAACGTCGTCTGGCGGCTACGCCGCGTGGCGTGGGTGTGATGTGTGATTTCTACGCGGCCCGGGCGGAAAACGCCACGCTGTGGGACGAGGAAGGCCGCGAGTTTATCGATTTCGCTGGCGGCATCGCTGTACTGAATACCGGGCATCGTCATCCGAAAATTTTAGCGGCGGTGCGTGAGCAACTGGAATGCTTCACTCACACCGCGTACCAGATTGTGCCTTACGGCAGTTACGTCCGTCTGGCTGAGCGTATTAATGCGCTGGCGCCGATTGATGGCCCGGCGAAAACCACGTTTTTCACCACCGGCGCGGAAGCGGTGGAAAATGCGGTGAAAATTGCCCGTTGCTATACGCGTCGTCCCGGCGTGATTGCGTTTGGCGCCGCGTTTCATGGCCGTACGCTGTTAACCATGACGCTAACCGGCAAGGTGACGCCTTACTCCAACGGTTTCGGCCCTTTCCCCGGCTCCATCTTCCATGCGCTGTATCCCAATGAGCAACTGGGCATCACGGTGGACCAGTCGCTGGCCAGTATCGATCACCTGCTGCATGCGGATATCGGGGCTGATCAGGTTGCCGCCATCGTGCTGGAACCCGTGCAGGGCGAAGGCGGTTTCAACGTGGCGCCGCCCGCCTTTATCAGCGCGTTGCGCAAGCTGTGCGATAAACACGGCATGTTGTTAATCGCCGATGAAGTGCAGACGGGTTTTGCCCGTACCGGCAAGTTGTTCGCCATGGAGCACTATAGCGATCACGCCGATCTGATCACCATGGCGAAAAGTCTGGGCGGCGGTTTCCCGATTTCCGGCGTGGTTGGTCGTGCAGACGTGATGGATGCACCTGCGCCGGGCGGATTGGGCGGCACCTATGCCGGTAACCCGCTGGCGGTCGCGTCCGCGCTGGCGGTACTGGACGTGATTGAAGAAGAAAAACTGTGCCAACGCTCTCAGTATCTTGGTGCGGCATTGGTGGAAACGCTGGAAAAAGTGAAACAACAGTGCCCGGCGTTGGTGGCGATTCGTTCGCAGGGTTCGATGGTGGCCGCGGAGTTCAATGATCCGCAAACCGGTAAACCCTCGGCTGAGATTACCCGTAAGTTCCAGCAGGAAGCGCTGAAAGAAGGTCTGCTGCTGTTAACCTGCGGCGTACATGGCAACGTGATTCGTTTCCTGTATCCGCTGACCATTCCCGATGTTCAGTTCAGCCAAGCGATGACCATTCTGACCCGTGTGCTAACCAAGTAAAAGAGATGCTATGCAACTGAAACAAAAAGATTTATTTCGTCAGCATTGCCTGATTGACGGCGAATGGTGCGAAAGCCGGGATCAGGCGCGTCTGGATGTGACCAACCCGGCGACGGGCGAGGTTCTGGGAACCGTTCCTTTGGTGACGCCGCAACAAACGGAACAGGCGATTGCGGCGGCTGAAATGGCGCTGACAAGCTGGCGTCAGCGTACCGGCAAAGAACGCGCCGCCGCGCTGCAAGCCTGGGCGCGTCTGATCATGGACAATCAGGACGATCTGGCCGCGCTGCTGACGGCGGAACAGGGCAAACCGCTGGCGGAAGCGCGTGGGGAAATTGCTTACGCCACATCGTTTATCGAATGGTTCGCGGAAGAGGCCAAGCGTATTGAAGGCAGCGTGCTGCAATCACCGCAAGGGCATCAGCGCCTGCTGGTGATCAAACAGCCGATCGGCGTGTGCGCGGCGATTACGCCGTGGAATTTCCCGGCGGCGATGATTACCCGCAAAGTGGCGCCGGCGCTGGCGGCAGGTTGCGCCATGATTGTCAAACCGGCTGAGCAGACGCCGTTTACCGCACTGGCGCTGGCGGAACTGTCCCAGCAGGCTGGCATTCCACGCGGCGTGTTGCAGGTGATTACCGGTGACGCCAAATCCGTTGGCAAAGTGCTGTGCGACAGCCCGGTGGTGCGTAAGCTGAGTTTTACCGGTTCGACGGAGGTGGGGCGGATCCTGATGGCGCAAAGCGCGCCGACGGTGAAAAAACTGTCGCTGGAACTGGGCGGCAACGCGCCATTCATTGTGTTTGACGATGCCGATCTGGAGCTGGCGGTAAAAGGTATTCTGGCTTCTAAATTCCGTAACAGTGGACAAACCTGCGTATGCGCCAACCGCATTTATGTGCAGAAAGGGATTTATCCCGCGCTGGTGGAAAAACTGGTCGCGGAAGTCGCAAAACTGAACGTGGGTGACGGCAGTCAGCCCGGCGTGACGCAAGGGCCGCTGATTGATGCCGATGCGATCGAAAAAGTTCAGCAGCACATCGAGGATGCGCTATCCAACGGCGCGACGTTGTTGTTGGGCGGTAAACCACATGAACTGGGCGGCACGTTCTTTATGCCGACCATCGTCGGCGAGGTCACCCAATCGATGCGCTTTGCCCGCGAAGAAACCTTTGGTCCGGTCGCGCCGCTGTTCCAGTTCAGCGAAGAGGACGAAGTGATTGCGATGGCGAACGATACCGAATTTGGTCTGGCGGCGTATGTCTATACCCGCGATGCCCGGCGTCAGTGGACCGTTCCTGAAGCATTGGAGTATGGGATGGTTGGTCTCAACACCGGGCTGATTTCCAACGAAGTCGCGCCATTCGGCGGCGTCAAGCAATCAGGTCTGGGGCGAGAAGGTTCACGTTTCGGTATCGAAGATTATCTGGAAATGAAATATATCTGCGTTGATCTTTCCCGGTAGTTTTCTGTGATCCGCCTTAGCGGAAATTCGGGCGTCGCAGTCGTTGGGCGGCGCCCGACAGATGAAAATCGTATGCGTCTGCATGGTGCGCCTAAATAATGGAATGCACTATTAAAAGGCAAAAAGGGCAGCAGAATAGCAACAGAAAAACAGTGCGGACGTTTGGTCAATCGTCACTACGCTTTGTATCACTGCTCCCACCCGTCAGGATGACGAAACATTAATAAAATTGCTGAAATGGCACGATTTATGCTTTGTGTATGATACATGATGCATCAAAAAAGGCTTGATGTGCAATTGCCGTTTTTTCGTTGACTAACACAACACTCTCCAGGAGCCAAACCATGTTTAAAAGCAAAACGAGGTTGAAAAAAATTGCGGTATCCGCGTTTCTTGTCGCGATGGCCAGTCAGGTTCAGGCGGAAACCGTTACTGTCATTTCCTTTGGCGGCCTGAACAAGGACGCGCAGGATAAAGCGTTTTACAAACCGTTTGCCGCTGCCGGTAAAGGCACGGTTGAAGCTGGCGAGTACAACGGCGAAATGGCGCGTATCCGCGCGATGGTGGAAACCGGTCAGGTTGGCTGGGATGTGGTGGAAGTTGAAGGCCCGGAACTGATGCGCGGCTGTAATGAAGGGCTGTTTGAACCGCTCGACTGGTCGAAGCTGGGCGATCAATCCCAGTTTGTCAAAGGCGCGGTTTCAGAATGCGGCGCGGGTATTTTCCTGTGGTCGACGGCGCTGACTTACAACGCGCAAAAATTATCGCAGGCGCCGAAAGGCTGGGCGGATTTCTGGGATGTCAAAACTTACCCAGGAAAACGCGCACTGCGTAAAAGCGCCAAATTTACGCTGGAAATCGCGTTGTTGGCCGATGGCGTGAAACGTGAAGACTTGTACAAGGTGTTGGCGACGCCGGCCGGCGTTGATCGCGCGTTCAAAAAACTGGATCAGATCAAACCGAATATTCAATGGTGGGAATCCGGCGCGCAGCCTGTTCAATGGCTGGTTTCCGGCGATGTGGTGATGACGTCCGCCTACAATGGCCGGGTAGCGTCGGCGCAGAAAGAAGGACATGACTTCAGGATCGTCTGGTCCGACAGTATCTACGATCTGGATAGCTGGGCCATCGTCAAAGGTTCCAAACACAAGGCACTGGCAGAGCAATTCATTGCGTTCGCCAACCTGCCGGAAAATCAGAAAGTATTTGCGGAAAACATCCCTTACGGCCCAACGCACGTGAAAGCCATCACTATGCTGTCGCCTGATGTCGCCAAGAACCTGCCGACAGCGCCAGAAAACCTGGCAAGCGCTTTGCAGGTGGATACCGAGTTCTGGATTGATCACGGTGAAGAGTTGGAACAGCGTTTTAACGCCTGGTCCGCTCAGTAACGCATCGGCGGTTGAGCCGATGTCGCGGGGGATGAGAAATTTACCGTAGTGTAAAATTATCACCCCCCGCGTCGTTGCCGGAATGTGCTTTCTGGCAACGACGCGAAAAAAACCGCGATAAAAAGATGTTTGATACCCGATAAATCCGCCGGAAGCCGGTTTGACCACCGCTTGCAGCGACCCTGAAGGGACGAGGGCCACGGATGTGGCCGGTGGCAATGTGAAAAAGATGACGGGTATACCGTAAGTATGATGGAGATAAAGCCTATGTCCCAGAGCGAAATGCTGGCCGCCACGCCACCATCCAGCGAGAAAGAAGGGAATTCCCAACTGAAGCAGCAATTGCGCGCCGCGCAAGTCGTTTATAAAAGACGCTCAATGCTGCTGATTGCGCCACTATTTCTCTTTATTGTGGTGAGTTTCCTCTTCCCCATTATCTCGATTCTGGGAAAAAGCGTCTCAAACCCTGAACTGCGCGACACCATGCCGGCCACTATTGCGGCGATGCGCGACTGGTCTGGCGACGATATCCCGGATGAGTCGGTCTTCAAGGCGGTGATAAGCGATTTACGTGCAGCGCGCAGCGGCGGAAAACTGCCTACCATCACCAAACGTTTGGGTTACGAAGGTTCCGAATACCGGACGTTGATTACCCGCACGCTGCGAAAATTGCCGCCGGACGGCAGCAGCGATATTCGCGGACACCTGATCAGCGAACAGCCCTTATGGGGCGAACTCTCAACCTGGCGGACGCTGGAGCGCGCGTCGCGCCCGTTTACCAGTTATTACCTGCTTGCGGTGTTCGATCATAAAGTCGATGCCAAAACGCAGAATATTGTCGCCCAGCCGCCTCAACAGGCGCTGTATGTCGATGTTCTGCTACGTACCTTGCTGATGGCGGGGATCGTGACATTGCTGTGCGTCGGGCTGGGCTATCCGCTGGCTTACTGGCTGGCGAAGCAGCCCGCCAATCGCGCCAATTTACTGTTGATTCTGGTGCTCCTGCCGTTCTGGACATCACTGATCGTCCGTACCGCCAGTTGGATTGTGTTATTACAGTCCGGCGGCCTGATCAACCGCTCGCTGATGAGTATCGGCATTATCGATGAGCCGCTGGTATTGGTGTTTAACCGGGTCGGCGTCTACATTTCCATGACGCACATTTTGTTGCCGTTCTTTATTCTGCCGCTTTATGCGGTCATGAAAGGCATTTCGCCTAACTCTGTCCGTGCGGCGGTGTCGCTGGGCGCGCATCCCTTTATCGCGTTCTGGCGTGTGTATGTGCCGCAAACTTATGCGGGCGTCACGGCTGGCGCGTTGTTGGTCTTCATGATGGCGATTGGTTACTACATTACCCCCGCGTTGCTGGGAGGACCGAGCGACCAGATGTTGAGTTATTTCGTCGCCTTCTTCACCAATACGACCATGAACTGGGGAATGGCGGCGGCGTTGGGAACGCAATTGCTGGTCATTGTTACGCTGCTGTACATCGTGTACATCCGCATCACCCGCACCAATATGGAAAACGCGGCGCGTTAACCGGTCATCTATTGATGGTCGGACGCAATAAATTTCAGACGGCGGGCACTGCGGCCAGCCGTCTGAAAAGTAAAGAATAAACAAGGGGAAACGAAATGAGACAGCAGGGTGAAGTAGTTATCCGCTTGTGGAATACCTTTTTTAATTTTTATGGCGCGGCCATGTTGTTATTTCTGGTTGTGCCGGTACTGGTGATTGTGCCGCTTTCTTTTAACGCGGGTTCATTTCTCAGCTATCCGCTGACCGGATTTTCCCTGCGCTGGTATCACGAATTTTTCAACTCCAGCGCCTGGCTGGGCGCGCTGGGCAACAGCCTGCTGATTGCGCCGCTGGCGACGTTGTTGGCGACGGTGCTTGGCGTGCTGGCTTCGGTGGGGTTGGTGCGTGGCGAGTTTCGCGGAAAATCGCTGGTGATGGCGGTGCTGATATCGCCGATGATTGCGCCGGTGGTGATTGTGGCGGTCGGGATGTTCTTCTTCTTCGCCAAGCTATCGCTGCTGAACAGCTATCTTGGTCTGGTGCTGGCTCACGCCATGCTGGGCGTGCCGTTTGTGGTGATTACGGTGACGGCGGTACTGAAAAACTACGATCAGAATCTGACGCGCGCCGCAGCCAGTCTGGGTGCGCCGCCATTGCTGGCTTTTCGTAAAGTGACGTTCCCGCTGATTGCGCCGGGTGTTTTCTCCGGCGCGTTGTTCGCGTTCGCCACCTCGTTTGATGAAGTGATCGTCACGCTGTTTCTCGCCAGTCCGCGCCAGCGTACCCTGCCGTTGCAGATGTTCGCCGGTATCCGTGAGAATCTGGACCCGACGATTGCGGCGGCGGCCTCAATGATGGTGGGCGCCGCATTGATTTTATTAATTGTGATGGAGATCCTGCGCCGTCGTTCCGAGCGCCTGCGCAGCGGGCGCTGATGTTATCGATATAGATCTATCGCAAGCCTCTCGCTGATTGGCCGGAGGCGTCGGGCGGCTGAGCTTTCTCAGCTTTTTTTAACTGAATTTTTATGATGCATCAAACACCAAATGCATCGAATATCCGGAAGGTCACGCTATGACAGAGCAAAAGACATTACTGCTGACCGGGGCCAGTCGCGGAATTGGGCATGCCACCGTAAAACATTTCCATGCCGCGGGCTGGCGGATATTCACTGCTTCGCGCCAGAACTGGGTTGATGATTGTCCGTGGGCGGAAGGGCTGCTGAATCATATTCATCTTGATTTGGAAGATATCGATAGCCTGCAACAAACGTTGCCGTTGATTAAGGAAAAGCTGGATGGGCGGCTTGACGCGCTGGTGGATAACGCCGGGATTTCGCCGAAGGGCGCGGACGGCAGTCGTCTTGGCGTGCGTGACACCGATTACGCGATCTGGCTGCGGGTATTCAATGTGAACCTGTTTTCCTGCGCGCTACTGGCGAATGGCCTGTTTGATGAACTGAAGGCGTCGCAAGGGAGCGTCATTAACGTGACATCGATTGCCGGTTCCCGCGTTCATCCGTTCGCGGGGGCGGCCTATGCCACCTCCAAAGCCGCGCTGTCGGCGTTGACGCGAGAAATGGCTTTTGATTTCGGCCAGCACGGAGTGCGGGTCAATGCTATTGCGCCGGGTGAAATTGAAACCTCGATCCTGTCTCCCGGGACGGGCGAAATCATCGAACGGCAAGTGCCGATGCAGCGCCTGGGTAAGCCGGAGGAAGTCGCCAGCCTGATCTATTTCCTGTGTACCGCCGGGGCATCCTACGTCAATGGCGCGGAAATTCACGTCAATGGAGGTCAGCATGTCTAACCCGCAACCGCTGTCGTCGTGTGATGCGCGGCTTATCGACGATGATCTGATGACCCAATCCGTTCCGCAAGTCTCCTGCCGGCAGGCGGCGGATATCGCGTGGCAACAGTATGGTTTGCGCGGCGAGGTCAGGCTGTTGCAGGGCGAACGCGATCTGAACTTCTGTCTGACGGTTTCGCCCGCGCAGCGCTACATGCTGAAAGTGATTAATGCGGCGGAGTCGGCAGAGGTGAGTCATTTTCAGACCTCGCTATTGCAACATATTGCACAGCAGGCGCCGGATTTGCCGATCCCCAAGGTGGTTATGACGCGTGACCGGCAGGCGGAATTGATCATCGAGATCGCAGGGAAGCCGCTGAGAGTTCGTCTGGTCAGTTACCTTGAGGGTACGCCGCAGCACCTGGCTTTTCCGTCCGTGGCGTTGATGCATCATCTGGGCGATACGCTGGCGCGACTGGATCGGGCGCTGGGCAATTTTTCTCATTCTGCGGCGAACCGTTCACTGTTATGGGATATCAGCCGGGCGGAACAAGCGCGGCCTTATTTGACCTTCGTACAGGATGCGCGGCAACGCCAGCGCATCAGTCCTATTTTCGAACGCTATGATGAATTTATTGCGCCTGCGTTGATCGCGTTGCGCCGCCAGACTATTCATAACGATCTCAACCCGCATAACGTGCTGGTTAATACGCAATATCCGACGCAGGTGGCGGGAGTGATTGATTTTGGCGATGCGTTGCATGCGCCCTTGGTATGCGAACTGGCGACGGCGCTGGCGTATCAGGTAAGCGACAGTGCCGATCCGTTTGAATACGTGATGCCGTTTGTTGCCGCCTACCACCGGCAATTGCCGTTGACCAGCAAAGAAATCGCGTTGTTGCCGGATCTGATCGCCACGCGAATGGCGTTGACGATGACCATTTCGCAATGGCGAGCCTCGCGCTATCCCGCCAATAGGGATTATCTGCTGCGCAACCTGTCGCGCTGCTGGCGCGGCCTGAACCAAATAATGAATTATTCCAACGAGCAGTGTATCTCAAGGCTGCGACAGGCCTGCTATCAGGAGGAAACATGAGTAAAGTGACGTCGTCACAAAAAACGACCGGCAAAAATGACTTATTGTCCCGCCGCCAGCGCGTGCTGGGCAGCGGATACCGCCTGTTTTACGAGCAACCGTTGCAAGTGGCGCGCGGTGAAGGCGTCTGGCTATTTGATCATCTGGGTAATCGCTATCTGGATGTGTACAACAACGTAGCGTCTGTCGGTCACTGTCATCCGGCGGTGGTCGAGGCGATAGCCCGGCAAAGCGCCGCATTGAATACCCATACCCGCTATCTGCATGAGGCCATCGTCGATTTTGCCGAAGATCTGCTGACGGAATTTCCGCCTGAACTAAACAATGTGATGTTTACCTGCACCGGCAGCGAAGCCAACGATTTAGCGCTGCGCGTGGCCCGACATGTTACCGGCGGCAGCGGCGTGCTGGTTACCCGCTGGGCGTACCACGGCGTGACCAGCGCGTTGGCTGAGCTTTCCCCGTCGCTGGGCGGCGGCGTGCCGCGCGGCAATCACGTAAAACTGATTGCCGCGCCCAATCAATATCGTCACCCTGGCGAGTTTATCGCCAGCATTCGGGCGGCGCTCACGGAGATGGAACAGGAAGGCATTCGGCCTGCGGCGTTGTTGGTGGATACCATTTTTTCCAGCGACGGCGTGTTCTGCGCGCCGCCAGGGGAGATGGCGCAGGCCGCCGCGCTTATTCGTCAGGCCGGAGGACTGTTTATCGCCGATGAGGTGCAGCCCGGATTTGGTCGTACCGGGGAGAAAATGTGGGGTTTCGTGCGGCATGGCGTCGTCCCCGATTTGGTGAGTCTGGGGAAACCGATGGGTAATGGTCATCCCATCGCAGGGCTGGTCGGGCGTTCGGCGCTGTTCGACGCGTTTGGCCGCGATGTGCGTTACTTCAACACCTTCGGCGGCAACCCGGTTTCCTGTCAGGCGGCGCACGCCGTGTTGCGGGTGATCCGTGAAGAACAGTTACGACAGAATGCGCAGCGGGTCGGCGATTATCTGCATCAGGGGTTAACGCAACTGGGGCGGGAATTTTCGCTGCTGGGCGATATCCGTGCTTACGGGTTGTTTATCGGGGTGGAACTGGTGACGGATCGGGTGCAAAAAATCCCCGCCGGGACGCAGGCGGCAAACGTGGTGAATGAGATGCGGCGGCGCGGCGTGTTGATCAGCGCCACCGGTCCCGCCGCCAATATCCTGAAAATTCGTCCGCCGCTGGTATTCAAAGAAGAGCATGCCGATGTGTTTCTGAATACGCTGAGTGATGTGCTGAAGCAACTACGTTAGGCAGAAAAATGGGATGGCGTCTGCGGACATTACTCCATCTCGATAATGTCCCTTTTTTGATCGGCTTCCAATTGACGTAAAACACGGTATACCTGCGCCACGGCTTGCAGCGTTTCGCGTGGGATGTAATGGCCTTCCGGCGTGCTGCGATAAAGCGTGCGGGTCAGCCAGATGAAACGGATAATCGGGATCTCGGCTTTTTGGGCCTGAGCGATAAATTGTCGGGCCTCCTGATCCTCGGCTTTACAGACAATGCGCGGCAGCGGCGTTTTTCCTGGTCGATAGTAAAGCGCCACCGCATAATGCGTGGGGTTGACCAACAGCAAATCCGCATCCTCCACCTGTCCTTTGGGTTTTTCTTCCGCCGGTTGGTTCGCCATCTCGTTCGCCAGGGCTTTGCGGTGGCTTTTCATATGCGGATCGCCTTCAGAATCCTTGTGCTCGTTGCGCAGATCCTGATGGCTCATGCGCTGCTGTTTGAGGAAAAAGTATTTTTGCAGACCGAAATCCATCACTGAGAGAACCAGCAGCGCGGTGAGCGTGGTGCGGGCGATCCGGGTCAACAGCGCTTTCACCCCTTGCCAGAATCCGTTCAAATCGCCGTAAGCCAGTTCCACCAACGCTTCCAGTTCCGGCACCACGACCTTGTAAAACACCGTGCCGATGACGGCCGCTTTCAGGATGTTGGTCAGCATTTCCGTCAGCTTACGCATGGAAAACATCTGTTTGATGTGATTAATCGGATTTATCCGATTCAGATCGAGCTTTAACGCTTCGGTGGCGAACAGCGGCCCGTACTGGAGCCAGCCGCCGGCAATACGCAGCAATACGGCAACCGCCGCCGCCAGTATACAAAACAGTGCCGTAAGCGCGGCGGCTTCATGGAATATCTCTTTTGCCGCCAGTCCGAAGGGTGTATTCAGCCGCTGAAGCGGAAGTGCGATCAACGCCTGCAACTTTCCCATAGTGCTATCCGCCAGCCCCAGCACGCACTCGATCAGTCCAACGCAGATCAGTAACTTGGGTACGTCCTGACTTTGCCCGACTTCCCCTTTGCGTCGTGCGTCATCAAGCTTTTTCTTGGTGGGTTTTTCCGTTTTTTCACTCATTGGCGGTTACTTGGTTAGTTTCCCGGTTGGCGGAAAATAAGCGGCAGCAGATGTTTCAAATCCGGCAGCGTCAATATCTTCTGTCCGCCCAGATAGTGTAGAACCGGCAGATAAATGACAAAAAACGCCATTCCTACCAGACATTTGGCCGGCATGGATAACACGAATACCTGTAGTTGCGGACTGTAGAGGCTGAGCAGCGAAATACTGAATTCCAGCAACAGCAACAGCGCGACCAGCGGGCCGGCATAGAGCACCAGATGGGTAAAGGTTTCGGTCAACAATTTCAGGTAGACTTCAAAACCGATTTCGCCGGGAGCGGGCAGCCAGGCGAGCGCGGGCCATAGACGGTAGCTGTCCCACAGCAGTTGCGTCAGCCCGCCAATACCAAAAGTAATGACCAGCAGCAGGATGATCAGTTGCTTGAGCAGGTGACCGAGCGGCGTACTGTCGGAGCCCAGCGCCGGGTTAAGTTGTCCACCCATCAACGCGCCGCGCTGGTTATCGAACAGCGCGCCCACGGATTCAAACAACCAGAACGGCATCGCCAGTATCAGGGCGAGCAGTAGCCCGACAATCAATTCCTTCAGCAACAGCGCGGGCAGCATCGGCCAGGAGAGCGGCGCTTGCAGCAACTGCTGCTGGATAACCGGCGCGGGCAACAGCGTCAGGGAGATCACCACCGCGCTGCGCAGCATCCCTTTCAGCACATTGAGCGAGAACGCCGGAACCAGAATAAAGCACGGATAAATCCGTGCTATCCCCAGCATGATGGCAATAATGAAATCATACACATACTGAATGGTGGTGATCATAGGCGTCTCAGACTCCGGTATGCTGGATCATATTGAAGGCGGCGATCGCCAACTGCATCAGTTCGACGCCAATCCAGCGACCGGAAAGCGCCAGCGCCAGCCCGACGGAAACCAGCTTGATGGCAAACGGCAGCGTCTGATCCTGCAACTGCATAACAGCCTGCAATAGCGAGATCAGGACGCCGACAATCACCGCGACCAGCAATGGCGGCGCGGAGAGCATCACCACCAGCACCATCGCTTGTCGGAAAAGGGTAATAATCTCCATAATGTCCTCACAGATAGCTGTAAAAAAGGCCGTCGAGCAAACGTGTCCAGCCGTTGACCAGTACGAACAGCAATAGCTTCAGCGGCAGAGAAAGCGTCGTCGGGGCAACCATTTGCATACCCAGCGCCAGCAGGACATTCGACACAATCAGGTCGATAACAATGAACGGGATGTAAATCAGAAAGCCTATTTTGAAACCGGCTTGCAGTTCGGACAGCACAAACGCCGGGATCACCAGCAGCAGGTTTTGCGTATTGACGTTCTCCGACATCGACGCCGGCCACATGCGCAGGCTGTTTTCATGCAAATGGGTGAGAATGTCTGGATCAGTATTGCGCGACATAAACGTTTGCAATGGCGTCAGCACGTAGTTGGCGCTTTCCTGTAGCGCCGTGATATCGCTCAGATCCAGCGGCTTTTCCTGCACTCGTGTACTGATATCCTGAAAGATCGGAGCCATGACAAAAACCGTGGCGGCCAAAGCGATGCCATACAGCGCCATATTCGGCGGCACCTGCTGCACGCCGATGGCGTTACGCGTGATCAATAGCACCACCGCAATCTTCAGAAAGCAGGTGCAGACCACCATCATCAACGGGATCAGCGATAACGCGCCGAGAAACAGCGCGAACATGACCGGATCGAATCCCCCGGAGGTCATGATTGCTGCTCCTGCGCGGCTGTCGCGGCATCCAGCCCGGTCAACAACCGGGTGATCTGTAATCCCAGTTTGCCTTCCACATCCACCAGTTCACCTTGCGCCAGCGGCAGGTCGGCGTGATAGAGCCAGGCTTCGCCAGGCGTTGTATGATTTAACGTCAACACCGTGCCGCTGGTCAGACGCTGTAACGTCGACAAGGGGACGGTGACGTTGCCGCAGCGGATATGAAGCGTGATTGGCAGCGGCGGCAATGGGGCGCAAGCAGTATGTTCAGCAGAGCTTTCAGTGACGTTGTCACTATCGATATCGAAATCGGCATTGGTATAATTTTCAGGTGTCAGTGCGTCAAAATCAGTATTCACGGGGAGATTCTCCAGGTCAGTGACTGTAAAGTGATAAGGGGCCAGCCCATCCAGTTGCAGCATGCCGTGCAGACGCCATGGCGTCATCACCAGGGTTCCCTGGCCTGAGGGTAAAAAATAAGGGCGGTTCGGCACCATCAGGTCGCCGGGCCGCATGTCGCGCAGCGCGGCGATGGTCAGCGCCACCTCCGCCAGCACCAGCGGCGCGGTGACGGTGAATTGTGGCGGGATGGCGCGATACGCTTGTCGCCAGCCGGGGGTGGCGAGCAGCGACAGCCAGGTCGCCAGTGGCGCGACCATCAGGCTGCGGGCGCGGATATCGCCCCAATCAACCGTCAGCCAGCCGGAGAGTGCATCCTCATCGCTCAGCGGCGCGTCGTCCGGCTGAATTTCGCCCAGCAGCGTATGTATTGACGGGCTGAGCGACTGGTTATAGAGCGTCCAGTACCACGCCTGTGATGATTCGCTGGGGTTATCGAGCGGTAGCAGCGGACAATCGGCCAGCAGGCTCAGCACCGGCGAAGGGTCGGCCAGCGCAAAAGCGCCATGATCACAGCGCCAGCCGTGGGTGGCCGCGTGCGGCTGGCCCTTTGCCAGATGCAGATGCAGCGCGCCGGCCTGATTTTCACGGGAAAAAGGCAGCGTCATGCCAGCCGCCAACCGCTGTCTGACCTGGGCTTGCCCGACGCTCATGACGGACAGCGTCAGTGGCCGGATACTCATCGGCAGGACTCCCTGACGTCGAAACGCAGATTCACCGGGCAGTCCAGCGCATCAGATAAGGCGCGACGGCAGGATTCGCGCCGATCTTTCAGGCTCTGATAGCTTTCCCGACTAAATCGCAACGCGATGTCCCAACCTCGCGGCGCCAGCGTCGCCAGCCGTGCATCGATATCGCCCAATTGCGGGAGTTGCAGACTAAATGAAAACGGCGGATAGCTGATGTTATCCAGCGCTTCCAGCAATTCGGTCTGCAAGGGCGCCCATTGCGCCGGTGTTGCCGCTGGCGAGGGTTCGGTATCGCCGCTGGCGCTGACGGTGCTGAAGGGCGTCAGGGGTACGAACGGCACGGCCTGTTCCACCGCCTGCTCAAAGCCGTCGAAAAACGTAAAGGTTTCCCAGAAGCCATCATCGGCCAGGGGCGTGGATTTGCCATGTTGGGCGCTAAAGGGCAGGCGGCCAGACAAGGCGTCTGGCGGGGACGTCAGTCGGTTGTTCATGCGCTCTCCTGAGGCAGCGTTAGCAGGAATTCCAGTTTCTCGACGGCTTTTTGACACTGATGCGTCGTTTGCCGGGCGGTTTCAACCTGGTTTTGTTGGTTTTGATGTTGTTGCTGGCTGGTTTCGCACTGCTGAATTTCGGCGCCGATGGCTTGCAGGAGTCGTTGTTCGTCCGCCAACTGTTTTTTCAGGTCGTCCAGTGATTGCTGACGGCCTTGCACCTGTTGGATAAATGCCGAGCGCTGCTGCCGGCAATCCTGCCGCAACGTCGCCAATTGCTGTTGATGCGCCTGATGCTGCTCTTCAATGCGGATCAACATCTGCTCTTCCTGATGTTGTTGCCGCTCGCTGCGGCTCAGGCGCTGACGGCGTATCGGCAACAGCAGATTAAGCGTGGCCTGCAATTCGTTGGGTTCGGTCTGATCATGAGGCATAGGCGCTGACTCCGGTTAACTGTTGCTGGATAACGTCATACGGCATGGGATCGCGCATCGACTGACGCAAAAACTGGGTGATTTCCGGGTGGGCGTTGACCGCCGCATCGGTCAGGGCATCGTGGCCGGGTTGGTATTCACCCAGCCGGATCAGCATTTCCACCTGTTTATAAGCCGCCATCAGACGGCGCAGCGCGTTGGCGTGCTGCTGATGCGTCGAGTCCACCACGTTGCTCATGGTTCGGCTCAGACTGGCCAGCACGTCGATGGCGGGATAATGCCCTTGCTCCGCCAGTCGTCGGGTCAGCACAATGTGGCCGTCAATCAGGGAGCGGACCTCATCCGCCACCGGATCATTCATGGAATCCTGCTCGATCAGCACCGAATAGAGCGCGGTGATGGCGCCCTCCTGAGTTTGTCCGGCGCGCTCCACCAGCCGAGGCAGCAGGGTATATACCGAGGGCGGCAGCCCGCCGCGTCCCTGAGGTTCGCCGAGCGCCAGACCGATTTCGCGCTGGGCGCGGGCGAAGCGTGTCAACGAGTCGAGAATCAACAGGACCTGTTTTCCGGCGGCGCGGTAGGCTTCGGCGATAGCGGTGGCGGTAAACGCCGCGCGCGCGCGTTCCATACTGCTGCGATCGGAGGTAGAACACACCAGCACGGTGCGGCTGCGCAAGGCATCATCCAGTTCGTGGTCGAGAAATTCACGTAGTTCACGGCCACGCTCGCCGATTAGACCAAAAACAATGGCGTCGCATGGCGTATTACGCGCCAGTTCCGCCAGCAACGTGGTTTTCCCACAGCCCGCGCCCGCAAAAATACCGACGCGCTGGCCCTGACCGATGGTCAGCAGACCATCGACCGCCCGCAATCCGGTGGGCAGCGGCGCGCTGATCCGGGGACGGGCGGTGGGCGGCGGCGCATCGCCCAGTACCGGCATGACGTTATCTTGCCGGGAACCGGGTTCGACAAACGCGCTTACGCCGCCGTCTTCCAGCGCCCGACCAAAACCATCCAGCACGCTGCCAAGCAGCGCGTCGGAAACCTGAATGCAATGAGGCTGATACAAGGGCGTGACAATCGCGCCTTGCGCAATGCCATCCAGCGCCCCCAGCGCGGATAAAAAGGTGTTCTCCGGGCTGAAACCCACCACTTCCGCCATCATCTGGCTGCCATCTTTCCGGGCGACCAGACACAGGTCGCCGATACGCGCCTGCGGTAAACCGCACTCCAGCAGGATGCCGCTGACAGCCAGCACGCGTCCTTTCAGATCAACAGGCGCGTAACCGGATAAGTGGCGTTGCTGTTGCGCAACCCATTGGTTAATCAATGGAAATGGCGTGATTGCTTGCATTTACCAATTCACCTTTATCTGCTGTTTGCCGTTAAATTCAATTTGATTCTCGTTGATACTGACCAGCCGCAGATTGTCGATCTCATCGCCGACAAAAAAGCGTCTGCCGTCAGCGGTGACCACGTTGGCGCGTGCGCCGCCGGTGACCTGCACAATCTGAAACGGCAATTGCGTCGTTCTCAGCCGGGTGCGGTTATCGATGGTTAGCGCGGTTCTATAACGTTGGTGGAGTTGAACCAGCATCCGTTCCAGCTTTTTTTGCGTGTCCGGCGTTAAATGTCCTGTCAGAGTGATGCGATCCTGGCTGGAGGCCAGCTTCACTACCTCGTCCAATTCCCGCTCGCGCAACATGGTGCGCAGCACGCTGTTCAGTTGCGGCAGCGTGCCCAGCGCAAGACGGGTATCCTGGGGCGAGGGCGCGGAAGACATGGCGACGCTCTCCTGTAATTGCCAACTGCCCACCATGACCAGCAGCAGCAAACAGAGCAGCAAGTAACACCCCTTGGCCCATAGCGGCAGGCGCGTGGCCGTGGGCGGCGGCGGGTTAGGGACGGGATCGTCAGCGCTGAGGCTCTGCTCGGCGGCAACCGGCTCCGCCTCCGGCGTCTCTTCGGTTTCGGCGGCGGACAACGGCGCGGGATCGTCATCCTGCCAGGGCGTATCGGCGGCGACCACGCACAGCCAGATCTGACCCGCGGCAAAAGGCGTTCCGGGCGGCAGGACGTCAATCCCGGTGACCGCATGCCCTTCCGCGTTGCACAATGCGCCCTCGCGCGCGCAGAGCGACCAGACCGCCTCGGCGGTATCCGACGGGGTCATGGTCAACTGACAGTGATAGGACTTGATGCCCGGATCGTAGAGCACCAGATCGGCGTCGTCCGCCGCGCCCACCAGCCAGGATGAACCGCTCAGGGGCAGCGCGGCGCCACGATGTAAACCACTCAGCACGCGTAACTCAAACATATCTTTTTCCTATGCGCTAAAGGGATCGTTGGTTTCGTACAAATCAAGCCGTCCGATGACGTTGATCGATAGATTGGATTCCAGTTCGGTAAATGACAGTACCGGGACATGGTGAAATTCGTCCTGCAACAGCGTGCGCAACGGGCTTCTGAGATCTTGCGCGACCAGCACCAGCCCGGATAGCAATGAATAAGGCGGAAACGCCCGGCGCAACTGCTCCTGTAACGTGGCGGCATAGTCCTGGGCCAGCGCGAAGAAGGTTTCGTTTTGCGTCTGGCGCAGCGCGTCACGCAACAGTTCTTCGCTTTCCGGCGTGAGCAGCCAGACGTGCAGGTTGTTTTGCTGGCTGTACTGGTGGCAGATTTGCGATTTCAAGGCCAGACGCACGTAATCGGTCAACACATGGGTATCGCGTTCGTGCTGGCCGACTTCGATCAGCGCTTCGGCGATCGGACGCACAGAACGCAGAGGGACGCGTTCTGCCGCCAGCCGTTGTAATACGCTGGCGAAACGCGAAAGCGGCATGATCCGTTGTAGCTCCTGCGCCAGTTCCGGCTGTTCGCTCTCCAGCCAGGACATAATGGATTTGGTTTCCTGCAATCCGATGAATTGCGCGCCAGTGCGGTGAATGGTGTTCTCCATGCGGGTAAGAATGAGTTGCGCCGCCGACTGGCCGACTTGATCTTCCTGTTGTAATGCCGGGTGCGAGGCCGGCAGCCACATCCAGTGATGTTCTTCCCGTAATGCTAAGCCGGGTTGGTATTCGCCACGCGTTTGCTCGTCAGCCGAAATAACCGGAATGGCCCGCAGATCGGGAGCAAACGTGGCTTTGATATAGGGAATTTCATAGACGCAGAATTGAAATTCGTCTTCCGGCAGTTGAGCGCTGTAATCAATATCAAACGAGGGCAGCGTGAAGCCAAACTGGAAGACCAGCCGATTGCGCAGACGGCGAATATCCTGGATCAGGGCTTGCGCGTCGGCCTTTTCCTCCCAGACAGGGTGAAAAAGCAGTAAATAGGTGCGTGTGGGATTGAAGCGCCGTAAATCCTGATAGCCATTTTGTTCCGGCGGCAGGTTATCGGCTTCCAGTTGACTCTCATCCAGCAGCCCTTGTTGTTTGATACGCCAAAGCTGAAACAGACCGCTACCCAGCGAGGCGAGGCTGATGATGACAAACACTGCGGTCGGCATGCCGGGCAGCAGGGCAAAACCGAACATGCCGATGGCGGAGATAATCCAGGCCTTGGGCTGGCTGGTCAGTTGTTCGGCGATTTCCCGGCCAATATTGGCGTCAACTTTTTGTCCGTCCGCCGAGACGCGGGTGATGATCATCCCCGCCGTCAGGGAGATCAGCAACGCGGGGATCTGGGCGATCAGCCCGTCGCCGATGGTGAGCACCGAATAGACATGCATGGCGTCCGCTGCGGCCATGCCATGCTGCAATACGCCAATGGCAAAGCCGCCGATCATGTTGATAAACACAATCACCAGTGAGGCGATGGCATCGCCTTTGACGAATTTCATCGCCCCGTCCATCGCGCCGAACAACTGACTTTCCTTAGCCAGATTTTCACGCCGTTGCCTCGCCTGGCGAGCTTCAATCAGTCCGGCGCGCAGATCGCTGTCGATAGACATCTGTTTACCGGGCATGGCGTCAAGGGTAAAACGCGCCGCGACTTCCGCCACGCGTTCGGAACCTTTGGTGATGACCATAAAGTTCACCACGGTCAGAATCAGGAAGATAACCAGCCCCACCGCCAGATTACCGCCGACCACGAAATTACCGAACGCCTCCACAATGTGTCCGCCGTCCTGTTGCAGCAGGATCTGGCGCGTGGTGGAAATGGACAACGCCAGCCGAAACATGGTGGTCAACAGCAGCACCGCCGGGAAAGTGGAGAACGCCAGCGGTTTGGGAAGATACATCGCCAGCACGATCAGCAGCGAAGAAATACAGATGTTAAAGGCGATAAGTACGTCAATCAGGGCGGTCGGCAGCGGAATAATCATCATGAATACAATCGACATGACGATGACGGCGCCCACGACTTCAGAGCGTTGCATCGCGCTCAAGGCAATACGGTTGAGCCAGACGATCAGCAGATTCATGCCGTGCCCTTACCTTGTGATTGCGCCGCCTGATGTTTTTCATACAGCGCAAGCTCGCCTATCAGTCCGCGAATCAATTGCAGCGCGGTTTGCCGGTTTTTGGCGTCACGCCATAGCGGTTGAGGCAATTCGTTGACCAACGGTAACAGCGCATTGAAAAATAGCGATTGATGCTGGAGTTGCGAACCCGCGACTTCCCGTCCGAGGTTGTGTAAATCGCGGGCATAGGCGCCGTTAGCGCTCAGGCCGATCAACCTGCGGGTCAAATCAACCGCACCCATCGTAAATTCGGGGAGTTTGGTCGCCAGTCGGCTGAGCATGGCCTGACTGGATGACAACGTATGACTAAGGTGTTTGGCGTCATGCAGGTTGCTGAGCATTTTATTTAATACCGGTTTGGAAATGGACGGCGCCAGTGAAGCGATATCCGCCGCCAGCGCCCGCTGCATGGTTCGCAAACCGACCGAAAAAGAGGCGGCGTCAAAACGCTCCAGTAATGCATCCAGCAGCGAACTGGCCGACTGTTGATGCACAATTTTCTGGTAGTAGAGTTCGCGCATCGCCTGCTTCTGTTCCGGCTGCGTACTGAACAGTGAAATCGCAGCCGCGGTGTTCAATCCCGCCCTGACTTCCGGGCCTTTTTCCGTATGCAACTGTTGCAGCGCCTGTTCCGCGGCCGCAGCCACCTCTGGCGCGTGTTGCGCCGATTGACTGTGCACATGACGCAGCAGAATGTCGCCGCGCGCCGGGTCATTGCCGGCGGCGGTCAGAATAGCGTTCAGATCCGGCGGCGTTTCTTGCATCAGCAGGCTGCGCATCCGGCCAATCTGTTGATCCAGCGTATTCTGCGATGAATTTTCCAGCATGCGGAACAATTCAGTCAGTTTTTCAATGCGCTCGACATTGGCGCCGGCACGCACGTCCGGCTGAGAGATGTTACGGCGACTCAGTGATTTACTTCTGCGTTCGGCCTGTTCGCCGAATGCCATCGCGATCTCCTCCATGGACGTCGATAGCGCCGGCGCCGCAGGCGTATGGTGCGGCGAGGTTTTCTGCGGCGCTGTTGGGGCGGCAGGGCCATCATCCATCGTAACGGGGCTGGGGATTGACGTATTGACAGGCATGGCGCCTGAAATTTTTATCATGGTGGTGTCCTGCATGGATCAACAAAAGTGTTGTTGTGTGGCAGGAAAACATCATGGGTTCCACCCTGGGACGTTATTCGGTGAGAGAAGGGGGATAAGCTAAATAATATAAATGAAATACTATTTTAGTTATTGCAAGAACTTGCAAAAAGCCAGAGTTACTGCTGGCAAAAAGTGGCGTAAAAATTTAGCACTACAAAAATAAATGATTTTAAATCAATAATATAAAATTAATTCATGTCTGGCATATCGCTTGCTTTACCGTTTGCGCCAATAGGGGTAAATCAACGGAGAGTAAGAAATGGAAATGTTCAATCTGACAACGACAGAACCCAGCCATGCGACCAACCCGGCTGTGACGGTTGACTGGGAGCAGGTGTTTCGGCAACACGGAAAGAAATTGCATAATTTCATTCGTAAGCGTGTCAGCAATCATGATGATGTCGAGGATTTAAAACAAATGACCTATCTGGAAGTACTTAAACACAAAGATAAATTCGCGGGCGCATCACGGCCGGAGACTTGGGTGTTCGGCATCGCCCTCAATCTGGTGCGCAACTATTTCAAACAGGCGCGCCAGCGGGCGAACGAAATGGGTGATGAATTACTGGAGCATGTCGCGGTTGACGCCGATCCCGGTATTATCGCCGAAAGTCAGCGTGCGTTGAAACGCGCTATTGACGCCATGTCGTGTTTACCCGATGACACCTATCAGATGCTGTTGCAGATTCTTGATTCAGACGCCAGTTATCAGGATCTGGCGATACAACTGAATATCCCGATCGGCACCGTGCGCTCCCGGTTATCGCGCGCCAGAGGGGTTATTCGTCAGGCGGTAGACGCCTGATTGTATTTTCACGACAGATAAACGCATAAATCTGATGAGATCGGTGCATCGTTGCGGTTTTTTTCTGTCCATATTCCTGTGAAGTTTTGCAAACGCCCGCATAGTGGATGCTATGCGGGCGAGTTAACTCAACAAGGGGATGGCCAATGATGTTTACCCAGTCTTTTCAATCGGATTTTCAATCGCAGGTTCCTGAGCTTGATTTGGTGGACTTTGCTTTCAGTCGCATTAAAGACGCGATTTATATCGTTAATGAAGATGAACGCTTTTGCTATGTCAATGAGGCGGCCTGCCGGACATTGGGCTATAGCTATACAGAGCTTATGTTACTGAGCGTGACGGATATTGATTCCGGCTGGCGCCAGCGGCGCAGTATGACGTCATGGTTGAGGGAATATGAATCCGACATGTGCATTAGTTTTGAAACTCAGCATACAACTCGTTATGGCGTCACTATTCCGGTGGAAGCCAATATTACGCATTTCAGACATAAAGGACGTGGCTACAGCATGTGTGTAGTAAGAGATATCCGGGAACGCAAACACATTGAACAAATGGCTTATGCGCGGGAGCAGGAATTTCGCGCACTGGTTGAAAATACGCCCGATTTGATTATTCGATTCGATCCGCAGATGAATTGCCTGTACGCCAATGCCGCAACGCTTCGTCATCTGGATTTTACCATCGAGCAGTTGCGTGGACGGATGATCACCGATCTGATGCCAGGAGCGGGATGCGCGGTGCGCATGGAGCAACTGGTGAAACAGGTGGTGGATTCACGCAGCAGCGCCGAAGGCGAAGTCGTGGAGGAACGGGGTAAGGGAGATGATCAGCACCAATCGATTCATCATATTCGCTGCGTACCCGAATTTGATCAGGATGGGGTGCTGGTATCCATCCTTTCTGTCGGGCGAAATATTACCGATATTCGTTTCGCGGAGAAAAAGCTGGAGGCTTCGCATATGCAGTTGCGGTTGCTGGCGCGTCAACGCGAGATTTCCCGCGAAGAAGAGCGTAAGCACATTGCGCAGGAGATCCATGATGAACTGGGGCAGCACCTTACCACCATCCGCATGAGCTTGTCGCTGATGCGCATGCGTTTCGCCAAAGAG
Source organism: Brenneria salicis ATCC 15712 = DSM 30166 (assembly GCF_003315515.1). GTDB lineage: Bacteria > Pseudomonadota > Gammaproteobacteria > Enterobacterales > Enterobacteriaceae > Brenneria > Brenneria salicis. Next base: position 105,655 of record NZ_QNRY01000004.1, on the reverse strand, counting down.
AACCCGATAATGCTGGAACAGTTGCAGAGTCTGATGCAATTGGCAGATCAAACTATTCAAGTGGTGCGTAATGTTTCCACCCGACTGCGGCCCAATGTGTTGAATATGGGATTAACGCCGGCGCTTGAATGGTTGTGTGATGAATTCAACCGGCACTATAGCGCGGCCTGTCTGCTGAAAACGGTGGGCGCACGGGTGATCCTCAATGACGAAAGCGCTACGGCGGCATTTCGCGTGGTTCAGGAGTCGTTGACCAATGTGGCGCGTTATGCCGAGGCTTCTCAGGTTCTGGTCACGCTGGAGAATCAGAAAAATCGGATAGTGATCAAAATTAAGGATAACGGCAAGGGTTTTGATGCGAATATGAACAGTAAAAACGCATTTGGCCTGATGAGTATGAAAGAAAGAGGCCGCATGCTTGGGGGAGATGTCGTCATTGAAAGTCAGCCGGGGCGGGGAACGCTGGTGCAACTCATATTTCCCAAAGGGTCTGGCGTTCGCCGGGGTAAAAAGCAGGAAAAAGAAGCAAAGAAAGGAGCAAAGAATGTGCAAACAGATACGTCTGATGATTGCGGATGATCACGTCATTATGCGTGAAGGACTCAAACAAATTTTTGCATTGGACGACAAACTGGTTGTGGTCGCGGAGGCGGGAAACGGGACTCAGGTATTGAGCCAGTTGCGTGGTCATGTCATTGACGTTTTGCTGCTGGATATGAGCATGCCGGGCATCAGCGGCGAAGCGCTGATCCTGCGTATCGTCTCGCAGTACCCGCAATTATCGATTCTGGTGCTCAGTATGTACAGCGAAGCGCAAATCGCGCAGCATGCGCTTAAAAGCGGCGCCAGAGGTTACATCACCAAGGATAAGGATCCGGAAGCGCTACTGTTCGCGATCCGGCGCGTGGCGCAAGGCGCGCGGTATATCGACTCGACTATTGCCGAACAACTGGTGTTTTCCAACTGTGGCGAATATGATCGCGCCGATCACCATATTCTTACCCCGCGTGAGCGGCAGATAATGCTGATGTTTGCGCAAGGAATGGGCGTCAATGCCATTGCCAACGAACTGGTTATCAGCAACAAGACGGTCAGTACGCACAAAGCCCGCCTGATGGAGAAAATGCGCTTCAACACCAATGCGGAAATTGTGAAATATGTACTCAGCAAGGGATTGATAGCCTAACCCTAATTTATTGATAACGGCATACCGAAGCCTGATGCGGTTGCATGTGCGGGAATAGCGATATTTTATCGCTGGCCCGCGTTCGTCCCTGATTCTCCCACTACAAGAAATGAAAAGTATTATTTACTTGCGTTTTACGAAAATTTTACGATTCATTTTGCCTATCATTACAATTACATTTAACGGTTTTTTTTCTTAATAGATTGTTTTTGCGATATTTTATTCTAAATAAGTAAGGTTTTCCCTACAAGATGCTCTGCAATTCCTACTTGATGTTCAGAGATGGCTGATGGTTTCATTAATAATTAACAGTAATGTTTGTCACCGTGCCATCACCGATAACGGGGATGAGAAATCAACCCGGCATCGCAGGGACAGGATGGCAATTAACCATAAGCAATTTACGGAAGGTAAATACCAAGGCTGATCGTAAGACAGCGGTATAATATTAGCCCGGACAGGCGCAGGAGCAGGCATGATTCAGGATTCTCAAGGCAGATTTTTCTACTCAACGTCAGGATTGACCTCCACGTATGCTGACGATATTCATGCAACGTTATCCCCACTTATCGATGTGATTGCCCCATTGAATGTCGATATTGTCTTAGAGGGGGAAACCGGCACTGGGAAGGATACGCTGGCGCACCGCATTCATCAGCGTTCAAAGTGCAGTGGTCCGTTGGTAGCGGTGAACTGTGCCGCTATTCCTGACACGTTGGCGGAAAGCGAACTGTTTGGCGTGGTGTCGGGCGCGTATACCGGCGCCAGTCGTTCTCGAGCTGGTTATCTGGAAAGCGCGGATAAAGGCATTCTGTTTCTGGATGAAATTGACAGTATGCCGATGACGTTGCAGGCGAAAATGCTGCGCGTGCTGGAAAGCCGCGGCGTCAAGCGGCTGGGCAGCACCCAGTTTACCCCCGTCGATATGCGGGTTATCGTGGCGACGCAGACGCCGTTGCTGCAACTGGTGGAGCGCGGGTTATTCCGGCGCGATCTCTATTTCCGGCTTGATACGGTAAAAATACAATTGCCGACGCTGCGTTCGCGCAGTGATTTGATTCTCCCGCTGTTTCAGCGCTTCAGCGATGAAGCCGCGGAGCGTCTGAAAAGATCTGCGCCGCTGGTTTCGGCGGATATTCATGAACGGCTGTTGACGCATGACTGGCCGGGCAATATTCGTGAACTGAAAGCGGCGGCGGAACGCTGGGTTCTGGGCATCCCGCCGTTGGCCATGTCGTCGGCTGAGCGGCATCAGCCTTTGCAACTCAAAGATCGTTTAAAGCGTATTGAAAGATATCTGATACAGGATGCGCTGCAACGGCACGACCATTGTATCGATGATGTGGTCAGCGAGTTGGGGATCCCAAAACGCACGCTTTACCACCGTCTTAAAGTGCTGAATGTGATGCGGCGTTTTTCAACGCCATGACGAGAGAGCAGGTCGCGCGTGTTCGCCACAAAAAATTTCGTATGCGGTGGAACTCACGATAGCGCTTTCCCACTTAATGAATGAACAAGATGACTGTAGTCACAGTATGACAGTTCACTACCATAAACTTTCATTATTTGGAGATATATCATGGCTTACGGACTTTCCCAGGTTGCTTCTCAGAACGCTTCTCAAACGCTGGACAACGCAATGGCGAGTTCATTGTCTCGTGCAGCAGGCGCCCAGTCGCAGAAAATCGCCCTGGATACCGAAAACTCCGTTCTGGATGGTCAGATGGATTCTGCCTCTAAATCACTGAACTCTGGACAGAAAGCGGCAAAAGCCATTCAGTTCTGATTGTTAGTGCATAACCGGGGAGTCATTCCCCGGTTTACTCTAATTTGATCCTCTATGGAATTCACCACCATGAAAATTACCCATGCGGATGACGTAGTCTCATCCGGCTTTCAGTCTGGCGACGATCAATTTTCCGCCAACAGTCTGTCCGTCAATAGTCAGGATGTGTCCTGGTTCAGCGCGGCGCTGGAACCCAAACCGGCGACCTCGGTTGAGGGCAACAGCCAATGGATAAGCGCCCTGGCTGAAAAATCGCAAGGGCTGGGTTCGGTATTCAAAACCGCAGAGCGTGGCGTTATTCAATCCATTCGCACCAACGATCCGAAAGATGTGCTGGATGCCACCCGGACATTATCTTCTTTCTATCTCGAAAGCCTGCTGAGCGCCAAGCTGGTGGCGAAGGGCGTGCAGAGTCTGGAAAAACTCACCAACTTACAGTAACGGCCTATGAAAACGCACAAGCGAGCGATATTCCTGTTGTTAGCGCTGTTGCTCACTGGCTGTGAAAAGCAGATTGAGCTTAATCGCGGTCTGTCGGAAAACGACGCCAATGAAACCATCGCCGCGCTCGGACGTTATCAGATTGCCGCTGAAAAGCGGGTGGATAAAACCGGAGTGACGTTGGTCATTGAGGCGCAGGACATGGAAAGGGCGGTCAATATTCTCAATGCCGCTGGTCTGCCGCGTCAGGCGCGGACGAATCTGGGCGAGGTTTTCCAGAAAAGCGGCGTGATATCAACGCCGTTGGAAGAGCGCGCCCGTTATATTTACGCCTTATCGCAAGAAGTGGAATCCACGCTCACACAGATCGATGGCGTGCTGGTCGCCCGCGTGCATGTGGTATTGCCGGAGCGAATTGCCCCCGGTGAACCGGTTCAACCCGCTTCGGCCGCGGTGTTTATTAAATACCGACCGGAACTGGAGCCAGACAGCATGGAGCAGCGTATTCGCCGGATGGTCGCCAGCAGCATTCCCGGTCTGTCGGGAAAAAGCGATAAGGATTTGGCGATCGTCTTCGTCCCGGCGGAGCCGTTCCAGGATAAGGTGCCGGTAGTAACGCTGGGGCCTTTTACCTTCACGCCCGAAGAAATGCAGCGCTGGCAATGGAGCATCGCCCTGTTCGGCATCATGCTGATGGGGCTGCTGGGATGGCGGGTAGGTAAACCTTATCTCCAGCAGTGGCGGCAAAAACGGACGTCGGAGCCGCAGAAGTCGTAATGCGCGCGGTGATCATGAGCGTCACGTAAAACAGCAATCACAGGACCAACATGAATACGGAAATAACACGCCTCGACTGGTTGACGTGGTGGGCTAGCGGTTGTGTGTCGCAAGCGGATGACAGTTGGGGAGCCGAAGCCCTGTTCGCCGCACTGCCGCAGAGAAAACAGGCGTTCATGCATGCCAATATTCCGCTGCTGAGCCGCCATTTCGATTTGCCGATGCAGTTGCCGCCGGAACCGAACTCGTCCCTGATGCAGATAGGGACGCTCAGTGCGTTTCAGCGCGAGCAGGTGTTGAACCTGATGGCGGCGGTGTGCCAGCCGCAAGCGCCATTCGCCATATTGACCGATGATCAGATCACCTGGTGTCGGCGGTTGGCGAAAGCGCTGAGGCCTGGGTTGTGGTTGCCGCCGCACCTCATGTTTGCCGACCGCCATGCTGACGCCCTGACGCTATTGCGCGCACGTTACGGTGAAGCCTGCTGGCCGCGTTTGCGGCTTTTGTTTCCTCAATCCTGGGTAACGCGCAGTCGTGAACCGGACGGCGTATTGCCCGCCGGCCGGTTAACCGCACTGTGCGACGCGCTGATATGGAAGGTAGCCGCCGTCACGCAGGATGAACCAACAGCATAAGGAGTGATGATGTTAGCCAAAAGAACGTTTGTGACCTTACCCGGCGCGACAAGCGATGAAACGGTGATTATCCCGGCGGCGCGGGTGGCGGAACATCAACGCAGCCGCTCGCTATGGGACGATGCCAATACGCGAGCGGCAACGCTGTTGCAGCAGGCGCGCGAACAGGCGCAGCAAGAAACCCGGCAAACACTGGCGCAGGCGGAAGCCGATTTTTGGCAGCAGGCCGATAGTCTGCTGCAAGGCGTGGCCCACGAACGGGAAAATCTTGAGCAGGTGCTGGTGGCGCAGGCGGGGCGATTGCTGCGCGACGCGCTAAGCCGGATACTGGCGGAGGTTCCTGCTCAGGAGCGGCATACCGCATTGTTGAAGCAATTATTGAAACAGCAACAGAACGACGCCAAAGGGACGCTGTACTGTCATCCCGGTCAGTTGGCGGAGGTGGATCGCTGGTTGAAGGCGCATCCGCATCTGGAGTGGCGTCTGGCCAGTGACGAAACGCTGGAAGAGGACGCCATGAAACTGATCACCCCCCACGGCGTGATGTCGCTGAATTGGCAGCGGGCCATCGCCCAACTGTTGCCGCCTGAGACGCCGGACAGCCATGAGGCGCTGAACCAAAAATAATGGAACTGTCGCTGTGAGTTGACCACTTAATATCAGGTCAATCACAGGAGAGTTCTTTATGTCTATTAATCCTACTCAGCGTCGCCTGGATACGCATTTGGTCGACGCGCAGCAAAAGCTGGATGACATTGCGCTGAACGTTGCCGATGGCGGCGCGAGCCAGGCGGACAGCTTTGCCTTTTTTGAAGCCAGTATGGACTATTCCAACGCGAGTTGGGCGGTGGGACAACTGCTGAGCGTCAAGCACGGTTTGGCGAAGGCCATCATCAATGACTTCAATTGATTTAACCACCGTACTGGAAGACTGGCTGAATAGCGGCGACGCGATGCTGCGGCTGGACATCGATAACGGGCCAGTCGCGCTGGCGCGGCACGCGTGCGGAATTGCCTGCCGCGCCGCCATCCCGCTCTCCTCACCGGCGGACGAACGCGTGCTGGAGCACGCGCTGCAATTGGCCGAAGGCGCTCAACTCCAGTTTAAGGAAGAGGCCGCCATGCTATCGCTATCCCCGGAAGATGAAACGCTATGGCTATGGATGCGGCATGAACCCGACGATGTTTTTCAATTGTCCAGAAGCCTGGAATCGCTGCTTAATCAACGTGATATCTGGCTAGGCTTGCTAACGCCCTCGCTTAGAACGGCTATGTCGGCGCCACTTAATTTAAATACGCTGGTTTTTTTGCAAGGAGAACAACATGCGTAAGGCGTTATATGGATTTTTACTGGTGTTATACCGCTGGTTTTGTTGGTCGCTGGTGCTGATTGGCATGATCCCGATAGCGCATGCCGCGACGCCGCCAGAGTGGAACAAAGGGGCTTATGCCTATTCCGCCGAACAGACGCCGCTGTCCACTATCCTGACCGATTTCGCCAACAGCCACGGTGTGGACCTGATGTTGGGCAACATTAATGACAGTGACGTTACCGCCAAAATTCGCGCCGATTCACCGGTCGCTTTTCTGGACCGTCTGGCGCTGGAATATCGTTTTCAATGGTTTGTGTACAACAACTCGCTGTATATCAGTCCGAAGGATGAACAGGATTCGGTGCGCCTGGAAATATCGGAAGAGGCGGCGCCGGATTTGAAACAGGCGCTTAGCGGCATCGGTCTGCTGGATCCGCGTTTCGGCTGGGGCGAGTTGCCGGACGAGGGCGTGGTGCTGGTGACCGGGCCGCAGGCGTATATCGATTTAATCCGTAATTTCAGCCAGCAGCGCGAGAAAAAAGAAGAGCGGCGCAAGGTGATGATATTCCCGCTGCGCTATGCCTCGGTATCCGACCGCACGCTGCAATATCGTGATCAACGCGTGGTGATCCCCGGCGTGGCGACCATTCTCAACGAACTGATGGACGGTCAGCGCAGCACGCCTGTCGGCGCAACCGGTCCGGTATCGGCACAAGCGGATAACGGCATGGAGATGATGCGTGAAAGCACCAGGGCGATGATGGTCAAACTGGCGACGCGCAACAACCCGGAACGAGCCGGTGAAGCGGGGAGAGGGCAGTCGCTGAGCGGCAAGATCTCGGCGGATGTCCGTAACAATGCCTTGCTGATCCGTGATGATGAGAAACGGCGCGCCGAATATCAGCAACTGGTCGAGCATATCGATGTACCGCAAAATCTGGTGAACATTGACGCCATCATTCTGGACGTCGACCGCACCGCGCTGTCCCGTTTGGAAGCGAACTGGCAGGCGCAACTGGGTAACGTCAGCACGGGCAGCACCATGATGATGGGGCGCAGTACCCTGTTTGTCAGTGATTTTAAACGGTTTTTCGCAGATATTCAGGCGCTGGAGGGGGAAGGTACCGCATCGATTGTCGCCAACCCTTCCGTGCTGACGCTGGAAAATCAGCCCGCCATCGTGGATTTCAGCCGTACCGCGTTTATTACCGCCACCGGCGAGCGGGTGGCCGAGATCCAGCCAGTGACCGCCGGCACCAGTTTGCAGGTTACGCCACGCGTAGTGGGGGAAGGCTCGCAGCGCAGCATCCAGTTGGTTATTGATATTGAGGATGGTCAGGTTGAAACCGCCAGCGACGGCGCGGCCTCCGGCGTGAAACGCGGCACGGTCAGCACTCAGGCGCTGATTGGCGAAAACCGGGCGCTGGTATTGGGGGGCTTTCATGTGGAAGAGAGCGGCGATCGCGATCGGCGTATCCCTATCTTGGGCGATATCCCGATTCTGGGGAAACTGTTCACCTCGACACGGCATGAAGTTTCCCGACGCGAGCGGCTGTTTATTTTGACGCCGCATTTGATTGGCGATCAAACCGATCCGACGCGCTACGTGTCCGTTGAAAACCGGCATCAATTGAACGGCGTCATGAATCGTGTCGCCAAGCGTAATGGTAAAACCGATTTATACAGTCTGGTGGAAAACGCATTGCGCGATCTGGCAGACAAACAATTTCCCGCCGGGTTTCAGCAGGAGAACCAGGGGACTCGGCTGAGCGAAGTGTGCCGCTCTCTGCCCGGACTGGTGTATGACAGCCGACGCAATCAGTGGTACGGCAATGGTCAGGTGAAATTGAGCGTAGGCGTGGTGCGCAATAGCGGCACGATACCTCAACGTATGGATGAGGCCGCCTGTGCCGGCAACCGGACGCTGGCGGTCGCGATCTGGCCGAAAACCACGCTGGCGCCGGGTGAATCCAGCGAAGTCTTTCTGGCGTTACAACCTGCCGCGGTGATTCAGCCTGCCCGACGCTCTTTACTCACGGCGCAATAATTCAGGAAAAGCCTTATGTGGAAAAATGCGATGAGTAAACAATTTTCAGTCGCCACGCCGCCTCATTACAAAAGCGGGTGGAATAAATACCTGTTGCCCCTGCTGGCGGTGATGTTGCTGAGCGCCTGTTCCAGTTCCCGTACGGTCGCGAATTGCACATCGGTGACGTGTCGCCCGCAACCTGACGGTCGCCAACTCGTTATCTGGTGGCAGCCCGATCTGCGTAATGGCCCCGCGGATTTCAGCCGGGTGCCGGTCAATGATTGAATGCAACGATGTGTTTACCCGGCAGCAGGATTTTATTGCGGCGATGGCGCACTCATCCGATGGCATGTGGATGCGTAGTGACGGTGTCACGTTGTATTTTCAGCGTCTTCCGGTGTCGTCGGAGATCGCGTTGTGTCTGACGTTGCCATCTGGCCGACGTTATGCCGAGCGAATACGCCAGATGTTGCGGCAGCGCTTTCAGCAGGCGGAAACGCTGGGAAAGTGTTATCTGAGTATGGATGCTCAGCAGCAATTAATCGTGCGCCATGCTTTACCGATAGCGGAAGAATCCGTTTCGCAGACTATCACCAACCTGCTGCAACTGGCGGCGCTGCCGCCAGCATAGCGCGCCAATACTAATAACGGGAAATAGTTGAAATAGCTGTTTTCAGGCATGGATGCGGGAACTGAATTGGTCGCGGAATCACTTAAATAAGGAGCGCCAATATCATGCAGGCCGTCCTAATCGGCAAACAGGATGGCGCTGTTCACAAACCCATTAATTTAAGGAAATATTATGATTACTTCTCTTGGTGGCGGTACTTCATTACAGGTTACCATCAAAACCGACGGCAACAACGGCTTGTCGTCAGCCAAAAATCACTCGCATGGTGGTAATGCATTACAGAATGCGGTTAGCGATGCGCTAAACCCTAACAAAATAGCGGAACAACTCGCAGATCTGATGACTTCCATGCTGTTCATGGGCGGTATGAATGGCGCTGGCATGATGGGCGGTATGAATGGCGCTGGCATGATGGGCGGGCTGGGTCTGGCCGGCGGTCTGGCGAGTGGTCTGGGCAGTGGATTGGGTCTGGCGAGTGGTCTTGGCGGTGGTTTGGCAAATGGTCTGGGCAGTGGATTGGGTCTGGCGAGCGGTCTCGGTGGTGGTCTGGCAAACGGTCTGAGTAGTGGGCTGGGTCTGGCCGGTGGTCTGGCGAGCGGTCTCGGTGGTGGTTTGGCAAGCGGACTGGGAGGCGGTCTTGCTGGCGGCCTGGCAAGTGGTCTCGGCGGCGGTCTGGCCGGTGGTCTGGCGACCGGTCTGGGCGGCAGTCTGGTTGGCGGTCTGGCGAATGGGCTGGGTAGCGCGTTGAATACCGGTATGAACGCGATGAACCCAAGCATGATGATGGGTAACCTGATGCTTCAGGCATTGGATGATATGTTAGGCGGCCTGTCGCAGCTTCAAAATGGCATGGGTGGATTGTTCGGCAACAAGACGCCGTCTTCCCCGGAAATCTCGGCTTACACTCAGGGCGCAAAAGATATGTTGACCGCTATCAGCGGCGGCGGTTTGAGTCAGGCACAGGGGTCGCAGACGCCATTACAGTTGAACAATAATGGTCTGCAGGGGCTGAGCGGCGCTGATTCCTTCAATCAGCTTGGCAGTGCGATGGGACTAAGCGTCAGCCAGAAAGCCGGTTTGCAGGAACTGAATAGTGTCAGCTCGTATGGCTTAGGAAAGAATCGTTACTACATCGAGAAAGAGGATCGTCAAACGGCGAAACAGGTCGGTGAGTTTATGGATCAATACCCTGAGGTCTTTGGTAAACCTCATCACCAGAAAGACAAATGGGACACGTCGAAGCAGGATAACAAATCATGGGCAAGAGCGCTCAGCAAGCCGGGTGATGATGGCATGACCAAAGAAAGCATGGATCAATTCACGAAAGCGGCGGGCATGATTAAGAGCGCCGTGGCGGGCGATACCGGCAATGCTAACTTGCAAGCCCGTGGTATGGGCGGTTCGTCAATGGGCATCGACGCTTCCATTGTTGGCGACCGTTTCGTCAATATGGGATTGAAAAAAATGGCCTGGTAACAGAATGTTATCGGCTTTTAGTTATAAGAAACAGGGCGCAAGCCCTGTTTCTTCGTTCAACAACTGGCGCGGGGTTCAAAGATTAATTTTATGGTTTTTATGGCGGGCGGGGGACTATCGCCGTTGATCATCGCCAACCCAAGGCGTCCCACTACCGCGCCCTGAGTTTCATATTCGAGCCACCGGGCGGTCAGCGCCGGAAAAGTATGGTCGCATTGCACTGAACCATCCAGACAGACCAGCGCCAGATCGTAAGGGATTTTCATCCGACGACGCTGGCATTCAAGCAACACGACGAAAGCAATCTCTCCATGACAACAGATTTTAGGTTCGGCCAAATGAACGGCCGGCGATAGCGTGATGTCCTGGCCGAACCGTCGATTCTGGTTGGTCTGATTACGCTTATTGGCTTGTTTGCCCAAAAGAGCCAGCCACGGAATGTATTAAACACAGGGTGAAAACGGTTATGGGGGGTCCTGATCCTTGGTGCGGGGGCCAGTTTGATTGTATCAACGCTGGGGAATTTCGCTAGAAGTGGTGCTCCTGATGCCGGTGCTGGTTAGCATCGGGCTGGGAAAGCCACCTGCCGGGCAGATGGCGAAACTGACTTAATGATTTATTTGAATAATGCCGCCGCCTGACGCGCGGTAATCAGATGATCGGCCATATTGCGGATTATCCAGAATGCGGTTTGCGCGACGTCGCTGTGCAAACCGTTTTCCGTATGCAGATCCGCATGACGCAAAAAATCCTGCTCCAGCAAATCCACGAAGGCATCAAACTCAAAGGCTCCCCGTTGGGGGGCGCTTTTCTGGGTTAATACCTCGTCCAGGCATTGGGTGACCTGGTGAATGGCTCGTTCGAATGCCTGGCGTTGTTCCGGCGACAGGTATCCGCCTTGTCTGGCCAGGTCCGCCCAGCGTGTGGGCGCGTTATGAGTATCAGTCATGGTATTGTGCATATTAATTCACCTGTAGGTTAGCGGATTGCGGCACTTTGTAAGGATTGTTGACGTTGGTCAGGTTGAGGTTGCTGCCTGTTACATTCAACCCCGCACTGTCGCTTTTCACAAACGAGAATTTGCCGTTTTCCGCGTCAATATTGCTCAGGTTAAGATTCCAGTTACCCTGTTGGCCGCCGTTGGTGCGCACAAAAGTACCGAAATCTTTTGCTTTAAAGTTATCGATAGTCAGATTGGCATCGGCGTTCAACTGGAAGATTTTGTCTGAGGCGCCCTGTGCGCTGCTGTTGGTGATTTCAACGTTGGCTGGCTTACCGTTATTGGATTTAACGGTCAGCGCATCTTCACCGACATTGGTCCAATGCACATTATCGATTTTCGCATCGCCACGGACATGAACGCCGTCGGCGGCGTTATCGCCAAACACCACATTTTTCAGTGTGGCGCCTTCAGCCAGTTCAAATATTGGTTTCTGACCTTCAGCCTGGCTGCCGTCGCCTAATTTATTGCCTGCGACAAAAGTCTTACCGCCACCGTCAAAGACCTCGCTGGGGCCGACTTTAATGGTGTCATTCACCGTGGTGACGTCCTTGCCGGCGGTAGGGAAATTCACTGCGCCGGTTTTTCCCGTCTCCGTGGTGGGGCTATTGGTGCCGCTCAGGGGGGAGGTCGACGCCGCGACGCCGGCGGTGGAGGATGGTGACGTCGTATTATTAAGCGTCGGGCTATTCATGGATGGACTCGTCATCGACGGACTGGTCATGGATGGACTCGTCATCGACGGACTATTAAATGAGGGGGAGTTCATCGTGGTGCTGGCTGGTGATGCGCCGTTTTGCGACGTACCATTTTGCGGCTGGCCGAATTCGCCTTGTTGCATATCCATCAGATTGGCAATCAACTCCATCAGCGCTTTGAGCAACATATTGCCGCTGATCTGACCGCCGCCATCGGCGGTTGGGCTGATGGCATTATTGAGCGCGTTGCAGGTGGTGTCCTGTAACAGAGAACGTCCCAGATTTTCAGGGTTTTGCGCGCCGTTGGCGCCTGTCGCGCCTGATAGTGGCGACGTACCGTTATTGCCGCCGGGAACCCCTCCCTGACTGCCCGCGCCTTGCGCATTATTGGACGGCATCAGCGTTTCGAGCATTTTCATCAGCATTTCAGCGGGATTACCGTTCTGTCCGGTCGTATTGCCGGTTCCCGCCGCTTGGCCAAGGGGCGAATTATTGGATGACGATTGCCCGTTACTCAGCAGATTCGGCAGCAACGCGGTAAGCAGGACGCCCAACGCCTCCAGTAATTGGCTGTCCTGTAGCGGCGATCGTGAGGATGCGCCATTACGATCGCCAGACAGCGAATTGGAATCCACAGGTGAAAAACCTGTTCCGGGTTGCATATTAAGCGATATATTGATTTCAGACATAAGGGGGTCCTTTCGTTGAAGTTAGATAGATATTCATTGCGGGTGAACAGTCTTTCGTCTGTTTAGTGTTAAGTGATGGAAGGAGGAAACCGGTTCCCGATGAAAATAATAAATAAAGCGGAAGGAGGGAACCGGATGGTCTGCGCAATCACTTAGCATTAACAGCTACTAATTATCACGGTATCCTTCATGCAAATTAATCATGTCGGCTCAAGTCAGCCTCTTGTCGAAATTAGTCCGTCTCATTCACGCTCATCGTCCCTGACGCAAGGCGCTGGCAGCAGTGCGCGTCAACAAAATGTACCGTCGCTGATCCAGCAAGGAATACACGATAAAAATAAGCAGCCGATGTTAGAGCAGGGATCAGGCAGCGAGGTGAAGAGCCAGAGTTCGCGCCTGAAGGATCTGCGTTCGGCGCTGTCATCGGGCGGTATGATCCAGAATTTGCCGCGCACACTGCGCGATTCACTATTGTCCGGCGGCCCGATTCACAGCGTACCTCGAACCATGCGTGAAGCGCTGTCGTCCGGCGGTCCAATTCAAAGTATGTCGCGTTCCATGCCTGATTCCACGCCGGTTGCCGAGCCGCCGAAGAAAACAACGCGGACATTACGCGAACTGCTGGCGGCGGATAATTCAGTTAAAGGCGCGTCACATCGCAGCGCGTCAGCGGCGCAAGAGCAGAAAGCAAGCAGCGAGTCCGGCAGTGTGAGCGAGCGCAGCGATGAGTTTTACACCCCGCCGACCTCGCCGCGGCCAAGCGATGCTGAAACTGATTCATTTCACAGCGCCCCAGGTTCATCACGGCGAGAAGATTCAATTGGTTCACGGCCCAAGATCATGGAGCAGGACGAGAGCAGCCAGACGCCGATAGCCAGAGCAAAGACGCAACAAGATTTACGCGCCATGCTGTCATCATGCTCGCCGATACAAAGCATGGCGCGGATGCCGCCCGAACCGACGTTCAACGTCAAGATTGATGATCACGGAAAACTTCAGTTTGGTAAGGGATTGCCGGATACGCTGATCACGCTGTTACAACAGACGTTGGGAAAAAACCATCAGCCGTTTGTGTCCCACCATGAAAGTCAGGATGGCCGTCAGCAGATGTTGTTGGATAAGTCCGGTCGTCAGTTCATGATCCAGAGTGAAGAGAATAGTCATGTCGCGCTGCATAGCAGCGGACGCGGCGCCACGGCAGGCGCACCGGTTGAAACAGGGCGTATGAATCATGAACTGTTGACCGGCGTCTACCAACAACCCGCCTCATCATCCGCCGCAGGTGAGCAACTGCGGATCCATGACGGCAAACTGTTTTCGCTCAAAACCGAGTTCGGCGTGTGGCAGAAAACCGACGATACGCTGCACAGTCAGTTATCCTGGCAGGGAGATGGTCAACTGTATGCGATTAAGGATGGTCAGACGTTGAGCAATCTCTCTGCGGGAACGGACGCGGCGTCATTCAGCGATAAAATCAGCGCCTTTTCCGCCAATCAGCGTGGACAGGTGGCCGTGCTGACCGAAAAGGATCATATGGCACAACTGCACCTGTCACCTTCACTGGACGCTGCTTCCCAGACAATCGAACTGAAACGGGAGGATAATGGACCGGTACATGCGAGCGCGGTTGCCATTACCAATCAACATCTGCTAATCGCCGATAATGAGGGCAAGCTTTTTCATGCGCTGCTGCCCAAACCGGGCGAGCAAAGTGTGACGCTGGAGTCTTTTGAAACCCCTGAATTAGATGGGGCGTTGGGAGCCGATCACCGTATCACCGGGTTTGCTCATGATGAACAGGGGCAGACACATGCGCTGGCGACTGATCGTCAGGGACAAAAACATGTGGCGTCATTGGGTGAGAATGCCCTGTCGCCGACGCCAGGCTGGAACCTGAGTGATAGTCTGGTGGTGGATGATACGCTTGGATTGAAGCCATTGGTGCCTGAAAATAAGGATACCGTGGATCTGGGGCACCAGGGTAAGCTGGCGCTTCAGGATGGACAGGTTCATTTCTACAACGGAAATGCCCAGGCTTGGGAGTCTTCCGGCATCGAGGCCGTCGATCTTAAGCGGGGACTGGACAACAAGGCCTATATCCTTAAAGACGGCGAAGTTAAACCATTAGCCGTCAATCTGAAGTCAGCCGCGTTTCCTCACGGGGATAATAACGTCTTCGCGCTGGCGCAAGTACGTCCGACGCCTTCCGCCGGCCTGCCGCTGCCCGGCATCAGCAAAGAGGACGGCGTTTCGTCCCTGGCGGTAATTAGCCGCAATAAATTCATCGTCGTCAATCAGCAAGGCGATCTGCATTTCCACCACATCAAACACGGTACAGAAAAACTGGCGTCACCGCCGCTGGCGTTGCCCAATCAGGGTTTAACCGGCGCTATCCGCAACATTACGCTGGATAGCCAGCAGAATCTTTTTGCGCTGAATAATGAAGGTAAACTCTTCCAGTTGCCGAAAAACGACTGGCAAAATGCGGCTAATCACGGCGAAGCGCAGTGGCAGCCGGTGAAAACGCCGATAGACGGTAAAATAACCTCGCTTGGCACTGATGCGCAGAATCGTGTGCGGATTGCGCATGATGATCATCAACTGCATACCATGCAATCGGGAGAGTGGAAAACCGAGGTGCCGAAAGGCAAAGCGGTGTCAAACGGCAATACGCGTGCGGCGGAAGACTTATTCAATACGCTGAATACGGCCACGAAAGGGAAGCGTATGCCGCTGACCGGTCTAACCGCGAAAGCTGATTTTCAGGTATTGGGGAAAACCGGCGAGGAATCACAGAAGGTGAAAAGTAAACTCGCCGATCTGGTGCGGGCGCATATCGTCAACTTCTCGCTGGAGGTGCCGCGTCCGCTGAAAACCTTTGCCGACCATGTACAGCATCAGGCCAAAGGGCGTGAGGGGTTGAAGCCGGTTTATGAGATGCAAAGCACGCTGCTTAACAAACTGGAAACGGCAACCACCGGCGGCCTGAGCGAACCGGCGCCGGATCTGGCGAGCAAGATAAAAGATCTGGATCTGGGTAAAAAAGGTCAGCCGCTAGTCAATCTATTAAAGCAGTTTCATAGCGAACTGGAGAGCAGTTCGGCTAAAGCCGCGATGCTTGTCGGCAAACAGTCAGGCGTGATGAATGACCGGGATATGATCAACACGGAAATCAAATCCTCTACTCAAGACGCCATGCTTAACTTTACCGGGCGGCAGCGTCAGGAAAAAGATTTGGCGCCCATGTTGCTGGCCGCAATGAAGGCTAATCCCGCGACCCAGGGAAGCACGGCGGCTACGGTGATACAGGCGTTCGTGGACAGCAAGACGCCGATTAATCAGAAAATGAATACCGATGCGTCCGGCGTCCAGCGGGATAAGCATGATCCCGTGTCGCTGGCGAAATCCCAACTGGTGCTGGATACGTTAATGCTGGGTCAGGTACATCAGTTGACTGATCGGCTCAGCGAGTTATCCGGCACGTCGCCGGACGAGAAGGCGCTGGCGCCGTTGATGAAAGAGCTCAATTCGCTGCGACAGAACGAATACGGCGCAAATCCGGTGAAGAAGCTTACCGACATGGGCTTTACCAACCATAAGGTGCTGGAAGCGGATTATGATGCCGTGAAAACCTTTATGAAGGCGTTCAGAAAAGAGGACGCCGCCATAAGCGTCACCTCGAAAACCGTGATGCAGGCCAGCAATCAAACCGATCTGGCCGATAAGATGAAAGCGACGCTGACGTCAATGGCTGAAGGCGACAGCATTACCTTCAGCCGGTCTTATGGCGCCGCTGCGTCGGCGGCGTTCGTCGTAACCTCCACTTCATTGCCTTTCCCACCCGTACCGGGAGCGGGCGTCAATGGAGACAGAGGTTACAGCCTGAATTTCACACGCCTGGATAACACCACCTATGTCGCCTTTGAACGCAGCGGCGGTATTACGGGGAAACTGAACTTCGGCAGCGG
This sequence comes from Brenneria salicis ATCC 15712 = DSM 30166, assembly GCF_003315515.1. Classification (GTDB taxonomy): domain Bacteria; phylum Pseudomonadota; class Gammaproteobacteria; order Enterobacterales; family Enterobacteriaceae; genus Brenneria; species Brenneria salicis. Next base: position 89,026 of record NZ_QNRY01000004.1, on the reverse strand, counting down.
CTACGACGTGAGCGAATATCTGGTCGGGACAACCTCGGCGAAAATGGCGCAGCAGATCGCCGGCAAACATAATTTTACCCCTGATACGCGTTTTTCCGCCAGTATCTCGGCGGGCTTGCAGGTAGCGCAGCGGAACGCGCTGTACTTTGCGCTGCCAGATGAGGAAATTCCGGGGTTTGTTGATGGGTTGACCAGCGGCACGCTGGACCCGCTGGCGGTGATGAGCAAAGGGGCGGAGCACAGCGTGAAGGCGGGCAGAACGGTCGCCTTTAATCTGGAAGGGAGCGCCGCCCTGGAGTTGCGCGGCACGATAGACCTGACCAACGTTGGCGCAGCGCCCGTCAGCGTCCTAACGCGCGGCACCGTCGGGGTGACGGCGGGCGCCAACTTTTTGAGCGCCAACAAAGAAAGAAGCGTTACTGAAGGTGAAAAAATGACTATCTATGCGGCTACCGATAACCGGATGCGCGTTATGAACCAGGCGGTGCTGGGTGCAAACGCCGCGCTTACCGCGGGTATGCTTGTCGAGGCAAAAGGGCTGATCCCGGTGTTCCCGGCGGTGAGCATCGGCGGAAACCTGACCGTGGATTCACGCACCAGCCAATTGGTCAACCTGATCATGAAAAAAGCGGATCCGGTGGAGAAAAAAGACCTTAATATGCTCATTGATTCGCTTTCTGGGGCTTTCACCGATCCGGCCAGCAAGCTGCTGATAGATAGCGTTAAAAAAATGTCGCAGCCGGATGAGCAACTGACGATCCTGAATGAGCACTTTACCGGTAAAACCGCCAAGACGGACGCACAGCATCAGGGATTGACGGCTTTGAAGCGTCTGGATATCCGCCAGGATGTGGCCCAACGTGACGGCGCCATTCTGTCCGGCGTGCTACACATGACGACGTACACCAACCTGAAAAATTTGACGGAAAATGGACTGTTTCATGTGTTGGGAAACCACCTGTCTTCCACGCTTGCGCCCAGTAATGCCGAGCGTATTACGCCGTTGATTGCGGAAAACCCAGCGTTAAAGGATATCGTGAGTCAGCTTCAGAAGAGCGATAAAGCCTCTGTCATGGTGACATTGGAACTCAAAGATGATGTGCGGGAAAAAATTGAACAAGGTTTGCAGAATCAAACTATCGGAAAAGATGATGTGATCAAGATGATCAAAGACCGCAATAATTTGCGGCTGGCCAATATAGACGTGAATCAAATAGCGAAAAAGAGCGAAGGATTCACTACCCCGGCGGTGATTGTGAATGCGACCAGCAGCGCGGGCGTGACGATGAGCAAGCTGCTTGGCGGCGTCGATTTCAAGTATGGCAAGGATCAAACGATGCCGCAAAGTTACCAGCTACGTGGAGAAATTGCGAAAGCGAACCCATCCACCGTCAGCGCGCTGCAACAATTGCACCAATATGGTTTGCAACTAAAAGGATAATTCCATGAAGGAGAAGACACAGATGACACCTGCGCAACAACAAGTGACCCGGTTACTACAACATTACGGTCAGACGCATCATACTTCGCTAAATTTACAAGATGGCGTCTGCGTGATGAACGGGCCTGATGGACAGGAAGCCGCCGTGCTGGAAGTTCCTGGCAATAGCGATGCATTACTGCTGCACTGTCAGTTGGTAAGCTTTAAGCACTATGACAATGTGGGGATTTATCACTTGATGCTGTTGCTGAATTTTGAAATGGCGGCGATGAAGGGATGCTGGCTGGCCCTGGATGAAAATGACACGCTGCGTTTGTGTACGCAACAGACATTGGATGCGCTGACTGAACCGAGTTTTAACGCCTTACTCTCGGCATTTATCAGTCAGGCGGTGGAAACCCGATTGTTTATCAATAATCTGCTTTCTCAGGTTGAAGCGGCTTGACGCTGAAACGACACAGCGCGATTAACGCGCTGTGTCGCCGTCTGTTTCCCAGCGGATCGCCCGTTATTCCCGCTGCTCGACCACAATAAACGCCAGCATGGTTTCACTGCCGTCAAGGATGTCTTCCTGAATGGATTGTCTGGCGGCCTGACCATCTCGCTTGCGTAACGCATTGAGCACATCATGATGATGTTCAATCGCCATTTTCAATGAAAAGTGTGTATAAGCTTGGGCGATTAACGGTCCGGTACGCATCCATAAGCTACCGATAAATTGGTTCAGCAACGGCATCTGCGCCATTTGCGCCAACAGCAAATGAAACTCGCTATTTAAGCGTAGCGCTTCACGCAGATGGTTTTTGTCAATCGCCAGCCGGTTTTGCTGAATATTCTCCGCCATACGCGCCATATCCTGCGGCGTTATCCTTTGGGCCGCGAGTTCCGCGCCGGTGCCTTCCAGTGAAAGACGCAGCGTTCGGATCTCCCTGAATTGTTCCTCGGTTAATTGCGGCACGCGAATGTCCCGCGGGGTTTTAAGCACCAGCGCCTGCTCTTTAGCCAATTGCAAAATGGCGTCCCGTACCGGCGTCACACTGGTGCCGACCTGAGCCGCCAGTTCACGGATCCGCAGACGGTCATCCGGTTTGAGTCGGCCCACAATCAGCGCCTCACGCAGCATGGTATAGACGCTGGACCCCAGATAACTGTGATTGATTTGTCCAATTGGATAATTCACGCATTCCCCCAGTGAAGGGCATCGGCAGCGCCCAGACGCTCAATATACAATATGATGCATCAAAAATGCCATGTAACCAGCCATACGTTTACCCTATTGCCTGAATGTGCCTGGTGGCATTGACGCCAATGCTGCGCCCGCCGCGTATCCCTCTTTTTGTCGGCGGATGAATGAATCCATGTAATATTTCTGTCATTATCTGTTATTGCAATATTTTATATTGAGTTAAGTTAAATTAATTGCTGTAAAATTATATGTCATAAAATATATTGAGATGGATAATTAACGGTTCTACTATGCCAGCAAATATTAATAACAACAGGGATGAAAACCATGCAGGCTTTTATCAGGCTGCTTTTTATTTTGCCTGTTTTTTTTACCTTATTGCGTATTATCCGCACCGCTTAATCCGGCAGACCGCAATGAAAAACAACTACGTCAGGCGGAAGTCATTGAACAGGCCCGCCAGCAACGCCAATCTTTATTACAACTGAATCAGCCACAGGCGCAGCAGGATCAGGCGCGGGAAAGCGATGCGAGCCAGTGCTTCGCCATCCATGGAATTCGTTATAACCAAAGTTCATTATTGGGTGAAAAAGATAAACAGCGGTTAAATAAAAATTATATTAATCGTTGTATTAATATTAATAAAATAAATCAACTGATCCATGACGTCAGTAATTGGTATATCGAACGCGGTTATATTACCAGTCGCGCTTTTATTAGCGCTCAGGATTTGTCCCGCGGAATATTGACAATAGATATTCTGGAAGGGCGGTTGGAAAATATTAAAATTGATAATGAATCAAAGCGAGTTTTAAAACAGATATTCCCTGGGCTGGAAGGCGAAATACTCAATCTCCGTGATATCGAACAGGGGATGGAACAGCTTAACCGCATGCCGACGCAACAGGTGAGTATTGAAATTCTTCCGGGCAGCCGGGCCGGTTATTCGATCGTCAATCTGACACGCAAAAAACAGACGCCGCTAAGCGCAAACATCAGTTTGATATTAGTGGACAAAAAAGCACCGGGGAACAGCAGCTTAACGGCGGATTATGGGCGGATAATGTGCTGGGGATCGCCGATCAATGGTTTATCAGCGGCGGTCGCAGCAGCATCTTCTCCGATGGCAATAACGCTGAAAATCTGCAAACCGGCGTATCGCTGCCGTATGGTTATTGGACATTCACATACGACTATTCTAAAAGCCGTTATCGTAACGATTTTATCAATCGGGATTTCCTCTGGCATTCGACCGGAGACAGCCAGACGCACCGTCTATCGCTCTCACGCGTGGTTTTCCGCAATGGCGAGATGAAAACCAGCCTGTCGGCAGGCATGACGCGGCGCAGCGGACATAACTATCTTAACGATGTGCTTTTGCTTTCCAGCAGCCGCAAACTCAGCAGCGCCATTATCGGCATCAATCACAGCCAGAAATTGTGGGGCGGGCTGGCGACGCTTAACCCGGCGTACAGCCGCGGGACACGTTGGTTTGGGGCGGAAAGCGATGCCGGTAAAGCGGACGATGCGCCGCGAGCGGCGTTTAACAAGCTGACGCTGGCCGCCAGTTATTACTACCCGATCAACGAAAACCTCAATTATCTCACCAACCTTTATGCCAAGTATTCCCCGCAAACGTTATACGGCAGCGAGCAGGTCAAGCTGGGCGGCGAGAGTTCGGTACGCGGATTCAAAGAACAGTATCTATCAGGCAACCGTGGCGGTTACTGGCGCAATGAAGTCAACTGGCGGCCACTGACTTTCCCCATTATTGGCGACCTGACCTTAACGGCGGCGCTGGATGGCGGTCATCTTGCCGGCCAGCGGCAAGAGAGCGAATCCTCCGGTACGGTGTGGGGCGCGGCCATCGGCGCGGGCGTGGCTAATTCGTACCTGACGCAGCAGATAACGGTCGGCTGGCCGCTGGCATATCCAGACTGGTTAAAGCCTGACGCCGTCGCTGTTTATTACCGTATCGGATTGGCTTTTTAGTCATTAAAAATCAGACGTTGAAAACAGGTTGCCGCAAGGGGAACAGGGATGAAACCGATTAAAACCACACAACGATTCATAGCCTATACGTTGATTAATCTTATGGCCTTTCAGCCTGTTCTGCCCGCGATGGCGGCTGGCGTCAATGTCGCCGCAGGCAATACCGCGGTGGATAAAGCCGGTAATGGCGTGCCGGTGGTGAACATCGCCACCCCGAACAACGCCGGTGTTTCCCATAACCAATATCACGATTTCAATGTCGATAAATCCGGCCTGATCCTGAATAACAGCACGGTGCGGCTCAACTTGGCGGTCTGATCCAGAACAACCCTAATCTGCAAGGGAAAGCGGCCAACGCCATCATCAACGAAGTGGTTTCACCCAACCGCAGCACGCTGGCCGGTTATCTGGAAGTGGGCGGGAAACAGGCCAGCGTGATGGTCGCCAACCCTTACGGCATCACCTGTGATGGCTGCGGGTTCATCAATACGCCGCAAGTTACCCTGACCGCCGGCAAACCGCAATTTGACGCACAGGGCAAATTAAACGGCATTGAGGTCAAACGCGGCGATATTACGCTAACCGGACAAGGATTGGATGCCAGCAACAGCGACTATCTCAGTCTGATCTCCCGCACGGCGCAGATTAAGGCGGGGTTGAATGCGAATGACGTACAAGTGGTGCTCGGCGCGAATCAGATCGATGCCGATGGCAAGATAACGGCGTAAGCGACGGATAATAGCGATATCAAAGTGGCGCTGGATACCAGCGCGTTAGGCGGCATGTACAGCAACCGGATCACACTGGTATCCAGCGACAAAGGCGTGGGCGTCAACCTCGGCAATTTGAGCGCCCGTAGCGGCGATATCAGGTTGTCGGCGAATGGCAAACTCAGCGTGGGCGATGCGATTGCGCAGGGAAATATTCAGGCGCAGGGCGGTTCGCTGGCGCTGCAAGGTAAGCAACAGGCTGGCGGCGAACTTAACCTGAGCGGGAAGGCGGAGATCGCACTCACCGATGCCGATTTACGGGCGGAGCAGTCGGTTACGCTCGCCGCTGAGAGTGAATTGAAGAGCAACAACACGTGGATTAGCGCCGGTGTCGATGCGCAAGGCGTGGTGAAATCTGGGCAGCGATTAACGATAAAAAGTGACGGCGTAACATTAAATAACACTCAACTGGCGGCGGATAACGTGGCAATCAAGGCCGATAAAGCACTGCGACAGGATGAACAGAGCGTTATCAAAGCCGATAGCGAACTTGACATACAAGGCAAGGCGATCGCGCTGTCCGGGATAGCCGGGGCGCAGTCGGTTCGCCTTGAGGCGGAAATCTTGATCGGAAGCCGTAGCGCCGAGCTTCAGGCGACAAACAGCGCGACGGTGCGCGCCACGCAACAGGGCGACTGGCAGGGCGGCCTGGCCGCCGGGAATACCTTGACGCTGGCAGGCGGGCAGATTGCGCAGCGCGGCACGCTGGCCGCGCGAACGCTGAATCTGAACGTGGATTCACTGGATAATCAGGGCAACCTATTGGGGGTGGATGCGCTAAATCTGACGGCAACCGGCGATTTTCGCAATCAAGGCATGCTGATTTCTGGCGGCGACAGCCAGCTTTCCGTCAGAGCGCTTGATAATCGGGGAACCTTGTCCGGCAACGGGCAGACCACCATCGACGCTTCGACTATCCGCAACGATGGCAAGATGATCGCAAAATATCGCTGCTAATGCGATGGCCCACGCGGTGGTTGGCGCGGTTATCGCACAACTGTCCGATCAGGATGCGGCGGCAGGGGCGATAGGCGCGGCGCAGGCAATCATGGCGGCGCAATATCCGGGGCGGAAAGCGGATGACCTGACGGAAGCGGAAAAACAGTCTGTCAGCGCCTTATCGACGCTTGCGGCTGGTCTGGCTTCAGGTCTGACCGGCGGAGACACGGCATCTGCGGCCAGCGGTGCGCAGGCGGGGCGGAATGCGGTTGAGAATAATGCGCTGAGTGACATTATCGAGAACAAAGTCTCTGGTGTGTCGCAGGAAGAGAAGTATCAGAATGCGCAGAAACAGCTTGTTGCAGCAGTGGAGGAGTTCAAGGCACAGCACTGTGCTGGAATGAGTGCAGAAGCGTGTTCGGCCAAGATAAGTGAGCATCGCAATGAATTATTGAAAGGCGCTGCTGGTTTTGGATTAGACTTCATACCGGTTGTGGGCGATATCAAGGGCTTTGCTGAAGCGCAGTCTGCCATTGATTATCTCGAGAGCAATGGCTGGGTTGATCCCCGTAGCGGGTGATGCGGCGGGCAAGGCGATAAAAGCAGCAGAAGTGGCGCTGAAGAAAGGGGATGTTGCTGAAGCGTCAAAACTCATCAATAAAGCCAGTGATGAAATTAAAGTCAAATGGGTTGATGAAAATGCCAGTATGAGTCAACGGGCACGTAACTATAATGATTCTGCTTCTGGTGCCCGTTCAAATATAGAAACGCAAAAAGGTCAGGCTCCTAGCATTGAGAGAGTTGATGCTGACGGAAAGGCTAAATCAGTTAGATTCGATGGTGTTGATGGCAACGTGATGGTTGACCGCAAAATATCTGTTGTTACGATGCAAAAGGCGAAAAATCAAGCATTACGGCAGTCTGAAGCACTTAAAAATAATGGCATGACAGGTCGGTGGGAAGTCCCCAATCAGGCTCAAGCTAATCGGGCACAGAAAATGTTTGATGAGCTAGGTATTAAAAATATTGAGGTGAAAATAGTTCATGAATAAAGATGTTAGGCTTGTAAAAGTGATCGCCGATTTAGCAATATTTTTAGAGTTTACTGACGATGATCATCTAGATCCTGATATAGCAGTTGATGCGATGGAGCAGATGGCTGCTGAACTTCAGCTCCTTGATGAAAAAGAAAAAGATGAATTAGTTAATATATTTAAAGATATCTCTTCTCAATATGGAGGTGATAAATGCGAATATGTAAGGGATCTACCTGAATCTTTAGGACTTGTTTAGCAAAAATCCCGGCCCCTAAAACAGGCCGGGATTTTTTTGCGTCACTCAGCCACAATGCGTATCAGCAGTTGTCCGCGCTCAACGGTGATAATGACCGGGGTATTCGTGCCAAATCCCGCCGCTTCCAGCCAGTGGCCCTTGAGGTGCAGGCTGGGGCTGCGGCTGTAATAGCGCGTCATGTCAAGCAGACGTGGGACTTGGTAACTACTCCGGCATGATGGACGCTTATCAGCCAGTCAGCACCATGAGATAAGGCCGACATCGCGCGTAGCGCATCGTTTCTGGCTATTCGATGATGCGCGCCGGCACTTTTTCCCCTTTGGGCAGCGTGACGATTAGCGCGTGGGAGGTATTGTGATCGGCGGAATAGGAGGAAACATCCTTGTAAACTTTGCCGCCGCGCTCAAGAAAATCACCCAGCCGCATCTCGACAGTTACATATTTGGACGACTGAGCATAGGTTTGCGCTGCTTCAAGCGCATTGCTGCCGTACATGACGTTCAGCGATGGCGTGCCGAGGTCTGCGGCCCGTAATTCTTTGGGAACATACGCAAATGCCGTGCCTATCGGTAAGCCCATGCTCTGACGGCTCATATAGTTAGGATTTAATTGTTCGTGCAGATTTATTTTCGCACTGGATTTTGGGTTGCCTGCAATCATCCCGTGTTTGACAAATTCTTTGGGCGTGGTGCGGTATACCGAAGACTCGTTGCTCAAGCCCGGAATCGAACGCATGGGATCAAACTCATTCAAAAAACGTTCCCTTTCAGGCGAGCTCAATTGCCTGACCGATGTTAATTCTTGGCCTGACTGGATTCTGGCATTGACGCGAACTGGCGAAGCGGTAGGAGAGGACGCGTTGGATGAATCATAGTGGTTGCCGGCCCCGGATATACACATATTACCCATTTCTGACTCCTGAATGAGGGTTAAAATGTCCTTTTAATAATGCTGATTTATCGACAAAGTTTTCGAAGTATTCAACCAGCCGTACTTTATTCAGTTGTTGTACAGGAAAGCGGCTATGCAGAGTCACCTGTTCGTCGTTTCTATTAACGCCTAATACCAGCAGCGGCTGTTTGACGTTGATGTCGTTAAAATAAGCAATATCTCTATACATTTGTTCTGGCGCTAACGTTGAGACGCCAAGATCAATGACCAAATGCAGCCAGTCGTCTTTATCTTGAAATAGGGCTACCTCATCGCTTCCGCCTATTTTTATTGCGTACACGTCGCCATCTTGAGAGCGTAGCGTCGAACTATCAACCCGGTAATAGTCCAGCAGGTCTTTTATAATGTCATTTCGCATATAACCACATCCTACGAATAATTAATTACGTATGGAGTATGTGGCGACAGGAGACAAAAAGTTCACACCTGGGAATTTTTCGTGTCTGGAAAGGCCGCATAATTGCGGCCTTTCCAGTTACATAAATCTTAAAGCTCGAAACCCGGCGCGACCTCTTTCACCGGTTTCTGGCATTCAGCCGGTTTGGGCGTTCCCGCCGGCAGATTTTTGCAGTCGGGCGCGAAAGGATTGAGCGTATCACGGTTGAGGTAGAGGATAAACACTATCAGGATGATCAGCGGGATCAGGATTCGTTTTTTCTTCATCGTTACACTTCTTGTCGTGGTATGGCTGAGCGGTATATGACCAACCTTTGCCGTTGCAAATTTGCGATAAATGTTAAAAATCAGCATGAATTCTAGCTTTTTATTGTCGGCTTGTCTTTAAGCGCCCCGTTTTTCATTTTTATGCCGCACTGCGCACTATGATGGCGCAATGTTGCCCGTTGGTTGTGCAAATTACTCGATGTCATTTCAATAAAAAACTTTAAAATCAATAAATTAAAACTTGGCACGGTTTTCGCTAATTAGAATTCAATCTTGTATACTAGATGGGATTCAGATTATGCCGCCAAAGACAGGACTCACCCTTGGGGAATGGAAACAGCACTATCAGCAATATGCCGGTGCAATAAATGAGACGCTGGAAACGCTGCTTGCCAGCCTCTCTATTGAGGACCCGGCATGGATCTATCTGGCGACGCCTGAACAGTTGCGGCAACAGATCGCGGCGTTACTCGCCAGACAAAGCGAGCACCCGGACGCATTGCCGCTGTTCAGCGTGCCTTTTGCGGTAAAAGACAATATTGATGTGGCGGGCTGGCCGACCAGCGCGGCTTGCCCGGCGTTTACTTATCAGGCGGAACATGACGCCACGTCGGTGGCGAAGCTGAAAGCGGCGGGCGCGATCGTGATAGGCAAAACCAATCTCGATCAGTTCGCTACCGGGCTGGTCGGTACCCGCTCGCCGTTTGGCGCGGTGCCTAACACCTTTAATCCGGCTTATATCAGCGGCGGCTCCAGTTCCGGTTCCGCCTCCGTGCTGGCGCGCGGTCTGGTGGGCTTTTCGCTGGGCACGGATACGGCGGGATCGGGGCGCGTTCCCGCCGGGTTTAATAATATTGTCGGCCTGAAGCCGACCAAAGGCTGGTTATCCGCCAGCGGCGTGGTGCCTGCCTGTCGCCTGAATGACACCCTGTCGATATTCGCCCTGACCGTCGAAGATGCCTTTCTGGTGGCGGAACTGGCCGGGGGCTTTGATGCCACGGACGCCTATTCGCGCCGCAATCCGGGACGCGCGCCAGCGGCGCTGCCGAAAGCGCCGCGTTTTGCTATTCCGGCAACGCCGACCTTTTTTGATGATCCGCTGGCGCTGGCGGCGTGGGAAAACGCGCTGGACGCGCTGCAAGACAGCGGCGCGACGCTGCATCCCATCGATTTCAGCGTATTTAACCAACTGGCCGAACAGTTGTATCAAGGGCCGTGGGTAGCCGAGCGCACCGTGGCCGTCGGCGATATGCTGCGGCATGCCGACCAGATGGACCCGGTGGTGCAGGGGATTGTCGCCAGCGGTGAACGCTTTAGCGCGGTGGATGCGTTCAAGGCGGAATATCTGCGGGCGGAACTGAGCCGTCAGATCCAGCAGACGCTGGCGGCGTTTGATGCGCTGGTGGTGCCGACTTCGCCGACCATTCACACGCTGGAAGCGATGAAGCAGGAACCGGTACGTTATAACTCGCAGTTAGGCACGTACACCAATTTTACCAATCTGGCGGATTTGTCGGCGCTGGCGCTGCCCGCGCCGTTGCGTGCAGACGGTTTGCCCGCCGGTATCACGCTGCTGGCCCCGGCATGGCACGATCGCGCGTTGGGGACTTTCGGCTTGCGCTGGCAGAGGCAACTGGCGCTCGAACTGGGGGCAACCGGCAAGCCCGCGTCTTCTCATGCCGCCGTTTTACCGCCTTCTTCTCTGCACGTCCGGCTGGCGGTGGTCGGCGCGCATCTGACCGGCATGCCGCTCAATCATCAACTCACCAGCCGTGATGCCGTGTGGGTGGAAGAAACTCAAACCGCCGAGAGTTACCGTCTCTATGCGCTGGCGAATACGCAACCCGCGAAGCCCGGTCTGGCAAAAAGTAGCGACGGCGCGGCGATTATTGTCGAACTGTGGGATATTCCGCTGGCGCGTTTTGGCGAATTCGTCGCGGAGATCCCCGCGCCGTTGGGGATTGGCACCTTGACGCTGGCCGACGGGCGGCAGGTTAAAGGCTTTATCTGTGAACCAGCCGCACTGAGCGATGCCCTCGATATCACCGAATTCGGCGGCTGGCGCAACTGGCTCGCCCGCAAGGAGGCCAGCGATGTTTAATACGGTGTTAATCGCCAATCGGGGCGAAATTGCTTGCCGCGCGATCCGTACCCTGAAGCGTTTGGGGGTGACCAGCGTAGCGATTTACTCCGACGCTGATAAAAACGCGCAGCACGTCAAAGAGGCCGATATCGCGCTGCCGATCGGCGGTGAGAAGGCCAGCGACAGCTATTTGTGTATCGATAAAGTGATCGCCGCCGCGCAACAGTCCGGCGCGCAGGCGATTTGGCCGGGATACGGTTTTCTGTCGGAAAGCCTGCCGTTTGCCGCCGCCTGCGAGCAAGCCGGGATCGTGTTCGTCGGGCCGACCGCCCGGCAAATCGGCGAGTTCGGCCTGAAGCATCGCGCTCGTGAACTCGCGGCGCAGGCGGGCGTTCCCATGACGCCGGGGACGCCGCTGCTCTCGTCGCTGGAGGAGGCGCTGTCGGCGGCGGAAAACATTGGCTACCCGGTGATGCTGAAAAGCACCGCGGGCGGCGGCGGCGGCCTGACCCGCTGTGCGGATGCCGACGCGCTACGTGCCGCCTGGGAAAGCGTACGTCGTCTGGGCGAGCAATTCTTCAGCGATGCCGGTGTGTTTCTTGAACGCTGTATCGATCGCGCCCGCCATGTGGAAGTGCAGATTTTTGGCGATGGCAAAGGCCGGGTAGCGGCGCTGGGCGAACGCGACTGTTCGTTGCAGCGGCGCAATCAGAAAGTGGTGGAAGAAACGCCCGCGCCGCATCTGCCTGCCGCAACGCGGGCGGCATTACTGGCCTCGGCGGTCAAGCTTGGCGAACGCGTCAATTACCGCAGCGCGGGAACGGTGGAGTACATCTACGACGCCGAACGTGATGAATTCTTTTTTCTTGAAGTGAATACCCGTTTGCAGGTTGAGCACCCGGTGACGGAATGCGTGACCGGGCTCGATCTGGTGGAGTGCATGTTGCAGCTGATGAACCGCTGGACTGGTCGCGTCTGGCCGCCGCGCCGCAGGGTGCGGCCATCGAAGTGCGTATCTATGCCGAAGATCCGCTGAAAAACTTCCAGCCAAGCCCCGGCGTGTTGACGGAAGTGGCTTTCCCGGCGGATGTGCGGGTGGATGGCTGGGTCAGTACCGGCACCGAGGTTTCGGCGTATTACGATCCGATGATCGCCAAACTGATCGTGCATGCGGATACCCGCGATCAGGCGTTGGAAAAAATGCGCCGGGCGCTGAATGAAACGCGGCTGCACGGTATCGCCACCAACCTTGACTATCTGCGCCAGATCATCGCCACCGACGCGTTCCGCAACGGTAAGGTGTGGACGCGGTTGCTCGACGGCTTCACCCCGGCGGCGTCGGTTATCGAAGTGGTGCAGCCCGGCACCTGGAGCAGCGTGCAGGACTATCCTGGCCGTCTGGGGTATTGGGATATCGGCGTACCGCCATCCGGCCCGATGGATGATTTCGCGTTTCGGCTGGCAAACCGCATTGTGGGTAATGACGCATCGGCGGCAGGGCTGGAGTTCACATTGCAAGGGCCGACGTTACGCTTTCACTGTGATGCCGTCATCGCCCTGACGGGAGCGGCATGTCCCGCCGAACTGGACGGGCAGGCTGTCGGCTACTGGCGGCCGGTCGCGGTGAAAGCCGGACAAACGCTGACGCTGGGACGGGCGCAGTCCGGCTGCCGCACCTATCTGGCGGTGCGCAACGGTATTGATGTGCCGCGCTATCTTGGCAGTCGTTCGACCTTTGCGCTGGGAGCGTTCGGCGGTCATGCGGGCCGCACGCTGCGGGTGGCGGATATGCTGGCGATCTCCCAACCCGATTTACCCGCCTGCGCTACGCCCGCGCCGGTTAGCGCACCGCAGGCCGTCGATACGGCGCTGATCCCGGCTTACCGCGACGAGTGGCGCATTGGCGTGCTTTACGGACCGCACGGCGCGCCGGATTTCTTTACCCACGAAGCGATTGACGAGTTTTTTGCCGCCGAATGGCAGGTGCACTACAACTCCAATCGGCTGGGCGTGCGGCTGGTCGGCCCAAAACCAAGGCGGACTGGCCGGCGCGCTGTATGTGCCGCAGGTGGGCATTATCAACCCCAGCGAAATGTCGCCCACCAACTCGATCGAAGCCGCCATCTGGGTCGCGCTCGGCGGGCGGGGGACGCTGGTCGGCCCGTTGCTGGGCGCCGGGATTGTCAACGGCGCGAAAAGCTGGTTTACCGTGGCTTTCCCGGAATACTGACTGTTTTTTCTGGGGTTGATGTTCATTCTTGTTACGCTGTTTCTGCCGCGTGACGTCATTGGGTTGCTTAACCGGAGGAAACATGACTGAGCCGTTATTCGCGCAAACCCACCCCGCGGATCGTCGTCGCCGTCAGACTGATCCGGTGCTGCAACTGGATAACATTAACGTCAGTTTCGATGGTTTTCGCGCGCTGACCGATTTGTCATTACATATCGGCGTGGGAGAACTGCGTTGCATTATCGGTCCGAACGGCGCGGGCAAAACCACGTTGATGGATGTGATCACCGGCAAAACCCGACCGGACAACGGCACGGTGTTCTACGATCAGCACACCGACCTGACGACGCTCTCCCCGGTGGAGATCGCCCGCGTCGGGATAGGCCGAAAATTTCAGAAGCCGACCGTATTTGAGGCGCTGACGGTGTTCGAGAATCTGGAGATCGCGCTGAAAACCGATAAGTCGGTGTGGGCCTGCCTGCGGGCGCGGCTTGACAGCGGGCAGCGCGACCAGATTGACGATATTTTGACATTGCTGCGGCTGGGCGATGAGCGCCAGCGTCCTGCCGGCTTGTTATCGCATGGTCAAAAACAGTTTCTGGAAATCGGCATGCTGCTGGTGCAGGAGCCGCATCTGTTGCTGCTCGATGAGCCCGCCGCCGGGATGTCCGACGCCGAAACTGATTACACCGCCGAACTGTTTCGCAGTCTGGCGGGCAAACATTCATTGACGGTGGTGGAGCATGACATGGGATTTGTGGAAACCATTGCCGATCATGTGACGGTACTGCATCAGGGGCAGGTGCTGGTGGAAGGTTCGCTGCGCGAGGTGCAGGCCGATGAGCAGGTTATCGACGTTTATCTGGGGCGCTGACATGTTGCAGATTACTGAACTTAATCAATATTACGGCGGCAGCTATATTTTGCGCGGGCTCTCTTTTGAAGCCAATCCCGGCGAAATCACCTGTCTGCTGGGGCGTAACGGCGTTGGCAAGATCACGTTGCTGAAGTGTTTGATGGGATTGATCCCCGCGAAATCCGGCGCTATTCGCTGGCAAGGGGAGGTGATCAATAGCCGCAAACCGCACCAGCGCGTGCAGGCGGGTATCGCTTATGTTCCGCAGGGGCGGGAAATTTTTCCGCGTCTGACGGTGGAGGAAAATCTGCTGATGGGGCTGTCGCGCTTTCCGGGCGCGCAGGCCAGACAGGTGCCTGATGAGATTTACCGGTTGTTTCCGGTGCTGGATGAGATGAAGCAGCGACGCGGCGGCGATTTGTCCGGCGGTCAGCAACAGCAATTAGCCATCGGGAGGGCGCTGGCCTGCCGCCCGCAACTGTTGATCCTCGATGAGCCGACCGAAGGGATCCAGCCTTCAATGATTAAAGAGATCGGCGCGGTGATCCGTCAACTGGCGCAGCGCGGCGACATGGCGATCCTGCTGGTGGAACAGTTTTACGATTTTGCCGCGGAACTGGCCGATAGCTATCTGGTGATGTCGCGTGGTGAAATCGTGCAACGCGGGCGCGGCGCGGACATGGCGCGCGACGGCGTGCGAGAATTAGTGGCGATTTAGCTTTACGTCCCCGGCACGCGCCTTGTCGGGCGCGTGCCGCTTTGCGGCATGACAACAGCGTGCCTTCTGCGCACGACATTGCACCGAACTTACCTGTATCGTTTCCATACCACGAGTTTGTCAATTCATCACATTCCTTCTCATCATCCCTGTCGTTTTTGTCTCCTTTACAACAATTGGTCACGTTATTGTTCCTAATCGTGCGCTCCACCCAAAATAACTCTTATTTTTTATTTTTAATAATCATTTGCTTAGCGTGTTTTTCGAGACTGGTACGCCCCCTGCAACATAAACCGGACATTCACTGTGAAAGAGGAAGACACGATGGCAATCCGTCAGTGTGCAATTTATGGCAAAGGGGGGATCGGCAAATCCACCACCACGCAGAATCTGGTGGCGGCGCTCGCCGAACTGGGTAAGAAAGTGATGATTATCGGCTGCGATCCGAAAGCCGACTCAACGCGCCTGATTCTGCACGCCAAAGCGCAAAACACCATTATGGAGATGGCCGCCGAGGTTGGCTCCGTCGAAGATCTGGAGTTGGAAGATGTGCTGCAAATCGGCTACGGCGGCGTGCGTTGCGCCGAGTCGGGCGGGCCGGAGCCGGGCGTTGGCTGCGCCGGTCGCGGCGTCATTACCGCCATCAACTTTCTGGAAGAAGAGGGCGCGTATGAAGACGATCTGGATTTCGTATTTTATGACGTGCTGGGTGACGTGGTGTGCGGCGGGTTCGCCATGCCGATCCGGGAAAACAAGGCACAGGAAATCTACATTGTGTGCTCCGGCGAAATGATGGCGATGTACGCGGCCAACAATATCAGCAAAGGGATCGTGAAATACGCGAAATCCGGCAAGGTTCGTTTGGGCGGTTTGATTTGCAACTCGCGTCAGACCGATCGCGAGGATGAGTTGATCATCGCGCTGGCCGACAAGCTGGGTACGCAGATGATCCACTTCGTGCCGCGCGACAACATTGTTCAGCGCGCCGAAATCCGCCGTATGACGGTGATTGAATACGATCCGACCTGCGCGCAGGCTGATGAATATCGCACTCTGGCCAACAAGATCGTCAACAACACCAAGATGGTGGTGCCGACGCCCGTCACCATGGATGAACTGGAGGCTTTATTGATGGAATTCGGCATTCTGGATGAAGAAGACGAAGCCATTATCGGTAAAACCGCGGCGGAAGAAGCCACATCCGCCTGAGGAGTCATGCCATGACAGATACCATTACGCAACAAAATCAGGCGCTGATTCAGGAAGTGCTGGAAGTCTTTCCCGACAAAGCCCGCAAAGAGCGCGCCAAGCACATCATGACGGTGGAAGCCGGGATGGAATCGGTAGGGAAATGCATGACGTCCAACCGCAAATCTCAGCCTGGGGTCATGACGGTACGCGGTTGCGCCTATGCCGGTTCCAAAGGGGTGGTGTTCGGCCCGATCAAGGATATGGTTCATATCTCGCACGGGCCGATTGGCTGCGGACAATACTCTCGCGCAGGACGCCGCAACTACTATACCGGCACCAGCGGCGTCGATAGCTTCGGCACCCTAAATTTCACCTCCGATTTTCAGGAGAAGGACATCGTGTTCGGCGGCGATAAAAAGCTGCGCAAACTGATCGATGAACTCGAACTGCTGTTTCCGCTGAGCAAAGGGATCAGCGTGCAGTCGGAATGCCCGGTGGGGTTGATTGGCGATGATATCGAAGCCGTCGCGCGTTCAGCGAAGGAGGAAATCGGCAAGCCGGTGGTGCCGGTGCGTTGCGAAGGTTTTCGCGGCGTATCGCAATCGCTGGGGCATCATATCGCCAACGATGTTATCCGCGATTGGGTGCTGCCGGCCCGTGAAGATCAGGCGTTTGCCGCCACGCCGTATGACGTCGCCATTATTGGTGACTACAACATCGGCGGCGATGCCTGGTCATCCCGTATTCTGCTGGAAGAGATGGGACTGCGGGTGGTCGCTCAATGGTCGGGCGACGGCACGCTGGTGGAAATGGAGAACACGCCCAAAGTCAAACTCAATCTGGTGCATTGCTATCGTTCGATGAATTATATCTCACGTCATATGGAGGAGAAGTACGGCATTCCGTGGATGGAGTACAACTTCTTCGGGCCGACGCAGATCGCCGCGTCGCTGCGCAAGATTGCCGCGCTGTTCGACAGCACCATCCAGGCGAACGCGGAAGCGGTGATTGCCCGCTATCAGGCGCAGACGGAGGCGGTCATCGCCAAATACCGTCCGCGTCTGGAAGGGAAAAAAGTGCTGTTGTACGTCGGCGGTTTACGTCCCCGTCATGTGATTGGCGCTTATGAAGATCTCGGTATGGAGATCATGGCCGCTGGTTACGAATTTGCCCATAACGACGACTATGACCGCACCTTGCCGGAGTTGAAACAGGGAACGTTGTTGTTTGACGACCTCAGCACTTATGAACTGGAAGAGTTCGTCAAACGCCTGAAACCGGATCTGGTGGGGTCGGGGATCAAAGAGAAATATGTGTTCCAGAAGATGGGGATGCCGTTTAGACAAATCCATTCCTGGGATTATTCCGGCCCTTATCACGGTTACGACGGTTTTGCGATCTTCGCCCGCGATATGGATATGACGCTGAATAACCCCTGTTGGAAACAACTGAATGCGCCCTGGCTGAAATCCGCCTGAGGCCTGACGACCCGTTTATCCCGTTAGTTCACCGATTTGTGGCGCGGGAGGAGTAATACGATGAGCCAGAATACTGAGAAAGTCACCCCCTGTTATCCGTTGTTTGAACAACCGGAATATCAGGCGCTGTTCGCCAGCAAAAGCGAGTTGGAAGAGTCTTACAGCAAAGCGCGCGTACAGGAAGTTTTTCAATGGACCACCACGCCGGAATATGAGGCGCTGAACTTTCAGCGTGAAGCGCTGACGATTGATCCGGCGAAAGCCTGCCAGCCTTTGGGCGCGGTGCTGTGTTCGCTGGGCTTTGAGAAAACGTTGCCTTATGTCCACGGTTCTCAGGGGTGCGTCGCCTATTTTCGTACCTATTTCAACCGTCATTTTAAAGAGCCGGTGGCCTGCGTATCTGATTCGATGACGGAAGATGCGGCGGTGTTCGGCGGCAATAACAACCTGAATCAGGGGTTGCAGAACGCCAGCGCGTTGTACAAGCCGGAAGTGATTGCCGTGTCCACCACCTGCATGGCGGAAGTGATCGGGGATGACTTGCAGGCTTTCATCAGCAACGCCAAGAAAGATGGCTTTGTGGATGAGTCCACGCCGGTGCCTTACGCCCATACCCCCAGCTTTATCGGCAGCCACATTACCGGCTGGGACAATATGTTTGAGGGCTTTGCCCGCACCTTTACTCAAAGCGCGGAACACTATCAGGTCGGCAGCAACGGCAAAATCAACCTGGTAACGGGCTTTGAAACCTATCTCGGCAACTACCGGGTAATGAAGCGGATGATGGCGCAGATGGCGGTGCCGTGTTCGTTGCTTTCCGATCCGTCGGAGATATTGGATACCCCGGCAGACGGTCATTATCGTCTCTATTCCGGCGGCACGACGCAGGATGAAATGCGCGACGCGCCAAACGCGATCGATACGCTGTTGTTGCAGCCCTGGCATTTAACCAAAACCAAAAAAGTGGTGAAAGAGGACTGGGGCCAGCCCGGAACGGAGATCAGCGTACCGATGGGGCTGGCCGGCACTGATGATTTTCTGATGACCGTCAGCCAACTGACCGGCAAACCGATTCCCGAATCGCTGGCGCTCGAACGCGGGCGACTGGTGGACATGATGCTGGATTCCCACACCTGGCTGCACGGCAAACGCTTTGGCATTTATGGCGATCCCGATTTCCTGATGGGGTTGACGCGCTTCCTGCTGGAGCTAGGCTGTGAACCGGCGGTGATCCTCTGTCATAACGGCAACAAGCGCTGGCAGAAAGGCATGAAAAAACTGCTGGAATCGTCACCCTATGGCAACGACAGCGAAGTGTTCATCAACTGTGATCTGTGGCATTTCCGCTCGCTGATGTTCACGCGTCAGCCGGATTTCATGATCGGCAACTCTTACGGCAAGTTTATCCAGCGTGATACCAGAGCCAAGGGCGAGCAGTTTGAGGTTCCGCTGATCCGCATCGGGTTCCCGATCTTCGATCGTCACCACTTGCACCGGGCGACCACCTGGGGCTATGAGGGCGCGATGACCATGTTGACCACGCTGGTGAACGCCATACTGGAGAAACTCGACAGCGACACGATGGCGCTGGGTAAAACCGATTACGGTTATGACCTGATCCGCTAACGCGAAAGCCTTCCGGCATCACCCTGCCGGAAGGCTTGCCCGCTTCACAGGAGGACGCATGGCCAATATTATTTTCCGCCAGCTTACCGATGGCATGCACTGTTATATCGCCAAAAAGGATCTGGAAGCCAGAGTCACGTTTCTTGAGTTCGATCAGACAGACAACTGGGGTGGCCGGATTGAACTGGAGGGCGGGCAGACGTGGTTTGTCGCGCCATTAACGGCAAGACCCGCATTTCCCGTGACGTTACGGGCGAAAAAATGTGAAAGCTGATTATCGGCCACCACTTTTCTATCACGACCACTACCGGAGACGCTCATGAGCCTGACTCGGGATGATTTACTTTTCTGGCGGTTGTTTGCGTTGGCGCAACTGTTGCCGGAAATTACCCCCGCCACATTGATTAAATGGCTGGAAACGACTTGTAATGAAGCGCTGACGCTGGAACGCCTGTCGTCACTGTCGCTGGATGAACTTTCCCGCCACGCGCCATTGGGTAAAGCCGCCTTGAGCGTGGCGCACTGGCAGCAAATTATGGATTGTCTGAACGGCAATCTGCCCGCGCATCTGACGGAACAGTCGGAGCGCTGTCACGGGCAGCAGTTGCGGGTGGCGTTCGCATCCAGCAACGGATTGACGGTAAACGGCCATTTCGGTCAGTGCCGTCTGTTTTTTATTTACGCCTGGGATAAACAGGGGCCGTTCCTGAGCGCGATGCGTCGTTATCAGCCACAGGAGGGCGAAGACGGCAACGAAGGGCGGTTACAACTGCTGACGGATTGCCATTTGTTGTTTTGCGAATCGATCGGCGGCCCGGCGGCGGCGAAAGTGATTCGGCATAATATCCACCCGATCAAAGTGCCTGCCGCCACCACCATTGATGAACAGCTTCAAACACTACAAGGCATGATCGACGAACACATGCCGCCGTGGTTGGCGAAACGTCTGGGCAAAGTCAACCCGCTGCATCAGCGGCGGTTTGGGCTGTAATACAGCGCCAGACCAGAAAAAAGGCCGTCGGTTCGGCGGCCTTCATCATGATGAAGCGTAATCATTGATTGACGGGCGCGGCGGGCGTCGGTTCCGCTTCGGTGATCGGCGCGGGCTGGGTGTCGTCCGGCGTCGTCGTCGCTGCCGGCGCTTCCTGAGTCATGCTGTCCTTGATCGCCTGTGTCTGTTTCTGGGCGTCGGCGGAAAGCGTCTGCGCGCCGCTGATGGCGCGATCCTTGATATCCTTCGCCTGATCAACAATCTGATCGCTCTGTTGCTTGGCCTGCTCCTTGATGACGCCCGCCTGCGCTTTGGCCTCATCCGTCAGGGTGCCGGCGCGTTGTTCGGCGTCTTTTTTAATCGCTTCCGCTTCCGATTTCAGTTGATCGACTTGCGTCGACGCCGCTTTCTTCAGCGCATCGGCTTGTTGTTTGGCCGCATCAGTGAGTTGATCGGCTTTGTTGTCGGCGGCTTCTTTGATTTGCTCGGCGTTATCCTTCGCTTTGTCCAGTTGCGTATCCACTTTGGATGCATCGTCACAGCCCGCGAGGGCTAACCCGATCAGCGAAGCCAACAGCACTTTATTCCATACTTTCATGATTCATATTCCTGAAAATTAATGGGATGTTAAAAATACATAGTGTAATCATTATTTTATACAGCAAAAGCATAGTACAAGTTTTTGATATTTGCCGCATTGCGGCAGGCGGCGTCACGCAATGATTTTGCTGGCCGGTTTTCCCTCATCCAGCCAGAGGTGCTGACAATCATTGTTGGCTTTGTCGCACAAGCTACAATGAAATTTTTTTTAAAATCAAATGAATAGACTATGGCGCGCCAATTGCAACGTGACTTGCGGAGTCATACTAACTGTGCCGAGGTGAGTAATGAGAAATAGCGATATCGTGGCGTTAATGGATCAACCCGCCTGCGATCATAACGGCGGCCAGAAATCCGGTTGTAGCGCGCCCCAGCCTGGTTCGGCGGCAGGCGGATGCGCTTTCGACGGCGCGCAGATTACCTTGTTGCCGATAGCCGATGTCGCGCATTTGGTTCACGGCCCCATCGGATGCGCGGGCAGTTCCTGGGATAACCGCGGTAGTCACAGTTCCGGGCCGCAGATTAACCGATTGGGCTTTACCACCGATATGAGTGAGCAGGACGTGATCATGGGACACGGCGAGCGCCGTCTGTTTCATGCGATCCGGCACATTGTCGAACGCTACAACCCGGCGGCGGTATTTATCTATAACACCTGCGTGCCGGCGATGGAGGGGGATGATATTGAGGCGGTGTGCCGGGCGGCGGAACAGGTCAATCATGTCCCGGTCATCGCCATCGACGCCGCCGGATTTTACGGCAGCAAGAATCTGGGTAACCGCATCGCGGGCGAGATCATGGCGAAAAAGGTGGTCGGTCAGCGGGAACCCGCGCCCTGGCCGGCTGAGTTCGCCATTCCCGCAGAGCAAGGCCACAGCATCGGCCTGATTGGTGAATTCAATATCGCGGGCGAGTTCTGGCATGTGCTGCCGTTGCTGGATCAACTGGGCATTCGCGTGTTGGGCACTTTGTCCGGCGATGCACGCTTTGCCGAGCTTCAGACCTTGCACCGCGCCGAAGCCAACATGCTGGTGTGCTCGCGGGCGTTGATCAACGTCGCGCGCTATCTGGAACTGCACTACGGCACGCCCTGGTTCGAGGGCAGCTTTTATGGCGTCAGGGAAATGTCCGCCTCCTTGCGCACGCTGGTTGGGCTGCTCAAGGACGATGATTTGCAGGCGCGCGCGGAACGGCTGATCCAACTGGAGGAGCGGGCGGCGAATCAGGCGCTGGCGCCCTATCGTCAGCGCCTGAAAGGTAAACGCGCGCTGCTGTACACCGGCGGGGTGAAATCCTGGTCGGTGGTGTCGGCGTTGCAGGATCTGGGGTTGGATGTGGTCGCCACCGGTACGAAAAAATCGACGGAAGAGGACAAATTCCGCATTCGCGAACTGATGGGCGACGACGCGATAATGCTGGATGACGGCAATGCCCGTCTGCTGCTGGATACCGCCTACCGCTACAACGCCGACATCATGATTGCCGGCGGACGCAACATGTACACCGCCTATAAAGCCCGCCTGCCGTTTCTGGATATCAATCAGGAGCGAGAACACGCTTTTGCCGGATATCAGGGCATTGTGGCGCTCGCCCGTCAGCTTTGTCTCACGCTGGAAAGCCCTATCTGGTCACAGGTCAGTCGCCGGGCGCCCTGGCAACACTGAGTAAGGAGAAATTCAATGGCTCAGATCCTCAAGTCAGTCAAACCGCTGGCGACCAGCCCGATTAAAAGCGGGCAACCCCTGGGCGCCATTTTAGCCAGTATGGGACTGGAAGGCTGTATTCCGCTGGTGCACGGCGCTCAGGGATGCAGCGCCTTTGCGAAAGTCTTTTTTATCCAGCATTTCCATGAACCTATCCCGCTGCAAACCACGGCGATGGACCCCATTACCACCATTATGGGCTCGAATAACAATGTGTTGACGGCGCTGTCGGTACTGTGTGAGCGCCATAATCCGCGCATTATCGTGATATTAAGCACCGGATTGTCTGAAGCGCAGGGCACCGATCTGGCGTTGGCATTGCGGCAGTTTCGGGGGGAACACCCCAAATACCAGTCGGTGATGATAGTGACCGCCAATTCGCCGGATTTTTATGGCTCGATGGAAAATGGTTACGCCGCAGTGCTGGAAAGCATAATTGAACAGTGTGTGCCAGCCACGATGCCGAAAGGGATTCGCAAAAAGCGAGTGAATCTGCTGCTGGGACATATGTTGACGCCGGGGGATCATGAGCAAATCCGCAGTTATGTGGAAGCGTTTGGCCTGCAACCGGTGATGTTGCCGGATTTGGCCGGATCGCTGGACGGACATCTGGCCGACGGGGATTTTTCGGCGCTCACCCAGGGCGGGACATCGGTACGTGAACTGGAACAGATGGGACAAAGCGTGTCCACGATAGCCATCGGCGTATCGCTCCAGCGGGCGGCGCGGTTGCTGGAAAATCGCTGTCAGACGCCGTCGTTCTGGATGCCGCATCTGATGACGCTGGAGCAATGCGACAACTTCATCCAGCATCTGCAAATGATCGCCGGACGGGAAGTCCCGGCCTGGATCGAGCGCCAGCGCGGACAGTTGCAGGATGCGATGATCGATACCCATGTCTGGTTGCAGGAAAAACGGCTGGTTATCGCGGCGGAAGGCGATCTGTTGGCGGCCTGGCTGGATTTTGCCATCAGTCAGGGCATTCGGCCTCAGTTTGTGGTCGCCCCGACGAATCAACCGGGGTTGTCGTCGTTGCCGGTCGCGGAAGTGCAGATCGGCGATCTGGAAGATGTGGAAGATAAGCTGCGCATTCAACCGGCGGATATGCTGTGCGCGAATTCTCATGGCGCGCTGCTGGCGGAAAAATACCATCTGCCGCTGATTCGCATTGGTTTCCCGCTGTTTGACCGTATCGGCGAGTTTCGTTGTTTGCGGCAGGGATACAGCGGTATACGCGACACCTTGTTCGAACTGGCGAACGCCATGCGGCAGACGCACCATGAGATGCCGGTGTATCACTCGCCCTTGAAACAGGACTTTTCACTATCGTCTGGTCAGGAACCCTTCATGGAGGCAAGACCATGAAGCATTTAGCCCGTCAATTAGCCGTTCCCTCCGCCGACAGTTGGGTGATTCGCATTGCGTTCGCCAGTGTCGATCTGCGAGTGGTCGATCAGCATTTTGGCTCGTCGCCCCGGCTGGCGATTTATGGCGTGCGCGGCGATGAAGTGCAACTACTGGAAGTCGCCGATTTTACGGTCTATCAGGGGCATAACGAAGATAAGCTCATCAGTCGCATCAATGCGTTGGAAGGGTGTTTCACCTTGTATTGCACGGCTATCGGGGATACGGCCTTCCGGCAGTTGCTCGGTATCGGGGTACGTGCGGTCAATGTACAGATGAATACGCCGATCGCCATGCTGCTGGCGGATGCGCAAGCGTTATGCGATGACGGACGCATCAGGAAATCCCCGCGGCAGAAAGACCGCAACCGCTTCAATGTCATGATGCAGGAGAGCGGGTGGTATGAGCGGGAATAGCTGAAATATCCCCCTTGTCGACAGTGCGACAAACCCGACAATTACTGTGGTTTATGTCGCAGGGTGACAAGCTTTTTTGACGCTATCTTGCTGATAAAAATCATTTTCGTGACTGGTATCACATTTGCAAAATGATAAATGACAGCACAGGAGCAAAACCATGATCCATATCGATGCAGTGACGCTAAATCAACTCCGCCTGCGTCAGCAACAGCGCGGACAACCCACGGCAGGGCTGGCGCTGGTGGTCAGCGGCGATGCCTGTCGGGGCTGGTCGGTGCGGATGGTATGGCGTCCTCAGTTATTACCCGATGATGAATGCCGCGAAATCGCCGGGTTGCGCTTGTTGGCATCAACGCTGCACTGGCAACAGTTGGCGCAGGCCCGTATCAGTTCGGATACGCAGGGGATCTGGGTCGAGTTTCAGCCTTTGGGATGCCGGTGTGACAGTGCTGAATGCGCCGTATCAACATCATAAGTTGTTTATCAACGGGAGTAGAGAGCATGTGGAATTATTCTGAGAAGGTAAAAGAACATTTCTTTAATCCGCGCAACGCCCGTGTTGTCGAGCAGGCCAATGCGGTGGGCGATGTCGGTTCTCTCAGTTGTGGTGATGCTCTGCGGCTGATGTTGCGGGTTGAACCCGTCAGCGAAGTGATTCAGGAAGCCGGGTTCCAGACCTTTGGCTGCGGCAGCGCCATCGCCTCGTCATCGGCGCTGACTGAACTGATTATCGGTAAAACGCTGGCAGAGGCGGCGCAAATCACCAACAAGGATATTGCCGATTATCTGGATGGTCTGCCGCCGGAAAAAATGCACTGTTCCGTCATGGGGCAGGAAGCGCTGCGGGTGGCGATCGCCAACTACCGGGGCGAAACGTTGGATGACGATCATGAAGAGGGCGCCTTAATCTGTAAATGTTTCGCCGTTGATGAAGGGCAGATCAAGCGGGCGGTATTGACCAATGGACTGACGACGCTGGAAGAAGTGATCCAGTACACCAAGGCGGGGGGCGGATGCACCGCCTGCCATGAAAAAATCGAGCAGGCGCTAAGCACGATCCTGACCGCCACCGCAACCCAACCGCCGGTCGTGGGCATAAAAGAGAAAAGCCCGCAGTGGCTGGTCGTGGAAGAGGTGATTGCCGGATTACGGCCACATATTCAAATGGATGGCGGCGATATCACCTTGCTGGCGGTGACGGATAACGAAGTGCGGGTCGCCCTGTCAGGAAGTTGCAATGGCTGCATGATGACCGATATGACGCTGGGCTGGTTGCAGCAAAAACTGCTGGAGCGGCTGGGCTATTTTATCCGAGTGGTGGTGGATACGCCCGCCTCCGCCGGCGTCATTCTCCAGACTTCCGATATATAAGGAATGCGCATATGAAACCCATCTATCTGGATAACAATGCCACCACCCGAATTGATCCGATGGTGCTGGAAGCCATGTTGCCATTTTTGCAGGATCACTATGGCAATCCGTCATCCATCCATGACTTCGGCGAACCTTGTCGGCGGGCGTTGGCGCGCGCGCGGGAGCAGGTCGCCAGCCTGCTGGGGGCGCGTTACGACAGCGAGGTGATTTTTACCTCCTGCGCGACCGAAGCCACCTCTACCGCCATTCTCTCCGCGGTGGCCGCGTTTCCCACCCGGCGCGAAATCATTACCAGCGCCGTGGAACACCCGGCAACGCTGGCGGTGTGCGAACATTTGGAACGCCAGGGCTATAAAATTCACCGATTGGGAGTGAACGAACAAGGCGCGCTCGATCTGGTGGCGTATCAGGCCTTATTGCATGACGGCGTGGCGCTGGTGACGGTCATGTGGGCAAATAACGAAACCGGCGTTCTGTTCCCGATTGAACGCATGGCGCAACTCGCCCATGATCATGGCATTCTGTTTCACTGTGATGCGGTGCAGGCCATTGGCAAAGTACCGGTCGTCGTCGCGGATTCAGGCATCGATATGCTCTCCTGCTCGGCGCACAAAATTCACGGACCAAAAGGCGCCGGATGTCTGTGGCTACGGCGCGGCACTCGCTTTCGCCCGTTGCTGCGCGGCGGGCATCAGGAGCGAGGCCGCCGGGCCGGAACCGAGAATATCGCCGGTATTGTCGGCATGGGCATGGCCAGTGAGTTGGCTGCGCTGCATCTGCCGATGATGGCGGCCAGCATTGCGCCGCTGCGTGATCGGCTGGAGGCCGGACTGTGCGCCATCGCCGGGACGCGTGTGATGGGCGGGCAACAACCGCGCACGCCGAATACGCTTAACATCGCCTTTGAGTTTATCGAGGGCGAAGCCATTTTACTGATGCTTAATCAGGTGGGTATCGCCGCCTCCAGCGGCAGCGCCTGCACCTCCGGTTCGCTGGAACCCTCCCATGTAATGCGGGCGATGGACATCCCATACACCGCCGCCCACGGCAGCATTCGCTTTTCACTGTCGCGTTATACGCGCGAGCGGGAAATCGACTATGTGCTGGCGCAACTGCCGCCGGTTATTGATCGGCTGCGGGCGCTGTCTCCGTACTGGCAGCAGGATAAGCCCGCCGTATTCACCCCGGCCTGGGGTTAATCAGGGAGGTTGTGTTGATGCAAACCATTGTCATTAATGACACCACGCTGCGTGATGGCGAACAAAGCCCCGGCGTGGCGTTCAGCGTGGATGAAAAGCTGGCGATCGCGTGCTCGCTGGTCAGGGCGGGCGTGCCGGAACTGGAAGTCGGCACCCCGGCCATGGGCGCGGAGGAGTGCGCGCGCATTTATCGTATTCGCCAGACCTTGCCGGACGTTACCCTGATGGTCTGGTGCCGACTGAATGAAGACGATATTCGGCAAGCCGCGCGATTGGGCGTGAACTGGGTGGATATCTCGCTGCCTGTTTCCGCGTGTTTACGGCAGTACAAGCTCGGTTTGCCGTGGCCGGAGATGCTGCGGCGTCTGGGGGATCTCACCCGGTTGGCGTTATCGCTGGGGCTGAAGGTGTGTATCGGCGGCGAAGATGCCTCGCGCGCCAGCGAAGAGGATTTGGCGGCGGTCGCGCAGGTCGCCCAGAAGACGGGAGCGCAACGGATGCGTTTTGCCGATACGCTGGGGTTGCTCGATCCGTTCTCCGTCACGCAGCAAATTCAGCAACTGCGGCGCTATTGGTCTGGCGAACTGGAAATCCACGCCCATAACGATTTTGGCATGGCGACGGCAAATTCGCTGGCGGCGGTGCGGGCTGGCGCGACGCATGTCAGCACCACCGTGTCAGGGCTGGGCGAGCGAGCGGGCAACGCGGCGCTGGAACAGGTGGCGCTGGCATTGTCTCACACGCGGCTGGGCGAGACGCACATTGACGCCAGACAATTACCGGCGCTTTGCGAGCAGGTGGCCGCCGCCGCCGGCGAAACGATCCCTTGTCGCCAGCCGCTGGTCGGCGAACGGGTATTCACCCATGAATCCGGGGTGCATGTCGCCAGCCTGCTGAAAGATGTCGTCAGTTACCAAAGCATCGACCCGAAAATACTGGGCCGTCAGCATCAACTGGTGCTGGGCAAGCACTCCGGGCGACGGGCGCTGGAAGCGGTGTTTGCGCAACTTGGCCTGGTGGTGAGCGATACGCAAATCCCGTTGATTCAACAGGCGCTACGGACATTCGCGGAAACCGATAAGCGCAGTCCGACGCCGGACGAGCTTTGTCATCTTTATCAGCGGTTGTCAGAAAGACCGGCGTCAGCGCTTAACCTGATCTCAACGATACCGACCGCCGGATAAGAGGAGGAATGATGACCTGGTTTGATGAATTGCCTGGTGTGAGTCAACTGGAAAGCGCCGAAGACTTTTTGCGTTTTTTCGCCGTGCCGTTCGATGCGCAGCAGGTGCGGGTGCGGCATCTGCATATCCTGCATGCGTTTAGCCGTCGTTTGCGGCAATACCATCCCGCCGAGGAGCCTGCGCTGACGCCGCTACAACGTCAGCAGTGGCGGCTGCAACAGGTACAGGCCATGTTGCGGGAGAGCTATCTTCATGTGGTCGGCGGCGAATTGCGCCAACGCTCGGAACTGAAAGTGTACCAACGTACCGTGCGTTGTTTCATCCCCTGGCTATTACTGGATGAAGGAGAGGCGACATGAATCCCCGGTTTTCGTTTGGCGAGGCGGTGCGGGTGATCAGGTCCGTGCGTAATGACGGCACGTTTCCCAATAAAACGCGTGGCGAGTTGCTGGTTCGGCGCGGCGCCATTGGTTATGTGCGTGAGTGGGGGACGTTTTTGCAGGATAACATCATCTATCAGGTTCATTTTATGGATGATGATCGCATCGTCGGTTGTCGTGAGAATGAGTTGATCCCAGCGAGTGCGCCTTGGGTGGATGGCGCGTTTCAATACGGCGACTGGGTTTCCGCTGCGATGATCCTGACTACCGATCACCATATCCGCGTGCAGGCCGGCGACGTCGGGCAGGTGATGGGGGTGGAGCACGACATGCAGCCCATGCAATTCATCGTTCTGTTCGGCGGCACGCTGTTACAGGTGCCGGAACATGCGCTGGAGGCGATCGATCATGACCGTTTGTAATGTCGAAACGCTCGCCATGTGGCAACGCTATGCCCGCCTGAAACTCTCCTTATCGTTGTATCAGTGCCTGCCGTGGCAGCAAACGGCTGCGCAGCAGAGCCAGTTCGCCGCTCAACTGGCGCGGCAATGGCAACTTGAACACGCTATCCGCGAACAGGCGGCGCAACGCGGCATCCGCGCGGATGAAAATGGCATGATCAGCGCGCAATATGTTTTGCGCACCTTTTTCGATGATGAACCCGCCTGGCTGACGGCGTTGCAACAGGCGGGGATTGATGACGCGGGGCTGCGTCAGGCGCTGGCGCATGAGGCGACCCTAACCGCCATGCTGGATGCCGTCGCCGGGCAAACGCCGCCGGTCGGCGACAGTGAAGTCGAAGCCTGGTATCAGCAGCACCGGCACCGTTTTCAGCAACCGGAAAAACGGCTGGCGCACCATTTGCTGCTGGTGATTGACGATGAGCAGGCGGATTCGACGCGTGACATCGTCGCTGAACGCATGGCGACGCTGCAACGTCGGTTGCAGATAGATCCCCGCCGTTTCGCTCGTCTGGCGACGCGCTTTTCCGCATGCCCGACAGCGCTGGAAGGCGGCAAACTGGGGTGGATAAAGCGCGGCATGTTGTACCCGGAATTAGACGCGATGCTTTTTTCTATGGAAGCGGGGACATTCAGCCCCAGCGTGGAAACGACAATGGGGCTGCATATTTTGTGGTGTGAGGCCATTAGACCCGCGGGCGAGACGCCAAAAGCGCAGGCGCAAATCCGCGAACAGTGGCAGGAAACCCGGCGCCGGCAGTACCAGCGCCAGTGGCTGGCGGCCATCAGCGCGCGGTAAACGCGCCTTGATTGGCTATGTTCACCAGCGCAGTAGACTTGCCGCCTGCGTGCGAGAAAACCATCAACAAGGGATAATCAGATCGCCGCCTGAAGCTGGCTAACCCACTGCGAAACGCGTTCTTCCGTCAAATCCTGCTGATTATCCTGATCCAGCACCAGCCCGACGAAGCTGCCGCTTTCCAGCGCCGAGGAATCGGTAAAGTCGTAGCCCTCAATTGACCACGCGCCGATGATGTTGGCGCCGGTTTCACTGACGATGTCGTAAAGTTCGCCGAGCGCATTCACAAACGCATCCGGGTAGGCGACCTGATCGCCGAGTCCGAATAACGCCACGGTTTTACCGCTGAGATCGGCATTCGCCAGATCATCGGCGAACTCAGCCCAGGATTCGCTCATACATTCGGCGTCCAGACCGGGAAGCTGACCGTCGCCCAGCGTCGGTGTGCCGAGGATCAGCACATCGTAAGCCAGCAGATCGTCAATGGCGGCGCGATTGATATTCACCGGCTCATCAGCCTGTTCCCCCAGTTTTTGCTTGATCAGTTTGGCGACCTTGCGGGTTTTGCCGGTATCGGTGCCGAAAAAAATGCCGATAGTGCTCATGGTTTACATTCTCCTAAACAGGGCTATGAAAAAGGGCGGTTAATTAGGCTTCATCGTCGTCCGCTTGGTGGGCGACGCGTTGGATCGGCAGATAGATTTCCACCCGATCGCCTTCATGGACTTCACTGTCTGCGGCGCACAGGCGTCCAAAGACGCCCATGCGATGCGTATCCGGGTCGAGCCAGGGAAACAACGCGGGCAACGGGGAGGCCAGAAATGCTTCGCGCAAGGTGACGGGCGCGGGCAAATCCATCTCGACGCAACGGCTTTGGTCGCCATTGACATGGACTATGGTGAATTTCATCAGCGGCAGCCTCCGCATCCCGCGCCGCAGCCAGTGCTAGCCTCTTTCTTCAGCACGTCGGCGCCGTAACGCAACACCTTAATGCCGCGGATCCCCGCCAGAACAAATCCCATCACCACAAAACCGCCGGGCGGCAACAGCATCAGAATAAAGCCGTCATAATTGGGCAACAGATGCATTTCCAGAAAGCGGAACGTCGGCCCCAGCAATTGTTCCGCGCCGCTGAACAGCGTTCCGCTGCCGATAATTTCGCGGATCGCGCCCATGGAGGTCAGGCCCAGAGTAAAGCCTAACCCGGTCGCCATGCCGTCCAGCGTGGCGGCGAACGGCGGGTTGTGGGCGGCAAAGGATTCTGCGCGCCCCAGCAGAGCGCAGTTCGCCACGATCAACGGAATAAACAGGCCGAGGATTTTATGCAGATCATGCATCCAGGCATTCATCGTCAGATCGAGCACCGTCACCAGACTGGAGATGATCAGAATATAAACCGGAATGCGGATCTGATTGGGCGTCAGGCTGCGCAGCAGCGATACCAGCAAATTAGCCCCCGCCAGTACCGCGGTGGTCATGACGCCCATCCCGAAACCGTTGGTGGCGGTGGTGGTGACGGCCATCAGCGGACAGAGTCCGAGGATCTGCACGTAGGTGATGTTATTGGTCCAGATCCCGCTGACCAGAATAGCGCGGTAGGCGGGACGATCGACCGGCGCGGTGGCGGTAATCTCACTCATTGGCTTTCTCCTGCGTTAAACCCAGCAATTGAGCACGATGTCGTTGGAACAGTTGCAGTGTCCGGTGAACCCCCTTCACTACGGCGCGCGGGGTAATGGTGGCCCCGGTGAAGGCATCGAAATCGCCGCCGTCTTTTTTGACATGCCACTGTTTTTCCGAAGTGTTTTGCAGCGACTTGCCGTTAAACCCCGTTATCCAGTCGCTGCGGTTTACTTCGATTTTGTCGCCCAGGCCCGGCGTTTCCGTATGGGAGATAACCCGCACGCCGGTCAGTTCCCCGTTGGCGTCAATGCCGATCAGCAGGCTGATGATGCCGCTGTAACCTTTTTCGCCGCCAAACATCACCACGCCGCTGGGCCGGCCTTGCAGCGTGGCGCGATAAGCCCGTACCGGCGCGCCATCCAGCGTTAATGTGACTTCGCTGTCGCTGAGCGGGTTGTCATGCAGTTCACTGGGGAAGACCGCCGCCAACTGGCGCTGGGTATCTTCCTGGTGGCGCAATTCAATCTCGGCGTAGGTTGACCACCAGGTACCGGCAACCATCAGGCTGATGAGCAGGGTAAAGGTGCCGAGCAACAAGCTCAGGTTGACGGGGTGACTGCGTGGCGGCCAGCGCAGTTTGGTACCTGACGCGGCAGCCATGTTATTTCTCCTTTTGGGTCTGATAGCCATAGGCCCGCGGACGCGTCCAGCTATCGATCAACGGGGTGATGGCATTCACCAGCAGAATGGCAAAGGCGACGCCTTCGGGATAATTGCCAAAGCTGCGGATGGCCCAGACCAGAAAGCCCGCCAGCGTGCCGTAATACAGACGGCCACGCGGACTACCGGGGCCGGTGACCGGATCGGTGATGATAAATACGGCGCCCAGCATCAAACCGCCGGTGGTGAGTTGCGCCAACGGCGGTAAAATGGATTGCGGCGCAATAAACCATTGGGTCATCCCCGGCAACAGGCAGCCGACCAGCATGGCGATCGGGGCATGCCAACTGAATACCCGCTGTTGCAATAACCATAGGCCGCTTAGCGCGAGCAACAACGTGGAGGTTTCGCCGAAGCTGCCATTATGGGTGCCCAGCAGCATGTTTTCCCAAGAGAACGAGGCCACTGCCTGTTCACGAAACGCGCCGAGCAAGGTGGCGCTGGTGGTGCCATCGGTATGCAGGGAGTAGACCGCGCCGTTCCAGAACTCGCTTGGCACCACCCACTGCGTCATTTGCACCGGGAAAGCAATCAGCACCACGACCCGCGCCAGCATCGCCGGATTGAACAGGTTTTGTCCCAGCCCGCCGTAAATATGTTTACCCAGCAGGATGGCGACGGCGGAACCAAACGCGCCCAACCACAGCGGCGCATGGGGCGGCAGACTCAGGGCGAACAACAGGGCGGTCAGCAAGGCGCTGCCGTCGAACACATGGCCGAGCGAAACCGGGTTGGCCCGCAGGCACAAGGCTTCGCACAGCAAGGCGGTGATAATACAGGTGACCATCAGCATCAACGCTGGGGCGCCAAACTGGACAATCCCCAGCATAACCACCGGCATCAACGCCAGATTGACCTTATACATCAGGTTCCGGGTACTGAGCCCCTGATGAACATGAGGTGATGTCAACATGCGGAACCCTCCATCGGCGCATCTGGCGCAACGTTACGGCGGCGCGACGGTTTGGCCGCTTTCGCCGCGGCTTTTTCGACGGCTTCACGGGCCAGCCGTTCCTGCCGCCGCAGACTATTGGCGCCGGCGCGTTGCATTTTGTTGTCCCGGCGTTGTTCCAGCCGCAATTGTTGTTGTCCCCAGTCGAAGAACTGTGTCAGCGGCAGTACGGCGGGGCAAACCCATGAACAGGAACCGCACAGTAAACAGCTATTCAGCCCCAGATCGCGGGCGTTATTCAGTTGGTCAATCTTCAACTCGGCCAGCATCGCCAGCGGCGGCAACCCCATCGGGCAGGCATCCACACAGCGACCGCAACGCAAACAGGCGCTGCTGTGCGGCTGGGGAATTTCATCCTCGGTCAGCAACAGCAAGCCGCTGGTGCCTTTGGTGATGGGGGCATTGAGATCGGTAGTCGCGCGGCCCATCATCGGCCCGCCGAGGATCATGCGTGCCGGTGTGCTTTTCAGCCCGCCGCAGGCGGCGATAATGGTGTTGATCGGCGTCCCGATCGGCACCAGCAGATTACCGGGTTCTTCAACCGCCCGACCGCTGACGGTAATCACCCGGTGAGTCAAAGGCTGACGGAAGCGAATAGCCTGGAAGAT
Source organism: Brenneria salicis ATCC 15712 = DSM 30166 (assembly GCF_003315515.1). GTDB lineage: Bacteria > Pseudomonadota > Gammaproteobacteria > Enterobacterales > Enterobacteriaceae > Brenneria > Brenneria salicis. The sequence continues at coordinate 55,192 of NZ_QNRY01000004.1, read as the reverse complement.
GGCGATACAGGTGCCGACGTTCTGAACCAGTACGCCCATTTCCGGCGAACGTTTGTTTTGAGGGATTTGCTGTCCGGTCACCGCTTCTATCAACTGCTTGGCGGAGCCCATTGGGTAGAGCGACGGCAAGGCCACCACCTCGATATCGGGTTCATCCTCACACAGCCGGTCGAGACGCAGAAGGGCCTCGCGTTTGTTGTCTTCAATCCCGATATAGACCTGACGCGCGTTGGTCAGTTGTTGCAGATAGCGGATGCCGCCAATCAGAAATTCGGCCTGCTCCTGCATCATGCGTTCGTCGGCGGTGATGTAAGGTTCGCACTCGCCGCCATTGATGATCAGGTAGTTGATGTCATGGCGCATCGCCAGACGGATTTTATCCGCCGCCGGGAACATGGCGCCGCCCATGCCGACAATCCCGGCCTGCGCGATAAGCGACAGCATGCGCTCGACGCTGCTGTCTTCGGTGGTGCTCAACCGAGAGACAGTCGAGGTGGCGGGCTGGGTGCGCAGTTGAATATAGCCCGCGTCGCCGGTCACGATTTCCGTCACGATCGCATCGGTCGGACTGTGTATCGGCGCCGACATCCGGCCAAACGGCTGGGCCAGGCATTGACCTTTTGTGACGGTGTCACCAATGGTCACCACCGGAATCGCGGGCGCGCCAGTATGCTGGCGCAACGGCAGCACCAGTTTTTCCGGCGTGGGCAACGTTCGAATCGCCCGTTCACGGGTTAAGGATTTATGGCTATAGGGACGAATGCCGCCGTGGGGCGTCGTGAGGGCTTTAAGCATAGTTGGGCTCCTGGCGCGGCGCTAAACCGGGTTTGGCGACGGTGGGGGTAAGTTGCGGATCGGCATAAAGATGAATGCTGTCTTGCGGACAGATATCGACACAGGAACCGCAACCGGTGCAGTCTTCGCTGAGTACGCCATGTAATTGACGTGTGGCGCCGATAATCGCGTCGAAGGCGCACTGTTTGAGGCAACGACCGCAACCATCGCACCTTTGAGGGTTGATCATCGCCACCATCGGCCCCTGCGCCTCGCTGTCATCCAGACTGACGCCCATCAAGGCGGCGATGCGCTGCGCCACCGCGTTGCCGCCGGGGGCGCAGATGGTAACGGCGGCTTTTCCGCTGGCCATGGCGACTGCGGCCTGACGGCAGCCGGGATAGCCGCATTGACCGCATTGGCCGCTTGGCAATAACGCCGTAATGCTATCGACCATCGGGTCGCTTTCTATTTTCAGGTAGATGGCGGCATAACCGAGCAATGCGCCGATTATCGCGGAGATAAACGGCAGGGCGAGTAAAGTCAGTATCAACATCTCACACCCCTCATGACGACAATCCGGCAAAGCCGGTAAAGGCCAGCGCCAGAATACTGGCGGTAATAAAATTGAGCGGCGTCCCTTTGAATAACAACGGCGGGAGCGCGCTGGCCTGCCGTTCACGCAGTCCGGCAAAAATAATCATCACCAGCGAATACCCCAGCGAGGCGCTGAAGCCAAAGAATACGCTGTGGGTAAAACTCAGCCGATCCTGAAGCACCAATAACGCCACGCCCAGCACAGCGCAGTTGGTGGTAATCAGCGGAAGAAAAATGCCCAGTGAGCGGTAAAGGGGCGGGCTGTATTTGGCAATCACCATTTCAATCAACTGAACCAGCGAGGCAATGATCAGAATGACCGAGAGCAAACGCAGGTAAACCAGATCGAGCGGGGCCAGGATCCAGTACTCAACCAACCAACCTAATGCGGAACCCAGTGTAATCACCACCGTGGTCGCAATGGATATCCCTATCGCCGCCTTGACCTGATTGGTGACGCCCATAAAGGAACAGAGTCCCAAAAAGCGCGCCAGCACCACATTGTTGACCAGAATATTAGCCAGCATGATTAACAGTATCTCTTTCATTTCTCCCCCAGAGGTCGAGATTCCCTGAGGGGTATTGCGAAAGGCGTGCCAGCTTGAACGGGTTAATAAATGTTCACTCAAGGTGCAAAAATGTGCGCCAAAAACGGGCAACGTCGCGACAGAAAATGGCGTGACAGCGATCACAGATGACGGAAATCGGGATATAGCGGCAAAAACCCACATCGTGATCAAGGTTTTTGCGTTTTTTTCGCGGAGGGGAATAAATCTTGCACCGTAAACAGGGGTATTTCATGTCGTTCGATGTCTGTTCCTTAATCTGACAATTTGTCATGAAGCCGACAGACTCGCTATGCAAACCGGAGGGGCCCGGATGAGTTCATCGTTAGTCTTGGATGATGTACAGTTGATAACATCATCGCTGGGAGGAAAAGGGCTGCACGCGGCGCTATTTCATACGGCTGTTGAACAATCTTCAGTGGCGATTTCGATTACCGATCCGCAGGCCAATATTGTGTATGCCAACCCCGCTTTCTGTGAACTGAGCGGTTACTCGCTGCATACATTAATGGGCGCCAATCATAATCTGCTTTCCAGCCATCAGACGCCCGCGTCGGTATACCAGTCGCTATGGTCGACGATTACCGCCGGCAATTCGTGGAGCGGTCAGCTTATCAATCAGCGCAAGGATATGTCGCTCTATCTGGCGGAAATCACCATTTCCCCGATCGTCAATGCGCAAGGGGAAATTGAACATTATCTCGGCATGCATAAAGACATCAGCGAACGCTACGCGCTGGCGCAGCGGGTGCGTAACCAGATGACGCTGATTTCCGCGGTGCTGAATAACATTCCGGCGGCGGTGGTGGTGGTGGAAGGAGAGCAAAATATCGTGATGGACAATCTGGCCTACAAAACCCTCAGCGCCGATTGTGACGGTCAGGAACCGCTGGTGTTGCTGGATTGCCTGAATGGTAACGAGAATTCCGCCATGACGCCGTTGACCATTCGCGGCGTCCAGCGTTGGTTTGCGGTGAGTTGCTGGCCGCTGCACGCGGTCAATGAGGAAGCCAGTCTTTATTTCACCGACAACGCGCCGCCGCGACAGTTGGTGGTGATTGTCGATTGCACGGAGCAGCAACGACAAATGACGCAGGATCGCCGGGCGCAGCTTGAGCGCCAGATTAGCGTCAATAAAATGATGGCGGCGATCCGCGAAACGCTGGACGCCGCGTTAATTCAACTCAGTTGCCCGTTGAACATGCTGTCCGCCGCGTTGCGTCTGAATCCCGATATCGATAGTGTCGCGCTGCGCACCGCCTGGAATGAAGGAAAAGAAGCGATCGCCCGTCTGACGGCATGTCGTCCTCCATTGCAGCAGGAACCGCAAGAGCGCGTTCCCGTCACCGCGATGATGACGGATCTGGCTGATATCTATCGGTATCGTATGGGGCCGTCCGGCAAGCTGGTGTGGTCTTGTTCCTCACCGGATCTCAGTCTGCGCGGTCAGCGAACGCTGATTCTGACCGCCTTGAGCCTGTGGCTTGATCGCTGCCTGGCATTGGCGGGGAAAATGCGGGATGAGGTGTTGATCTCCATTCAGGTCAGGCAGCAGTGCCAGCGACTGTGCTTTGTCGTCACCGATAACCTTCCGTCCTGCGTGCAGGAGGCGGCTCACCCGATGATAGAAATATTGGCGACCGGTCAATGCATGGAATTGCGTTTGATACAGATGATCATGTCGCAACTGCGTGGCTCGGTTACCACCGAACAAACGGCGTCAGACGGCACCTTGATGATGCTCATGCTGCCGGTTGACAGCTTATGCCTCACCGATACAGAAGCTTTGGGAGGATAAAATGGCGCATTTCCCCACGACAGAACGACTTTCCCGACGCCTGGATTCACAGCAACAGGTGGTGGCGCTGCATAAAATCAGTGTGGCGTTGAGCCATTCTCTGGATGTGCAGCACACGCTGGAAGAGATGATCCAGGCGCTGCACGACCATGCATTTATGCAATATGGCATGGTGTGTCTGTTTGATAAGGATCGTGCCTCGCTGTTTATTGAAGCGTTGCAAGGCGCGGATACACAGGTGGTCAAAGGCGGGCGCGGCGTGCGTTATCGGGTTGGCGAGGGCATTCTGGGCGCCGTGATGAGCCAGCGGACATCGCTGGTGCTGCCGCGGGTATCGGACGATCCGCGTTTTCTGGATCGCCTCAATCTCTATGATTATGCGCTGCCGTTTATCTGCGTGCCGATCCCCGGCCCGGATGAGATGCCGCTTGGCGTGCTGGCGGCCCAGCCGATGGAATTGCATGAGGACAGATTGCCTTCCAGCACCCGTTTTCTGGAAATGGTGGCTAACCTGATTGCGCAAACCGTGCGCTTAATCGGGCATGCCAAAGGGGAAAGCGAAGCGTTGCGCAGTGAACGCGACAGCCTGCGGCGAAAAGTTCAGCAGCAGTATGGTTTTGACAATATCGTCGGTAAAAGTCAGCCGATGCGACATATCTTCGACCTGATGCGTCAGGTATCGCGCTGGGACACCACGGTGCTGATCCGGGGAGAAAGCGGCACAGGTAAAGAGATGATCGCCAACGCCATTCACTACAATTCCCCGCGTGCCGGTACGCCGTTTGTGAAATTCAACTGTGCGGCGTTGCCCGATTCGCTGCTTGAAAGCGAACTGTTCGGCCACGAAAAAGGGGCCTTTACCGGGGCGGTCAAGCAGCGCAAAGGGCGTTTTGAACTGGCGGATGGCGGCACATTGTTTCTGGATGAAATCGGCGAGAGCAGCGCGTCGTTTCAAACCAAGCTGCTGCGTATTTTGCAGGAGGGCGAAATGGAGCGTGTCGGCGGCGATGAGACGCTGCGGGTGGATGTGCGCATCATCGCGGCGACCAACCGCAACCTGGAAGATGAAGTCAGAGCCGGGAATTTTCGTGAAGATCTCTATTACCGCCTGAATGTGATGCCGATTTTTTTGCCGCCGTTACGTGAACGGCTTGAGGATGTACAGGATCTGGCGCAGTTTCTGATCGCCAAGCTCAGCAAGCGGCAAGGTCGGGAACTGCATATCAGCGACGGCGCGATACGCTTGCTGATGAGCTATGACTGGCCGGGTAATGTGCGCGAACTGGAAAACTGTCTGGAGCGAGCAGCGGTGATGGCGGAGGACGGTTTAATTGACCGGGATGTTATTCTATTCAACTACAAAGAAAACTCGCTGGCGCCGTTTAATCGCAACAAAATCGCCAACGATGTTGGCACGAATATGAATCACGAACCCGACATTGAAAATATTCAGGATGAGCGGCAACGTTTAATTGCGGCGCTGGAACGCACCGGCTGGGTACAAGCCAAAGCCGCCCGCCTGTTGGGAATGACGCCGCGCCAGGTGGCGTATCGTATTCAGATTATGAATATTAATATGCAGCGCATGTGAGATGCGTTATGAGTAAAGGGGAGGTCGGATAGCCCTCGGCCACACCAATGTCGCACTCAATACATTGTCAGACAATGTCAGTTATGAAGCAGTAAAGTTAATCGCTAACCCACTATAAAATAAACGTTTTATCTTCGTGATTGTCCGGCATGCCGTTTGCACCAAAGAGATGAGGTCGCTCATTATTGAGGTTAAGCATATGACAGACAACGCATCTCTTTCAGGCAAACGATCATGCGGGCCGATGAATACGGCGCAGTTTACCCCGTTACAGGCGGATAAAGTGTCTCGCCACCCTTGTTACTCGCCGCTGGCCCATCATCGCTACGCCCGGATGCATCTGGCGGTGGCGCCGGCCTGCAATCTGCAATGCAACTATTGCAACCGCAAGTACGATTGCAGCAATGAATCCCGTCCCGGCGTTGTCTCGGAACTTTTATCGCCAGAGCAAGCGATCGCCAAAGCGAAATATGTCGCATCACAGATCCCGCAATTGTCGGTGATTGGCATTGCCGGGCCGGGCGATCCGCTGGCTAACATTGCCCGTACCTTTAAAACGCTGGAAGGGCTGCGGGCGGAATTGCCGGATATTAAGTTGTGCCTGTCCACCAATGGCCTGATGCTGCCGGATGTCATCGATCGATTGGTGGATATCGGCGTCGATCATGTCACTGTCACGGTGAACGCCATCGATGCCGTGATTGCCGAAAAAATCTATGACGGCCTGTGGTACGAAGGCGACAAACTGAACGGGCGTATCGCCGCCGATTTGCTGATTGAACGGCAGGGTGAAGGCATTCGCAAACTGGCGGAACACGGCATTATGGTGAAAGTGAATTCTGTCCTGATCCCGGAAATCAATGCCGCGCATCTCAGCGAGGTCAGCTTGCAGGCGCGCCAATGGGGAGCCGTGCTGCATAATGTAATGCCGCTGATTGCCAGGCCGGAGCATGGCACCCGGTTTGGTCTGGAAGGCGTGCGCGAACCGGATGCGGAAACGCTGGGCGAGGTGCGCGGCCATTGCGGACGGCATATGCCGCAAATGGCGCATTGCCAACAGTGTCGCGCTGATGCGATAGGGATGCTGGGCGAAGATCGCAGCCAGGAATTTCCGCTGGCTTCATTGCCTGACCGCCAGGAATCGTGGCTGCCGGCATTGTTCCGGCGGGCAAGCATTCAGGCCAGCATCGCGTCACAGGGGGAATCAGAAGAAGCCGATGCCTGTCTGGTGGCCGTCGCCAGCGGACAAGGCGAGGTGATCGATCAACATTTTGGTCATGTGGATCGCTTTCATATTTTCAGTATTTCCCGTGCGGGCATTATCCCGTTGGGTGAGCGTTTCACCCAGCGCTACTGCAAGAGTCCGACGGAGTGCGAGGAAGGCGAGCCGGAAGATCGGCTGGATCAGGTCATTGCGTTGCTGGCGGATGTCAAAGCCGTATTTTGCGCTCGTATCGGGATGGCGCCCTGGCAGCGGCTGGAAGCGGAGGGCATCGAACCCTGTGTCAACGGCGCATGGCAACCCATTCGCAAAACGCTGGAACAATGGTGGATGCAACGTGCTCAGGTGGAGGTCAGTCAGCAGGGGGTGGCATGATGACAATCTTATCCACGCCGCTGGCATGGTTGCGTTATCTGGTCGATAATCATCTGCGAGGGCTGGCGCGCTTCCCCGCCCAGATGCATCTGAATAACGACGACTGGCAACGGCTGTTGCAGCGAGTGGGACGCGAGACGCCAGCGCGTCCCGCACCGCTGGCGCAGCAGGACGCCTTGTTAAGTATGTTGCTGCGTTCACGCCAGCCGGAGTGCGAGCAGTTGGCGGATTGGTTGCTGCAATATATGGATGAAGACGCGGCGCCGATGCACTGGTTAATCGCCAGCGCTTCAATGAGTTTCAATCATCTGTGGCAGGATTTGGGGCTGGCGTCACGTGACGAACTCCGTGAATTGATGACCGTCTGCTTTGCGCCGCTGGTTGAAATGAATGCGCAGAACATGCGCTGGAAAAAATTTTTCTATCGTCAGTTGTGTCTGTCGGTGGATGGGGAACTGACCTGCCGTTCGCCATCTTGTGAAAGCTGTAGTGAAGTCGCCGTCTGTTTTGCGCCTGAGGTTTGATTACGCCGGCAAAATTGTTTTTCAAACGCTGAGTTTTCGCATCAGCGCCGTGCGCTCAAATAAATGTTCCCGCAGCCTGGTTACCAATAGCCTTATCGCCGGGGAGAACTGTTTGCGATGGGGACAAATTAAATGTAAAGGCGCGGCGTCTCCCCATTCGCCAACTCCTCGCTGTGACACGACACTCGCTGTGATACAACACACGCCGTATACAAAAAAGGCTATCCTATCCTCATCTGATAGCGATAAAGTGGTCTAAAAAATCAGTCACGGGAGAACGACATGAGGAACGGCGCGATAAAGAAAGGGATTTGCGGCCTGTTGTTGGCGCTGCCGCTGTGTACGCTGGCAGATAACGGCGATGCTGACCGGATAGCGGGTTATACCTCGCAAGATCTGGCCTCAGCATTACCTAAAAAAGTATTGAATATGACGCAACGCGAGGTGGTGGTTGATGCGCCAAATCACGCATTGCAAGCGGAGTATATCGATAATCTCTCCGGTAATAAGGCGCTGGTGACGCTTTATACGTTACCGCCTGACAAAAACGGCAAGGTGGCGGAAGCTTCGCTGGACAGCGATCTGGATCGGGTTATCGCCAGTACGGAAAAAGAGATGCTGCGCCAGCGCATTCGACCCGACAAGCGGGATGTGCCGGTTAACGGGACGACGCGATTCCGTTGTTTACAGACCATCCTGAACAATAAAGTGATGCATTCCCTTTGTTCCATGCTGGTCAAAGGACGGGTTCTGGAAATTCAGGCGATTAATATGCTGGATAATGTTCAGGATGAGGCGGGCATTCAGGCGGTAATCAACCAGCAGGACAAGTTTGTGGCAGCAATGGGCAACGCGCTGTTGTCGTTCAAAAAGTCGTGAAGCGGGGAAAATCCCTGCAACAGGCGGCTCCACTGCTTACGCCGATGGGCGTGAGTATTAGCAGTTCCTGGCGCTGGTCATCACTAATCCGGCGATGACCAGCGTATAACTGGCTAATTAAGTAGCGTTTCTTAAGAGAATAGCCGGATGAATAGAGCACATCCTGACTGGATATGATCTATCATTGATAACAGTTTAACTGTGTTGCGCAAACTCAATAGTGCTTTCGAGCATGAGCCTGAGTCTTTCCTGCATGTTACTCGCATGCTGCGCATTCCATACCCAGGGAGGAACTTCCTGCATATAAGTACTTTGCGTCAGTTCCATCTGCAAGGTATGAATCCCCTGACTTTGATCCGAATAATTTCGGGTAATATACCCCCCCTTATAGCGACCATTATTTACTGCGGTAAACAGGGGGCTCTGCTGTGCGATATTTGTAATCTGTCGCTCAAGCCTTTGGTCACAACTCGTTCCATTATTTGTGCCAATACTGAAGTCCGGCAATTTTCCGGAAAAGAATTGCGGCAACACCGAACGTATTGAATGCGCATCCCACATAACCACACGTGGAAAATCGCCGCATAATTCTTTCAGTGTTGCCTGAAGCTTGTCATGCCAGGGCTGCCAGTATTGTTCCCGGCGCCGGGCGATCTCTGCAGCATCGGGTAGACAGCCAGGAAGATAGATTTCTCCGCCATCAAAAAGATTCACTGGGCATAATCCTGTTGTCGCCTGACCTGGGTACAGCGATTCATTATTGGGTGGGCGGTTGAGGTCGACCACATAGCGCGACCACTTGGCCTGTAATATTGATGCCCCCATCTCTTTCGCAAAAGCATACAGCTTTTCAATGTGCCAGTCGGTATCAGGCACGCTCTGTGCTTCAGGCGTCAAACGGCCCGCGATATGCGCTGGAATAGCCGTTCCGGTATGTGGCATTGTAACAAAGAGTGGAGCCGTTCCACGGTGAAAAATATAATCTTCGGTCTCTGTCACCTTTTATTCCTCTATGCGATTTGCCAGCACGCGACGACGGATGGCGGCGATGTCATGATGTAATGATGCTGGCATGCTCATCCCCTGATAGCACAGCGTACCTGAGGTCCACACACGCCTGATGGCAGTTTGTCGTGAGCTTGCAAATACATGAGCGGCAAGCAGGTAATCTGACGAAATACCTGCCAAAGCAGGATGCTCGGCGTCCAACTCAACAAAATCAGCATATTGACCCGCCTGTATGCCCGAAATGAGTCTGCCAGACGCTTGTGCTCCTCCCTGTAACGCTTTCCGGTAGAGATATGTGGCAACATCGGGTTCCACGCTGTTGCAGCAGATATTACGCTGCTGATTCCGCAGTCGCTGCGAATACTCAAGTTGCAGCAACTCTTCCGCTGCGTTCACGGTAATGTGGCTGTCCGAGCCAATACCCCAAGAGCCTTTATACATTTGCCACTGACGGTAATCAAAAATGCCGTCCCCGAGATTCGCTTCTGTGGTTGGACATAAACCAATAACCGCACCGGTATCTGCCGCTTCCCGATATTCCTGTGCATCCATATGTGTTGCATGAATCAGGCACCAGCGAGAATCAACATCGAAATTATCCAGTAACCATTGCACTGGGCGCTTCCCGCTCCAGGCTAAGCAGTCATCAACCTCTTTCTGTTGTTCTGCGACATGAATATGTACGGGGGCGGTGGCATCTGCCGCAAAGATGTGAGACAGCACTGCCTGCAAATCAGCAGGATTTATCGCACGTAATGAGTGAGGAGCCAGCCCCAGTTTTACGTTCGACGACTGACAAAGGCCGAATAACTGATCCCAAAAAGCCAGGAAGGATGACATATCATGGGTAAAACGGCGCTGATGAACCTCTGGCGGCTGACCGCCAAAGCCGCTGGTCTGATACAGCACCGGCAGCAACGTCATGCCTATTCCAGTGCACTGAGCCGCGCGGACCAGCGCTGAACTCATCGCGATCGCGTCCTGATAGGGCTTTCCCCCGGGCTGGTGGTGCACATAATGAAATTCGCAGACTGAGGTATAACCCGCCGCCAGCATCTCCTGATATAACTGTGTGGCAATAATTTCGAGTTGTTCCGGTGTGATTTGCTGGGCAAATTCATACATCAGTTTCCGCCAACTCCAGAAGCTATCCGCAGGGTTTTGACGAAATTCAGCCATGCCGGAAAAAATTCGCTGGAAGGCGTGTGAATGAAGGTTTGGCATACCTGGTAGCAGCCAGGACACCGACTCGATCCCTTCAGCTGGCGTTGAGTTGGGTTCTGCGGCTGTAATTAAACCTTCGTGGTTCCATGAAATCAGTACATCCCGTTGCCAGCCTCGTTCAAGCCAGGCATGACGGGCAAAAATCTGGTGGGTGTTCATACGTTACGTTTCTCAGTTCTGGTACTATTGTCGTGTTAAAACAGCATTGAGGAATTGGCGGGTACGCTCACTTTGCGGTGCGCCAAATATCTGCTCAGGCGGACCGGCTTCCACGATGCCGCCGCCATCCATCACCACGACAACATCAGCCACTTCACGTGCAAATCCCATCTCGTGCGTTACCACCATCATGGTCATGCCTTCGCTGGCGAGCATCTTCATCACCTGTAACACTTCGCCGACCAATTCAGGGTCAAGCGCAGAAGTGGGCTCATCAAAAAGCATCACGCTGGGCGACATCGCCAGCGCGCGGCTAATAGCAACACGCTGCTTTTGTCCACCGGAAAGATTGCCCGGCATCGCTTGTGCTTTCGCGGCCAGCCCCACTTTTTCGAGCAGTGACATTGCCTGCTGCTGCGCTTTTGCTTTATCAATTTTGCGCAACATCACTGGCGCAACGCACAAGTTTTCCAGAACAGAGAGGTGAGGAAACAGGTTGAAGGACTGGAACACCATGCCCACCTCTTTGCGCAGTTCATTCAACTGTTTCTCTGGCAGAGGCTTCCCGTTGCTGATCAAAGGTATGCCGCACAGCATAATATCCCCGCGCTCGGGCAGTTCTAGCCCGTTACAGCAGCGCAGGAATGTGCTCTTGCCGGAACCACTTGGTCCGATGATGACAATCACCTGGCCGCTGAATACATTAAAATCAATGCCATTCAGCACCACATTGTCGCCATAACGTTTATGCAGATCGCGAACACTGATCTGCGGTTGTAAGCTGGCTTTGTGACTCGACATTACTGTACCCCTCTCTGATGATGCCGTTTTTCAAAGTGCCGCAATGCCATTACGGTCAGGCTGGTCAACACAAAGTAAATAATCGCAATTACTAGGTAAGTCTCAAGGTCGCGATAGGTATTACTGATGATGGTATTACCCTGCTGCATCACATCGTGGATCGTTATCAAAGAGACCAGCGCGGAATTTTTAATCAACGCAATAAATTCATTACCCAATGGTGGCAACATACGTACAACGGCCTGAGGCAGAATGATTTTCATCATTGCCTGCTTTGATGACATGCCCAGCGAACGTGCAGCTTCATTCTGTCCACGATCAATTGAGGTTATAGCGCCGCGTACAATTTCTGAAATGTAGGCGGCGGAGTAGAGGCCCAGACCAATGACGCCACAGAAAAAGGAGGGCAGCATGATCCCGAGTCGCGGCAGGCCGTAATACCAGATAAACAGTTGTACTAACAGCGGTGTGCCGCGGATCACCGCGACGTAAGCGCTGGCAATACCATACGCGGCTTTTCGCTGTGGATTGATTCTGGCAACACCTATCATCAAGCCCAGTACGCACCCCAGAATCAGAGCGCAAAGGGTTATTTCAATTGTCACCAACGTGCCTGCCAGCAGCGCATCGCTGCTGGCAAACACTGGCGAGAAATTAAGATCTAAACTCATCATTCATCCTGTGTCTTCGCCAGTGAATTACTTCGCCGAACCCGGGAACCATTTATCGACCAGCTGTTGATAGCTGCCGTCGGTTCTCAACTGTTCCAGAGCTTTGTTCATATCGGCAACCAGTGTGGTTTCATCTTTGCGCACGGCAATGCCATATTCTTCGTTGGTGAGGGTGTCAGGGAGAATTTTTACACCTCCACGGGTACGAGCGTACTGGAATGCAGCGGGTTTACCGGTTACCGCCGCATCCACGCGTCCGATACTGACCAGATTGAACATCTGCTGGTTCTTCTCAACTTCAGCGGTGTGCGCTTCTGGAATATGGGTGCGAAGCCACTCGACGGATTTGGTTCCGGTCTGTACGCTGACCTTTTTCCCTTTTAAGTCATCTGCACTTTTGATGGCGTCATTGCCTTCTTTGACCAGGACAACGAGGCCACCTGCCATGTAAGGCTGAGTGAAATTAACGACCTGCTGACGCTCTGGCGTTATATAGATAGCCGATACGGCGATATCAGCACGTCCTGCCGTCAGGCTGGGGATCAGTCCTTTAAAATCGACGTTGGTCCACTGCACGGAACGACCAAGCTTGTGCGCGATAGCTTCAGTCAGATCAATATCGAATCCCGTTATTTTTTGGTTTTCAGTAAATTCCATTGGTGGAAAAGTGGCGTCGGTTACCGCTTTGATTGGTTCCCCGGCGGCCAGCGCTGTTGCTGAAATGCTCAGTAAGCCAAGTGATAACAGGGCATGTTTAACTGTATGTTTGAATGTAGACATGGGCTCACTTCCTGAAATTAAGATTGATAATGAAAAGCAGGTGATGTCTGCTCAAATGTCGTATTCAGGCTGGCCTGAATACGTTTTGCTGCATGCAACGTATCTTCGATGAAACGCGGATGTTTATTCTGTGTACGGATGACTGGAGCCATCAGCGTCAAGGCCCCCAGCAGTTGTTGACTGGGTGACAGAATGGGAACGCTGACCCCCCATACACCCGCGTCTACTTCGCTTTCACTGCAGGCATAACCCTGCTGAACAATTGAAAGTAACTCTTTCTCATAGGCTTCGCGTTCGAACATATTGTTGTAGTAGGTTTTCGTAATATGCTGCCTCGCGGATTGCGGCATATGTGCCAGCAAGCATTTCGCTGTTGCTCCACGATGAAGCGGCAAGCTCCGGCCCTTTTCGAAAGAGCAGCGCAAAGATTGCCGGGGTTCTAACATGCTGATGCATACCGCTTCCTGATTCATCACGACTGTAACCGCAACGGTTTCTTGCGTGACATCACGTAATTCAATCATTGCTTCACTGGCATGCAGTGAAAGCAACGTAACGGCGTCAAAGTTCAGCGCCATTTGAAGACAAGCGGGACCTAGTTGATACATCGCATCAGACTCCATCACGAAACCCCAGCGGCGCAACGACGCTAACAGCCGATACAATGTGCTTTTGTTTAAACCTGAAGCATGAATAAGTTCACTGGCACTGACGGGGCGACCATATTCAGCAACGATCCGCATTACCTTTAGCACTCTTTCGGAGGTGGGTATCTGTCCATCCGGATCAACTTCGTTCCGTAATGCATCCATATGTTGATTAACCTGTCATGTGACGTTTGAGACATTAATGCAGGTGATGTGCCATCTTTGAGGAAACTTATTCCTGTAAAAAGGGAATTTGTTTTTAAACATGATTATAGAGTCGAGTAATTTTGGCGTGAGGGGGATTATTATGAAGGAAAATCACTGAAAGGATGGATTATTAGGGCGCGGTGAACTTAAATGGTGCGCACCTGCACCTTTAAGGTGCCTTGTACTTATGTTTTCGCGACATGCTCGCATTTCTCTCGCGCTTCGGCGAGTTTTACCGCGGGATACTCACCCAACGCGAACATGCTGGATTTGCCATTGGGTTTAACTTCGAGGTAGAGACCGTCGGAGTCATTGAGTCGATAAAGTTTTTCTTTCGGTTTGGCAGTGCGGCATTGCGTATCAGTGAGCATAGGAAGTCCTTGTCTATTTCTTATACCGCTATTGTGCTCACCTAAAATAAAGATGGAAACAGATTGTACTCATGTCTGTAATCATTTTGGAATGCGCTCTTATAAGGTGCCTTGAGACGGAATGAAATAAAAAATCCACGCAACTGCGTGGATTATACTGGTTTTGTTATTCTTCATGAGAGTCAGTGAGATTTCATGAGACAACAAAAATTGTTTAGACGTTGAACAAGAAATTCATCACATCGCCATCTTTTACAATGTAATCTTTGCCTTCCGAGCGCATTTTCCCGGCCTCTTTCGCGCCTTGTTCACCTTTATAAGTAATGAAGTCTTCATAGGAAATGGTTTGCGCGCGGATAAAGCCTTTCTCGAAGTCGGTGTGGATCTTGCCGGCCGCTTGTGGGGCGGTTGCGCCGACAGGGATAGTCCAGGCGCGAACTTCTTTTACGCCAGCGGTGAAGTAGGTTTGCAAGTTCAGCAGTTCATAGCCGGCACGAATAACACGGTTCAACCCTGGTTCCTCCAGGCCTAACTCAGCCATAAATTCTTCCCGGTCGGCATCGTCCAGTTCCGCAATGTCGGACTCGACGGCGGCACACACAGACACGACGACTGAACCTTCTTTCGCCGCGATTTCGCGAACTTTATCGAGGTAAGGGTTATTCTCGAAACCGTCTTCGTTGACGTTGGCGATATACATGGTTGGCTTGAGGGTCAGGAAGCTCAGATAGCGAATGGCGGCTTTGTCTTCTTCCGTCAGACCCAGCGAACGCAACATACCGGCATTTTCCAGATGCGGCAGACATTTTTCCAGCGCGGCCAGTTCCGCTTTGGCGTCTTTATCTCCGCCTTTGGCTTTTTTCTGTACGCGATGTATCGCGCGCTCGCAGGTGTCAAGATCAGACAACGCCAGTTCGGTGTTGATGACGTCAATGTCGTCCGCTGGATCGACTTTATTATTCACATGGATGATATTGTCGTTTTCAAAACAACGCACCACATGACCGATGGCTTCCGTTTCACGAATGTTGGTCAGGAACTGGTTACCCAGGCCTTCGCCTTTGGACGCGCCTTTTACCAGGCCGGCGATATCAACAAATTCCATCGTGGTGGGGAGAATACGCTGTGGCTTGACGATTTCAGCTAGTTTGTCCAGACGCGGATCCGGCATCGGCACCACGCCGGTATTCGGCTCAATGGTACAAAACGGGAAGTTGGCCGCTTCGATACCGGCTTTGGTCAGCGCATTGAACAGAGTGGATTTACCGACGTTAGGCAGCCCGACGATACCGCATTTGAATCCCATGGTTATATCACCTTAAATAACTTATTTATCAGGCAATTACTTTCGTTTGCCTGTCAGAATGAAAATATTCCGGCCGATTATACACGGAATGATGATTTATCTCGAACCGCCATCGGCATCGGTGAATGAATTATGCCGCTTTGAACGAATGCAAACGGTTCATGGCTTTAACCATGTCTTCTTTCAACAGAATTTCCGTGCAGCGAACGGCTTCCTCAATTGCGTCATCGATCAGCGTCTGTTCGCTGGCTGGCGGTTTGCCCAGCACAAAACCGGTCACTTTGCTTTTATCGCCCGGATGTCCAATACCGATGCGCAAACGATGAAAGTTGGGATTATTACCCAGCTTGCTGATAATGTCTTTCAGGCCGTTGTGACCGCCGTGACCGCCGCCTGACTTGAGTTTGGCGACGCCGGGTAATAAGTCCAGTTCATCATGGGCAACCAGAATTTCATCCGGTTGAATACGGTAGAACGTCGCCATCGCCGCCACAGCTTCGCCGCTGAGGTTCATAAAAGTGGTGGGAACCAATAAACGGATGTCATGCCCGGCCAGCGTCAAACGAGAGGTATAGCCGAAGAATTTGCTTTCTTCTTTTAGTGGTTGACGGTAGGCTTCCGCCAGACGATCAATGTACCAGGCGCCCGCGTTATGGCGGGTTGCGGCATATTCGGCGCCGGGATTGGCCAAACCGACAATTAATTTAATGCTGCTCACGGTAATATTCCAACTACACAATATTGATGCGGTATTCACGGGATGCCGCATGATTCAAATAAGTCATGAAGGCGCTAGTTTACACACAGGGCAGGTTGAACGCCAAATCTCCAGTAATTGATACCGACTAGTGACTATTTAGGTTTTTGCCTATTTATTTGTTTTAAACGTAAAAAAATATTAATTCCTGCTTGTATCTGTGATCTTGCACCCACTCATTCAATCATTTCCTTGTCTATAATTACATCAATAGCAGCAATCGTATTCATCCACAGATGTTATCTGGAGGTGACAGATGAAACGTAAGAACGCAATACTTTTGGGTAATGCCCTGATGGGGATTGGCATGGTGTTGATGATTGGCGGCATCGGTTATTCCATCATCAGCCAGTTGCCTAAATTTAATGTACCTAATTTTATGATCTACATTGATTTGGTGGGGATTTTTGCCGGCGCTATTTTCTGGCTGGTTGGTGCACGCGTGAGTGGTCATGAAGAGGTGGCGGATCGTTATTGGTGGGTCAAACACTTTGATAAACGTTGTCGCCGTCAGCGCCATTCCTGAACCGAATTTTAAAATCCGCTATGGCCGACTGGTTGTAGCTGGTTTTCGTTCTTAAATTTTCCCGCCATCAACTGTGGTTGTGCCACGGATTATCTCTCTCATCATAATAGCAAAGCCGCCATTTTACCGGCGGCTTTACTTGCTTATCGTCACAAACCGATAGATTGGTTCAAATATGATTAATGCTCAAACATGGCGGAGATGGATTCTTCGTTACTGATGCGACGAATTGCCTCGGCCAACATGCCTGACAAGGTCAGCGTGCGAACATTCGGCAAGGATTTGATGTGATCCGTGAGTGGTATGGTATCGCAGACAATCACTTCATCAATGACGGAGTTCTTAATGTTTTCATACGCGTTGCCTGAGAAGATCGGGTGCGTCGCGTAGGCAAATACGCGTTTGGCGCCACGTTCTTTCAAGGCTTCCGCCGCTTTGCACAAGGTGCCGCCGGTATCGATCATATCGTCAACCAGGATGCAGTCACGACCGGCAACGTCGCCGATGATATGCATAACCTGAGACACGTTGGCACGTGGACGACGCTTATCGATGATTGCCATATCGGTATCATTCAGCAGCTTGGCGATGGCGCGGGCGCGGACGACGCCGCCAATATCCGGGGAAACCACAATCGGGTTCTCCAGATTTTGCTGCAGCATATCCTCCAGCAGGATAGGACTACCGAAAACGTTATCAACTGGAACGTCAAAGAAGCCTTGAATCTGTTCTGCGTGCAGATCGACCGTTAAGACGCGGTCAACACCTACGCTGGACAGGAAATCGGCAACCACTTTGGCGGTGATTGGCACACGGGCGGAACGAACCCGGCGATCCTGACGAGCATAACCAAAGTAAGGAATAACCGCGGTGATACGCCCCGCGGAAGCGCGACGTAGCGCATCAACCATAACGACCAGTTCCATCAGGTTGTCATTGGTGGGTGCGCAGGTGGACTGGATGATGAAAATATCACCACCGCGTACATTTTCATTGATTTGCACGCTGACTTCGCCATCACTAAAACGACCGACTGCGGCGTCGCCAAGGCTGGTGTACAGACGGTTGGCAATACGTTGTGCTAGTTCCGGGATGGCGTTACCAGCAAAAAGCTTCATATCAGGCACGAGAAGAACCTCAGGCTTGCGTCCAGAGAAATATTGTACCTGCTCGCCATTGGGAGCAGGGCGCAATAACAGGCACAATATGCATACGGGTGTATGAATCAGGCCTGATAAAACACGTTTAACGGCAAAACGTGTGTTATCAGAACCTAAAGTTGCCCGGAAAGTATACGTTGCAACGGAGAGACATTAACGCCTCGCGCGACAAAACCATTCAACCATTCCGGGGCCTGGTCAAGCACCTGGCGGGCTTCGGACTCGGTGTCGAACTCTGCGAACACACAAGCCCCCGTTCCAGTCAGGCGCGCCGGGGCGTATTCTAACAGCCATGAAAGTAGCTGTTCAACCTCACGAAAACGTTTTCTTGCGATAGCTTCACAATCATTGACGAAGGTCTGTTTTAATAACCTCTCCAGAGGGCGCACCGGCGAATCGCGTTTTAGCTGCGGATCGCCAAAAATCAGCGGGGTGGGAATGCTGATCCCTGGGTGGGCGACCAGATACCACTTCTCCGGCGGCGATGCCGGCGTCAGCTTTTCGCCGATACCTTGCGCAAATGCGGCGTGGCCCCGAACAAACACCGGTACATCGGCGCCAAGCTGTAAACCCAGTCCGGCCAGCGTATCCGTATCCAATCCGCAACGCCACAAATGATTCAGTGCCACCAACACGGTGGCCGCGTTAGAAGAACCGCCGCCAAGCCCGCCGCCCATCGGCAGACGTTTATCAATACGGATATCCGCGCCAAACCGGACGGGGCGAATGCCGTGACGCACGCAGTGCTGTTGTAACAGCCGGGCGGCGCGCACAACCAGATTCTGCTCGTTCTCAACGCCTTCCAGCGACGTAAGCAAATTAATACGATCGTCCTGACGCGGCGTAATGGTCAGCGTGTCGCCATAATCCAGAAACTGAAATAATGTTTGCAACAGGTGATAGCCGTCCGCACGCTGGCCGGTAATATAAAGGAACAGATTAAGCTTGGCGGGTGAAGGCCACGTTTCAATGCAAGGTTCAATGCCATTGGGTTGCATGGTCTATTTAACTATCCAGTTATTCATTTTCAACTTGATGCGCTGTTCGTCCTGAACCAGTTCCAGACTTACCGGCATCGGCGGATTAACCTCAGTATTGTAGCGCTGATAATCCACGTTCCAGCTTTGATTGCCCTGACGATAGGTGATGGTCTTCAAAAGAGAGCGGTCATCCAGCGTAAACTCGCTGGCATCTCCCGGCAGGCCGATAATCCATTGACGTAGATTGTTCAGCGGGATCGCCATACCGGTCAGTTGCTGGATCATGGCTTCTGCGTCTCTACCTTCATAGCGCTGGCCTTGATTATCGGTGATTTGTACGCCATCCGGCTGGGTACGAAGATCCAATTCCGTACTGCCTAACGGATTGGTCAACAGTAAACGGTAACGTTGCGGCGGCGTGTCCTGCCAGAAAAAATTGGCCGATACTCTTTTCCTATCGGAGATATAGGCAAAAGAACCGCGCGCCTGATATTGGCTCAATTGGCGTACTTGTTGCTGATGCTGTTGCCATTCTGGAGAGGTCTGACTTTTCCCCGGACCGGTGGGTTGATTGAGGCTACAGGCAGTGAGTAACAGACTGGCTAACGGCAGTAACCGCAGGCAACGGACGGTATTTATCGGCATGTCGCGTGATCCTATCAATCAAATTTACGTACCACAGGGAGTGTCACGCTAACGGGCTTGATGCTCATCGTCAACGTTTGTTATTTCCCGGCGATGCAGGTTATTTGGTGCCATAGAGTATATACCTCATGGGTAAGCATCGCGCGCCGTCGCTTTTCTTGCTTCCCCGCATCAAGTAGAATGCCTTGCAAACGAAACCCATACTAACACCGGTATTACTCAAGAATTGCTCAATGACCCTGCTTGCGCTTGGTATTAATCACAAAACAGCTCCTGTTTCTTTGCGGGAACGTGTCGCTTTCTCGCCAGATATGCTGGGGCAGGCTCTCGATAGCTTGTTACAGCAACCGCTGGTGCAGGGCGGCGTGCTGTTGTCTACGTGTAACCGTACCGAACTCTATCTGAGCGTGGAAGAGCAGGAAAACCAACTTGAGCAACTTATTGACTGGCTATGCCGATATCATCATCTCGAACCGAACGACGTGCGCAACAGCCTCTACTGGCATCATGATAATGCGGCCGTCAGCCATCTGATGCGGGTTGCCAGCGGGCTGGATTCACTGGTGCTGGGCGAACCGCAGATTTTGGGGCAGGTGAAGAAAGCCTTTGCCGAATCGCAGCGCGAACAGTCGCTTTCCGGCGAACTGGAGCGGTTGTTCCAGAAGTCTTTTACCGTGGCCAAGCGGGTTCGCACTGAAACCGACATCGGCGCCAGCGCGGTATCGGTGGCCTTCGCCGCGTGTACGTTGGCGCGACAGATTTTTGAATCGCTGGCGGAAGTTAACGTACTGCTGGTGGGCGCGGGCGAAACCATTGAACTGGTTGCTCGTCATCTGCGCGAGCATCAGGTCCGGCGCATGGTCATCGCCAACCGTACCCACGAGCGCGCTCAGGCGCTGGCGACGGAAGTTGGGGCGGACGTCATCACGCTGGCCGAACTTGATGAACAACTCGTTCATGCCGATATTGTCATCAGTTCAACGGCCAGTACATTGCCAATTATCGGGAAAGGGATGATAGAAAGGACGCTCAAGGCCAGACGCAACCAGCCAATGTTGATGGTGGATATCGCGGTTCCGCGTGATATCGAGCCGGAAGTAGGCAAACTGCCAAACGTTTATCTTTATAGCGTTGACGATTTACACGCCATTATCCAGCATAACCTGGCGCAGCGAAAAGCCGCGGCGATTCAGGCGGAATCCATTGTTCAGCAGGAAAGCGCCGACTTTATGGCCTGGCTGAGGTCGCAATCCGCAGTGGAGACGATCCGTGATTACCGGGCGCAAGCCGATGAGTTGCGGGCGGAAATGACCGCTAAAGCGCTGGTCGCCATTCAGCAGGGCAGCGATGTTGAAACGGTGATCCAGGAACTGACGCACCGGTTAACCAATCGCTTGATCCATGCTCCTACCAAATCTCTTCAGCAAGCTGCCCGCGATGGCGATTTGCAGCGTTTACAAATTTTACGAGACAGCCTTGGGCTGGACTAGCATTCATCTCTCTTAACAGGATTTAACCGCCCGCATGAAGCCTTCTATCGTTGCTAAACTGGAAGCGTTACAAGAACGCCATGAAGAAGTTCAGACGTTACTCGGTGAGCCCAGCGTTATTGCTGATATGGACCGTTTTCGCACTTTATCGCGTGAATATGCGCAACTTACCGATATAACCCGCTGTTTCCAACAATGGCAGCAGGTGCAGGAAGATAGCCTGACTGCGGAACTGATGTTGGATGATGCGGAAATGCGTGAAATGGCGCAGGATGAGCTAAAGCAGGCCAAAACCGCCAATGAAGCGTTAGAACAGCAACTTCAGGTGTTGCTGTTGCCGAAAGATCCTGATGATGAGCGCGGTTGTTTTCTGGAAGTCCGAGCCGGCACCGGCGGGGATGAAGCCGCAATCTTCGCCGGCGATCTTTTCCGCATGTATAGCCGTTACGCCGAAGCTCGCCGTTGGCGGGTTGAGGTGATGAGCGCCAGCGAAGGCGAACATGGCGGTTACAAAGAAGTGATCGCCAAAGTGTCCGGTGATGGCGTTTACGGCCAGCTTAAGTTTGAATCAGGCGGTCACCGCGTTCAGCGTGTACCGGCAACCGAATCTCAAGGCCGTATCCACACCTCAGCCTGCACCGTCGCCGTCATGCCGGAAATTCCTGAAGCTGAACTGCCGGACATCAACCCGGCTGACTTGCGTATTGATACCTTCCGCTCTTCAGGGGCGGGTGGTCAGCACGTCAACACCACTGATTCCGCTATCCGAATCACCCACCTGCCGACCGGTATTGTGGTGGAGTGTCAGGATGAACGTTCACAGCATAAAAACAAAGCCAAAGCGCTATCGGTGCTCGGCGCACGCATTCGGGCGGCGGAAATGCAAAAACGTCAGCAGGAAGAGGCATCTACGCGGCGTAACCTGCTGGGCAGCGGCGATCGTTCAGACCGTATCCGAACGTACAATTTCCCACAGGGAAGGGTGACCGATCATCGTATTAACCTGACGTTGTACCGTCTGGATGAGGTTATGGAAGGAAAACTGGATATGCTGATCCAGCCGGTGGTGCAGGAATATCAGGCCGATCAGCTTGCGGCGTTGTCTGAGCAGGAATAATGAATTATCAAGCCTGGTTAACCTCGGCGGCGGCGCGTCTTGCCGCCGGAGAAAGCCCGAAGCGCGATGCTGAAGTGTTGCTGGGGTTCGTTACGGGCAAAGCGCGCACGTTTCTGCTGGCGTTTGGCGAAACCATACTGACCGAAACGCAGCTACAGCAGTTGGAGTCATTGCTGACGCGGCGCATGGCCGGTGAACCTGTTGCCTATTTGACCGGCGAGCGTGAATTCTGGTCGCTGTCGCTGGCGGTATCGCCTGCGACACTGATTCCCCGGCCAGATACCGAATGTTTGGTCGAACAGGCATTGTCCCGATTGCCGCCCGGCGGCGCCAGCGTGCTGGACTTAGGGACTGGCGCCGGCGCGATTGCATTATCCATCGCCAGCGAACGCCCGGACTGTCAGGTCACCGGTATTGACGTTCAACCGGCGGCGGTGGCGTTGGCGCAACATAACGCCGCCCGGCTGAATATAAAGAATGTTCGTTTCCTGCAAGGCGACTGGTTTTCGCCGCTGTCGCCGACACGTTTTGCTCTGATTGTCAGTAATCCGCCTTACATTGACGCGGCAGATAGTCATCTTGCGCAGGGCGATGTGCGCTTTGAACCTGCAAGCGCCCTGATTGCTGCCGAGAATGGACTGGCCGATCTGCGTTTTATCATTGAAAATTCAATAAATTATCTGCAATCAAACGGTTGGCTGTTGCTGGAACATGGCTGGCGGCAAGGGGCGGCGGTACGGCAACTGTTGCAGCGGAACGGGTTCGCACGGATTGCAACCTGTCAGGATTACGGTGGCAATGACCGCGTCTCGCTTGGGCAATGGACGAAAACCATCGCCACTTGACGTGATGTAGTTGCTGGTCAGTGCATGAAGTTTGGTTTTCATTAATCTTGTTTATCCGTTTACTGCCGAATAAAGCTGGCTGACGGGAAAACAGTTTGGCGTTATTATTTAACTTCTACATTATTTAACTTCTGCGTCGCCTGATTGCTTTGGAAAAACGCTCTCGTAGCCAGAAGGTTTGCTGGCCGGCGTTTATTTTCGCTTTGGCAGGCGTCAATCCGGTGAGACGGATTTCGCTTGCCAGGTTACTGTTGCTGATGGAATAACTATGAGTTCTATTGCTGATTTTGAATTCAACCGTTCACAGTTAAGTGAAGGTGTCGTATTAGTGTCACAGGTTATTCGCCGTGACTTCCCCGCTCAGGATGTGCGGCAAAATCTGCAACGACTGGCTGATGAAGCCCGTTCTGTTATCGCTGATGATCTCGAACAAGATCTGCAACTTGAGAAACTGATTGAGCTTTTTTTTCACACCTGGGGATTTGGCGGCGCCAGTGGCGTCTACCGGCTTTCGGATGTGTTGTGGCTGGATAAAGTGTTGGAGTCGCGGCAGGGGATGCCCGTTTCTTTAGGGATTATCTTTCTGCATGTCGCCCATGAACTCGGCCTGCCGCTGATGCCGGTGATTTTCCCAACCCAGTTGATTTTCCGAGCGGACTGGCTGGATGAAGAAATGTGGCTGATTAACCCGCTAAATGGCGATACCCTGAGCGAGCACGTTCTGGAAGTATGGCTGAAAGGCAACATTGGCCCATCGTCACAGTTGATGGACGAAGATCTGGATGAAGCGGAGAACGTGCTGATAGTGCGCAAGATGCTTGATACGCTGAAGGTCGCCCTGATGGAAGAAAAACAGATGGAACTGGCCCTGAGAGCCAGTGAAGCGGTATTACAGTTTGACCCGGAAGATCCGTATGAAATCCGCGATCGCGGCCTGATTTACGCGCAACTGGATTGCGATCACATCGCGTTGTCCGACCTGAATTATTTTGTTGAGCAATGCCCGGAAGATCCGGTGAGTGAAATGATCAAAGTTCAGATTCATTCCATCGAGCAAAAGAACGTTATTTTACATTAACGTAGTTTTACATTGATGTTTTATGCGAGCGCATTTTTTTATTTATTCAATTTCGAGTTATCCGACATTTAAGGTAAAAGTATGAAGAACAAAGTGGTCAAGGTTGGGGATATCCCAGTTGCCAACGATTTGCCTTTTGTACTGTTTGGCGGCATGAATGTACTTGAATCACGCGATTTGGCGATGCGTGTCTGTGAACACTATGTCACGGTAACTCAGAAGCTGGGCATCCCCTACGTGTTCAAAGCCTCATTCGACAAGGCTAACCGTTCCTCGATCCATTCTTACCGTGGGCCTGGTCTGGAAGAGGGTATGAAAATCTTCCAGGAATTAAAACAGGCCTTCGGCGTAAAAGTGATTACGGATGTGCATGAATCCCATCAGGCACAGCCGGTGGCGGATGTGGTGGACGTCATTCAGTTACCGGCTTTTCTGGCGCGTCAGACCGACCTGGTTGAGGCAATGGCGAAAACGGGTGCGGTAATCAACGTGAAGAAACCCCAGTTTGTCAGCCCCGGACAGATGGGAAACATCGTCGATAAATTTATCGAAGGCGGTAACGATCAGGTGATCCTGTGTGATCGCGGTAGCAACTTTGGTTACGACAATCTGGTGGTGGACATGTTGGGTTTCAATGTGATGAAACAGGCCTCCAACGGTTCACCGGTGATTTTTGACGTAACCCATGCGCTGCAATGTCGTGATCCGTTTGGCGCCGCGTCTGGCGGGCGTCGTGCGCAAGTAACGGAACTGGCGCGGGCGGGAATGGCAGTCGGTCTGGCCGGTTTATTTATAGAAGCGCATCCTGATCCGGCCAACGCCAAGTGTGACGGTCCTTCCGCGCTGCCGTTAGCTAAGCTGGAGCCATTCCTGCAACAGATCAAAGCCATTGATGAGTTGGTGAAAAGCTTCCCGGCGCTGGATACCAGCAACTAAGGAGTAGCTAGTATCACCTGCGTGCTTGCTGGTGCGCAGGTTATTTATAAAAATTTTTATCAATGGCCGTATTGATGAAAAATAGAAAAGTGTGATCCGCATCAAAAAAACCATCTGTTTCTCCTCTTATTAATAACGCCATCATTCTTATTTCAAGGCACATTCGCCTTACTTTAAGTAAGGAATTAAGGGACTGACTATTAATGTAATAGGTTAGATGCTCTTACGAATCCGTCATCATATGGGTAAGGTAATGCACATTCAGGCTGTAAGCCTGAATAACCCTGAGAGTTGAGGCGGGAAGATCCTTGGCTTCACCAGATTGCGATTGCTAACGCTTCAGGGTAATGGACTTTACGACAAAGAAACGAGGATATCGTTATGAGCAACAGCCCTGTGAGCAGCATTTATACTCTTAAAAAAAGTACGGCGATGGTGTTAATCGCACTTTTCATCAGCCCGGTAAGCCTTGCCGATACCCTGACGCGAGATAATGGCGCGCCGGTCGGTGATAATCAGAACTCACAAACGGCGGGTGATGGCGGCCCGGTGTTACTGCAAGATGTGCAATTACTGCAAAAATTACAGCGTTTTAACCGTGAACGAATCCCGGAGCGGGTGGTTCATGCTCGCGGCACCGGCGCTTACGGAGAATTTACCGCAACAGCGGATATCTCCGATTTGACGATGGCCCAGGTATTTAAGGCCGGCAGCAAGACGCCGGTTTTTGTGCGTTTTTCCAGTGTGGTGCACGGTAATCATTCACCGGAAACGTTACGCGATCCGCGAGGTTTCGCCACCAAGTTCTACACCACGGAAGGTAACTGGGATCTGGTGGGAAACAACTTCCCGACCTTTTTTATCCGCGATGCGATCAAATTCCCGGATATGGTTCACGCCTTTAAACCCGATCCCAGAACCAACCTTGATGATGACGCTCGCCGTTTCGACTTTTTTTCCCATGTACCCGAGTCCATCCGTACACTGACATTGCTCTATTCCAACGAAGGGACGCCAGCCACCTACCGGAATATGGATGGCAATAGCGTACACGCCTATAAGTTCGTGAACAGCAAAGGTGAAGTTCACTACGTGAAATTTCGCTGGAAAACGTTGCAAGGAATAAAAAATCTTGATCCTCAAGAAGTTGAGAAGGTGCAGGGCAAAGATTACAGCCATATGTCGAACGATTTGGTATCGGCTATCAACCGTGGCGACTTCCCAAAATGGGATCTCTATATTCAGGTGTTGACGCCGGAATCGCTGAAAACATTTGATTTCGATCCGCTGGACGCCACCAAAATCTGGCCGAATGTGCCGGAGCGTAAAATTGGGCAGATGGTGCTGAACAAAAATCCTGACAACATCTTCCAGGAAACCGAACAAGTTGCGATGGCGCCATCAAATCTGGTGCCGGGTATCGAACCATCCGAAGATAAGTTGCTTCAGGGGCGTCTTTTTGCCTATGCCGACACGCAAATGTACCGTATCGGCGCAAATGGCCTGAGCCTGCCGATTAATGCGCCGCGCAATAAGGTCAACAACGGCAATCAGGATGGCAGCATGAACAGCGGTAAGACACAGGATAACGGCGTGAATTATCAGCCAAGCCGCTTGTATCCGCGTGAAGAACTGACCTCTGCCCGTTACAGCCACCTGCCGTTACAGGGAACGACAACGCAGAGCAAAATCCAGCGTGAGCAGAACTTTAAGCAAACCGGCGAGTTGTACCGCTCCTACAGCGAAAAAGATCGCACCGATCTGGTAAACAGTCTGGGATCGGCGCTGGCGACGGCAGATGAGAAAAGCCGCGATATCATGCTGTCGTATTTTTACAAAGCCGACCAGGAGTATGGTACGCGCCTGACCTCCATAGCCAAAGCCAATCTGTCGACGGTACAAAAACTGGCAGAGAAGCTATCTGATTAATCGTTATGCCTTTATTGTCCGCGCCGGTTCATGGCGCGGACAATAAAGAGACCCGGAGGGAACAACGATGAAATCGTTATTGCTGACGCTATGCCTTTTGGCGACAGGCTTTTCCGTGGCTCAGGCCGCCGAAAAGATTCAGAACGAACTTGCACTAAAGCAATCGCTGAACACCTATTTATGGAATGCGGCCAGAGAGGGCGATCTTGCTATTCTCGACACCTTTATCAGCGCCAAATATAATCTCAATGTCGCGGATGAAAAGGGGTATACAGCGGTCATCCTCGCTGCGTATCACGGACGTGACGCTGCGGTTGAGAAATTATTGCAGGCCGGCGCCGATCCTTGTTTACGCGACAAACGCGGCAATAGCGCCCTGATGGGCGCCGTATTCAAAGGGGAAATCATAATCGCACGGCGGTTAATCGCCGCAGAGTGTAATCCTGATGAGCGCAATAATGCCGGACAAACCGCCGCCATGTTCGCCTCGCTATTCCAGCGTGAAGAGTTGCTGAACGCGCTGAAAGCGAAAGGCGCGGATATGCAGGCGGTTGATGTGAATGGCAACAGCGTGAAGACGTTAAAGAAAGGCGAGTTTGTTACGCATTGAGATTTGTTGGGCCCGACGTAATCTTAAGCTTAAAACCCGCATAGCATGCGGGTTTTGGCGTTTTGGCATGCTTATTTATACAGGTCGGCGCTAATGGTCATGTTGTTGCCTTTGCCTTCCCATTGCCGGGTGATGTGGTAGTACTTGGCGCCTTTCTGGGCGGCACGTTTGGCGACGGCTTCGGAAACGGCGGTCATATTAGTGTAGTTGCCACGGAACTGGATGGAGTCGAATGGCGCCATCTGAGCAGCTGTCGCGTTATTCAACTCCTGAATTTTTGTACCGTCCGCCAACGTGACAGTGTAACGACCGCCTCTTGATGATTGCGTTTCAAAGAAGTTGCCGATATTGCGGCTTGGGCTGCCAGAGGTGGCGACGCCGGGAATTTCCACTTTAGCGGCTTGCTCACCGCCAGCAGCCAGCGCCGCACGTCCGGCATCAGAATCCGCCGGGATCGTATCCGTACTTTGAATCTGACGTTTTGGCGCATCGGCTTTATAAATATAGGCGGTGATTTTCTGATTAGCGCCGCTGGAGTTCACATCCGCCTGCCGCACAATATAGAAAGAATCGGCGTCTTTTTCTTTTGCTGCTTTGGCGATGGCGTCATTCAGGTCCGGCTGGCTGCGGAAAAAGCCGCTAACCGTGACCGTATCGAACGGCTCAAGACCATAAGCCACATCTTTTGGCAATTCTTTCACGCCATTAAACTGGCGGTACTCAACTTCTTTACTCACTTTCGGCGCGTCTTTATGGTAGAGATCAACCGTTACCTTCCAATTGCCGCGTGAGTTCAGGTCGCTCATGCTCTGAACATAAAACGAATCAGCGCCCGCTTTATCAGCACGTTTCGAGGCGGCTGCGACGGCTTCGTTTATCGCATTAAAACGCCCGACAAAAGAGATGCGCTCGAAGGGTTGCAGAGATTCAGCCTGCTCCGGCGTGAGTTCTTGCGCTGCGTGCGCTGAAAAAGCAGCGAATGAAAGTAACGTGGATGCAATAATCGTAGTCTTCAGCTTCATAAAAAATCCTTTCACCTGACGCATTGGGTTTACAACGTGCTTAGCAATCAAGATATAACAGAACAGTCGCCGATTATCGCACGGAATAAACCGGTACGCTTCAGCATTTTAAGCGGCATACGGTGTTATTATTTTTTCAGTGAAATTGAGAAAAGCAATAATAATAACGGTTAATGATTGTTTTACCGACATAAGAAATATTTATACAAAATTTCACATTAACAAGCCCGTAACACATCGTTTTTGTGAAATAACACCGGACAAAACTTTATTAATAATGCTACAAAAGAAGTCGGTAAACGTGATTTATGACCAAAAAACGCGCTTACCCGGTGGTAACTCGGCTTTTCCGCGAACTTCATTTTATGTATGGATCAGCAATCACATTTTCAGTAGTTTATATACTTTAAATAATTCGAGTGGCAGGAAAGTCAGCGCATCTGCAACTTGAAGTATGGCGGGTATCAATGAATTTGCTAATGAGATAAAG
Source organism: Brenneria salicis ATCC 15712 = DSM 30166 (assembly GCF_003315515.1). Lineage (GTDB taxonomy): Bacteria > Pseudomonadota > Gammaproteobacteria > Enterobacterales > Enterobacteriaceae > Brenneria > Brenneria salicis. The sequence goes on along the minus strand of NZ_QNRY01000004.1, from coordinate 26,107 downwards.
GGTGCGATAAGTCTCGGCTGATTCATATTACAGATGCGGTGAAAATTACAACCTTCGTTCAAATAAGCGAAAAAGGGAATCAGTATGCGTATTGGTGTACCAAGAGAACGGTTGACCAATGAAGCACGGGTTGCAGCAACGCCGAAAACGGTGGAACAGTTGCTGAAACTTGGCTTCGAGGTCGCGATAGAAAGTGGGGCGGGGAAACTGGCCAGCTTTGACGATGCGGCATATCAACAAGTCGGCGCGTCCATTGTTGATACTCATGAAGTCTGGCGATCAGACATTGTTCTGAAGGTGAATGCGCCACAGGATGATGAAATTGAACTGACCCGCGCGGGAAGTACCATCATCAGCTTTATCTGGCCTGCTCAGAACCCTGAACTGCTGGAAAAACTGGCTGCCCGCGAGGTGACGGTGCTGGCAATGGACTCGGTGCCGCGCATTTCCCGCGCCCAGTCTATGGATGCGCTCAGTTCGATGGCCAACATCGCCGGATATCGCGCGATTGTTGAAGCCGCCCATGAATTTGGCCGCTTTTTCACCGGGCAAATCACCGCCGCCGGTAAAGTTCCGCCCGCAAAAGTGATGATTATTGGCGCGGGCGTGGCAGGGCTGGCCGCCATTGGCGCAGCCGGAAGCCTCGGCGCGATTGTGCGTGCTTTTGATACTCGTCCCGAAGTGAAAGAGCAGGTCAAAAGTATGGGCGCCGAATTCCTCGAACTCGACTTTGAGGAGGAAGCCGGCAGCGGCGACGGCTATGCCAAAGTGATGTCCGAAGCCTTTATTAAAGCGGAAATGGAACTGTTTGCGGCGCAGGCGCAAGAGGTGGACATTATTGTCACGACCGCGCTGATCCCCGGCAAACCGGCTCCGCGTCTGATTACTAAAGAGATGGTGCTGAGCATGAAGCCCGGCAGCGTGGTGGTTGATCTGGCGGCGCAGACGGGGGGTAACTGTGAGTTGACCGTCGCTGATCAGGTTACGGTAACGGAAAACGGCGTAAAGATTATCGGTTATACCGACTTGCCAAGCCGCCTGCCCACACAGTCTTCTCAGCTTTACGGCACCAATCTGGTTAACCTGCTGAAGCTGTTGTGTAAAGAGAAAAACGGCGAGATTGACGTCGATTTTGAAGACAATGTCATTCGTGGCGTCACCGTCATCAAAAATGGCGAAGTCACCTGGCCGGCGCCGCCGATTCAGGTTTCCGCTCAGCCGCAACAGGCTAAGCCCGCCGCCGCGATGGTAAAAGAAGAAGCCAAACCTTCATCGCCCTGGAAGAAATATGCTTTCCTCGCGTTGGCGATCCTGCTGTTTGGCTGGCTGGCTAACGTGGCGCCGAAAGAGTTTTTGTCGCACTTCACCGTTTTTGCGCTGGCCTGCGTCGTGGGGTATTACGTGGTGTGGAACGTCAGTCACGCGTTACACACGCCGTTGATGTCGGTTACCAACGCGATTTCCGGCATTATCGTCGTAGGGGCATTGTTGCAAATCGGTCACGGCGGATGGGTGTCTTTCTTTTCCTTCATCGCCGTATTGATTGCCAGCATCAATATTTTCGGTGGTTTCACCGTTACTCAGCGCATGCTGAAAATGTTCCGCAAAAATTAAGGGGTAGCACATGTCTGGTGGATTAGTTACAGCTGCATACATTGTTGCCGCGATTTTATTCATTTTCAGTTTGGCCGGTTTATCCAGGCACGAAACATCCCGTCAGGGGAATGTTTTCGGCATCATCGGGATGGCGATTGCCCTGCTTGCCACCATCCTGGGGCCTGATACCGGTAATGTCGGCTGGATTATCGTGGCGATGGTAATTGGTGGTTCGATCGGTGTTTATCTGGCGCGTAAAGTCGAAATGACGGAAATGCCGGAACTGGTCGCCATACTTCACAGCTTTGTTGGCCTGGCGGCGGTGCTGGTTGGATTTAACAGCTTCCTCGATCACGGTGAAATCACCGATCCGGTGCTGGTGAATATCCATTTAACGGAAGTCTTTCTGGGGATCTTCATCGGTGCGGTGACCTTTACCGGTTCAGTCGTCGCGTTTGGCAAACTGCGCGGCCTGATCTCTTCCAAACCACTGATGCTGCCGCATCGCCATAAAATGAATCTGGCGGCGCTGGTCGTGTCTTTCCTGTTGTTGTTGGCCTTTGTCAACACGGGTAGCGTGGCGTTGCAAATTATCGCGTTGCTGCTGATGACGGCGATTGCACTGGCGTTTGGCTGGCATCTGGTGGCTTCTATCGGCGGTGCGGATATGCCGGTCGTGGTTTCCATCTTGAACTCGTACTCTGGTTGGGCCGCTGCCGCTGCCGGTTTCATGCTGAGCAACGATCTGCTGATCGTAACCGGTGCGCTGGTTGGTTCCTCCGGCGCGATTCTGTCCTACATCATGTGTAAAGCGATGAACCGCTCTTTTATCAGCGTGATCGCCGGGGGCTTCGGCACTGACGGCTCTTCCACGGGGGAAAGTGAGGAGATGGGCGAATATCGTGAAGCATCTGCGGAAGACGTCGCTGAATTGCTCAGGAACTCAAGCTCTGTGATCATCACGCCCGGATACGGGATGGCGGTGGCGCAAGCGCAATATCCGGTGCACGATATTACGGCCAAACTGCGGGCTCGCGGTGTTAACGTCCGCTTTGGTATTCATCCGGTGGCGGGGCGTCTGCCCGGTCATATGAACGTGCTGCTGGCTGAAGCCAAAGTCCCTTATGATATCGTGCTGGAAATGGATGAGATCAATGATGATTTCTCCGATACCGATACGGTACTGGTTATCGGCGCCAACGATACGGTTAACCCGGCTGCTCAGGAAGATCCGCATAGCCCCATCGCCGGGATGCCGGTGCTGGAAGTGTGGAAGGCGCAGAACGTTATCGTGTTCAAACGTTCAATGAATACCGGTTATGCCGGCGTTCAAAACCCGCTGTTCTTTAAAGAAAATACCCAGATGCTGTTTGGTGATGCCAAAGAGAGCGTAGAGGCGATTCTGAAAGCGCTGTAAGCGTTGATTCATCATCGTTTTATAAAGCAAAAGGGGCGAGATAATCGCCCCTTTTTACTTTTATCGATTATATCGATTTAATCAGTCCGCGCTATTCGTCATCGTTTTCTTCATCCTCCAGCGAAATCGGTGAAACAAAGTCATCAGGCTTGATCGCCAGCAGGTCGCATTTCAGGTGATCGATAACATGTTCCACTGTATTACCGATAAAGGCCGCCGATAAGCCGGTTCTACCAAGTGAACCCAATACCACGACACCCGCCTGTAAATGTTCCGCCAGATCGGGGATGACTTCTTCCGGCAAACCTTTTTCCACATGCGTTACGCGTTCGTCCAGCCCAAACTTTTGGCGTAACGATTTCATGGCTATCAGGTGCTGACCCCGAATGGCGTCATTGTATACGCCGGGATCAAAGTCCGGCAGTTCGATGGCAATGTTGATAGGCGTAACCGGATAAGCGCCGACCAGATGGACTTCGGTATGATTCACCTGCTTTGCCAGTTCCAGCGCTTCGGAAACCAGCTTGATGTTGAGCGGATCATGATAGGGATCTTCACTGGCTAAATTGACGGCGACCAATGCGCGTCCTTCTTCTGGCCAGGGTTGATCTTTCACCATCCACACCGGGCAAGGGCATTTACGCAATAACTGCCAGTCGGTCGGGGTGAAAATGACGGCTTCCAACCGGTCATGCTGGTGCGTCATTTTTAATAGCAGGTCATGTTGGCCGGCAATCACTTCGCGGATAATGGCTTCATACGGTTTATTGTGCCAGACCACTTTTATCTCAATTGGAACGCCCGCATCAAGATAATATTTGCATTGTTCCGCAATCCAATCGGTACGCTGCTGAATGACGCCTTGCCGCATTTCTGTTCGTTCGTCGGGAGATAGCAGGGTGGTCATTTCATAAGAAAAATCATAGATGGGCAAAAAAGCCTTGATTCGGCCTCCAAGCCGCTGAACCAGGTATACCGCCCGACGCAGTGCCGGCTGGTCATCCTGATTTGGGTCAATAGCTACAAGTAAGTTCTGATACTTTGCCATAGGTCCTCCAAACAGCTGCTGGTCCACAGCCTGTAAATTAAGAGTACCCCAAGGGAATCGTTTTGGACAACAGATGATGTGGGCCGGATCAATAAAATAGAATATTCACTGATCCGCCAATCGGTTAGGCTTTGTTACGCGCCGTACCCGCCAGTTCGGAAAGCGCGTCAATTTTCTCGATGGTGATGTATTTGCCTTTTACCGCTAGAATGCCGCTTTTCTGGAAACGCCCCAACAGACGACTGATAGTTTCAACGGTTAATCCCAGGTAGTTGCCGATATCGCCGCGGGTCATGGTCAGACGGAACTCACGAGGAGAAAAACCACGTTGGGCGAAACGGCGCGACAGATTGTAAACAAACGCCGCCAGACGTTCTTCCGCGTTTTTCTTCGACAACAACAGGATCATGTCCTGATCGCCCCGGATTTCCCCGCTCATCAGGCGCATCATTTGCTGGCGCAGATTGGGCATCTTGCCGGAGAGGTCATCCAACGTTTCGAAGGGAATTTCACACACCATGGACGTTTCCAGCGCCTGCGCGAAGCTTGGATGCTGCGCATTACCGATCGCGTCAAAACCCACCAGGTCGCCCGCCAGATGGAAGCCGGTAATTTGCTCATCACCTTGCTCAGTGATGGTATAGCTTTTAATGGTGCCTGAACGGATCGCGTACAATGATTTCAACTCATCGCCAGCTTTGAACAGCGCTTGTCCTTTCTGAATGGGTTTTTTTCTTTCAATAATATTATCAAGCTGATCAAGCTCGTGTTCATTTAAGGTAAAAGGGATACATAACTGGCTGATGCTGCAATCCTGGCAGTGGATAGCACAACCGCCAGACTGAATGCGTCGAATAATTCGCTTTTCCGGGATCATAGACTTTGCTCAGGCGATAATTGATATCGGTCAATTTTAACAGCTTTTATCGTCGCTGATAAGACTGCTCATCCCCAGAAAAGGGCAGTAAATAGTGAGTTCACTATAAATTCGGACTAATAGTTAGCGGAATAAGCGATAGCGATCAAAATCTTGTCATGGAAAATATTCTCTATAACGGCAATAAATCCGGCTGTGGAAAATATCCCTCATGAGTTAACAACCACTGTTTTCGGTGTACGCCGCCAGCGTAGCCAGTCAATGTGCCGTCGGCGCCTATAACACGATGACATGGCACCACGATGCTGATTGGATTCGAGCCGTTCGCCATGCCGACAGCTCGTGATGCGGCGGGGCGGTTCAATTGTGCAGCCAGCGAGCCATAACTCATTATTTTTCCAGGTGGAATCTGGCGTAACGCTCCCCATACCTGCCGTTGAAATTCGGTGCCTGCCGATGCAACCGGCAGTGATTCGATAGCCATTAATTCTCCTGCGAAATAGCTTTGCAGACTTTCGCTCAGCCCGCCGGGATTATGGCGCGGTTGCAATGAGAAAGGGGCATGGCGATGAGCGCGATTGAGCAAACGATATAATCTTTCTTCATATTCGCTCCATTCCACTGCCTGAAGGTGATTATTTTCATCCGCAACAATCATTAATTCGCCAATAGGCGTCAATATTTTATCCATAAAGAAAACCTGCATAACTATTCCTTATCTTCTCAGCGCGATGATTCGCTATGAAAAATAAAATGCGACGAATATCACTTAATAACATGGGGAAAGAGAAACACAGCGCGTTTTTAATCTGAAAATATGAGAGAAAGATCACATTAAAATGGTATTAATTGTTTCGTCTATTAAAGAGGGACTGGAAAACCGTAAAAATCCGATGCCGCATCGGGTTTTGCTACGGCATCAGCCGGTGAATTACTTGATCACGCCACACGTCATACGTGCGCCGCCGCCGCCCAGTTTTTCCGGGCTATCGGCATAGTTATCGCCACCGGCATGCACCATTAATGCATGATCTTTCACCTCGGACAGCGATTTGATGCGTGGGGTCAGAACCGGGTAGGTTGAGGTGCCGTCGGCTTGCACCACCAACCCCGGCAGATCGCCAAGATGCCCGCTGTTATCATAAGGACCAAGGTGTTTACCGGTTTTTTCAGGATCAAGATGGCCGCCGGCAGCCAGCGCCGGGACAGCTTTATCATCCTGTTGCGCGGGTTCACAACTGCCTTTTTCATGAATGTGGAAACCATGAATACCTGGCGGCAAACCTGTCAGATTCGGTGTCAGTAACAGGCCGTAGGGTGTTTCAGTCAAGGTCACTTCGCCAACGCCATTACCCTCACCAGTTGGTAACGCTTCATTCAGCGTCACCATTGTGCTGGCTGCCAATGCGGAACAGGAAAAGAACACGCCTGTCAGGATAAATACCTTCAGTTTCATCGTCTTTGCCTCGCGGATTAATCTGCTTGCGCAGGGATAACGTTTCATATTGGAATGAAAGGATAGTTGAGCCAGCCGGTGCGTCAAATTAACGCATTGGAAATAAAGAATGATGTTGGGGAAAGAGTAAGGTAAAAACATATACTGTTTAACGGCGGCGCACAAAAACACGGCGGTTTTTGTGCGCGTAACCGATTATTTTTCCACCGGTTTAATCAACGCCAGAATAGCGGCTAATTGCTCGCGCTGTTCGGCACTCACTTCCCGTGCCGCGGAATAGCCTGCATTCTGAATAATGGTTTCATTCAAACCGACCAGCCAGTCATAGATATAAAAAGCGGTATTGTTGGTGGGTGTTAACGCCAGTTTGGTCAGACGCTGAGATGCACCGAAATTGACGGCCTGTTTTTCCGGCTTGGCAAAAATCTTGTGACCACGATTGATACGGCTGGCAGGACGCAATTCTTCCGCCATTTGCTGGAAGCCCAGCCAGGCCACGAAGTCACCCAGCACGGTCAGCACGCGGGATACCTGACGGTCCGCTTTACTTTCACGGTGTACCCCCAGTTGCTCCGAATCGACCAGCATGCCCACCAGCGCATCCTCGATATTCAGGCGAATGCTGGCGGTGATAAGCTCTTCCACCAGCATTTCAATCGTGGCTTTTGTCACGCCCAATAGTTCAATTAATGGCCCGTTGTCGGGCAGGCTGCGCAGATGGTTAATCCAGTAGCGATAGACATGATGCGCATACCCGACTTCATAACCGTGATCCAACGCCTGAACCCGGGAAGGTGGCTGCGGTTCAGGTTCGATCGGATCGTCGGCAAACAGATCGATGTCGATCCCGACGCCAAAAGGGTCGAGATTGGCGGCTGGCGCGCCTGCTTCTTCAATTTCAGCATGGTACGAGCCATATTCCGGTTGATCTTGCTGTTTCAGATAGAGACGGCGCAGTTCGTCGCGGGAAGGCAACAAACGTTCCAGTAGCTCACCGTGTACGCCGGTGCGGGTCTGCAATGATTTAAGCAAAGTCTCGGCGATGCGTTGTTTCTCCGCCGGATCATCGGCGCCAGCGGGGTGATACCAGTTCCCCAGCAAGTTATCGCTCAATTCGCGTTGAATTTCGCTGAGTTGTTCGCTGATGCGACCAAGTTTTACTTCCCGGTGTACTTCGGTTCCCAGCCAGGCCGCCATGCGGGTTACGCCGCGTTTATCCATCGCCAGCATGGTTCCCCAGGCATCGCCGGGGTTGCCGACGTAGCGCTGTACGGCGGCGTCATGGTTTTGGCCGTGGGTAATGCGGCGATCGAATTTGGTCACCGCCCAGATCAGACCCGGTTTGCGCCGGCTGCGGATCTGGGCGTTTTCGCCCTGCGTTTGCCGTACCCAGTAATCCAGCGCTTTACCTACGGTTTTGATATCCTCGCGCTTACCAGCAGCGGTGCAGACCATCAGGACGTTCATTTCCTGATTATCGGTATAACGTTCCAGCAGGTAGGCGCGTTTGGCGCGCAGTAGTGTTTGCGCCAGTGAGTGACTGCTATTACTGGTTTCCGCCGTTTGCGCATCGTCAGTGGATTCGCCGATATCGCCAAAGCCGGGGAAATCCAGAATATCGACCTGTTCAAACAAGGATTCGCGGGTAGCTGAATGCAGCGGGATCAGGAGTTCAACCGCCAGCATGGTTAACTCCGCCAGCGATAGCTCGACGGTTTTTCCCGCCCGACCGTTGATCACCGGCCTTACCAATACGTCGGGATCTGATGGGGTGTTAAGACGCGTCAGCGTCGCGCCGTTAATAATGCCGTTGGCCGGTTGCTGGTTTTCATCGACCAGAATTCTCAGCGGCGCCAGCACTTTGCCTGTACCTGAAAGGTGTTGCAAGGTATGGCCGAAATGACGATAGGCGTCGGTTAAGGTTTTGAAATCGCCCCATAATACGGAAAACAATCGGGCGCGATCGTCAATGCTGAGGTAAGGCGCCAACTCCACGGCGACAGGCCAGTAGTGCGTCTCCAACTGTTTTTGTCGTTTGGCGTCGTGACGGGCCAGATAATCCCACAATTCGACTACTTCATCGCGGGTCATGCCTTCCACCGGCTCCGGCTGACGGTGCCTCAGCAAGGTTTTCAGGTGTTCGGCAATATGATGCTCGTCTAACTCCTCGAACGACGTTTCCTGATTGAGATCGTGCAGGAAGGCATGCGCCATAATCTTGCCGATGTTCACTTCGCTGAGCAGCAACAATTGGACCGGGAAGGATTTGTTTTTTACGCCAGCCTGACGGCTAAAACGCGTGACCAGCGCCGTGGTTTGATGCGCCGGATTAATCTGTGCCAGAAAATCGATCTGTTGTCCTTCCAATGAAGTTTCCAGCTTGCCATTCTCGCCGCATGCCAGTGAAGAAATCAGATAGGATTTTCCCGCCTGCGACAGACCAAAGAAACCAATGGCGATATCCTTGAGCGATACGTCAGCCAGATGTTTTGCTTTGTTGCGGTGGCGACGTAGCTTGACGACCAGTCGGTCTGCTTCCATATCCAGACGCGGCGCATTCTGGCGCGTGCTTTCAATCCAGTCTATAGCCTGATCAACGCCCTCGGTGACAGTTTGTAACTGGTTATTGAGTCGGCTTGAGAGTTGTTTGGGCGTTAAGGGTCTCATTTTCTAAATACACTCCCGCTATCGATCCAGTAGTGCGTGGCGCCGGTTCCGTTAGCGGTCAAGGTGTTCAACTTAAGTCGTAAATGCTGTACGGGAACATGTGCGCCATCTTCCAAAACGGCATCCGCGATTTCAAACCGTTCCGGGCTATCCTGACCGTCGCCTTTCTTCACCGCCAGTTTGACGCGCAGGACGCTGTCGCCAACCACTTTTCTCGCCAGTTCCTGATCGACAATCGATAGGGTATAAAGCGAAGATGCGGGCCAGCGTTCGTTATCAAGCTGACGGAAACCCAGACACAGGGAACCGCGCACCTGAAAACTGGCTTCCGGGTCCAGTTTGAAATCGGCCTCATCCAGATCGATATCGCTGTAATACTTGTTATCCGTGGTCAGCGCATTGTTGCTGTCCATCATGCCGAGGTAGCGGATGGTGGAATAGGGTTGAAAATCCCCAACTTTGAAATAGAAGCCTGGCAGACGCAGATCGAGCGCCAGCAGACATAACATGGCGCCTACCGCCGCGGTCGATTTCGGGTTATCAATACGGCCACGTTTATTGAACGGATACCAGTCATTGGTATGGTAACCGTCCAGCGACAACATGCGGTTGATCGGCAATGGCTGCAAATGCCGAAACAACGCCTGAATGCCGGGGAAACGGGAAGGGCGACCTGTTAGCAATAAAATATCGCAGGCATAGAGCGATACTACCTCGGACATTAAACGCAGATTCTGCGTAATGTTCATGCGGTTGGACAAAAATTCGCCGTGCAGCTTGCTCAATTTGAGAATGAGCGGTACTTGCAGAATATCAAACGGGTTGTCATCCACCGACAATTCGCGCTGTACTTCCGTGTTGATGTATTCCAGCACTTTCAGTGTCGGATGCTGCGTCAACAACTCGCCGAAAGTCGATTCGATTTCGGCGCTGGCGTCCAGCGGATCGAAGCTTTCATAGGCTTCCAGGATCGCGCGGCCAATCGGGATGAAGATCTGTAACGTCACTTGCTGACGCAGGGTGAGTTGCCCGTCCATCCGGCCTTCATTGCCAAACAGTTTCGCCATTAGCGCATCCGGGCTGGTTAGGCTAACATCTTTTAATGCCGACTGAAGCGCCGGTAAAACATAAAGCTGGATCACATCAAGCAGAATATCGTCGCCCGCGACCTTGAATCCTTCGCGGAACAGCAGGCGTGGAATGATTTTGACATTGTTGCCGACGCCGTCATCCAGCAAATATTGGGTAATCGCCAGATCAGTGGTGCCGCCGCCGATATCAATCGAGGCGATACGCAATGTTTTACCGGCTGGCTCACCTTCGGCCAGTTCTTTATCCGGGCGCACCATGCTGGCAAAAAAGTCTTCGGCGCGGCCACCGAAATTCACCTGGGCTTCGTTATACAAATAGACCATTTGTCCGCAAGTGGCTTCGTCCCATTCGATCTGCACATCCGGTACCGGTACGTGGCTTTTCTGCTTGTCCGCGGGCGTAGTGAAGTCATCATCCAGCGGATGCCAGCCCACGGCTTTCCACACCAGCGCGATTGCTTCATGCATCCGGCGACGGAAAATTTCACGTTCTGGTTTGGGCATGGCCGAGGGCAACGTCAAAATAATGTTGCGCAACTGACGCGGCGCGGCGCTGTGGATTATTTTCAGCCGTTGCGCCGCGCTGTTCATTTGCATCATCGCCTGAAGCAGTAATTCGGATAGCATGAACGTCATGATGGAACTGCGGCTGTAGTGCGCGGAGAAGACGGGCAATCGCTCGTCCAACGGTTGGTTGTACAGCGGCTGACCTTCATCATTGAGCAGGATGGTCAGCGGCATGGCCGTCGCCAGCGGTTCATTTTGCGAATGCGCATCCGGTTGGCTGAAACGCCAGCCAGGGGCATAGCTCTCTTCATCCCACAGATAACGGCGCGGACTGGAAATCCCCGTTGAACCTTCCGTACCCTGACGCAATAGCGCCATCCGGCTGGCCTCACGACCGACACGGACGATTGACGGCCACAGGAAAGCATCATCGCGACCGCTTTCCACGGAGAAGTTTTGCTTACCGAATTTCACCTGAGCAAATTCAACACGGCTTTCAAACAGTTCGTTATACAGGTAATGCGGTTCGCTCAGATCACGCAGTTGCAACTCGTAGGTTTGTTTCAGGCCATTGCTTTCATCCGCGTGATCTTCAACCAGAATACCGCAAGTGTGCGAGTTACCGACATCAAGGATCAGATCAACATTGACGGTAGGCTCTTGTAACGTTTTGGTATTAATACGAATTTCTGGTACAGACAGTTGGTTGCCCAACATGTCCAGCAGGTTCATGAAGTGCGCCTGATATTCAAATCCCCTGAGCGCGGCCTTGATATCGCGCGCATCCCGATTTTCCTGCCGGATCGCCTGCTGAACGAACACTTCCCTCAACCAGCCATCAACCCAGGTTTGATCGAGAAACTCACCCAGTTCATCACTGTGATAGGCCAGGGCAAAACTGCCGCCGGTTTTGATGTCATTCTCATTGGACGCCAACGCTTCGTAGGGATGTCCCTCAGGATACACTTTGGTATCGAACGCCAGGCAGATGCGGTGTGTATTACCATCCTGATCCGGCTTATCCAGCGCGAGGATTTGCATCCGCGCCCAGTTATCCGGCCCGCCCATAAAGGTGCGCGGCGGATTGAAGCGTAAAAAAGGCACAGGCAGCCAGATCTTTTCCAGCAACTTTAGCGATTGTTCAAGCGGAGTACTCAGTTCCGGCTTGACCACCTCCGGCAGCGCGCCGATGGGCGAGGGCAGCAAATACTTGTCTGTCTGCTCGTCATAAATCAGGCGCAGTAGCGGCCCGTTGGCGCTTTTACGGACATATTTATTCGGAAAATCAATGCTTGCTTCCGGTTTCAGTGCGAAATCCAGAAACTGGATCCCGCTGTTCTGAATAAGCGTAATTCGTTGTTTGTAATCAGTAATCGTTGCCAGCATTAGGATTTACTCTCGCCCGTTACCGTCATAGGGAATACCGAATCGGCGTTGTAGCGACCGATACACTCCGCCGCGCCAGCCGCGCTTTGTTTACATACGATTTCCGGCATCTGGAATCTGGAGTTATCACTGCACCGCGCTCTGGAGCGGCTGTTAATGATCAGATTACCGGAGCTCATCAATCCGGCTTCAATATTCGCACGACAAGTGACGCCATCACCGTGCGTTATCCGTGCGGTGCCTCTGCCGTCCCTGATTTGGTATCTCAGGCTCGGCGGGCGACCGGTGATCGGCGGTGTTTTGGCATCCACCGCGACACGCCAGGTCCCATTAAGGAATTTGATGGAACCGATACGCACTGCATCCGCAGGCATCACCAAATCGTCTTTCCCGGCGGGAACCACCGGCGGCGCGGGTTCAGGAACCGGGGCCGGTTGCGCTGTCATGTCTTTTGGTTCGCTGGCGACCGGCGGTTTAACGGCGGGTGTTTCCGCTACCGGTTCGGCAATCGTCGTTTTAGTGGTCACGGTTTCAGTTGGTGGGGCTTTTTCGACGACGGGTTCGGCGGGTGCGGTTTCAGCCGGAGCAGGAGCGTTATTGACCGGCGGCTGCGGCGCGGAAGAAGGCAGGGCGCGTTTTTGCGGCGTGGTGACCGATGCTACTCGATCCGTCTCAGAAGCGGCGCTCTGTTCCGACACGCATCCACGAATTTGCAACGTCAGTACCGTCATCAACGCCGCCGCCGGGAGCAGCCACCACATCCGCAACCAGGGGCTGCGGACAGCAACGGCAGGTTGGGCGGCGGGAACAGGCTCCGGCGTGACGACAGGTTTGGGTGCGGGCGCAACAACGGGGGCTGCGGGAGGTTCGGCATAGGCGGATGTTGCAACCGTAAACACCGGCTCACTCTCCTTTTCTGCCGGGCGGAGGCAATCAAGCGCATCGGTGCGGGATTTCTTATCCAGATTGACGAAGCCCCAGAAGGTCAATACTGGATTGCCATCAACCAGATAGACATGGTTCGGCCCTGGAAACTGGATAGCCTTGGCCAGCAGAACGCCAAACAGTTTCTGACCGGCTTTCTCCGCATTTTGTGCATGCTGGCTAATTTCAGCAACGGTAGCCTGATAGGTTTCCAACCGTTTTAGCGCTAAATTCCGTTCTTCTTCGCTAGCGGCAATCCATGAAGTAACGTTGCCTTCAACAGGCGAATACCAGTCAATTCGGTCGCCATTTTCATTGGGCTGTGGGATCGCCAGACAGTCTGCAATCTGCTGTTGTTTTCGCAGACGTAATGTTTCCCGTAACTGAAGTGCTGATGCATAAACCGGCTGCCCATTTTCGCCTAGCGCCAGAAAATCATCCAAACTTCCACTACGTAAAAATAATTTTGCCACGCAAAAAGACCTTTTGTAATAGATGCATAAAGCAGAAAATAGAGTGTAATCTGCGACAGGGTATACTTTAGTGCTAATGATGGCGAATCAAACGCTTAAAGAAGTGACAAAACAGACAAATATTTAAGCTATAGATGGTGTTGAAACCGGAAATACCGGGAAAAATCACGGTTGTTTTGTGTGGCGGATAAAAATCGGCGTCACACCCCAAAGCGCTGATGGAAAAAAGGCCAGTTAAGCTCAATCGCAGTGATTGAGGTCTTTTGTTGCTGGCAGGGGGCGAGTCTGCCCCTTTAAATTTTCGTCACGTAAATTATTGCGTCTAGCGTCGGCCTCGGAGATTGGTATTGGCAGACCACTCATAGGTTGTTGAAATATCAGGTTTGAACTTGTTCTTTTTCCTTTGAGCCTGGGCCTTTTTCGCTACGGCCTCACGTTCTTTGGTTAACTTATCGATGTAATCGTCTTTGATGTGGTTATTTTCGGAATTAGTCAGCAGGCGACCGAGCTTTTTTCTTTCCTGATCGAGCAAGGTTTTCAACTGACGTTGCTCACTTTCGGTCATATCTCTCTGCGTTAATCGGGACATAGTGGTTAGCCTGGTAGAAGAAGATATTTCATTGTAGAGGAAAAGGGCGGTAGGGTCATGGCGAACAGGAAAAATAGTTAATATCGATATAAAAAACACCAATTTAACGTTATCTGCTGATGATCAGAAGGATCGCTGGCAGGGGGAGCCGCCAAAACGCCAAAATGTAATGGCCAAAGATTTTTATGAAGGTGAGAGCCATTATCCAACAACAACAATAACTCTCGACCTTGGAAAGGGGCGTTATTACAGTTGTACGTTCCCCTTGATCAAATAGGCTGATGATGTGCTTTGCAACATTGGTGGCAGCGTATCACGTAGCGTATTGCCTTTTATATCGGTGAATTCGATAGCGATATTATTATTGCCAACATGTTCTAAAATAAAATGGTTATAATCGGTTTTCGGTGCGGAAATCCATTGATTGCTCCGCATGTATTTCATTTCAATTATCGGATATTTCACATTTCTGAATTGTACGGCGGCCCAGTAAGGATTTGAGCCTTCTTTTATTCTGTAAACGACATTGCCATTGACTGGGGCTTCGATTAAAACCCAATTGATATCTATTTTCCCATCTTTTAAATCACCGATTTTTTCAAACGCATTAAAGGATAAATCCAATGCGCAGTCACCACCTTCGGGATATAAATCAGTTACGTATACGATTGTGCTTCCTTTAGGCCCGTTTACTTGCAGATACGCCCCGGCCAACGCAGCTTTTACGCCGCGATAATCCAGTTGATTCCGGTTTAATGCGGTGATTTCCATATCCTGGGGAATGGGGTCCAACAGGAGTGCGCCGCCGGAATATCCCGAACCAGTCGCAGTGGCATAGCCGTAGCATATGTCACCCAATTCCCATTTTGCATGAGCCGTATTAATGAGAGGAGTAAATAAAAATGCAGATATTAATAACGAGATTATTTTTTTCATGTTCACATCCCATATGATTCAAGATTAATAAAATAGACGAATCGTCTAACACCATAACCGAAATAGATTGCGGATTTATTTCGGTGTTTTTAAATATACTACTTTTACTGCGCAAAGGGAAAAATTTATATTTATGAGGGTAGAGCAGCATTAAGGAGTGCGCAGACGCAGGTTTAAATAAAAAATTAATATAAAACCTTTGCTCGCAAGAATTTTAATGCATAAACATAAAGTCAGATAGTGATAACTAATTATAATTCTAATAATAACCAATAATTAGTAACATAATAATGCTGGAACCAAGCCTTATTAATAAAAACTAACGTGGCAAGAAGTATGTTTTTAAATAAATACTTCCCAGGCGCACATTAATATGTGAGTTATATATACCTATTAGATATGAAACGTAGGGACTAATCTTTCTAGGTATATGTCAATCCGAGTGAGTTGTTAATATGAACAATTTTCCAGGAATCAGGATTGGTGGTTATTCATCATACAGTTTTGAAAATGATGTTGTCGAATCGCTCAACCGAATCCAATCAGGCCCATCCGGGCGACGTCTTTTGCAAAAAATATCTGAAGAATCAACCAATGAGAAGCATGTAACCATTTCCGAAGCGAATGCTGGACAGGCGCCAGTGGCCCGGCCCAGGCTGACGCTTTCCCAAATGAGTAAGCTGGGAAGCAACCCGACGCAAAGAGAATTTGAGTCAATGCTGATCAAAGAGTCAACCAGTTCAAGTTTTATCAATAAAAAGGGCACCGCATCGGAAATACCCTGGAGTAAAATGGCAGCCGAGCCGGAGGTCAATTCATCAGGCGTTCCGATTGCAGGGGCAAATCCTGATAACGCGTTTATCGCATTAGCCCATGAGCTCATTCATGCCAATCATCATCTGGCAGGAACCAGTAAATATGGTGGTTCGGTAACGCGGGATGCTTCCTCTGCTTTAACAAAATCTGGAAAAGAGGAGCTTCGAGCCGTAGGGCTTGGCAAGTATGAGTTCGAAAGAACCGGAAAGCCGACGGAAAACTCTATTCGTCGTGAACACGGGCTCCCATTAAGGACCAAGTATTCGCGCTCAGGCGAATGGTGATAGAGTAAAGGAGTTACAGCGGGAACGCCAGTTCCCGCCCATCCTCACCTTGGTTCGCATAATGTATATTATGTTAAATTGAATTTCTGCCAACCATAGCCGATTTCGAGCAGCCCTTTAAGAAAGCCTTCAAACCACTCAACGGGGACTTTGCCGCCATAACAGGTTGGATAGTGAGGCGTGTTGCTCAATATGACCGTCGGCACAAATGAAACCCGTAAACCATGCTGCATCAACGCGGGAACCGCGATACTGTTTCCCACACAGCCATAAATGACCTGTGATTGAATGGAGATAACATCATATCTCGCTGGACTCGCGCTATGGCAGTTGTGATCAGGGTTTGGCGTTATTGGTACGTATTTCAATATGATTCCTTATCGCTTACTGTGCGGCTTTCAACAGATCTATGATTTAGTTCACCACATTTTTTCCTGCGCTGTGTAGCATTTTATTTATTCCCACAAACAAGATCGATATGTTTGCCCTATCCGTCAACGGCTAAATGCGGGCGACGGAAACGTAAGTTTGCGTAAACACCGATTTCCGCATACAGTTAGGTACGGTGATTCATATCACACTTTATCCGCATTATCAGGTTGATATCTCAACCAGCTTGGAAACAACGTCTTATAAGCCCATCGTTATCATCTGTTTATTTCCGATTAAGTATGGAGAATCAATGCCTGTATTGAGCGCCAACCTGATGATCTTCACCGATCTTGACGGCTCGCTGCTGGATCATGATACCTATAATTGGGAACCCGCGCGTCCGTGGTTGGCACGACTGAGGCAATGGGAGATCCCCGTCATTATCACGACCAGTAAAACGGCGGCGGAAGTTGAGCAATTGCAAAATGAATTGGGGTTAAGTCACCTGCCTTATATTGCGGAAAATGGTGCGTTGATTGTGTTGCCGCCCGCGTGGTGCGCGCACCCGGATTATCCACGTAAAGTTTTTGATGCTGACTATCCGGCCATCTGCGCCCGACTTCACCAGATACGGGAACGGGAATCTTTTCAATTCAAAGGATTTGCCGATATGGATAACGAGGCGGTTGCCGGCGTAACGGGGCTGTCACTGGAAGATGCAGGTTTGGCTCGTCAGCGAGAAGCGTCCGAACCGCTGCTATGGCTGGATGACGCCACGGCGTTAGCCCGCTTTCGTCAATGTCTGGCCGAATACGGGTTGTCGCTAACGCAAGGCGGACGCTTTTATCATGTAATGGGACAACGAGTTAGTAAGGGACAGGCGGCAATCTGGATAAAAAAACAGTACGCCGATAAAGACGGCACTCAGGTCACCACGTTTGGTCTGGGCGATGGCCCGAACGATATCTCTTTGTTAACCGCTATGGACTTCGCGATTTTGATTAAAGGGAAAGGCATTCAATTAGTTGAACTGCCTCCAGATTATGTAGGCAAGCTGTATCGCACACAGGCTATGGGGCCTGTGGGTTGGTCTGAAGGGCTGACGCACTTCATCGGCGATGATTTTTCATCGACAAAACCTGCGCATAAAGCATAAACGCAACCTGAGGGAGAATGCGATGAGTGAATTTTATCAGGATGGGATCATTACCAATTTCCATAATCTGACCCAGCGTAAAGTGGAAGAACTGGAATACGAGCTACAGGTATTTTCCGGGCAGAACAGCATGGGGCTGATTCTTCCCTCGCTTTATTCGGAGCTTGAAGGTCCCGCGTTGGGAAATATCGTAGAAATGTTATCACAGGTAACCTATCTCGGTGAAATCGTGATTGGTCTTGATCGCGCTGACGAGGCGCAATTTAAATATGCCCGCGAGTTCTTTTCCCGCCTGCCGCAGCGTCACCGTATTTTGTGGAATGACGGGCCTCGCCTGAAAGCGCTCAGTGAGGAACTGGCGGATAAATCGCTGGCGCCAGTGGAACCGGGTAAAGGCCGCAACGTATGGTTTTGCGTCGGCTATACACTAGCTTCGCGTCGATCCTCCTGCGTAGCGTTGCACGATTGTGACATTGTCACGTATGATCGAAATATGTTGGCGCGTTTGCTTTACCCGGTGGCAAATCCACATTTTCATTATGATTTCTGTAAAGGGTATTATGCACGGGTGGCGGATGGCAAACTCAACGGACGTGTAGGCCGTTTGCTGGTCTTCCCGCTGCTGAAATCGTTGCAGCAGGTTTATGGTAATTCAGATTATCTGGATTACATGCGTAGTTATCGTTATCCCCTGTCGGGCGAGTTCGCGATGCGCACGCATATTCTGAATAACCTGCGTATTCCTAGTGACTGGGGGCTGGAGATTGGCGTGTTGTCGGAAATACATCGGGGGACGGCCACCAGTCGCATTTGCCAGGTGGATATAGCCGATAATTATGATCATAAGCATCAACCGATGTCGGAAGATGATCCTCATTCCGGTCTGCAACGTATGGCGAGCGATATCACCAAAGCACTGTATCGTAAGCTGGCGATATTGGGCGTAAATATTACGACCGATTCGTTCCGGGTTCTGCGCGCTACCTACTACCGAACTGCGCTGGATATGATTGATGCGTTTGAGCATGATGCACGTATGAACGGCCTGCACTTCGATCGGCATACGGAAGAATCTGCCGTGGAACTGTTCTCTGATGTCATTACCCATGCCGGTCAGGTTTACAGCGAAAGTCCGGGGGATAAACCTTTCGTGCCAAGCTGGAACCGGGTGCAGTCAGCATTTCCCGATATCCTTGAGCGCTTGTACAGCGCTGTGGAAGCCGATAATCAGGACGACTGATACAATTTGCCTGAATCTTTCGCATCTGCGTCGTTTGTTTACAAATCATGAACATAATCAGAGGAAAACAGCATGATTATTTTTGTTACCGGTGCAACCGCCGGATTTGGCGAGTCAATTACCCGTAAATTTATCAAAGAAGGCCATAAAGTTATCGCAACGGGACGTCGCCAGGCGCGTTCGGATGCACTAAAAGCGGAACTGGGCGATGCACTGTACACGTTAACGCTGGATGTCCGTGATCGTAAGGCAATCGAAAACGCTGTCGCCGCCCTGCCCGCTGATTGGCGCGCGGTTGATGTGCTGGTGAACAACGCTGGACTGGCGCTGGGGTTGGAGCCTGCTCACAAAGCCTCGGCGGATGACTGGGAAACCATGATTGACACCAATAACAAAGGGCTGGTTTTTATGACGCGTGCGCTGTTGCCGGACATGGTCAAACGTAATCGCGGACATGTTATCAACATCGGTTCAACGGCTGGAAGCTGGCCGTATGCCGGTGGAAATGTCTATGGCGCGAGTAAAGCTTTTGTCCGTCAGTTCAGTCTGGGGTTGCGGGCCGACTTGTTCGGAACGCCGGTTCGCGTGACGAATATTGAACCGGGGCTGGTTGGCGGCACCGAGTTTTCCAACGTGCGCTTTAAGGGTAATGAAGATAAAGTGAGTCAGACCTATGGCAATACCCAGCCACTTACACCGGATGATGTGACAGAGGCCGTATTCTGGGTGGCGACGTTGCCTGCGCATGTGAATGTCAATACGTTGGAAATGATGCCCGTCAGCCAATCCTTCGCGGGGCTGAGCGTACATCGCGAGAGCTAATCGCAGTCTGTCCGAAGTAAAACGGCGGCTGCAATGGCCGCTTTTTACCCTTTTGCGTCACTATTCGGGTGTAGTGCTATTGAGATGAAGAATGGTAAGCTAGCTTTCGTTATAGGATCGTCGTGGCGTTTGTATTAATCATTTGTTCTGTCAAGGTGAAACATGAACCAACATTCCTTTGCTTCTCTGATTCGGGCGTTGCTCCCGCTCTCCCTGGTCGTGATGGCTGCGGCCTGGCAACCCGTCGCACTGGCAGATACCCGCCATGTTGTGATTGAATCTGGCGACAGCACCTTATCCAAAGAGGCCGCTCGTCAAAGCAGCGAACAGTGGGATTCCACCCGCTCTCTGCGTAATAAAGTCAATTTCCGTACTGAAAAAGAATTCGATAAAATTGAAAAAGCGATCGATGGGCGTGAAAAGTGTGATGCCAGCTATAACGTGAATGCTTATTGGGAAGCCAATACTGAGCGTTGTCTCGATCGTCGTACCGGTCGTCCGGTCACTCCTTAATTTTTAGTCTACGCTTTTATAATCATCGTCATCCGTCTGATAAGTTGAAACATCAGAGGGATGACATGATTTAATCCAAATAAAAGGGTGACAATATGAAAAAAATCATCATTTTTAGCGCGGCTTTATGTGTCATTGCTCCTCTGGCGGCACAAGCGTCTTGTGAAAGTGTCAAAGCTGACATCTCACAGAAAATCATCAATAACGGGGTGCCTGAATCCGGTTTTTCACTGGAAATCGTACCTAATGATCAAGCAAGTCAGGTCGGTGGTCAGGTAGTCGGCCATTGTGAGAATGATTCACAAAAGATTGTTTATACTCGCCACGCCGACGGTGACATGGGGACGGACAGTTCGATGGCGCCGTCGGAAAGTGAACCTGCACCACCGGCGCAGTAACCGCTCTGTCGGCGGCCTTCCCTCTGGTTCTGGGGGAGGAATGCTTTTATCTGGCCGCTTCCGGTTTTTGGCGCGCCGGGATCATGCAGGCTGAAAATAACGTCAGAACCGCTATCAGCGCGGAAACGATAAACACCCAATGAATAGACGTCGCTACCTGCAAAGAGATGGCATTAATCAGTTCGGTGCTCATCATATTTCTACCACCCATCAATGTCTGTAGCGGATCGTCCAGTTCCGGCAAACGCCAGTGCAAATTAATGTTGAGCGTTGCGCCGAGGATTGCGGTTCCCAGCGCGGAACCCAACATGCGGGTAAACATGGTTGATGCTGTCGCGATACCGCGAATAGAGTAATTCACGGCGTTTTGTACTGACACTAAAAACGTGGTGTTGCTCAACCCCATTCCGGCGCCGATAAAAAATGCGGCGACACGCGCCCCGTTCAGATTACTGGCTTGATCAAGCGTCAGCAGCACCAGGCTGCCTGCGATAATCAGTATGCCGCCGATGATCGCGGTAAAGCGGTAAGAGGTGCGCAACATCAGGCGTCCGCTCAGCGTACTGGCCAGCGGCCAGCCAATAGACATCGATGCCAGGATACTACCTGCTTCCAGCGGGGTTTTGCCCATCACGCCTTGTATAAACGTTGGCAAAAAGGCGCTGACGCCCATCATTGCCGCGCCGATGGTTAACCCACCAAGATTACCCGCAATGATGACTTTATTACGCCATAGCGCCAACGGAAAAAGTGGCTCCGGTGTGCTTGACTCCTGTCTGAACAGCAAAATGCCACCCACGAATGCGATGATCAGGAGTGGAATAACCCAGAATCCCAGCGCCTCGGCTTGAAGCAACGCCATTAATAAACTGGCGACGGTCACGGCAAGGTAAAAGGCGCCTGCCCAATCCAACTGGTGAGGGCGTTTGTGATCAACGGACGGCAGATAACGCGCCAGTAGAAAAATAGAGAGTAAGCCGATGGGAACATTAACCCAGAAAACCAGCGCCCAGTTGAAATGCTGAACGATAAAAGCGCCCAACAGCGGCCCGATGATAGCGGAAATTCCCCAGACGCTGGAAAGATAACCCTGGATTTTCGGACGCTCCGAACTGCTGTACACATCCGCGACGATAGTAAACGCGATAGGCGTGATCGCGCCTGCCCCTAATCCCTGAATGGTGCGAAACAGGATCAACCATCCCATATGGGTGGAAAAACCACATAGCACCGAGCCCAGTAAAAACGTGATAGTGCCAATGAAAAAAATACGTTTTCGGCCAAAAAGATCGGCCAGCCGACCATAAATGGGGATGCTGATGGCCTGTGTCAGCAAATATCCCGCGAAAACCCATCCCAGCAGCGAGAACCCCCCAAGATCCGCAATAATCGTCGGCAATGCGGTTGCGACAATAGTGACTTCAATGGCCGCCGTGAACATCGCCAACATGCAGGCAATTAATACCCAGTGGCGATGCGCAACCGGGGGATGCTCGGAGTTATTCGCTGTTTTCATTACATTTTCTATGAGGGGAAAGAGTCAGTTTGTGAGTATATCAGGTGTTGAGCGGCGTGAGAGAAAAGAAAATCTGGCGGATTGCCGACACATAAAATGACCTCGCATCGTGTAAATAATCGCACGATGCGCATAGCGGCTTAATTCATGATGGCGGAGAGGTCGATATAAGGTGATAAATCACGCTGTTCAGCACGAGGCAGATAGGGTAACTCGCCCAACTGAGGCGCGGGGATCTTTTTACGCAGTACGGTGATAATTTCCGCATAGTTTGCCAGGCCGGGATTAATACGGTTGGCGACCCAACCTACCAACGGTAAACCGTCATTAAGAATAGCCTGAGCGGTTAATAGCGCGTGACTGATACAACCCAGTTTGATGCCGACGACCAACACGACGGGAAGCTGTTCCTGAATAACCCATTCGGAATAAGGCCGTAAATCATTCATTAGCGTCCGCCACCCGCCGCTGCCTTCCACCACCACCATATCCGCCTGTTCACTCAGATACTGCAACCCTTGCGTCATCGAACTGTAGTTAATCGGGTATTCACTGGCGCTGATTTCATCTTCCGGCAACGCGATGGGATTCACTTGTTCATAAGTTAACTCAAGAGTAGACGCCGACTGTAACAGTTGCGCATCGCGGTTTCTCAGCCCTTCTTCTGTTTCCTCGCACCCTTTTGCAATGGGTTTATAGCCTGCCACGGATTTGCCACTCATGGCCAATTTTTGCAATAGCGCTTTGGAAACCACCGTTTTTCCAACGGCGGTATCAGTACCTGTGACAAATATATGTTTCAACATGAGCTAACTCCGGGCCACCTGAAAAATAACAAGCACAACAAAATGCTTTCCAATAGTGAAAGTCTATGCGATGCACTGTTCAGGCGGCTTGCGTTAGCTCAATGTTTTGCTTCTCAGGACTTTCGTCCAGAAGATAGAGAAGAAAAAAACGGAAGTTTTAAACAGTGCGACAGAAAATACATTTTAGCCTTGCAACAGCTTCACCAGCAGCGAACCGTTGTACAGTGCGTCTTTCACTAATGCCGCGCCGGGCATCGTCCCCTGATTATAGAAGTGCGTCGCTTCAACCTGAATGTTATGGCTGTATGGCGGGAAAGACTGCTGCCGGATGCACCCTAAAATCGCCGGATATAAAATGCTGGCCGCCTTATTCAGCGGAGAACCGACCAAAATTTTATCCGGGTTGAACAAGTTCACCATGATGGCGACAATACGGCCAATATTGCTACCGACATCCTGAATAATATCTTTTGCCAGCGCGTCGCCTTTGAGCGCCGCGTCGCACAAACTATCCACGGTGAGCGGTGAACCGTGCAAAATGGAGCTCATGGAGGCGCTCATCCGCTGCTGAGCTAGTTCCAACATGCTTTCCGTGCCGGCAACGGTTTCGAGGCAACCATGATTACCGCAATAGCAGCGTTTACCATAAGGATCGACCTGAGTATGGCCGATTTCAACCAGATTACGGCTGCCTGCATGCAGAATATGGCCGCCGGTAATGACGCCGGCGCCCACATTGTGATCGATAACAACCTGAATAACGTTCTGCGAGTCGCGTGATGCGCCGTACAACGCTTCCGCCATCGTCCAGGCGCAGATGTCATGTTGCAGATAGATCGGCAGCCCGGTTCGTTTTTCCAACGCCGGGCCAATAGCCATCTCTTTAACATGATAAAACGGCATGCGATGGATAATACCGGTAGTGGCATCAATAATGCCCGGCGCAGTGATGGCGATAGCCGTCAAACGTTCCAGCTTTTTTTGGTGGCGAATGAAAAAATTATCAATTTCATTCAAAATACGATCCAGCAAAGGCTGGGCGTGTTCGGCAGGAAGCGGAACATTGTCTTCGACCACCAGTTTGCTGCTCAAATCGCGCAGCGCCAGAATCATCGAATGGTGGCTGATGCGAACGGAAAGGAAGTGCCAGGCCTGAGTATCAAGGATCACCCCGATTGCCGGACGCCCTCTGCTGCCGATATCCTGATATTCCGTTTCCTGAACCAGATGGGCTTCCAGCAGTTCGCGCACAATTTTGGTGATACTGGCGGGCGCCAGTTGAGCGCGTTTTGACAGTTCGATACGTGATATCGGGCCATACTTGTCGATCAGTCGGTAAACCGCGCCGGCATTCATTTGTTTAATTTGATCGATATGACCTGGTTGACCATCGGCAATCACAAACCTGGCTCCTACTTTTCATTGCGATACGGCGGCTGGGGATCTGTTTCCTAATATCCTGACGGTTAAAGCCTGCGACGATATGCGCTTTATTTTTCACGCTGCAAAATAAAAAACTGCGGGTATGGTGGAGCTTTTAACTAAAGCCGTCAAATATTTGATTCGTTATGTGATTTACCGCACATATTGCATGGATTATCGGCCCAAAATCAGCGCAATCAGCGTCTGTGCCGCCGCACTCAGCGGCAGGTTTCGGGCCGTAACCAACCACACTTCGGTCGTGGCATCGCTTTCGGCCAGCGACAAATACTTCACGCCATCCACGCTGATACGGGTAAAAGAGGCGGGCAATATGGAAACGCCAAGACCCGACGAAACCAGCCCGATAATCGTCATCGCCTCGCCCACTTCCTGCGTAATGTACGGGCTGATGCCGTATCGCTTGAGTATGGTCAGCGTTTCGTCGTAAAGCGCCGTTCCCACCGCGCGCGAGAAAAAGACAAAGGGTTCCTGCGCCAGTTGCATGATACTGATGGTGTTGTCCGAGGCGTGCTTGGCGGGACTTCCGTTGCTGTTTTTACAAGGTTTCCTGTTGATGGGATCGTTCGTGACGCTGTTCAACTATATCGGCTATCGATTACTGGCGGCGCCGTATTTGCTGAGTCAGGCCGTGGTAGGGTTATTGTCCATCGTTTACCTGACCGGCAGCTACAGTTCACCGAAAGCAGGCACATTGACTTATCGCTTCGGACGTGGCCCGGTATTGAGCATTTCCGTGCTTTTGATGCTGCTCGGTTTGGGGCTTATCGCGCTGAATAGCCTTTTTTTTATTGTTGCCGGCATGATGCTGTTTGCCGGCGGCTTCTTTGCCGCTCACTCGGTTAGCAGCGGCTGGGTTGGTCAGCGTGCGCGGCGGGCAAAAGGCCAGGCGTCTTCCATGTATTTGTTTTCCTATTATTTCGGCTCCAGCCTCGCCGGTACATTAGGCGGCGTGTTCTGGCATGCATTCGGCTGGTCTGGGATTACCGTCTTTTTGAGTATTTTGTTGTTGCTCTCCCTGCTGATTAGTTTTCGCTTGAAACAACTTTGAACAGCGCCAGCCACAGAGTGATGGGATGTCTGTGGCAGCGAGTCAAGTTGCTCTAAGCAGATGAACTTCAGGCACGGGGACTCGGTACGTATAGTTCTGAATGATATCTCTTAGCGTGTTTTTAACCGTCGATTCTCTCGAATTGACGGTGGATTCACCTTCATTGGGATCGAATATATGGAGTTTTCCTGCTTCCTGATGAGTGGCGATGGCATGATGGTCGCCATTCGTTCTGATGAGAACCAAAACGTGGGATTCTCCCGGTTCGCTGAGATAATTAGCCAGGTTTCTCATTGCCCCGTCTTCGTTGCCGATGACGTGCATGAAACCGCGATTGGTCAGATTCAGATCGAACCGCTGAAATGTCGGTTGAAACAAATTTTCAAATGAACTACCTCTATTGTTCACCTCTCTGTCTCGATAACTTCTCTGTAAAGTATCTACATTTTGCAAAACCTCAACGCGACGAAGATAGTTCATTCGAGAATCGGCTTCGCCATTATAATTTTTTATCCTATCAAGCCAGGCGGCACTGAATACGACGCAGCCACTTCGTAAATCGCCTACTCTCGATAATTCGCTCGTTTGGTCGAACGTAGCGTTTCTAAATAACTGCGCCTAATAGTAGATCACTGAAGGGAACTCAATCCGGTTTGAGCGATCTGATCAATCGCCAAATCAAAACAAATCACCAACCGGACTGAGTTATGCCGATCATAGCATTCA
>NZ_QNRY01000003.1 GCF_003315515.1 Brenneria salicis ATCC 15712 = DSM 30166 | reverse complement strand
AGCCCTTCAGTCCGTCCACGCAGGCAATCAGGATATCCTGAAGCCCCCGGTTTTTGAGCTCTGTCAGCACACTGAGCCAGAACTTCGCGCCTTCGTTTTCGGCAAGCCACATACCCAGCAGCTCTTTCTGACCCTCGGTATTAATGCCCGGAGCGAGGAATACGGCCTTGTTAATCACGCTGCCTCCGTGACGAACTTTCACTACGATACAATCAAGATAAACAATGGGATACAGTGTATCCAGCGGTCGATTTTGCCACTCTGTTACCTGTTCTTTAACCGCATCGGTGACTTTGGATATCAGTGTGGGAGACACATCCGCATCGTACATTTCCTTGAACGTAGCGACGATTTCGCGGGTTGTCATGCCTTTGGCGTACAGGGACAAAATCTGGTTATCCATCTGCGTGATACGCGTCTGATTTTTCTTTACCAGCTGAGGCTCAAAGGTGTTTTCACGGTCACGTGGTGTGCTCAGTTCAATCTCACCCTCGTCGCACAACAGTGTTTTGGATGAATAGCCATTGCGGGTATTCGGGCCTGATTTTGGTGCGTTTTTCTCGTGCCCGAGATGCTCAGTCAGCTCTGCATTGAGCGCCGTTTCAACGGTAAGCTTCGTCAACATGCGGGAAAATGCATTGAGATCGGCTTCGGTTTTAAGGCCTCTAGCCAGTTCAGCCGCAAGGGCTTTGAGTTTCTTTTCGTCCATAATTTGCCTGTCTCCGCTACTGGAGTGAACATATCAAAAACAGGCAATTACACAATTTTAATTACAGTCTCTTGCAGCCTATGCTGTTTCAGCCCCTTTACTTGCCCCTGTCTTTGCTTCCCGAACATCTGCCCGTTTTGCGTTGATTTCAGGTATTGTCATTTTTATTGTAGGAAATCTGATCACGCTGCTGTCTCATTCCCTCAGTTGGCTTTTGTTCTCTAGGTTATTTGCAGGGTGTGGCGCAGGTATCTTCTCACCACTGACCTCTGCCTGTGCGGCCGGTATGGTTGACGAGTCGCATAAGGGAAGAGCACTAGCATTAGTACTTGCAGGACTTAGCGTGGGCACAGCTCTAGGGGTTCCTGCCGGCCTGATGGTAGAAAATAGATTTGGATGGCGGGCAACTATTGGGCTGATCGCCCTTTTAGGTATAATTTCTCTGGCAGGAATGCTTATCAATAGACTAACGTTTTCAGCACCAAAGGCCATTCCGCTGAAGGAACGATTGTCCGCACTGACTTCCAGATTACCCCTGATGACACTAATGGTCACGTTGCTAACTGGTATCGCTTCCCTGGGACTTTATACTTTTATTGCAGAAATAAGCGCAGATAAAGGTATGGGGCGGGAAATTCCAATGCTGATCTGGTTCTGGGGTATTGGCGGATTGATCGGCGCTATGTTTGTAGGGCAGGTCATAGATAAATTAATTTCACCCTGGTTAACCACTCTTATCCTGATTGCTTTGTTAATGAGTAGTTTTATCGCCTTTGGGTATGGTTCATTTTACTTGTGTTTGGCTGGCACATTTTTCTGGGGGCTGGCAGGATGGTCAAGTATCGCTCCGCAGCAGCATTCCCTGATCAATTACGCACCATAACATACCACGTCACTGATTGGTTTGAATTCATCTGCAAATTATGCAGGTGGGTCAATAGGGGTAGTGATGGGTGCCACTATTTTGAATAATCATATCCATTCAAGCTCATTACCGTTATTCGCAATATTCGTGGCTCTTTTAGCACTTATTATTCATCTGATGAAAAGTTTCATAAACAACGTCTCACAATAATTTAGGATATTAATATATACGAAATTTTCTTTAGTGAAAAGGTTGAGGCTTTAAAAAAATCTGGCCAATACAGAAATTTTGTTACGCTGAATAGAATTTGCGGTAAGTACCCTCTTGCAGATATTACAGCAGACCATTCTTCTGCTGTAGTATGGTGCAGCAATGATTACTTGGGGATGTCCCAACACCCAGTGGTAAGAACGGCTATGCATACTGCTGTTGATCTGTATGGAGCTGGTGCAGGAGGCTCCAGAAATATTGGTGGAAACCACGAACTTTTTGAGAAGCTGGAATCCAGCCTGGCTGAATGGCATAACAAGGAGGCTGCATTAGTTTTTCCTACCGGATTTAGTTCCAACGATGCAACATTACAATGCCTATTGCACCTGATGGATGATGTAGTAATTATCAGTGATGAACTTAATCATGCCTCGATAATTAACGGAATACGGGCAGTAAAGGTTCAGAAGGAAATATTTCGCCATAATGATGTTAAACATCTTGAGGAAATTCTTTCTGCTTTTCCATTAGAATGTAAGAAATGATTGTATTTGAATCTATTTATTCAATGGATGGTGATATTTCACCTATTCCGGAAATCATCAGGCTGGAAAAAAAATATAATGCCATGACATTTCTGGATGAAGTACACGCCATCGGTATGTATGGCAATAGAGGTGCCCTTAGCGACGCCTGGAGATGGATGGAAAGCGGCTTGCAACAGCCTCCAGTACCTTAGCGGATTTGCACTGGATCTTGTAGAACGTTATTCCTTTGCAACTGTTTTGCTGAAATCTCTTATTGGTGAGAGAAAATGGAAACTGATACGTGCAAGTTTCTTCTGGGGGAAAAATCGCATCAACGATTATAGACCGACATGCGGTGTGATGAGTGAGGTTATACATCCCTTGGACCTAATAACCTGGATATGTAATGACAATCACTCACTCAGTATAAAAAGTGTATCTGGGGTGAGATCTGACTTTTCCATTTCTGGTGATCATATTCTCGATACAGTATTGCTTACTGCTGAACTTAATGGTGTCCCAGTTACTGGATTTAGCAGTTTTGTGAATATTCAGCGTCAGAGAAATGTTGACTTCTCATTTACGGATGAATTTGGAGAAATTATACATTCCAGAATTACATACGATACACCTTCCTGGGACTGCGATCATCTCCGCATATGGTCAGTGAACTCAGACGGAAGTGAGAATATTATTATTGATAAACAACAAGAGAATAATGTTGAGAATTTGGCGACTATCTATAAGCTATCCAAACTATGCAGTGATGTATACGGCTATGTAAAAGAAGGCACCCCGCCGTCACAATCGTTCCCAGGTCTCGAAGTAGCAGTTCGATTACAGGAAACTCTGGATTACATCCAAGAACACGCAGTTACTCCTGAACCAGCCCGCTATACTCACCTTGGTGAAAGAAAGTTATTGCTTAAAGAGTCATCACTGGAATTGCTTGGATAATATTCATTCTGGCATCAATTGCTATTAGCATCTGATGCCAGATTTTGATCTTTGAGGATAATTTCAAGAAGCCCTGGAAATTTGTCGCTAAGAAGATTTCTGCGCAGGCTGATCCAACAGTTACGGCCTTCTGGCATTGTCCGAGTTAGCCCTGCCTCACGCAATATGCGGGTATGGTGGGTAATCGTCGATCTTGGCATTCCAGGCCCAAGTGACAAGCTGTTTACTCTCTTGGTAGAGGCAAGCATCCTTACCGTATTTAGTCGTATAGGATCGCTGAGCGCGAAAAGCACACGCTCCAGACTTACCTCACTTCGTTTCGGATGGGAATAAACTCGTGACATTTGAACCATTTTACAGAGAGATGAAATATGAAATCTTCCCAGAAATAAAACGTTTACACGTATAATATATGAGACAATATATTTTGTAGGATGCTTTTACCATATTCTTCACATTCAGAGATATTTTTTGCCTGGTGTGGTCGAGAGATGGCACGGCGGTTAAGGCGGAGTATGGGTTTGAGGCGCTGGAAAGCGCCGATATCGTGGTGGTGCCCTTCTGGGAAGATATCGACGAGCGCCCTTCTCCGCGTTTGATGGCATCGCTTGTCAACGCCCGGCAAAACGGGGCGACGCTGGTCGGGCTGTGCCTGGGCACCTTCGTGCTCGCCCATGCCGGGTTGCTCGATGGGTTGCGCGCATCCACGCACTGGGAGTTTGAAAGGATTTTCCAGCAACGCTTCCCGAGGGTGCATCTCGATGTGAACGTGCTGTATGTAGAAGACGATCGGATTATCACCTCGGCGGACACGGCGGCGGCGCTGGATTGCTGCCTGTACGTGATTCGCCAGCGCTTTGGGCGCGCATCGCCAACCAGATTACCCGCCGCATGGTGACGCCGCCCCACCGGGAAGGTGGCCAGGTTCAGTTTATTGACCGGCGGGTGCCGCACAGATCCACGGACAGTCGCATCAATACGCTGCTCGATTATCTGCAGCAACACGTTCCTGAAAGCCATGACTTTGATGCGCTGGCGCAACAGGTGTCGATGAGTCGCCGGACGCTGACCCGCCATTTCCAGAAATCGACCGGGATGTCGATTGGTGAGTGGATCAGCAGTGAGCGCATTCGGCGCAGCCAGGAACTGCTGGAAACCACCGACCGCTCTGTCGAACGCGTTTCTGAGCAGGTGGGCTTCCAGTCCGCCATCACCTTTCGTCAGGCGTTTCGCCAGAAGCCGGGCGTCAGCCCGTTCGAATGGCGCAAAACCTTTCGCGGCGCGGTCAACGCCTTGCTGCACGCTATTTCAGATCGAGCGGTTGCCCGTAGGCGCAGGTGGCTTCAATCACCTTCTGCGTGGCGGGTGAAATAAACGCCTCCTGCAGCCAGGTAATCCCCACGCGCCGCTCCATCACCAGTTGTTCGTTATCAATCTTCGTCAATAATGAGGCGAACTCTTTCTCGGCCAGGCTGTTTTCGGAAATAAAGCTCAGCAGACCGCTGCTGGCGATAAGGCCCGGTACCGCCGCCAGCGAACTGATTTCGATTTTGACATCCGGTGCCGGGCAGTGATGTTCATAAAACATCCGCTCCAGCCACTGGCGCATCGACACGGTTTTCGCCGGCAGTATCCAGCCATAGCGGCTGAGATCGCGCAGCGTCGCCGGTTTTCCTGCCAGCGGATGCGTGCGCGAGGCGGCAACCACCACCCGGTCAGCCGTGACCGGACGTTGTTCCACCGCTTTGTTGTAGCCCACCAGCGGCCCGATGATGATATCCAGCTCATGACGTTCCAACATACTGAACAGCACGTCGTTCATGCCGATTTGGATCTCAAGCTTGATGTTCGGCACGTCGCGCTGCAGCCGTTTACACACCTCCGGCAGCAAAAACTGGGTGGCAGAACCGGCGCTGCCCACCCGCACCACGCCACCGCAGCCGCTGCTCAATTCCGCCATGGTTTTTGCCATTTCATCCCAGGAGCTTTGCAGCATCAACCCCCGCTGATAGAGGATTGCCCCGACTTCGGTCAGCGCCAGCCCGCGCCCGGTGCGTTTAAATAACTTGATACTGAGGTCTTTTTCCAGGCGGGCGATGGACTTAGACAGCGCGGGCTGCGTGATATTGAGATTTTGTTATGCTTGTCCCAAATTCATTATCTTCGCGGCGGCAATGAAGTACTCTAAGTCTCTGTTATTCATTACTCATTCCTTAAATTCATCGATTAAGTAAAAAAGTATATTAGTGAAAATGGTTAGCAGGGGAAATAATGCCTGCACTGAAAGTAAGATTACACATTTTATTATTTAGATGGACAGGGAAAATATGAATAACAAACGCAGTGGCTGGCCAGCCGGGTTTTATATTGCTGAACGCCAGAATACGCTTTCTGCCGAACTGATTGCGGAATTTCATTCTATTCCGGTGGCGGTTGCCGGGGATTGCATGGGGCGTATTACCGGGGCGACCGGGTTACAGCGCTACCACCAGAACGTCAATATCAGCATCTGTGGTCCAGCGATTACGGTCAAAGTCCGTCCGGGCGATAACCTGATGATCCACAAAGCGCTGGAACAGGCACAGCCGGGCGATGTGATTGTCATTGACGGCGGCGGTGACCTGACGCAGGCGCTGATCGGCGGGTTGATTCGCACCACCGCACTGCGCAAAAAAATCGCCGGTTTTGTGGTCGATGGCGCAATCCGCGACCTGGCCGAATGGGCAGTCGGCGAGGTACCGGTCTTTGCCAAAGGCCATACCCATCGCGGGCCGGATAAGAGCGGACCGGGTGAAGTGAATGTCCCCATCGCCTGCTCCGGCATGGTGGTGAACCCCGGTGATTTGCTGCTTGCCGACAGCGACGGCGCACTGGCTATCTCCCCGGCGGATGTCGAAAGCGTACTGGTTCGCGCAAAAGTCCATCTACAAAAAGAAGAAAATATCAGAAAGAATAACGCCAGCGGTACGACAGATCCGGAGCGATTCAATTCTATTCTGCGCAAATTAGGTTGTCCGTTATAAGCCACACAGTAAATAAATAATAAAGGAGAATAAAAATGTACCTTGCTCTGGTTGGCTATGTGCTTATCGCATGCCTGATGCTCTTTCTGATTAAAGGGAAAGCAACGCCGATTTCGTTGTTTATCTTTCTTTCTATAATTGCCGGATTTTGCGCAGGCTATACGCCGATGCAAATGAACGATTATATTATGAAAGGCGTGATGCAAACCGCGCCCAACGCGGTGTTGTTTACCTTTTCCATTATCTTTTTCAGTATCGTCACCGATGCGGGTGTCTTCCAGCCGCTGGTTAACTGGATGACGAAAATCGCCGGAAACAGCGTGGTGGCGATTGTGGTCGTGACCGGCTGTATTGCCACCATCGCCCATCTGGACGGTTCATCGGTGCCTACCGTGCTGATTACCATCGTTGCAATGCTGCCCATCTACAAGAAGTTCGGCATTCGCCCTACCGTGCTGTTGTGTATGCTCGCTGCCGGGATGGGTGTCACTAACTTTACGCCGTGGGCAGGCCCGCTGGCGCGCGTGGCCGCCGTTTCCGGGCTGGATGTCAACGTGATGTACCACAAGCTGATTCCAACCCAGGTGTTCGGTCTGGTGTGCATGATTGTGCTGGGTCTGTATCTGGGAATGCGCGAGAAACGCCGTATCGCCCTGGGTTTACTAATCCCGGAGAGCATCTCCGAGCCGGATAAACTGACGGCGGGCAAAGAGCAGCACGGCACACAGGGTCCACAAAACCGCCTGCTATTTGCCATCAATGTGACGCTGGTTGTTGGCGCTACCTTGCTGCTGCTGGTTACCCATATTCAGGCCTACATTATTTTTATGTGCGCCTTCTCCGCGGCGATGATCTTTAACTACCCGAACCTGAAAGCGCAGGAAGGGGTCATGAAAAAATATGCCTACTCGGCGTATATGATCTCCGGGACGGTGATGGCGGCCGGTGCCTTTGTCGGTATTCTCAGCGGCGGCGGTGATGCCTCTATTCTGACGGAAATGGCCGATGTCGTGCTGCATATTATGCCGGATTCTCTGGGTGCTCATCTGCATATCATTATGGGGGTACTGGGTGGGTTAATCGGCTTTGTTATCGGCCCGGATGCGTTCTTTTACGGTATTTATCCGCTGGTTGCCAAAGTCGGTACCAATTATGGTCTGAGCTGGGAGCAAATGGGTCTGACCATGGTGGTAGGTAAAAATATCACCATGATGCTAAGCCCGGTATTTGCCACTACCTATTTAGCGATTGGCCTGACCGGTGTTGAATTAAAAGATCATATCCGTTTTTCCTTCTTTCCCGTTGTGGTCTTCTCCATTGTGATGGTTTTCTCACTGGTGGTGACCAACACCGTTCCACTGTAATAACTTAAGTAGCCGGATGTATTTATGAAAATTGTTAACTTTATTGCGAATAAAACCGGGGAAAGAAGCTTTGGTCTTTACCGGCAGAATGGGATTATCGATATTGGCCACCATATTGGCTGTCGCGATATAAACACCTTTTTACGCCAGCATCAGTTAACAGAACTGGGAGATTTTCAGGGTTACCCGACAGACCTG
Organism: Brenneria salicis ATCC 15712 = DSM 30166; assembly: GCF_003315515.1. Lineage (GTDB taxonomy): Bacteria > Pseudomonadota > Gammaproteobacteria > Enterobacterales > Enterobacteriaceae > Brenneria > Brenneria salicis. Next base: position 149,098 of record NZ_QNRY01000003.1, on the reverse strand, counting down.
AAAACCGATGACATTTCTTTTCTGCCGGTCATCGACCAGCCGGGTAAAATCTTTGGTGTTGGCATGAACTACGCGCAAAAGCGCAAAGAGTTCAACGAGACGGAACAGGCTCCCACGCTGTTTGTGCGCTTTGCGGACTCCCAGGTCGGGCATAACGGCATGATCATCAAGCCCGCCTGTTCCGAGCAGTTTGACTATGAAGGCGAACTGGCGATTGTGATTGGCCGCCACGCCCGGCATGTTGCCAAGGAAGAGGCGCTTGCCTGTGTCGCCGGATACAGCTGCTACATGGACGGTTCGGTACGTGAATGGCAGTACAAATGGTACACCGCCGGGAAAAACTGGCTGGCAACCGGGGCATTCGGTCCCTGGCTGGTCACCCCGGACGAGATTGGCGATCCGCACCAGTTGACCATTAAGACCTGGCTTAACAACCAGCTGGTGCAGGATGACACCACCGCCAATATGCTGCACAGCATCCCGGAGATGATTGCCTATATCAGCACTTTCACCACGCTTTCACCGGGCGATGTGATCATGACCGGTTCACCTGGCGGCGTCGGGAAATCCCGCGTACCGCAGCTGTTCCTGCATGAAAACGACGAGATTGCGGTGGAAATTGAAAAGATTGGCCGCCTCAGTAATCGGGTTGTCGGCGCGCAGTACGCACAGTAAACCCGCCTCACTCGGCAGACGAGCCTCCCCGGAGGCCCGTGTGCCGGCGTTTATGCGGAGACCGGTTTGGCGCGCACACCGAGGAACACGATGAGCATCGCCGTCACCAGCAGTACGCCGCTGCCGGTAAAGACACCGCTTGCCCCGCTGAGATCGAACACCGCCCCGCCGCCTGCCGCCGCTGCGCCAATCGCGAACTGGATAGAGGCCACCATCAGCCCACCCGCGCTTTCCGCTTCATCAGGCACCGTAGTCGCAAGCCAGGTGGTCCAGCCCACCGGCACCAGGCCAAAGGCAAAGCCCCACAGGGTGACCAGCCGACCATCCAACATCGCCAGATGACCGAATAGCACCATCGTCAGCGCCAGCAGACCCATCACAAACGGCACTAACGCCAGCGTCAGGTGCAGATTGCGCGGCAACAGCGCGGCGGCATCCGTAAATTGCCGGCGCAAAATATCAACCCCGCGCAACAGCGGGCTGAAGAAACGCATTGACAATTACCAGCAAGGGAGGGAATAAACCCGCTGCTTCCGTTACTCCGGCGATATACGCCGACGTTTTAAATTCCTCGAATCCCAATTCGGGGAGCTTGATGTAGTCGAGCCGGAAACCCAACACCTCATCCAGGATGTGTTCGCGCCATCGCCCTAAAACCCGAGATTTTAGATAATGCCATGCGACAAGCTCGGCATCTTTTCAAAACGCTGAAAGGCAAGTTCCGGCGCCGAATGGCGAGCGAAAAGTGCAAGACGACTTAAACAAACAGTCTGGTCAAGTTCTGGATAATCATACTTGCGAGAAATGTATCGAAGACTACGTCACGCACCCCAGGCCAAACATCAAATTCCCCAGTTTCGGTACAAGATGTAGGCGGCTACCAAGAAGATAAGCGCTACAAACAGTCGGTTTAATACGTTTTTATAGCTGCTCAGTCGTGTTGCAAGCAGCATGCCGAGTACGCCGCCGACAATGCCGCCGCCAATGAACTCGATGGCGAGCCACCAATCTACGAGACCCGAATTCGCATAATTCAAAGCGGTCGTCAGTCCAAAGGCACCGACGGCCAAGAGCGAGGTACCAATCGCATTGATCATTGGCATGCCGGTCGCCAGCACCAGTCCGGGAACGATCAGGAACCCCCCACCGATGCCGAAGAACCCCGATGCAGCTCCAGCGACCAGTGCCATAGCAGCGGTCGCCAGACACATTCTCAAGTCAACCGGCCGAAGTTCTGCCGAGGTCGGCTTCCTGGGCTTCAACATAACGAAACCGACGACAATCATGAGAATGCCGAACAGGAAGATCAAGCGATCGCCCTCCATCGCCTTACCCAGACTTGAACCGCCGAAGGCACCTGCAACGCCGAGCGCGGAGAAGACAACGGCGCAACGCCACCAGACGTGGCCTTTTATCGCGTGGCTTGCAAAATTCACGAAGGCATTCACCGAAACGGCAAGCGCACCCGTACCAATAGCCACGTGTGGCTGCGTCACACCAACGACATAGAGGAGCAGCGGCGTCGCCAGGATGGAGCCTCCACCGCCGAGCAAGCCGAGTATGAAGCCGACGATCCCGCCGGAGCCAACTGCCGCAAGAGTCGAGGTGCTCATGTGAGTTTGCTCCACACCCTGTCATGCACTGTCATACCGATAAGCATGGCGATGACAAACAGAGCGATCTGGGGAACACCTACAGAAAGGGACGCGACTGCCGGCCCCGGACAAAAGCCGCCGAGCCCCCAGCCGAGACCAAATATAGCTGATCCGACGATCAAGGGCGCATCGATTCGCCGGTTTGTCGGCACATCGAAGCTTTCGCTGAGAAGCGGACGCCGCATACGTTTCATCACCTGCATACCGAAGAAAGCAACGATGACCGCTCCGCCGAGAACGAATGCAAGACTCGCGTCCCAGGCACCAAAGATGTCAAGGAAACCCTGGATGCGGGCCGGATTCAGCATACCGGATAAAGATAGCCCAAAACCGAAAACCATGCCCGAGCCGAGCGCAGCCGCAAATTGATAGATGGTTCTCATCATAATCCGAACTCCCGAAGAACTGCGACGGCGACCACGCCAGCCGTCAGGAAGGTGGCGACGGCGACGATGGACCGTGGAGACAAGCGGGCAAGACCAAGCACACCATGACCGCTGGTGCAGCCCGATCCCATACGTGTGCCGAAGCCGACAAGCAGCCCGGAAATGACGATTAATGGCCAGCCGGCGGTGATCTGAATGCTCGGCCAATCGCCAAAAGCAAACAGATAGACGATCGGCCCCAGCAGCAGCCCGAGGACAAAAGCGAGATTGGTCGCTATGCCGATCCCTTGCGCCAGACGCCCCACGATCCCGCTGATCCCAGCGATGCGGCCATTGAAGAGCAGCAGCATGACAGCCGAAGTGCCAATCAGCATGCCTCCAACTGTCGAGATAAGATATGTGTTCACTTACTGTCCTCCATGCAAAAAATATGATAAAGGGCGCCAACTAGTTTCGCTGCCTTCTTCTCCGTCAGGCGATAGAATATCTGTTTCCCCTCCCGCCGCGTTTCAACAATGCCCGAGCCGCGAAGGACCGTCATATGCTGTGAGAGATGCGGTTGGTGAACGTCGATCTTTTCTTCCAGCTCACCAACTGAATACTCGCCATCGACCAGCGTACAGACAATCATCAACCGCGCCGGATGAGAGAGGGTCTTCAGAAGGCTGGACACCTCGCCAGCACGCAAGGACATCTCCGCTGGTGACAGTTTTGTGTTTATCATTGTCTTCGGGTCCACGCTCATGACCATGCTGCTCCCTGCAATGCATTGAGCGGAAACTTGAGGTAGCGCTTGCCATTGCCTTCCGGATCCGGCAGGCGCCCGCCGCGAATGTTCACCTGCAACGCATGCAAGATGAGTTTTGGCATTGGCAGCGAGGCATCGCGCTTTGTCCGCAGCGCCACGAATTCTTCCTCGCCAATGCCGATGACATGAGCGTTGAAATTCTTCTGCTCAGCCACCGTGCTTTCCCAACGCGGTGAACGTCCTTCCGGTTGATAGTCGTGGCCCGTAAATATCCGTGTATCATCCGGGAGTGCGAGGATATCCTGGATAGAGCGCCACAGGCTGCGAACATCGCCGCCGGGAAAGTCGGTACGGGCAGTTCCGCTGTCCGGCATGAAGAGCGTGTCGTGTACGAAGGCTGCGTCACCCACAAGGTAGGTGATCGAGGCAAGCGTATGTCCTGGCGAAAATAGCACCTTGACGTCGATCGAACCGATCTTGAAGGTCTCACCATCGGCAAACAACCGGTCCCACTGCGAGCCGTCGGTGGCAAGGTCAGGCCAGTTGTAGATGCCCTTCCACAGCGTTTGGACGTCCTTGACGCGCTCCCCGATCGCCATCGGCGCGCCGGTCTTTTCCTTCAGATAATGCGCTGCCGAGAAGTGATCTGCATGAGGATGGGTGTCGAGTATCCAATCGATTGTCAGGTCATTGTCACGAACATAGGCGAGGATTGCGTCGGCATTGATAGTCGCCGTTGCACCGGACTTCTCATCGAAGTCGAGCACAGGATCAATGATTGCACACCTCCGCGTCGCCGGATCGGACACGACGTACTGGATACTCGATGTGTGCTTGTCGAAGAAACCTTTTACATGAGGCCGGCGCGCGGCATGGCACTTAAGCCAAGCGATCACGGCGCTGGTGTCAAAACCGCGAGTGCGCCCGAATTCGGCCGCTTCATCAACAGACATGCGACCGTCAAGAACTTCACCGATCAGATAAAGGCTGAGGGATCGTGTCCCAGTCCTGCAATGGGCTAATACACGTCCCTCTGATTGATCGACCGCCTGCTGAAACGCGCGCACGTCTGCCTCGGTCATGGTGTCGACTTTGATAGGTATAAATGCGTAGGAGAGATTGGTTCGCTGCGCCTCCCGTTGTTCGGCGCGTGTGCCCGGTTGAACAGCATCCTCATTGTCAGGGCGGTTGTTGATGAGGGTCGTAAACCCTCGTTCACGAAGCATCTGGATGTCTTCAATTTTCGGCTGAGGTGCGACAGACAGCTTTGGGGATATTTCGATAACGGTCATGACGAGCTCCATACGTTTTTAGTATAAATTATACTATAATATATATTATTTAAGTGTCAAGCTATCTGGATGCCGTGCCAACTTCATATTCGGTCCTTTGCCTTAGGTGCCTTTGGCGGCAACCCGCTTCCCTGCTTTCATTTTTGATGCGGACACCATATGTCTGAAACTAATCAAGTGATACCGCCACATAACAGTACTGACAGTACAGACGAGGAACATGACGATCCGAGGCCGATGCTTGAAAGTCTGGTAAGAAGACGTACAACGCTTTGTATCGATTTGGCGATCTTTCTCCATCACCCGACGTCCAAGTGCTTTTTGAACACATCAGTTGATTTAACTTAGGGTAGTTGCATGTACATACATGCGTTTTCAAATAAGGAATATTGTTATCATGGCAGAAAAATCTATTACATCTGGCAATCAGAATGCTCAACCAGTTCCCGTCAGGCATTACCAGCAGGAAAGCATTCCGATTGCGAGCACGCCTTTGGATCTGGCCGTAAAACTGGTCGAAAGCATTCAACATCAGGCCAGCAGCTATGTTCTCTATGAACGGGATGGCGAATGGGCAATTGGCGTGGATGCGGTCATGGAAATCATCGTTGATGCGGATGGCGTCATTCGGCGTAGTGACGGTAAAATATGGCGAGCCTCCTCTCCCTGCGCGAGTATCGAACAAGCACTGGCGGATATCCCGTTCGAAGACTGGCGGGCCTATGGCAGGGCTGATTTCGAATTCTCTTACCTGACCTATGGCGTAGAAAATATCCATCATACCGGCCCGTTGATGAGGCTTGTAATTCCCCGCTGCGAAATTCGTATACGTCAGGAATCGGCGCAATTGCGTGCCTTACACAACGCCGATATGTTATGGATGAAGGAAGCTATCGATAAAGCCGACAGAGATACCCCACCTCGGTGCGAGGTGCCGATCAAGCTGGATGTGTACTCAACTGGCAAGCAACATTATCAACAGATCGTTGCATCGGCAGTTCAGGATATGCAGGCTCATCGCTACCAAAAAGTCATTCTCTCACGTTCTGTAGAGGTAGCGGTTCCCGTGGATATGGTCGCCAGCTACTACGCAGGAAGACAGTCCAATACGCCAACACGTTCGTTCCTGTTGAACGAAGGTGAATTTCAGGCTTATGGCTTCAGTCCAGAAATTGTCGTCTCCGTCGACGCCAACCGCAACGTTACCACACAACCACTGGCAGGTACGCGCGCTCTTACAGGCGATCCCGATATCGACATGAGACTGCGCAAAGAACTGGAATCCGATATCAAAGAAATTGCGGAACATGCCGTTTCCGTAAAACTGGCGGTGCAGGAAATGTTGCAGGCATGCAGCAAAGAATCTGTCGCTGTGGATGATTTCATGAATATACTGAAGCGCGGCAGCGTCCAGCATCTGGCATCGCACGTGAAAGGCGTACTGGCTCCCGAAGCCAGTGTCTGGACGGCCTTTGAAAAACTGTTTCCCGCAGTAACGGCATCCGGCATTCCTAAGAAAGAAGCGCTTGAAAGCATCAGCCGTCATGAGGGCAAAAAACGGGGGCTTTATAGTGGCTGCGTATTGATAGCTGACAGCAACGGAGTGCTGGATGCCGCCCTGGTGCTCCGGTCCGCCTATCGGGATGGCGATCGCTGCTGGTTGCAGGCCGGTGCTGGTCTGGTGCCAAACTCAACGCCAGAACGAGAATGGGAAGAAACCAGTGAGAAGCTGACCTCCGTCGGGCCTTATCTGTTTACCTCGAAAACAGATTAATGCATTGATCAGCACACTTTGTTTGCATGCGCCATATGAAAGCAGGCGTTGCAGCAATTGATTATCCGTGCGAATCGGTATTCTCATCGTCGTCTTTCGGGTTATTGTGATGGGCCGCTGACCGGCTAAACATATCGGCTGCGCCGTCCGGCGTTATTCTGAACGTGCCGGACGGCTGGCTACCGTTTCCCACCAATGAGGGAAAGAGGGTTGATTGTCATCCATACTGACAGTTTGGCCGATCATGGGCGTCAATAGACGATATGCTTTATTCTCGCTGGCCGCGACTACCCGCTTAAGCGGATCATCCCAGGTATGGTGGGCAAGCTTGAATTTACTGTTATGTGAGGGAATGATGGCGGCGGCGTTCAGATCCTGACCCGCCTGCGCGGTTTCTTCCGGCATCATATGAATATAGCGCCAGTTTTCGTTATATTGTCCGCATTCAAGGATGGCTAAATCAAAACCCCCGAAACGATCGCCAATCTCTTTAAAATGGGCGCCGTAGCCACTGTCACCGCTGATGAAAAGCTTATGTTGCGGCGTGATCAGCGCAAAAGAAGCCCACTGGGTTTTGTTTCTCCCCAACAGACGCCCTGAAAAATGACGGGCTGGCAATAGGTGGATCGTCAAATCTTGTTCAAGCTCAAGCGTACTGAACCAATCGCCTTCATGGATTTTCTGCTTATCAAATCCCCATTGGACAAAATACGTGCCTACGCCCAAAGGTAAAATGATACGTTTAATTTTTATCTGCAATTGCTTAGTCGTGGGGTAATCGAGATGATCCCAGTGATCGTGCGAAATCAGCAGGTAATCAATATCGGGTATATCATCCGCCGTGTAGATGTTGCTGCCGTCAAACGCTTTATTTACCCCCGGCACTGGCGACGCGCTGAGACTGAATACCGGATCGATCAGAATACGTTTGCCGCCCATGTGCAGGAAATAAGAGGAATGTCCCATCCAGATGACCAGATCCTGCTGGAGATCCAGCGCATGCAGATCGGTTTTGACGGAAGGCAGAGGCGCAGGCGGAATGGCATCGACATCCTTGCCAAATAGAAACTTGGCAATCGTCACCAGCGTATTGCCGCCCCCCGTCAACTGTGGGGTCGCGGTCAAGTTTTTGAATCCTTCATCATGATAAAATGAGGATTGTTGAAGTCTTGCAAGCTCATCCCCTGTTGGCGACTGGCCGAACTGAGGCCGTCTGAGATAGACGTATAGCGTTATTGCCAGAATTAACGTAACAATCAGTAAAATTGTCATCATCGTAATCAAACACCTAACAGGGCTGGCGACACAACGCCGCCAGTCCAGACTATTCCAGCAGAACACGTCCCTCTTGTCAGGGTGAAATTTTCAGATGCCGGAACCGATTATTTATTCGTGACTCCAGTCTCGTTCATAACCCCAGTCATAGATGATGCGTCATGTGGGGCACAATGGGGACTAGTATCTTTCCAGCCAATGGGCGTAAGGCGTGGGCAATGTCCACGACGGGCGATCGATACCCAACTCGCGTGCGGCGTAATAGCTCCAGTGCGGATTGGCAAGATGCGATTTCCCCACCATCACCACATCCAACTGCCCTGATTTTACTGCCTGTTCAGCGAGTTCGGGCGTACCGAATCCCCAGGCGGATGACACCGGAATATCCGCCTGCTGGCGAACCTGCCGGGCAATCGATCCCATAAAGGCGGGGCCCCAGGGAATGTTGGCGTCCGGTGTGGAAAAACCGATGCTGACGCTGAGCATATCAAGACCGTTTTGTTTGAAACGGCGCGTCAGTTCAATGGATTCCTGCAAGGTTTCCTCATCACGCCCGTCGAATTCTATCACGCCGAAGCGTATGGTCAGCGGTAAATGCTCCGGCCAGACTTCCCGTACCGCAGCCAGCGTTTCCAGCAAAAAACGGCTGCGATTCTCAACGCTGCCGCCATATTGGTCATTACGCTGATTGGAATGAACAGAGAAGAAGCTTTGCGCCAGATAGCCATGCGCAAAATGCAGTTCCAGCCATTCAAATCCGGCATCACGCGCCCGGCGCGCCGCATCCACAAAATTCTGACGAACCCGGTCAATATCTTCCTGCGTCATTTCCCGCGGCGTTTTGGGCAGATTGGCGCCGAAAGGCACGACGGACGGCGCGATAGTTTGCCAACCTTGCGCATTATCGGCAGCGATATGGTCATCGCCTTCCCACGGAATATTGGCGCTGGCTTTACGCCCTGCGTGAGCAATCTGAATACCCGGCACCGAGCCTGCGGCTTTGATGGCTTTCACCACCGGTACAAACGCCTGAGCCAAATCATCATTCCAGATACCGGCGCAACGTGGCGTGATTCGACCTTCCGGCGCGACGGCGGTTGCCTCCACAATCACCAGTCCGGCGCCGCCGTGCGCCATTGAAGCGTAATTAACCAGATGCCAGTCGTTGATCAGACCGTCGTTAGCGGAATACGTACACATGGGAGGAACCGCGATGCGGTTACGTAGCGTCACCGCTTTCAGTTTAAAGGGTTGAAATAGTGCTGACATGATATTTCCTCAGTGGTTACAGGATACTTCTATATTTCGATATTATTCGAATAATAGATTTCAAACAACCCTGTTGCTATAATCCGCACATGAGACCCTTTAAACATCCTACAGCCGATCAAATCATTCTTGAGCGCGTCCTTTACGCTTTGAGCGACCCCTTGCGTATGGAGATCGTTCGTCGTCTGGCCGCGCAGGGCGAAGCCACCTGTGGCGAACTGGACGGCGGCCGCCCTAAATCCAGCGTCTCTCATCATTTCCGGGTATTACGCGATGCGGGGCTAATCCATACCACCAATATCGGCACCACTCATATAAACCGATTACGCCATAGCGAAATGGACGCGCGTTTTCCCGGTTTACTGACAGCGATCCTGTCACAAAAGGCGTAACCCGCTGGCTGTTGGCACACAGATCCGCTCTGTATTTTTTCATCATTCCCTTATACTGGCAGGCCCATAACGATGACGACGGCGAGAAAACCCCGGCAATGATAAATAACGACGTGCTGCGTAGCGTGCGCTATATGCTTAATTTAAATAACGACCACCTGCTGGCCATCCTGGCGCTGGTGGACATGACTGTGCCGCCCCAGCAACTGGCAAGTTATGTGAAAAAAGAGGATGAAGCCGGCTACCTGCCATGCCCTGATATTGTGATGAGCTATTTTCTCAATGGCTTGATTGTGCAAAAACGCGGCAAAGATGAAAACCAGTCGCCGCTACAGTTTGAGCGTAAAATCACCAATAACATCATCCTGAAAAAACTGCGCGTCGCATTCTCGCTGAAAACCACGGATATTCAGGAAATACTGGTTGCGCAGAATTTCAGGGTTTCTCAGCCTGAATTAACGGCCATGATGCGCGCGCCGGATCACAAAAATTACCGCGTCTGCGGCGATCAAATCCTGCGCTACTTTCTCAAAGGACTCACCGCACGGGTTCGTCAACGCGGATAACTGGCTGGCGGAGAGGCCTATTCCTTCTATAAGGTCTGATATAAACGTGACAGGGTGCTCATACTGCTGATGGCGGTATGACTTAGACTCTCTTATGTCGTGATAAAATTAAGAGAGGGAACTATGGGAATTTTATCGTCTTTTCGTTCTGGCGCCGGCTATTTCGGTTTCAAATCCCCTGTGAGCGGTGTCTTTGATTGCGATAGCCTGCCCACATCATTAAACAAACTCGGTATTGCCGACAAAGGCGGTATTTTACTGGTCTTTATTCCGCCGGATGCCGATTTCTTTACCGTCAGTAAAGCCTGGCAACGTTTTTCTGACAGCAAAACCACGGTTATTACGCTCTCCTCGACAGGCACGCTATGCAACCGGGTCAACGCATCCATGTATTGCGAAATGACGAGCGGACAAGGTAGTTGGCTGTGGCTGCCGCAAACGCTGATCGCCCATCATGAGGTTCATGTGGTTGATCTGCACGTTCAGGGAAAGGCCACCGCCAGCCAGCGGAGCGCGGCTATCCGCAGCGAACTTGAACGCCTTAACGTCAACATGCGCCTGTGCGCCGATCGCACATTCGCGATGGTTTACTGCGACGGACTTTCCGCATCGGAAGGGTTCCTGATGCAGGCCTGGTATGCCAGTGGTCGTTTCCCCTGCATGGCTATTGGCGGTTCCGCAGGGGGTAAGCTCGATTTCAGCGCCACCTATATTGGCTACGATGACCAGATACTACAGGGCAAAGCCGTGCTGATTTTTTGCCAGATGGCCGACGGAAAATCGTTTGCGCCCTTTAAAAGTCAGAACTTCGAACCCACCAGACAAAGCTGGTTGGTGGCGGAAGCCGATCCGGTGGCGCGTACGGTGGAATCCGTATTTGATACTCATGGCAGGCCCCAATCGATTATTCAGGCCCTGGCGGAGTATTTTCACTGCCAATCCGATCAAATCGCCCGACACCTGGAGGGTAAAACCTTCGGCGTGAAAGTGGATAATGAGTACTTTATTCGCTCCGTCGCCACCATGCAGACGGACAGCCTGACCTTTTTCTGCGATCTGGAGTTTGGCGATCGGCTCTATCTGCTCCATGCCACCGACTTTATTGCCGCCACGCGTCGTGACTGGCAACAATTCGTGTCCGAAAAAGGCAAACCGATTGGGCTATTGCTGAATGATTGCGTACTGCGCAGGTTGAATAATGAGAACGCGCTGGCGCAGGCAAACTTGTTTGATAATGTTCCGGCAGCCGGTTTCTCCAGTTTTGGCGAAATTTTCGGTGTTCCCATTAATCAAACTTTGTCCGCCCTGGCGTTTTTCGATCATGATATCCAGGCCATGAGCCACTTTCCCATCGAATATGCCGCGTTTGCCGGCCACTATTCCCATCGGGCGCTGCGCCGCTGGGAGGCCATGCACCATATTCAGACCGGGGTGATCAATCGGGTTATCGCTTATCAGGAAGCGTTGAGCCCGTTGCTGACCGCGTTGCCCCAGTTGGAACACGCCACTTCACGGCAGACGGAAACGCTTGATATGGCGGAATCCAACATTCGCGCCATCAGTGAAGCGGCGACGCAAACCCGCATCGCCCAGAACCATCTGGAATACGAACTGAACCAATTGGAGCAGATTTCCTAAGGTATCAGCCAGATTACCGTCGGGATCAGCACCATCGCCGATCAAACCAACCTGCTCGCACTCAATGCCGCCGTCGAAGCGGCGCGGGCAGGCGAGGCAGGCAGGGAATTTGCCGTTGTCGCCGAAGAAGTCCGGCGGCTGGCCCGTTCATCAAAAGATCAGTCAGACGCGACCCGAAAAAGCATCAATGATGCGGTCGCCACTATCGCCCGAATCCGCGATGTGGCGTCACAAACGGTCGGGACGACGCAGGATATGGCGGATCAAAGTATTTCCGCCGCCGATCAGATCGCGTCCATGAGTGCGGAAACCAGCAGAGAACGCCATAACGTCACCGCCAATCTGGGCCAACTGAAAGAAGCCGCCAAAGGGATGGACGCCATGCACGAGGCAGTCGAAGAGTTGACCACCCTGCAACAGTTGGCATCATCCTGAATAAACAATACGATAACGCGGTCTTGTGACCGCCATGTTCACGCAACGCCGACAACAGGTTCAGACCGTTTCAGCAAACCCTCATAAAAATCATTATCATTTTCATCCCCACCTGCGTTGTCGCACTAACCGTGGGCGTGTTTACAACCCCGATCATTTTAAATGTCCGATGAAGCGGGTAAGAAAACGAGGAGAAGGAAAATTCAAGCGCATCAGTTGGGAAAAGACTCCCTCGCTGGTCGTCGCCGAGTTAAAACGGGTAGCCGAAAACCTTACTTCTCCGCCATCCACCTCCGGCGCGCTATTCAATAATCCTGAATTAATCGGGAACTTATTTTCCCCTGCCGCCACTCAACCGTTATCCAGGGCATAAAGGACGAAAGTGAAAACATGTTTCATAAAATCATGTTTATGCTGTTTAAACACTATGGTATCGACGTCTCTTCCGCACCGGCGGATGGGCATGACGTGTATATCATGACTGTTGAACAAGGTTTGGATATTCATTTCATTGGCACGCAGGAAAATTATCTCAATATGGTTTGTGTGGTCAGCGAATTAGAAAAAGAGACTCACCACCAGATACTTTACGATTTACTGGCGTCCAACGCATTCAGCCCCATCCACCCGGTGTTAGTGGTGGGTCTGGAGCCGCAAAGCAACAGCGTGATGCTACCCACCCGTCAACTTTTGGCGGAGTTGAATAGCGTGGAAATATTCAGACTGGTGGAAGCCTTTATTGATGAAGTGCATGCGCTGCGCGAATGGCTGCGCAGCGCCCAATCGCGCAGCATGCGGCAATATAACGATCAGAAACCGCATGTCGTCAGGCCGTCCTCATCGTCACCCTTACAACCGATATTCAAACAACCGCTTAATACTTAGGTAATAAAATGAACCGATTAGGTCATATATTTTCCGGCGGCAGTTCATCATCCGGCGCGTCCTGGAATGCGCTTAATCAAGATCACAGTATCGTTAAAACCCACGAACAGTTCTCGGCGCAAAGTCTGGGGCTGAGCAGTTACCAGTACCGGACCGTGCAGGTGAAATCCAGCACCATGGAAAATCTGGCACAAGCGGCCTGGGCCAATCAGGTGGTTAAAAATATTTTACATGCGGGGGCCGGCAACCAGATAAAGGATATTTCATCGTCTTCCGGTGAAAGTTGGGCGCGCGCCAAACTCGCCGATGATGCGTATTCAGGTGGAAATTCCCTGGCGCAGTTAAAACGCGCGCAGAAAATGCAAGGCGGAAATTGCCCGGTCTTTGCCAGCACCGCGTCGGCGGTGTTGCAAGGCAAAACGGACGCGCCGATGATGCGCGTGCGTACCCGCCTGCCGGAAGGGAATTCCCATGAGTTTTTATTATTGGGCGATCGGCGTGCGTCACGTTGGGGCGACAGAAATACCGTGGTTGTCGATGCCTGGCCGGTGAAACCCAGCGCGTCAACCTTCGATCAGACGTTTATTCAGGATGCAAGAAGCGGGGAAAAACTGTCCTTACGTGATGTACTGAGTGAATATTGTAACGAAGAATATAGCGCCTATACCTTTAGCAACAAGGACAGAGACAGATTAACGTCGATCAAACCCTTAGACACAGACGCCATCGATAGAAAACTGCATAAGCAACATCTCCCGTCGATTGGCGACGAGTTGGTCGAACATATCTTCGCTACTGAGTCGGACAATCTGTTTGACGCCAGAGTGTCCACCGATCCAAGCACCTATTACACCGATGGCGACGAAACAAGAACCTTCGATAATATCCTCTCAAGGTAAATGAGGTCGCGCCAATACCCGATCGTCCCGCGCTTAATGAAAAGCCGCCGTTCCCGGCCCGCCTTAGACGGGCCGGGAAATTATTCCTGCCAGGCGGTCAGAGGTTGCTTTCGGGGAACAGGAACGGATTGATGCTGCTGCGGGAAAATCCCTCTTCTTCCATCTTCACATCCAGCACCAGCGACGCCAGATCGTCGGCCACCGCTTCAACACGATGATCTTTTTCCTGATACAGAATTTTCAGATACGTGCCGCAGTGACCGCAACTCTCCGCTTTAATCGCCGCATTTTCGTTGTCCAGCGACCAGTAATTTAGATCACCGGACTCTTCGCAGTTGCTGCATTTCACCCGCACCATGTGCCACTCGCTCTCGCACAGATTGCAATGCAGGTAGCGCAGTCCGCTGCTGGCGCCCAATTGAACGACGCCGGATACCGGCATACTGCCGCATACCGGGCAAAACTGACGATGTTCGCCGGGTTCCGCCCGCGCCTTGCCGGGGATCTGGCTCGCCATCTGCGCCCAGAATAACGACAGCACAGCCCAGATAAACGGCGCTTTATCATTGTTTTCCGCGCTGAATTGGAGGTTGAACAGCGAGGTCGCCAGCCTTTCCAACTCCTGCGCCGCGCATTTTTCCAGATTTTCCAGCGTCGATAACACTTGTCCGCTGGCCTCCGGCTTAAGCTCTTCGATCAAGGCGCGCAGTAGCGTCTGCCAATGCGCATCGCGCGGAAACACCGAGGTATCCAGCGGCGGACGATTACCTGCCTGCGCCAGTATCTCGTTAAGATCAATCTGTAGCGGGTGGTCGTGCATCACCTTCTGTTGCGCCTCCACCACACTGGCGGCGAACAACAGGTAATCACCCAGCGGATGGTCGGTCGCCAGTTGACGCAAGCGTTCAGCGCGGCTGCTGTACAAACTTTTCAAATTAGCAAAAAGTAGCGGTGGGATTGTCCCCACCGCTGCCGATTTTTCATTACTTTCTAACTGTTCCTGAGGAACAATACGGATACTCATCAGGGTTACTTTTCCTGTTGTTTACGTTGTTGCTCACGATACCAGCGTGGATGATGTTTCTTCGCCCATGACGTCGATACCCAACCTTCCACCATCGCCGTAATGGTTCCCTTCACCCATAGCGCTGCATAAACATGCACCATAATAACGATAATCAACCCGACCGCCGCCAGCGAATGAACCAGCAGGGCCAGACGAATGATCGGAATGGGGAACGCGTCGGCAAAGTACGGTCGCCACATGACAATGCCGCTGGCCAGCAACAGCACCAGGCTGATAATAGCCAGCCAGAACACACACTTCTGGCCAAAATTATACCGGCCTGTGTCGCCGACCTCCTGATTTCTGGCAATCTTGTGAATATTTTTGGCCCATTCAATATCATCACGGCGGATCAGATTGTGTTTCCAGTAGCGGAAAAACATTAACAGAAAAGCGACAAACATCACCACCCCCATAAAAGGGTGGAGAATTCTCGCCAATTGCGGCGTACCAAGAACATTCATCATCCAGTTGAGCGAGGGGAAGAAAAAACCCAGACCGCTGATGGCGGCGAACATAAAACAGAATGCCACAATCCAGTGATTAATCCGTTCCGGCGCGCTGTAGCGCTGAATTCGATTATTCTTTTTCATGTTGCTTGTCCTCATGATGCGCCGTATCCGCGCCCTCTTCGTCATCGTCTTCTTCCACGCGATTCGGCCCGACGCCCACATAATGGAATACGCTGGCGGCGAAGGTGGCGGCAAAACCGATAGCCGCCAGTGGTTTCCAAATCCCCTTCCAGAACGTTACCGTCGGGCTAATGGTCGGATTGTCCGGCAGGCCGTGATAAAGCTGCGGCTTGTCCGCATGGTGCAACACATACATGACGTGCGTTCCGCCGACGCCCACCGGATCGTATAACCCGGCGTTGTCGTAGCCGCGGCTATTGAGATCGAGCACCCGTTCCGCCGCCAGATCCTTCATCGCGGCTTTGGCGCCGAAATGGATCGCCCCGGTCGGACAGGTTTTGACACAGGCGGGTTCCTGCCCTACCGCCACCCGATCCACACACAGCGTACATTTGTAAACCCGGTTATCCTGTTTATTCATCCGCGGCACGTCGAACGGACACCCCGCGATGCAGTAACCGCAGCCGATGCAGTGTTCTGACTGAAAATCGACAATGCCGTTGGCATACTGAATGATCGCGCCTTCCGACGGACAGGCTTTCAAACAACCCGGATCGGCGCAGTGCATACAGCCATCCTTGCGGATCAGCCATTCCAGCCTGCCTTGCTCTTCCACTTCCGAAAAACGCATCACCGTCCAGGATTTGGCCGTCAAATCGGTCGGGTTATCATAAACCCCGACGTTATGTCCGACCTCATCACGAATGTCGTTCCATTCCGAACACGCCACCTGACAGGCTTTGCAACCAATACAGGTGGTGACGTCAATCAGTTTGGCGACGGGTTCCTGGTGATCGCGCGCCTGCGGCGGCGGCGTCAGAGAATGGGTCGCGGAGCGACGGATAATATCTTGTGATTGCATGGCCATAATCTGTCTCCGCTACGCCTTTTCCACATTAACCAGGAACGCCTTGTATTCCGGCGTTTGGGTATTGGCATCGCCGACGTGCGGCGTCAGGATATTTGCCAGAAACCCTTTCTGCGTGGTGCCTTCAAACCCCCAATGACAAGGCACGCCGATGGTTTCCACCGGCTTGCCTTCAATCATCAGCGTGCGGATACGTTTAGTGACCACCGCTTTCGCCTTGATATAACCGCGTTTGCTGCTGAGTCTCACCATATCGCCGGCCCGAATTCCCTTCTGTTCGGCCAATGCCTCGCCAATCTCGACAAACTGCTCCGGCTGCACGATGGCGTTCAGCCGCGCATGTTTCGTCCAATGGCGGAACAGTTCAGTAATGGAATAGGTGGTGGCGACATACGGGAATTTCGCGGCGCTGCCCATGCGCTGTTTATCAAACGCATACAACCGGGCCGCCGGATTAAAACGGATGCTTTCATGCAACGGACTTTTTTCCAACGGCGATTCGACGGGTTCATAGTGCTCAGGGAATGGCCCATCGGTAAGCTTGTCGATGCTAAACAGCCGTCCCAGGCCTTCCGCCTGTAAAATGAACGGCCCAACGCCGCTGCCGGGCGCGGCATTGCCGTAATCCGGCGTGTCGATACCGATCCAGCGCTGACCATCCCAGCGGATCAGTTCACGCTTCGCATCCCACGGATTGCCCTGTTCATCCGCCGATGCGCGGTTGTACAGAATGCGGCGATTTTGCGGCCATGCCCAGGCCCAGCCCAACGTACTGCCCAGACCTGACGGATCGGCGTTATCCCGCCGGGCCATCTGGTTCCCCTGCTCGGTCCAACACCCGGCATAAACCCAGCAGTAGCTGGCGGTGGTGCCATCGTCACGCAGTTGCGAAAAGTCAGACAGCAACTGCCCTTTTTTCAGCACCAGATTCCCCTGATCGTCATAAATATCCGCCAACGCATAACCATTGCCTTCTTTCGCCACCTCTTCCGGCGACGGATCTTCCGGGTTGAGATAATTCCACGCCATATTGAGGACCGGCTCAGGATTCGCACCGCCCTCTGTGGCATACATCTCCCGCAGGCGCAAAAAAATTCCGGCCAGGATCACCCCGTCGTGCAACGCTTCCGCCGGCGGTTCCGCGCCGTTGAAGTGCCATTGCAGCCAACGACCTGAATTCACGATCGATCCGTTCTCTTCCGCAAAACAACTGGAGGGCAAACGAAAGACCTCCGTTGGGATCTGCGCGGGATCGACGTCATTCAATTCACCGTGGTTCTGCCAGAAATTGGACGTTTCCGTCGCCAGCGGATCGATAATGACCAGAAACTTCAGTTTTCTCAGCGCGTCGCGCGCTTTATTGGAATCAGCAAACGCGGCGATCGGGTTAAAGCCCTGCGCAATATAGCCGTTGACCTTGCCTTCAATCATTCTTTGGGTGTAGTTGAGCGCGTCATAGCTTTGATCCCACTTGGGCAGCCAGTCGAAACCCCAGTCATTTTCTGGTTGCGCCTTATCGCCATACAAACTTTTCATCAGGCTGATAAAAAATTTCGGCGTGTTCTTCCAGTAATTCACCTGGTCGGGCAATAGCGCCTGCGGCGTGATTTGTGAGAGATAATCCTGCAAGGTGGTCTGCTTTTCGGACGGCAAATCCATGTAACCGGGCAGACGCAGGGACAACAATCCCAGATCGGTATAGCCCTGAATATTCGAGTGCCCGCGCAGCGCGTTAATTCCGCCGCCGATCATACCGATATTGCCCAACAGCAATTGGATGATGCCTGCGGCGCGTATCATCTGAGAACCATTGGTATGCTGCGTCCAGCCCAGCGCATACAGAATGGTCGCCGTTCTGTCCGGTACGCAAGTCGATGCCAGAATGTCGCAAATCGTCAGAAATTGATCTTGCGGCGTGCCGCAGATACGCGAAACCACTTCCGGCGTGTAGCGGCTGACGTGCTGTTTAAGCAAATTCCAGACACAATGCGGATCGGTGAGGGAGAGATCTCGCCGGGCAAAGCCGTTTTCATCCAGTTCATACTGCCATGACGTGCGTTCATACTTACGCGCCTGCGGGTCATAACCGCTGAACAACCCCTCATCAAAACCATAGTCTGCGCGCACCAGCAGGCTGGCATTGGTGTATGACTTCACATACTCCATCTGCACTTTATTGTTGCTCATCAGGTAATGAACCACGCCCAGCAGGAAGGCGATATCCGAACCGGCGCGGAGCGGCGCATAAAGATCGGCTACCGACGCGGTACGGTTAAAGCGCGGATCGACCACGATCAGTTTTGCGGCGTTTTTGATTTTAGCTTCCACCGCCCATTTGAACCCGACCGGGTGCGCCTCCGCCGGGTTGCCGCCCATCACCAGCACCACGTTGGCATTCTTGATATCCACCCAATTGTTGGTCATCGCGCCGCGCCCGAAGGTCGGCCCCAGCGCCGACACGCTGGGGGCGTGACACAGGCGTGCCTGAGTATCAATCCCCAGCATCCCCAGCGCGCGGTTAAAACGGAAATCCAGCATCCCGGTTTCATTACTGGCGGCCGACGAACATAACATGCCGGTTGTCAGCCAGCGGTTAACGGTGACGCCGTCGCTGTTTTTCTCGATAAAATTGGCATCCCGATCGGCTTTCATCAGGCGGGCAATGCGATCGAATGCCTCATTCCAACTGATGCGCAGCCATTTATCCGAGCCGGGCGCCCGATACTCAGGATATTTAAGCCGCTGATCGCTATGGATATAATCGATCAACCCCGCCCCTTTTGGGCATAACGAACCCCGGCTAACCGGATGATCCGGGTCGCCTTCAATATGAAAAATGGAGGATTTGGCGTTTTTCGCCCCGTCGCCAAGGCTATACATTAAAATACCGCATCCAACGGAACAATAGGTGCAGTTGTTGCGCGTTTCTTTGGCGCGTAGAAGTTTATATTGCCGGGTTTCGGCCAGTGCTACTGAAGGGGAAAAACCTAATGCTGTAACCGTTGTTCCGGCCATGCCACCCGCACATATTTTAAAAAATTGTCGTCTGCTGACCTGCATGGAAAGCTCCTCATACCACACCGCTCAAAATAAAAATCTGGCAGGAACGTTTATTTTGTTTTTATATTGCAAGAATAAACTGACTGCCGTGCAGTCATAAACCACACTAACAATATGCATTATGCGATGAAATAAAAAAACCTCAACTATTTATCCCAATAATAACATTATCATCACATAAAGACGTTAAACCGCCGATTTTATAAGCAAACCCCATATTTAAATGAAAATCATTCTCAACCAGAAATTATCACCACAGCACAACGATATATAATAAATTGCATAACGAATGACGAATTTCGCGCTATTAAGAAGGAATTGTAGATGGAATGAAATAAAGGATGGCGATGATACTATTAGTAAATAATAACGGCATTACAGATATCGCTTTTTATATTACTCATTAATTGAATGCTATAAAAACATTTCCGCGCGGGGGTGATAATATTACTTACCCATGTAACGGGAATAACGCAGTCAGTTAAATGACATTAAAGCTGAACGATCGATCAAAAAAGAGAGCAAATCGGTCCGTTGACTAAACAACATAACGCCGACCAACATCCAGCAGCCATCAATCGCCGCATACGTATGAAATACGCATCAGGCTATGGCATGGCGGGAAGTTCAAGTTCAGGATCGATGAGGTGATAAATCTGATTGCCGAACACCGGTTGCTGCAAAAGCTGGTCGATGGCCAGCGCCACATCCTGACGCGACACCAGCCCCAGCGTGGCCGCCCCTTGCGTCAATTTAGCATTATGCGTGGCAACCACATCCAACAGACCGCCAGGGCGCACAATGCAGTAATCCAGCGAACTACTCTGCAACCAGCTTTCCGCCAGTGACTTTTCACGCACGGCAAAACCGAATGCGGCCCTGGCGCGTGGCGATAATTGCGGCCAACTGTCGCCGCAGCCCAGCGACGTCACCAGCAACATGCGTTTGATGCCCGCCTGCTCCGCGCCATCAATCACCGTTCGGTGTCCCTGATAATTGACGCCGCCGCCGCCCATCGTGGAAACCACAATGGCGGATTTGCCCGCCAACTGGCAGGCTTTGGCCACCACATCCGCATCACAGGCATCGCCCAGCACGACGTTAAGCCCTTGCGCTCGCCAATGCGCCGCCAGTTCAGCATTGCGCAACACCAATACCACCGGCTGCTCACATTCTATCGCCCGTTGTAATAAACAAGCCCCCACGCCCTGACCTGCGCCAAAAAGTAACCATGCCATAGATGCTCCTTTTCATGAATATCATTCGCTTGCCAATGCACGAAACGCCTCAAGCTGCGTCGTCAGCAACTGGCGCTGGCTATCCCGTCCCAGGAATACTTTAAACATCGCCTCACCGTCTACATTAATAAACACCACAGAGGCGGTGTCCATCCCCATGAATTTACGCTCAATGAAAGCAATGTGCCGACAGTTAACCGCTCGAATATGTCCGCTGAACCCCGTCTTGCCGCGCAGATTGAAATAGCCGTGGCGGTGCGTCCCGCCCGGCAACTCGCCTTTAAACTCCAGAATCGCATCGGCGGTATGGCTGATGAGCGTGACTTCGCCCCAGTCGGTGATGGCCTGCCACACCGCATCAAACCGTTCGCCCGCGACAGTGGCGCACTGTGCTTCCGGCAGCGCCTTGACCACCTCAAATAGTGATGTGTGGTACTGACTGGCGATATCTTCCAGTGTGCCATCAGGGTTGGTGGCGAGTAAATCCTGTAATGTCATCAGTAAGTTTTCCTTAATGCGCACGATCGTCATGTGCATGATCTTCAGCATTCAACTGCGGAATAATTTGTTGTAATGCCTGCATCAGATTATTTGCCCAAAAGCGGCCATCATCGGTTAAACGCAGGCAGGGGGAATCATCACGGGTTAATCCCGCGTGGTGCCACTGATTCAGCAACGGCTGAAGCGCATCGGCGCGACGCGTCAGTTGCGGCAAGACGACGCGCCCGACTTCAATACCCGCCTGAAGCTGATGCTGCCAGGGACCGCTCGGGCTGGCCGGGGTCATCATCATGATCGGTTTCCGTCCTTGATCCAGCGTGTGGTAATAACGTTCAAGATCGCGTTCCAGCATATAAGCCTGACCATTCAGGTTACCGCCCGCGCCGCTCCCCATCGCCAGACAATCCGCCCCCTGTTTAATCAACAGGTTGTATAGATTGCGCTCTCTGGTGGTTCTGGCCCAGTGACTATTGCTCAGTTGATGCCAGCCTGCCTCAGCCAGAAATGCCGCGCCGCGAAGGTAAAAATCACGTCGGACGGTCACGTCCGGCAGGGTGATCCGTTGGTTTTCCGCCGCTTTCGCCAGCGGCGTGGCGGGTAATAAATTCAGGGCGTAAAGATCGACGCCATCCAGCGGCAATCCGCTGATAATATTCAGATCTTCCTGCCAGGTTTCCGTCGTTTGTCCCGGCAGACCAAACATCAGATCGCAAACCACCGCCGCCTTGTCGCGCTGGCACAGACGCTCCAGAAAGCGGATGGATTGCTGTTTATCCGAGGTGCGCGCCATGCGCTGACGTATACGACTGTCGAACGTCTGAATGCCGATGGAAAACCGGTTGGCGCCCGCATCCAGACAAGCGTCAATGCGTTCATCATCAAAATCCATCGCCCGGCCTTCGACGGTAATTTCACAATCAGGCGCCAGCGGCAGCGAGGTACGGATCGCGGTAATTATCCGCGCGAGCTCGTTGGCTGCCAACGCGGTCGGCGTACCGCCGCCAAAATAGACGGCATGAATCGGCGCCGACTGATGCAACGGGCTATCCGCTTCCATTGCCAGTTCCTGCAACAGATAACGGGTATAGGTTTCGGTGCTATCGTCACGCAATTTATTCTGATAAAAGCCGCAGAAGGTACAGTGCGTCGCGCAGAAAGGAATATGCAGATACAGCAGACGCTTGCGGGCAGGCAAAATCCGCTGTTGCAAAGTTTGCCAACTGGCGGGGATTTGTTCAGGTGAAAGCGGCGAATGATTGCGCCAGGGCATTGCCATACGCCGCGCGCCAAATGGCTGTTCACCGGGCTGAGCATAATATGGCGTAAGATCGATATTCATTAACGGCCCCTATCAAAAGCAATATGACAAATTAAATGACAGCCCGTTTTATTTATCAATAAGCCCTAATGAATAACAGGAACCGTAATAAAGGGATAGCAAAAAACCTTATTCTTGTTAACGTGACAATAAGGAAAAAATGTTGAATCGGTCTAACAGATGAAATGTGTTTCATTGTAATTCAATACACTAAAAACAAAACATGCTATTATTGTTATAAAATTGATACTGAAATATGGATTATTAAAATTTGTTAATCCGCTAATATTGAATATATATTTAAGATGTAAAGAACGCCAATAAACAACCGTCCGAATAAACAGCAAGATAAATAAAACCAGCATAGTTTTATTAATTATTCTTCATGCGAATAATGATTAGATGCCGCCGCAATCAATGCCTGCCCTAACGCCAGCCCGCCATCTCCCGCCGGTAATCGCTGCGGCTGCAACACGGTCATCCCCAGCAAGTGACGGTGCAGCAGGTGGGAAAGCAGCCGGTTATGCATAACGCCGCCCGATAGCGCCACGGTGTTGCTGCCGTAACGTATCGCGCTACGTCTGGCTAATGCCGCCAGCCCTTGCGCCAGCGCAGAATGAAAGGCATACGCTTTGTCTGCGGGATTGGCCCGCCATGTCAGCCACTGCCGCCAGAACGTGTATAAATCAAGCTGATTATCCTCGCGCAATGGCATGGTTACGGGAATACTCGCCACGGGCGCGTGGTGAAGCGTGCTTTGCCACGCCAGCGATTCCAGCCAGCAGGCGGCTTCCCCTTCCCAACTCTGGCTGAGGGCGGCAAATCCGTTGGCCGCCGCCACCGCATCAAATAAGCGCCCGGTTGATGATGACAACGGCGCATTGATGCCGCGTTCGATCGCTTTAGCAAGTAGCCTGGCGGGTTCCGTCGGGATGGCGGTTGCTTGCGGTAGTACGGCCCAGTCAGGCACAAACCGCAGCCACTGCGCCAGCAGATTACGCCACGGCTGACGCGCAGCCAGATCGCCGCCGGGCAACGCCACCGCAGGAAGGCCGCCAATGCGTCGGCATTGCGCATAATCCGCCAGCAGACATTCTCCGCCCCACCACTGTCCATCAGCCCCATAACCCATACCGTCCAGCGCCAGCCCGATAACCGGCCCGGCATCTCGCGGCCACTGATGTTCGGCCAGACAAGCCACAATATGCGCGTGATGGTGCAACACCTCAATACAGGGGATCTGCCGCTGTTCAGCCAGCTGTTTTCCCAGACGATGACTGATATAACCGGGATGCGCGTCAACCACTATCGCATCGGGAATGAAACGGTAAATATCCTCAAACAAGGCGATAGCATGACGATATTGCTGCTCAACGTCGCGGTCTGCCAGATCGCCAAGATGCTGGCTGACAATCGCGTTTTCATCACGCAGTAGACAAAAGGTATTCTTTAAATCCGCCCCCATCGCCAGCAACGCAGGCTGTGCGCTAAACCCAGGCGGCAGCGGCAAGGCATCCGGCACGTAACCCCGCGCCCGACGCAACATCTCCGCCCTGTTTTTATGCAGCCTGACCAGCGAATCATCGGCGCGTTGCACAATCTCACGATTGTGCATTAACCACCGGTCGGCAATGCCGACAAGCTGCGTCATCGCCTGTGCATTGGTCAACGCCGGCGGTTTGCCGCCGGCATTACCGGAGGTCATCACCAACGGGCGCGCCACCTGTGCCAGCAACAGATGTTGCAGCGGATTGGCGGGCAGCATCAGTCCAACTTCACCCAAGCCGGGCGCAATTTTCTCGGATAGCGGGCCATCCTGTCGCCGCGGCAACAGCACGATCGGCGCCGCCGTACTGTTTAATAATCGCAACGCGGCGGGAATATCCGCGACGACGGCGCATTGCTCAAGCCATCCGTCATCCGGCAGCATCACCGCCAGCGGCTTGCCGGGGCGATGTTTGCGCTGCCGCAAGCGTTCAATCGCCTGCGTATTGGTGGCGTCACAGGCCAGATGAAAGCCGCCCAGCCCTTTAATCGCCACGATATCCCCGGCCAACAAAGCGTTGGCCGCCAGACGGATCGCCTCATCCCCCTCAGCCCGCTGCGCCGCTGCGCCATAAACCAGCCAGACTTGCGGGCCGCATTGCGCACAAGCATTGGGTTGGGCATGAAAACGGCGATCAGCCGGGTGCTGATATTCGGCCAGACATTGCGGACAGAGCGGGAAGTCCGCCATCGCGGTGAACGGGCGGTCATAGGGCATCCGGCGAATAATGGTAAAACGCGGACCACAGTGGGTACAGTTGATGAACGGGTAGCGATAGCGGCGATTAGCCGGATCGTTCAGTTCGTGCAGACAGGCTTCACAGGTTGCCGCATCCGGCACCACTTGCGTATCCATCTGACCGGCGCCGCTGTGTTCGATCACAAATGTCGTGGGTATGGCGGCCCACTGCCACGGCTGGCAGGTCAGGCTATCGATATGCGCCAACGGTGGGCACATTACGGGCAGTTCAGCCATAAAGCGTTCAATATTTACCGACTGATAAAGGTGGATCACCACCCCCGCGCCGTCATTACTGACATCACCGCACAGCTTGAACCGATGCGCCAATTGCCAGACATAGGGTCGAAACCCGACGCCCTGCACTTTGCCTTTGATGCGGATTTGAACGCCGTTATGGTTCACGCTCACGTGGAGGATATCCTTGCCTGTTTAGACAGATTTCTATGTCAGTTCAGTGCTATTTCGTGCGCGAAGAGAAAGGTATTTTCATGCCGCGCGATATTCACAGAGAAATACCGATGCTTACCACGCACGAAATGATCACCTATGCTTGCATATAGCTGAAAAATAGCGCCTAGCAGATCCGCGGCATCGGCTCATTATGCGGCAAATCCAACAATCTCGACGCGCCAAACACCCCGCACAGGCGAATCTGCGGCGTTGCGGTCACCACGCCAATCGTCGCGGCGCCCCGCCCCAGTGGATGCGCTCGCAACACGGCCAATACTGCTGGCTCGGCTTGCGCCGATACCACCAGCACCAGTTTGCCTTCATTGGCGAAGTTCAACGCCTCCAGCCCCAGAATTTCGCAGATGCCGCGCACCGCCTGTTTCAGCGGCAACGCGCTTTCATTCACTTCCATACCGTAGCCGCTGGCCTGCGCATACTCATGCAAAATGGCGGTCACGCCCCCACGCGTCGCATCCCGCAGCGCACGCACCCCCGCAATCTCACGCAACGGCGCAATCAAGGGCGCCAGTACCGCGCAATCGCTCGATAACTCGGCTTCCAGCCCCAGTTGTTCGCGCAGGTTGAGGATCGTCGCGCCGTGATCGCCCAGCGTCCCGCTGACGATAATTTTATCGCCGGGGCGGATCTCGCTTGTCCCCCAGTGAAGCGTCGTCGGGATAACGCCCATACCGGAGGTATTGATAAAAATCTTATCAGCCGCGCCACGCGGCACCACTTTGGTATCGCCGGTCACTATCTCGATATCGGCATCACGAGCGGTTCGCGCCATAGATTCAACAATGCGCAGCAAATCCGCGCCGGGGAAACCTTCTTCAATGATAAAACCGCAGGAGAGATAACGCGGCTGCGCGCCGCTGACCGCAATATCATTCGCCGTGCCGCACACCGCCAGCTTGCCGATATCGCCGCCGGGAAAAAAGATCGGATCGATAACATAGCTGTCGGTGGTGAACGCCAGCCGATCACCGTGTTGCGTCAATGCGGCAAGCGGCAATCTGGCCTGATCTTCGCGCTGTCCCAGCAGCGGATTATCAAACGCCTGCATAAACAGTTGTTCAATCAACTGCTGCATCGCCCGTCCGCCGCTGCCGTGCGCCAGCGTAATCTCTGTGGGCATGTGTTCCGGCAAAGGCCGTGTTGCGCTAGCTACCATTGTACTGACTACCATTGTTCTGGGCATTTTCAGGCACACTCCCGCCGATACTGATAATAAGCCGCGCACGCGCCCTCGGAGGACACCATCAATGCCCCGATAGCATTCTGCGGCGTGCAGCGTTGGGCAAACAGCGGACAATCCGCGGGTTTGCAGCGCCCGGTCAGGACATCGCCGCAGCGCGATCCCGGTTCATCAGCCACCCGCTGCTGCCGGGGTTTGAACCGGCGCTCGGCATCAAAATCGGCATACGCCTCGCGCAGTTGCATACCGGACTGGGCTATTTCTCCCAGACCGCGCCATTCGCTGCTGGATTTGGTGGTAAAAACGTCTTGCATGGCTTGCTGTGCCAATGGGTTGCCGCCATCCGGCACAATGCGGCGATACTGATTTTCCACCTCGCAACGTCCGGCGTGAATCTGGCTGACCAGCATCAACAGCGCCTGCAAAATGTCCAGCGGTTCAAACCCGGTGACCACGAACGGCTTATGGAACCGATCACACAACGCTTGATAAGGATACGCGCCAATCACCATACTGACATGCCCCGGCGCCAAAAAACCGTCAATGCGCAGGTCAGGTTGCATCAGCAGACTGTTCAACGTAGGGACAATGGTAATGTGCTGACAGAACAGGCTAAAGTTGTTGATGTGGCGGCGTTTGGCCTGTTGCAATGTCAGCGCGGTGCTCGGCATGGTGGTTTCAAATCCCAGGCCGAAAAACACCACCTGACGATCAGGGTTTTTCTCCGCCAGCAGCAACGCATCCAGCGGCGAATAAACCATGCGCACGTCGGCGCCATGACGACGCGCGTCCTGTAGCGATCCGTTGCGCCCCGGCACGCGCATGGCATCGCCGAAAGTACAAAAGATCACCTCAGGATGCGCGGCAATTTCCAGACAGGCATCAATCCGTCCCATCGGCAATACGCACACCGGGCAGCCCGGACCGTGGATAAATTCGATTTCCGGCGGCAACAACCGATCCAGTCCAAACTTGAAGATCGCGTGGGTATGGCCGCCGCACACTTCCATCAGTTGCAACGGGCGTTGCCGCAACTGCGGCATCTCCGCGACCAGCGCCCGAATGCGTTGCAACACGGCTTTCGCCAGTTCGGGATCGCGGAACTCATCAACGTATTGCATGAACCTCTCCGCTTTGCCGCCATTCATCCAGTTCCAGCCCGACGGCACGCATGGATTGCAGCGCTTCCAGCGTATCCCGCGCCTCCTGTTCATCCAGCAGGCTCATGGCGAAACCGACATGCACCAACACCCATTGTCCCACCAGATCGGCGGGAGAATCCTCACAAACCAGCGCGATATTGACCGCTCGCTGTACCCCGCAGACATCAACATACGCCGGTTGGTAAATATCCTCGCCGACAGAAACCACTTTTCCCGGAATGCCTAGGCACATCGCTGCGCCTCCAGCCAATCAAGCCATGCTTCCATCCCTTCGCCGGTACGGGCGGATAACGCGATGACCTGAATTTCCGGGTTGACGCGCCGGGCGTTGGCGACACAGGCTTCCAGATTGAAATCCAGATAAGGCAGCAGATCGATTTTATTCACAATCATCAGCGACGACGCCGCGAACATATGCGGATATTTCAGCGGTTTATCTTCACCTTCGGTCACCGACAGCACCGCGACTTTAGCGCGTTCGCCCAGATCAAACCCAGCCGGACACACCAGATTGCCGACATTCTCGATAAACAGCAGAGTGTTATCCGCCAATTGCAGACGATGGGCCGCATCATGCACCATCTGCGCATCCAGATGGCATCCCTTGCCGGTATTCACCTGAATAGCCGCCACGCCCGTTGCCCGAATGCGCTCCGCGTCATGGGTGGTTTGCTGATCGCCCTCGATCACCGCGCAAGGCATCTGCTGCCCGATATGGTTCAGCGTCGCCGTCAGCAACGTGGTTTTACCTGAACCGGGGCTGGAAACCAGATTCAGCGCCAGAATATTCTGCGCGTTAAAATGTTCCCGGTTATGTTCCGCCAGATGGTTATTTTTGCTCAGCACGTCCATTTCAATCTGTAACAGGCGTTGCTGCCCGATCCCCGGCGCATGGGTTCCCGCCGCGCCTTGTCCGTAATGCAGATCCTGTTCATTGACCTCTGGCTGAAACGCCGCGTCGCCCTCTTCGGCGTCGTTTTGTTTCATCGGCTTCGCCCCCTTTACGATCTTAGGCGGCAAAGCCTGTACGCCTTTAGGCGGTAAAGCATAGTAGTGGTTATGGACATCGCCATGATAATGGTGGTGATGGATAATCACGCAGCGACCCTTAATCTTGCCGCCGTGATGATGGTCATGGCTATGCTCGTGGTCATGCCCGTGATCGTGATGGTTTTTGTGATGATGCTCGTCACCTTCGATTTTGCGCTCTCCTTCACCGCAACCGCATGTGCTACACATAGGGATCTCCTCCCGCTATCAATCTTCAGAAAGCTTAAAAAGCCGTTACTCGATCGCCAACTGTTTGATTTGCAGACTGTCGCCGTCATCAACGCGCAGATTATAACTGCCGCAAACCGGACATCCGGCGCCATGCTCAATCACGTCGATAACCGCACTGCATTCCCAGCACCAGGCTTTGGCCGGGCGGATGGCGATATGCAATCGGCAACCTTCCGCCAGCGTTTGCCGACAGACGGACGCGAAACAAAAACGCAGCGCGCTCTCTTCAATACAGGAGAGCGCCCCCACTTCCAGCCAGACTTCAGTGACCCGGCGGGCCTGATGTTGACGCGCCTGCTGCTCAATCAATTCCAGCGCGTTGTAGCACATGGAAATTTCATGCATGTGGTTCACTCCGGTTTCGGCTAAACAGTTCGCGGCGACGGCGGTTATGCGGCGCATCGGTATCCGCCACCGGCAACGACAGCGCCATTTTCGCACTCTGCTCAGCCAGTGAAACCGCCTGCTCCGCGCGTAACCGGCTATTGATGGGCGACATCAGCGAGCAGGACAGATATTGCTTTCCCGCCATCTCGCCAACGATAAACGTCACATTCCCGCAAGGGAGCGCCAGCCCCAGACGATCGGCCACGTCCTGTCCGGCCAGACCTGCCCTGGCCCCGGAAGAACCAGCAAACTCATCATCCAGGGCGTCAGCAGACAACCGACCCACTGCTGCTCAAATAGGGTAAAACCGCAGGCGCGCACCGGGATGCCCACACGAAAAAACGGCAACGAACGCATTTTTTCATCGGCAATCGTCGTAAACATCCGCTCCAGCCACGCTGCCGGATGTTCATCATGACGCACAATGGACGACGTTGCATTGCGCTCACCCGCTATCCGGTGCACATCGGTCACATCAGATGTGCTGTTCACTATCGACCTCTTCACTCCAGACCTCGCCTCGTTCACTCACCGTAACGCCGCTTTGCCGCAATGCGGCGACAACCTGTTGTAACGCAGGCTCCAGCGCCTGTTTTACCGTTGCACTCAAACCGATATGTACTTCCAGAGAAGCGGGTTCGACGCCAATCAGCGTTAGTCGGCGCGGAAATTCCTCCGTCAGTTGCAACGCCATCAGCACATCGGATAAACCCAACTGGTGCGGGGAAATTTTGCGGGTAAACAGCGCAGGCACTTCGCTGTCGCGCAGTATCGTCACCGTGCCTGGCGCTTGCCCGGTCAGCACCGCATCGGCGACGATCAGGTGATCGCGTTTTGCCATCGCGTCCATCAGTTCCAGTCCGCAGGTGCCGCCATCAACGATGTCGATGGGCGGCGCAAACGTATAACGCTGCGCCAACGCTTCCACGATCCGCACCCCAATGGCCTCATCACTTAACAGCAGATTGCCCACCCCCAACACCAGTATGTTCATCACAGCACCTTAACCCGCGTCACTTCGCTGCCGTCAACCGTATCCACGATATGCACCGCACAGGACATACACGGATCAAACGAGTGGATGGTTCGCACCACTTCCAGCGGTTTATGCGGATCGGCGATCGGCGTACCCACCAGCGACTGTTCGTAAGGGCCGGCAACCCCCTCAAAGTTACGCGGCCCGGATGTCCAGGTTGTAGGCACCACCGCCTGATAGTTGGTGATTTTACCGTTTTTGAAGACGATCCAATGCGACAGCATGCCGCGCGGCATTTCCCCAAACCCGACGCCGCGGAACTCGGTATCCGGCGATAAATCAGGTTTGATAAACGTCTGGTGATCGCCGTTGCCAATGTTGGCGACCAGCGCCTGCCATTGCTGCGCCAGCGTATCCTTCAACACGCAACAATGCACGGTACGGCCGATCACCCGGCCCAATGTGGAATGCAGGTGTTCCTCTTTCAGCGCTTGTCCCGTCAGTGTCTGGTAGGCCGCCGCCACCTGCGCATAGTGGGCTTCGGTATCCTGATGTTTGGCCGCCAGACTGCACAGCAGCCATGCCAGCGGCCCCACCTCAACCGTCTTGCCGTAGAAGGTCGGCGCTTTCACCCAGGTGTATTTGCCTTCATCCTGCCAACCGGTGTAGTTCGGTCGCGTCAATCCTTCCCATGGCGCCAGCGGTTCATCGTCCTGATACCAGGCGTGTTTGCCGCTTTCCTTGATGCCGTCGATCAGAAAGGGATCGGTGTGGCTGGTGATCGGGCGATAGCTGGCAACGTCGCCGTTTTCCAGATAGCCGCCGGCCAACAGGAAGCTGCCGCCCTGGTTATCGGTCGGCAGTTCCGGGACGCTGAGATAGTGTTCGGCGCCTTTACCCAGACTCAGCCAGTCAGGGTAGTGCGCCGCGATCACCGCGCAATCCACTTTGTAAACCTGTTCGATAAAGTCGCTCAACCGATCGATAAACGATTTCACATACATCAGGCGTTCCAGATTCAGCACGCTGGGCGCATCCAGATTGATCGGGTTCGCCACGCCGCCTACCGCCAGGTTCTGGATGTGCGGCGTCTTGCCGCCGAGGATCGCCACAATACGGTTGGCGTCGCGCTGACACTCCAGCGCCTGCAAATAGTGGGCGACCGCAATCAGATTCACTTCCGGCGGCAACGCCATCGCCGGATGTCCCCAATAGCCGTTGGCGAAAATCCCCAGTTGACCGCTGGCGACCAAGTCTTTCAGCTTTTGCTGCACTTTGGCGAATTCCGCCGCATTGTTCAACGGCCAGTCGGATAACCCTTTCAGCAACGCTTCCGCTTTTTGCGGCGAAGCGTCAAGGGCGGAGGTGACATCCACCCAGTCCAGCGCGGACAACTGATAAAAATGCACGATATGATCGTGGATGCTGTGCGCCGCCAGGATCAGGTTACGGATGTATTGGGCATTGACCGGCACATTCAGTTGCAGGGCATTTTCCACCGCACGCACGGAAGCAATGGCATGCACCGTGGTGCATACGCCGCAGATACGCTGCACAATCATCCACGCGTCGCGCGGGTCCTGACCTTTGACGATTTCTTCCATACCGCGCCACATGGTGCCGGATGACCAGGCCTTGGTGACTTTCCCCTGTTCGATTTCGCAGTCAATGCGCAGGTGTCCCTCGATACGAGTAATAGGATCAATGGTGATGCGTTGGCTCATGCTTTACCTCGGCCTGATAATTCTTATGAACGCCTTCCAGCGCGGGAAGTACCGGCAACAGCCGGATTAACAAGATGTAGGCGCAGACTTCAATCGCCACAAAACCGATGGAGATCAACACTTCCGCCGTCGCGGGGAAATAGTGATAGCCGCCGCCGGGGTTGAAAGCCAGCAAGGAATAACTCAGCCGCCATAAGGCCGCGCCGAACAACAGGCTCAACGCGCCCATGAATAGCAGGCGTGAATCGTGGCGGAAGCGTTGGAAACGGAACGCCACCAGCGGGAAGATCATCAGCGCCGCTTCACACCAGAACGTTATCGCAAAACGATCGCTTTTAAACAGATAGCCCACTTTGTCATTCCAGATTAATTCGCCGAACCGCAATATCACAAACAGCAACAGCAGAACCTGAATGATTTGCGTCAAACGGGCAAACAGGTGTTTTTCATTCGGCCCGCGCCCTTTTAATCCGGCCTGCGCCAGCGAACCTTCAAACATCACGATGGAAAAACCCATGATGAAGGCGGTCAGCAGCGAGAACAGCGGTAATAACTCATAGCTCTGCCACAGCGGATGAACTTTATAGCCGGCGGAAATCATCAATGAACCCATCGATGACTGGTGCATGGTCGGCAACAGCGCGCCCAACGCAATGATAAAGAACATCACGTTGTTCAGACGCTTGAGCGAGACTTTCCATCCCATGCGTTCACATATCACCGGCGCGAACTCCAACGCCATGACGCCGATGTAGATCGTCATACAGACCGCGGTTTCAAACAGCACCGATGAGGTATTGAAAAAGCCCGGAATAAAAAAGTACGGCAGATTCCAGTAGCGTCCTACATCGATGGTGATCGACAGCCCGCCGAGCGAATAACCGAACAAGCTGGCCAACAGCGCCGGACGCACCAGCGGATGATATTCTCCACGGTTAAACACATAGACCGCCCAGGCCAGCGCCCAGCCGCCGCAGGCAAAACCGGTGCCTACCAGCAGATCGAACGCGATCCAAATCCCCCACGGGTAGCCGCCATTGAGCGCCGCGACATCGCCAATTCCAAACACCAGACGTTTTACGATCAGTAGCGCGCACAGCACGATAAACGGCGCCAGCAACATGATCGGCCAACTGACCAGACGTCCGCCTAATGGACTCGCTTTATGCGCCGTCATGATTGTCCTCCTTTTTCCTATCGGCTTCCGGGTGGTGATCCGCCCGGTCAGACCGGGTGTTGCGATGCACCAGAACCGATAGCCCGGCCAGCACCGCCAGCGGCAACACCATGCCTTTGTAGAGTGTGTGCTGGATATTTTCGGAGCGGGCGCCGGTGGAAAGCTCGGCCAGTTCCGGCAGATCCAGATTCTGGTAAGGCACGCCCGCCAGCACCAGCACCTGCGTACCGCCGGCCTCTTTTTCGCCGTAAACATGCTTATCGTATTTCGCTACGGTGTGGAGATAGGTATCCTTTTTCGCCAGCGTCTGACGCGGATAGCGGTACTCTTCTCCCGCCTGCAATGACAAACGATGTTTCGCTTCGGCTAATAATTCTTCACGCGTGCCAAAAATCACCGCGCCTGTCGGACAGACATCCACACAACCCGGCAGGCCGCCTTTATCCAGGCGTTCCAGCCCCTGCTGATTACACAGTTCGCATTTATGCAGTTTGCCGAACGGATTTTCATAGTCATATTTGGGGATATTGAACGGACAGGCCACCATGCAGTAACGACAGCCGGTGCAAATGCTGGCGTCGTAGTGCACCACGCCGGTTTTGGCGTCTTTCTTCAGGGCCGTGACCGGACAGACCGATACGCAGTTGGGATCGACGCAATGCATGCACTGTTTCTTGATGTAGGCGTAGCCGTTGTCGGCCTGATCCTTGTTTTTCCCGTCGCCGGAGCGCCATACCTGGATGATGTTATTGGTGTAAGGACTCAGCTTGTCATTGTTGGACCAGATTGCCGAACCGCCCGCATAGATCTTGCTGTCAGGATTGTAGGCCGATTGGTTGACCAATTGACATTCGGTCACGCACGCCTGACAGCCGACGCACAGTGTTGAGTCATACAACATACCCAACGCGCCGGGGATCGGCGGTTTGTTCTGCGCCGCGGCCTGGCTGGTCAATGGCTTACCGACCAGTAACGCACTGGCGGAAGCCAGTTTGAAAAAATTGCGTCTGTTCACGGCTTAACCCTCCCGGGGTCCGTTTCCGGCGTCTTGCTGGCTTTGGCTCTGCTTTTGCTGACGCCCCAACTCACGCACGGTCATCAGACTGACGCCGCCCACCACCCCCAGTACGCCGCCAATCAACCCGACGGCCGTCGCCGATATCTCGCCGCCTTCCGGACGATGGATGTCCGGTTTTTCGACGCGCGGCGTGGGATTTTCTACGTTGGCCAGTTGGAAGATACCTTTGGTAAACCCGATCCCTTTCTCATTACAGCCGTAGCAGGGATGTCCGATCCCCACCGGCCAGATGCCGCCGCCCACGTCGCAAAATTCCAGCGTCGGACAGTTGCCGTACGTTTCCGGGCCTTTACAGCCCAGATGGTAGAGGCACCATCCTTGCCGATGGCCTTCATCACCAAACTCTTTGGCAAAACGTCCGGCGTCGAAATGCGGCCGCCGTTCGCAGTTTTCATGGATCAGGCGCCCGTAGGCAAAGGTAGGCCGCCCCTCGGCATCCAGGGCGGGCGGACGTTGGTAAGTGATGATGTGGGCGACGGTGGCGAGGAAATTATGGGGATTCGGCGGACAACCCGGAATATTGATGACCGTCTTGCCGGGCAGCACATCCTGCAAACTGACGGCGCCGGTTGGGTTGACGCCTGCCGCCGGTACGCCGCCCCAGGCCGAACAGGAACCGATGGCGATAATGGCGGCGGCATGTTCCGCCGCTGCGCGGATATGATCTACAATCGGCTTGCCCGCCACCATGCAATAGATACCGCCATCCTTCATCGGTATCGAGCCATCAACCACCAGAACAAATTTCCCTTTATATTGTTCAACGGCACGATGTTTGTTTTCTTCCGCCTGCTCGCCGAAGGCGGCGGAAAGCACTTCGTGATATTCCAGCGAGATGGTATTCAACAACAGAGTTTCAATGGTTGGATGCGTTGCCCGCAACAGGCTTTCCGTACACCCGGTGCACTCCTGCGCGCCGATCCAGATAACCGGCGGGCGCTGAGGAGCACTGATTGACTTGGCAATCTCTGCCGCTGCGCAATCCGCCAATCCCATTGATGCCGCCAGTGCCGCACATAACTTCATAAAATCACGGCGAGTCACGCCATGATGGGAAAGCCGTAAATTTTCCCCACTCATTTTTATTATTCTCCTGTACCTGAACGGAGTAACACACAGTATGTGTGTGGGTATGGTAAGGAGTAATTTAAGTTAACAGACTTGATCTCTATCAATCGCTCGGGCAATAGATTTATTGTTTCTGTTATAACTGTGACTTAATACGCACCGCGTCTATTTAAAAGAATGGAGATATTTTTTAAATGAGAAATAATCGCAATAACATTAGAACATTATCGCCTTATTGATATTTAATGAGTTAAATCAATTAATCACCTTATGCAATCATCTAAATAAAAACAAATAGCAACATGATATAAAAAGATTTTTCCACAAAAGCTCCTTATGGATATTTATTTATTCATAAGCACGGAAAGGTATTTTTTCTGCCTGATAAATTATAAATAAAATTACTTACTTTAAGTATTTTAGTTTAAAAAAATTCCAAACGCCCTGAATTACAACGGAAGAAAATGCCTGATAACCGAATACCCCTGGCACAATAAATATTGGTTATCTTTGTTGGCGGAATACAGAATAAACCCGGCTTTCAACGCCTATTCTTGTTGCTGAAGGCCAAATAGAAAGGCAGCGACGGATCAACCGTGCTGCCCTGAATAAGAAATTTCGCCGTTCTCGGCTATTGGTTACTGGATCCCCTGACTGCGCAGGTAATCTTCGTAATTGCCCGTAAAGTCGATGACTTTATTTGCTGTGATTTCCAGAATACGGGTCGCCAGCGAACTGACGAACTCACGGTCATGAGAGACAAACAATAGCGTCCCCTCGTACATTTCCAACGCCATATTGAGCGATTCTATCGATTCCATGTCCAGGTGGTTGGTCGGTTCATCCATCACCAAAACATTCGGACGCTGCATCATCAACTTACCAAACAGCATCCGGCCTTTCTCGCCGCCGGACAGGACTTTCACTCTCTTCTTGATATCGTCCTGACTGAACAGTAATCGCCCCAGCACGCCGCGCACCGCCTGTTCGTCGTCCTTTGCCTGTTTCCACTGGCTCATCCAGTCAAATACGGTCAGGGAATCGTCGAATTCATATTCATGATCCTGCGCGTAATAACCGATTTTCACATTTTCCGACCACTTCACCGTGCCGCTGTCAGGCTGCATATCGCCGACCAGCGTTTTCAGCAACGTCGATTTACCGATACCATTGGTTCCCAGAATCGCGACCTTCTCGCCCACTTCCACCATCAGGGTCAATTTGTGAAACAGCGGGCCGTTATCAAACCCTTTCGCCAGCGCTTCCACTTCCAGCGCATTACGGAACAGTTTCTTATCCTGTTCAAAGCGGATGAACGGATTCTGACGGCTGGAGGCCTTCACCTCTTCCAACTGGATTTTATCAATCTGACGGGCGCGGGAAGTCGCCTGTTTGGATTTGGAGGCATTGGCGCTGAAGCGGCTGACGAAAGACTGCAACTCGGAAATCTGGGCTTTTTTCTTGGCGTTATCCGCCAGCAGACGTTCACGCGCCTGCGTCGCCGCCGTCATGTATTCATCATAGTTACCGGGATAAATTCGCAGTTCGCCGTAATCCAGATCGGCCATGTGGGTGCAGACCATATTGAGAAAGTGACGATCGTGGGAAATGATGATCATGGTGCTGTTGCGCTCGTTCAATACCTGTTCCAGCCAACGGATGGTCGCGATATCCAGGTTGTTGGTCGGTTCATCCAGCAGCAGGATATCCGGATTGGCAAACAACGCCTGCGCCAACAGTACGCGCAGTTTCCAGCCGGGGGCCACTTCGCTCATCGGGCCATAGTGTTGCTCCACCGGAATACCGACGCCCAGCAGTAATTCGCCAGCACGCGCTTCGGCGCTGTAACCATCCATTTCACCATATTGCACTTCCAGATCGGCAACTTTATAACCGTCCGCTTCGCTCATTTCCGCCAATGAATAAATACGATCGCGCTCTTCTTTTACCGCCCACAGTTCCGCATGGCCCATGATCACGGTATCCAGCACGCTGTATTGCTCAAATGCGAACTGATCCTGACGCAATTTACCCAGACGCTCATTGGGGTCAAGGAATACGTTACCGGAACTCGGCGCCAAATCGCCGCCCAGAATTTTCATCAATGTGGATTTGCCGCAACCATTCGCGCCAATCAAACCGTAACGGTTACCGCCGCCGAATTTAACGGAAATATTCTCAAACAACGGCTTGCTGCCGAACTGCATGGTGATATTGTTGGTACTTAACACAGCGCTCACTCAAGTCAAAAATGTGATTTAGCGCGCATTATGCCACAAAAGCGCCTCATAATCGCGGCTAGTTTTGTGCAATCTTTAACCAATAATAAATGATTGAGATGAACGATTGATGAGAAATGGTTGATAAAAAACGGTCGATGAGAAACAGTCTATAAAAAACTGAGGAAGAATAACCTATGCCATTACCTCGCCGTTTTAAACAAGTCGATGTTTTCACCCGGCAGCCTTTCAAGGGCAATCCGCTGGCGGTCATTATGGAGGCGGATGGTCTGAGTGACGAACAAATGCAACAGATCGCCCGCTGGACCAACTTATCGGAAACAACATTTTTATTACCGCCCACCGAACCAATGGCCGATTATCGCGTGCGGATCTTTACTCCGGAAACCGAATTTCCGTTTGCCGGCCACCCGACGCTCGGTTCCGCACACGCTTTATTAGAATCCGGGTTACAGACCAAAACGCCCGGCCAGATCGTCCAGCAATGCGGCATCGGTCTGGTACCGGTTAATATCGGGGATAACGGAATGTTGGCTTTTCATGTGCCGCCAGCCGCTATCGAGCCCTTTGATAGCGGACTGTATCCGTTGCTGGAGCGCACGCTCGGCAGCGGCAAAATCGATAAACGCTGTCCGCCCGCCAACGTCAACATGGGAATACGTTGGCTGGTTATTCGTCTGGACTGCGCCACGACCTGTCTGGCTATCTCGCCTGACGCTTCATCGCTGGCGATGTTAATGCAAAGCTGTCGCACGGACGGCATCGCCATTTACGGTCCTCACGATCATGCCACGCCAGTAGATTATGAAGTGCGTACCTTTTATATTGAGTTGGATGCGTTAAAGGAAGATCCGGTCACCGGCAGCGCCAATGCCTGCATAGCCGCGCTTCTGCGTCATCAGCGTTACCCGGATAATATTGCCGATAAACTGGGCTACAGCGTCCGCCAGGGCGTCAAGCGCCACAGTGATGGTCGGCTGTTGATCACTTATCTGGATGATGAACTCTGGGTAGGCGGACACAGCGTGACCATTATCGACGGTACGCTGCAAGCGTAAATATCATTACATGGAAAGACAACGACATTAATTAAAGGAGCAACAATGGAAACACTCGCCGAATTACATTATCCGCCGCATCTGCATTTAAGTATTCAGGATGAGCGCGACGTCGAAGCGATTTTCACCCTGATCCAGCAAGAAAAGCCCCGGCTGCTACGAACGCTGTCGGGACCGGACTCCTTGACTTGCGTTGATGATTTACGCCAGGCGATCAAAACCAACCGGAAGGCTTTCGAAGCCGGCCTCGCAGTAGTGTATGTGATTCGCTGGGATGAGGTGATCACTGGCGTCGTTTGCTTTGATAGCATCCATAATAAAACCGGTGATATTGGCTATTGGATTGCGCAACAGTTTGAAGGCAAAGGTATCGTTTCGCAGGCGGTGACGACCATGATCGAAGCGTACCGCGCTGCTGGCATCGTTGATCGCTGTATCATCAAGGCGTCGGTTGAAAACTCCCGCAGCAATGCGTTGGCCCGGCGACTCGGCTTTGGGTTTTACCGGCTGGTTGAGAAGGCGGAAAGAATCGGCGATCGTGATCTGGACCAGAACATTTATTACTATCCTGTCTGACGCCTTTCAGTAAAGCCGCCTCAACGCAGGCGGCTTTTTTAACGCAGCCGCCCCGCATTTTTCCTTCTGCTGATGAAAAGATCCGCCAGATTGATGCCGCAGAACGCTGCCCTTTAAAAATAAAACAATGCGCTATGCTTTATATCTGGCGATAGTGATCGCAACGTTCATCCCTGCCGATGTTCACCGGCACCCTGAGAGGCGTTGGTTGCGAACCGCTGGCAAACGTTTGATTTCAACAAGGAGATCTTCATGACGACATCCGTCCCCTGGTGGCAAAATGGCGTGATTTATCAAATCTATCCGAAGAGCTTTCAGGACAGTACCGGCAATGGCGTGGGAGATATCAGGGGAATTATCTCGCGTCTCGGTTACCTGCAACGGCTGGGCGTTGATGCGATCTGGATCACCCCGGTTTACCTCTCGCCGCAAGTTGATAACGGTTATGATGTCGCTGGCTACTGCGTTATCGATCCCGCTTACGGCACCATGGAAGATATGGAAAGATTGATTGCCGAGGCGCACCAACGCCGTATTCGCATCCTGATGGATATGGTGTTTAACCACACCTCGACACAGCACTGCTGGTTTCAGGCCGCGCAAGAACGCCGCAGCGCCTACCGCCATTTTTATATCTGGCGCGATGGCAACGGCAAAGCCCCGCCGAATAACTGGCGCGCCAAGTGCGGTGGTTCGGCCTGGCGATGGCATGCCGCAAGCCAACAATATTATTTGCATCTTTTCACCATCGAACAGGCCGACCTCAATTGGGAACATCCACGGGTACGCGGCGCATTGAAAAAGGTATGTGAATTCTGGGCGGACAAAGGCATCGACGGATTGCGGCTGAATGCAATCAGTCTGATC
Organism: Brenneria salicis ATCC 15712 = DSM 30166; assembly: GCF_003315515.1. GTDB lineage: Bacteria > Pseudomonadota > Gammaproteobacteria > Enterobacterales > Enterobacteriaceae > Brenneria > Brenneria salicis. The sequence goes on along the minus strand of NZ_QNRY01000003.1, from coordinate 108,996 downwards.
TCCAAGCAGCCCGATTTCCCTGACGATGAACAGGGCGACGGAGAGCGCTACTATACCGATGGCCCTCGCATCCATGACTATCTGCAAGAATTCAGTCAGGAGGTATTCCAGCCACGTGGGTTGATGACCGCGGGAGAGATGTTATCCGCTTCTCTTGAGCATGCTCGCCGTTACGCGGCGCTGGATGGCAGCGAACTTTCCATGATCTTCAATTCCCAGCATCTGGAAATTGATTACGCCAATGGTGAAAAGCAGCCCTTAACAAAACCGGACTTCATTAAGCTGAAACAGATAATGAACCGATGGCAACAGGGCATGTACCAGCATGCCTGGAATTCGCTTTTCTGGTGCAATCACAATCAGCCCCGTATCGTTTCCCGCTTCGGCGATGAAGGCGAATTCCGGATTCAATCGGCCAAAATGCTGGCGATGATACTGCACGGTATGCAGGGAACGCCCTATATCTATCAGGGAGAAGAAATCGGCATGACCAACCCCGGCTACACGACATTGAGCCAGTATCAGGACACGGAAAGTCTGAATAGGGTTGCCGAACAGCACGACGGCGCACAGTCGGATGAACAACCGCAGGCGATACTCGCCGCCCGCTCGTGTGATAACAGTCGCACGCCGATGCAGTGGAATAACAGTGAAAACGCCGGTTTTACCGCTGGCGTCCCCTGGCTGCAACCTTGCGAAAATTACCCGCAGATTAATACCGAACAGGCGCTGGCCGATCAAAACTCGGTCTTCTATACCTATCAGCAATTGATCATGATACGTAAAACGCTCCCGCTCGTGATACAGGGCAATTATCAGGATCTCCTGCCCGATCATCCCGCTATCTGGTGCTATCAGCGGTGCTGGAACGGGCAGCGGCTATTGGTTCTGGCGAATCTCGCTAAACAACCGCAACTCTGGCAACCTTCGCCGGCTATCATCACCGACAATCGCCGTTGGCGGTTGCTATTGAGCAACTACGCCGATGCCGCCGTCCACCCCGCCACGCTGACGATACGTGCTTTTGAAGCGATTTACTGGGTGCAAGGCATCGCGGAAAAAGAGGATAAAGTTTAAGTGGACGTTATTGATCAAACGCTGCCGGGTTAAACCAGTCAAAAGCAGGCGATTATACATCCCTGTACAAGCTATCTTATGGTGCAAATGATTCATCGCATACACAGACTAGCGTTTGGCCAGAAGCAACCCCAAAACCAGCCCGACGGTCGCGCCGATACCGATACCATGCCAGGGTTTGTCGTGCACATAAACGTCCGCTTTATCCGCAACCTTTTTTGCCCGTGCATAGTAACTGTCGCTCGCACCAATGCGCGACTTCACTTCCTGCAAGGCTTTTTCCGCTCCTTTTTTCAGGTCCATATAGGCTTTGTCAGCCTGATCCCCTGAGTAACGCAATAACTCATCCAGCGCATCAGACAAAAGTTTCAGATCGTCATCAACGCGGATTTCTTCAGACTGTTGCTTTGCTGCTGCCATAACGTTTTCCCTCTGGTTATAAAAAGTGATTGTCTGAGTAACTATAGACAATTCTTAGCACTTTCGGTGTTAAACGCCGACCAGACCATTCCTAAATAAAAACGCCGCTGATCCTCATCAACGGCATTTTTATCCACTACCACACTCTGTTTACTGTTACATGATGGGCTGCGCCAACTGCACCAGCGAAATCAGCGGTTGCGGGTAAAAGCCCAGGAGCAGCACCATTATTGCTGAAATCACGACTACCGCGCCGCCAGCCGTCAATGCCCAGCCTCCCGACACATCACGATTTAATACTGTCGGCGCATCCAGATAAAGGCTGACCATAAGCCGCAGGTAATAATAAAGACCAATCGCGCTACCCAGTACAACGGCGCCGGCCAGCCACCACAGTTCAGCGTTCACGCCCACGGCCAATACATAAAATTTACCGAAGAAGCCCAGCGTCATCGGGATACCGGCTAGCGACAGCATCATCACGGTCATCACTGCGGACAATACCGGTTTACGCCAGAACAGACCACGGTAGGAAAGCATCGAATCCGCCTCCTGATCATTGTTTGGACTGGACATCAAACTGACGACGCCAAAGGCGCCCAGGCTGGCGAACAGATAGCCCACCAGATAAACGCCGACGGTTTCCAGCGCCAACTGATGACTTTGCACCGCGATCAACGCGACCAGCAGATATCCCATGTGCGCCACAGAGGAGTAGCCCAATAAACGTTTGATGCTGCTCTGCGAAACCGCCATCACGTTACCAAACACAATCGAAGCGAGCGCAATCACGCCAAGCGCAATTCTGACCGAATCGCTGTCCACCATCGGCGCATAGAGGAACAAACGCATCACCGCGCCAAAAATAGCGATTTTGCTGGCGGTTGCCAGAAAAGTGGAAACCGGCGCCGGCGCGCCCTGATAAACGTCCGGCGTCCACAGTTGAAAAGGAACCAGCGACAGCTTAAAGCCCACGCCAACGATTATCATCCCTAAACCAGCCAGCAACAGCGGCTCATGGATACGCTGATCGCTCAGGCTCTGCCCCAGACTGGCAAAGGTCAGGTTACCCGACTCCGCATACACCAGCGCCATACCGAACAGCAGGAAAGACGACGATGCGGCCGATAGCAGCATGTATTTGATGCCAGCCTCCAGCGAACGCTCCTGATGGTAGGCATAGCTGACCAGCCCAAATAACGGCAGTGAAATCAATTCAATACCGATGAACAGTGACGCAAGATGGTTGGCGCTTGCCAATACAATTCCGCCTAACGCGGCAATCAGCACCAGCAGATAGAACTCATCACGGTTATCCGCATAGCCCTCCAGCCATGAATAAGCAAAAGTACAGGTGGCCAGACTCGCGACCAGTACCAGTCCGGTATAAAGCATGGAAAAACCATCAACCCGTAACAGCGGAGTGACATCGGTCGGTTCTGCCTGGCCGACGAAGTAAAGCGACAGCAGCGCTATGCTCAGGCCGATAACCGCCAGAGTTGCGTTGAAAAAATGGTTGCGTCGCCACGCAATGCACAGCATCACAGCCACTACCGTCAATCCTACGATCAACAGCGGCGATAGCGCGATTAGTTGTTGATGAGTTATTGTCATGGCGAATTACGGCCTTGTTGTTGAGATTATTGAATCTGGAGCAGACGACATAAACCACTGCTGGATACCTGACATCGTCGCGCTGGACGTATCCAGAATCGGCTGCGGGAACACCCCTAACAACACCAGTAATACCACCAGCGGCATAACGACGGACAATTCACGCATCGTCATACCCGGCAGCGGTTGTTCCGATTTTGGGGCACCATAATAAGCGCGCTGCATCAGCATCAGCGAATAAACCGATGCAAACACCAGGCCGAATGTGGAAATCACCGTAATCACCGGCACAACCTGATAACTGCCGATCAGAATATTAAATTCGCCGACAAAGTTACCGGTGCCCGGCATACCTAACGTGGCGACGGCAAAGAACAGCGACAGCGCCGGTAAATAGCGCAGGCGAGCCCATAGCCCTCCCATCTGGCGCATATCCCAGGTATGCAAACGCTGGTATAGCTGACCACACAGGATAAAAAGCCCCGCAGCCGACAAACCGTGCGCAATCATCAGAATTACCGCGCCCTGAAAAGCCTGTTGGCTACCTGAGTAGATCGCAATCATCACGAATCCCATATGGGAGACGGAAGTATAGGCGACCAGACGTTTGATATCCGTCTGATTAAACGCCATCCAGGCGCCGTAGAATACGCTGATCACCCCAAGCCACATGGCAATCGGCGCAAATTCGTGCGACGCGTTGGGAAACAGCGGCAAACTGAAGCGTAGCAGACCGTAGGCCGCCGTTTTCATCAACAGTCCGGCCAGATCGACGGAACCCGCGGTCGGAGACTGGCTGTGCGCATCCGGCGACCAGCCATGAACCGGCACCAATGGCATTTTCACCGCAAACGCGACAAAGAATCCCAACATCAGCAGGTATTCAATGCCATACGACATTTCAGTATTCAGCAACGCTTCATAACTAAAGGTCCAGACGCCCGTCGCATCGTAATGCACAAACGCCAGCGCCAGAATCGCGATCAACATGATCAACCCGCTGGTCTGGGTGTAGATGATAAACTTGGTGGCGGCGGCGGTGCGGGTTTTGTCGTCAGAACCTTTGTGTCCCCAGATGGCGATGAGGAAATACATCGGCACCAGCATCATTTCCCAGAAGAAAAAGAACAGGAACAGGTCGATGGCGACGAACACGCCAATCACGCCGACCAGCGTCCATAATATTCCCAGGTGGAAAAGTCCCTGGTTGTGTTGCTCTTCATTCCATGAGCAGAGTACCGCCAACACCCCAAGTAACGCGGTCAACACCACCATCAGCACCGAAAGTCCATCCAGTGCGAGATGGAAATTAATGCCGAAGCGCGGGATCCACGGAACATTGTACTCAGCCTGCCATTGCGGTAGTCCGCTGGGCGTTACCAAAGAATAACCACCTTGCAACCACAGTTGCAGAGATAGCACCAGAGTCAGCCCCATCGCAATCAACGAGATCCAGCGCGGCACTTTCGTGCCCAAACGCGCTGACTGCCAACACAGCAGACCGCCGATAAAGGGGATAAGAATTAGCCAAGGTAGTAGCATGGCGCTTTGTGTCCCTAAATTAAAGAAATCTGAAAACTTGCCGGGGCGGACATTCACATCGGGAATGCCCCACCCATCATACGTTCCCGGCTACCGTCTTAAATCAGCAATAACAACGCCAGCACGACGACAGCACCCACCCCCATGGAGGCAACGTACCAGCGCACCTGACCATTTTCGCTCACGGTCAACCCCCGGTTCCCCCAGCGGGTAATGCAAGCCAGAATATTCATCAATGCGTCCAGCGGATCACGCCGCAGCAACTTCGCAATAGCCAGGTAAGGTCTGACAAAGACTTTGTCGTACAACCAGTCGAAGCCCCAGGCATGGAACCACCAGGTCGAGAAGAAACGTCCGGGCGCGCTTTGTGCAATATTGTTCACCAATCGACGTTTACCCAGCCACAGCATGGCAGCCAGTACGATGCCCGCGACGGCGACCACGCCGGAAGCAATTTCCAGCGTCATTAGCTGACCATGCTCAAGTTCCGTTGTTTGCGGCAGTACGCCCTGCAAAGGAGGAACAATCATCGCGCCGATAAACGTCGACAGCACCATCAACACGATCAGCGGCAAATGATGAGAAATCCCTTTTCCCGCATGCGCCTTGGTTTTTGCTTCGCCGTGGAACACGATAAAAATCATACGGAAGGTGTACAACGAGGTCATAAAGGCCCCGGCCAATCCCGCCACCATCAAGTTGAGATGACCATTCGCCCATGCCCCGGCCAGAATTTCGTCTTTACTGAAGAAACCTGCCGTCAGCAACGGCAATGCCGACAGCGCCGCGCCGCCAACCAGGAAGCAGACATAAACCAACGGAATGGTTTTCCGCAGGCCACCCATTTTGAAAATGTTCTGTTCATGATGACAGGCCAGGATGACCGAACCAGAAGACAGGAACAGCAGCGCTTTGAAAAACGCGTGCGTCATCAGGTGGAAAATCGCCGCGTCCCATGCCTGGACGCCCAACGCCAGAAACATATAACCAATCTGACTCATGGTGGAATAGGCCAGCACACGTTTGATATCCGTCTGCACCAACGCGGCAAATCCGGCCAATACCAGCGTAAACGCACCGATGATGCCGACCAGATGCAACACATCCGGCGCCATCAGGAACAGGCCGTGAGTACGGGCGATCAGATAAACGCCGGCGGTCACCATGGTCGCGGCGTGGATCAATGCGGAAACCGCCGTCGGGCCGGCCATCGCATCGGCCAGCCAGGTCTGCAACGGCAACTGCGCGGATTTACCCACCGCGCCGCCAAGCAACATCAAGGTCGCCCAGGTTATCGCCGGGGAACCTTCCGCCAGTTGTTGCGGCGCCAGCACCATCAATTCACGGAAGTTGAGCGTGCCTAGTTCGTTGTAAAGGATGAACAAGGCGAATGCCAGAAACACGTCGCCCACGCGGGTTACCACGAAGGCTTTCATGGCCGCCGCGCCGTTCTTAGGATTGGTATAGTAAAAACCGATCAGCAGATAGCTGCACAGCCCCACGCCTTCCCAGCCGAGATACATCAGCAACAGGTTATCCGCCAGCACCAGCACCACCATGCTCGCAATAAACAGGTTGGTGTAGGCAAAAAAGCGCGAATATCCCTCTTCGCCGCGCATGTACCATGAGGCAAACAGATGGATAAAGAAGCCAACGCCGGTGACAACGGACAACATGGTGACGGACAAGCCATCAAGCGTCAGCGTAACGCCGATATTGAAGTTGCCGACCGCCATCCATGTCCACAAATGCTGGTTAAAAATGGTCGCGCCGCTTTGTTGCTGGCCGATAAAATCGACCACAACCCAGGCGGTAATCAACGCTGCCAGACCAATCGAGCCAACGCCGACGGTTGCAGAGGTATTCTCAGACCAGCGACCGCGGGAAAAAGCCAGCAACAGAAATCCGAGCAGCGGAAATAATATGGTTAAATAGAGTAAGTTCATCCGCGCATCTCACTGACTGTATCAATATTCAGGGTTTGACGGCGACGATACAGCTGTAGCAGCAACGCCAGACCAATACTTGCTTCGGCAGCCGCCAGCGTAATCGCCAGAATGTACATCACCTGACCGTCCGGCTGCTGCCAATAACTCCCCGCCACCACAAACGCCAACGCTGCGGCATTGATCATGATTTCAAGACTAATTAGCATAAACAGCAAGTTACGGCGAATTATCAGCCCGGTTAGCCCTAACACAAACAGCGTGGCGGCTAAAATCAAGCCATGCTCTAACGGAATCATGCGCGTTCCCCCGCTATTTTCTTATCAACATCCTGGTTCTCATTACTGATGACCTCGCCGCGTTTGTCTTCACGACCAATATGGAAAGCGACGACCAATCCTGACAGCAACAGCATCGAGGCAAGCTCAACCGCTAAGACATAAGGCCCGAACAGACTGATGCCTACCGTTTTCGCATCCACCATTTCACCGGTGATGCCCTGATCGCTCAGGCTGAGTATCGCCTTCACCACCACGATCAGTAAAACCAGCGACAGCAGTCCGGGACCAATCCAGACGCCCGGTTTCAGCCAAACGCGCTCCTGATCCTCCACGGTGTTACCGAGGTTGAGCATCATGACCACGAAGACGAACAGCACCATAATGGCGCCCGCGTAAACGATGATTTCCAGCGCGCCGGCAAAGTAGGCGCCCAGCGAGAAAAATACGCCCGCGACAGCCAACAGGGAAACAATCAGATATAACAGCGCATGCACCGGATTAGTGTGGGTAATGACGCGCAATGTCGCCAGTACCGCCACCAGACCCGTAATATAAAAAGCGAATTCCATGCTAGCTCCTTAGGGCAACAGACCTTTGACATCAATGGGTTTGGCTTCGTTTTCGGCTTCGCCTTTATCTTTCCCATCAATGGCCATGCCCGCCATCCGGTAAAAGTTGTATTCTGGATATTTACCCGGCCCCGATATCAGCAGATCTTCTTTTTCATAAACTAGATCCTGACGTTTGTAATCGCCCATCTCAAAATCCGGCGTTAGCTGAATAGCGGTGGTCGGGCAGGCTTCCTCACAGAATCCGCAGAAGATACAACGCGAGAAGTTGATACGGAAAAACTCGGGATACCAGCGGCCATCTTTGGTTTCGGCTTTCTGTAACGAGATGCAGCCGACCGGACAGGCTACCGCACACAAGTTGCAAGCCACACAGCGCTCTTCACCATCGGGATCGCGCGTCAGTACGATCCGCCCACGATAGCGTGGCGGCGGATTCACCGGCTCCTCAGGATACATTTTGGTTTCACGCTTTTTAAAAGCGTTTGATCCCACCATACAGATACTGCGTACCTGGGTGCCGAAACCAACCACTAAATCTTTTAATGTCATGGTTTATTCACCCCTTCTCAAGCGTTGTACAAAATGACGGCGGCAGTCGCCAGCAGGTTCAGCAGCGTTATCGGCAGACAGACTTTCCAGCCGAAAGCCATCACCTGGTCATAACGCGGACGGGGCAACGCGGCACGGATCAGAATGAACATCATCATGAAGAAGGCCGTTTTCAGTGCGAACCAGATAAATGGCGGCAACAACGGACCATGCCAGCCGCCGAAGAACAGGGTTACAATCAGCGCGGAAACCGTCACGATACCGATATATTCGCCGACAAAGAACAAACCGAACTTCATGCCGGAATATTCAATGTGATAACCATCAGCCAGTTCCTGCTCTGCTTCCGGCTGGTCAAACGGATGGCGGTGACATACCGCGACACCGGCGATAGCAAACGTAATGAAGCCGAAGAATTGCGGGATCACATTCCACAAATGCGCCTGCGAATCCACAATATCGCGCATATTGAATGAACCGGCCTGCGCCACCACCCCCATCAGGGATAAGCCAAGGAACACTTCATAACTTAAGGTTTGCGCCGACGCACGGACGGCCCCCAGCAATGAGTATTTGTTGTTGCTTGACCAGCCGGCGAACAGCACCGCATAAACCGCCAACCCCGCCATCATCAGGAAAAACAACAGTCCGATGTTCAGGTCGGAAACGCCCCAGGTGGGGCTGACCGGAACAATGGCGAAAGCCAGCAACAATGAGGTAAACGCGATCATTGGCGCCAGAGTGAAGATGACTTTGTCAGTAAACTTCGGCACCCAGTCTTCTTTGAAGAACATTTTGATCATATCGGCGACAAGCTGCAACGAACCTCCCCAACCTACCCGGTTCGGCCCGTAGCGCCCCTGAAACAGCCCCAGCAACTTACGTTCGCCCATACTCATAAATGCCCCGCAGGTCACGACGACCAACAGGATGACGATCGATTTCCCAACTGAACTCAGAATCTCGATAATTTCCGGTGTAAACCAACTCATTGCGCAGCCTCCCGCAGATTTTCAACGGTTGCGCCCACCAGAACCGGGGCGATACCCGGCAATCCAAGCGGTAAACCAACCTGTCCCTGACTCAGTTCAGCACTTAAACGCAGCGGTAAACGCAACGTCTGCCCCTCGCAGGTCAATTCCACCAATGCGCCGGCATTGACGCCGAGCGCCGCCGCATCGGACGGGTTAACCATCACATAGGGTTCCGGCATACGCTGCTGGATCACCGCCGAACGCTGTGACATTTCATCACTGCCGAACAGGTGGTAATAGGGCGCAACCCGCCACTGACCTGACGCGGCGGCAAACGCGGACGGAATAGTATCGAAGTACCCCAGCGAACTTTCACCGGCTTCGATAATACGCACCCCCGGATCGCCGTGGCGCAGATGTCCGCCCACTTCGTCCTGGAATTTGTTCCAGGCCTGCGGCGAGTTCCAGCCTGGCGCCCAGGCAAATGGAATTTGCTGACGTTGTGCGGTCGGACTGTTGTTTCCTTCCATTGAGAAAGCAAACATGGTGTCCGTATCCTGCGGCTGACGCGGTTCATGCACGCTGATATTGGCGCGCATCGCCGTGCGTCCGCTCGAGCGGTTCGGCGAACGGGCCAGTTTCTGTCCACGAATACGGAAAGACGCATCCGGTGCGGCCTGTTTGATCGCCGCCAGTTGCGGTAGCGCGCTAACGCAGGCATCAATCACATGATCAAGCGCAGTCCAGTCAACCTGCTGACTGCTATAGGTAATAAACAGGGAATGCAGCCAACGCCAGCTTCCCAGCATCACGATGTTATCGTTGTAGTAAGCGGGGTCATAAACCTGGAAGAAGCGTTGAGCGCGCCCTTCCTGATTGACCAGCGTTCCATCGCTTTCAGCAAAACTGGCTGATGAGAAAATCAGGCTGGCTTTATCCATAATCGGGGTACGTTGATGATCCAGCACCAACAGATTGGTCGCTTTTTCCAGCGCGGCGTCAACGCGCGCCGCCGACGCATGACGGTAGAGATCGTTCTCCAGCACCACCACACTGTCGGCTTCACCGTTCTCCAATTGAGCAAGCGCCTCATCCAGCGAACCGCCGCCAATCATCGACAGACCGACGCTGTTCGCGGCGGAAGCGACAAACGTAATGCCGACATCCGCACCGCGATTTTTCAGCGCTTTCACCACATTGGCGGCAGCGGCGATCATCTCTTCACTGCCGGAATTGGTGCCTGAAATGATCAACGGTTTCTTCGCCCCGGCCAGCGCCTGCGCAATGATATCGGCCTTCTGCGCCAGATCGGATGCCAGATCGCTCACGCCCGGCGCATTGTCGTCCAGCGCATGGGCGATGGCGAACCCCAGCCGCGCTTGATCGGCGACAGGCGCACGGTAATTCCAGGCGGCAATATCATCCAGACGGGTGCTATCCACGTTAGTGATGAACAACGGATGCTTGGCATGCTGACCGATATTCATGATGGCCGCGATTTGCCAGTCAGCCACTTTCTGCGCCGCCGCCATTTCACGCGCCTTGCCTTTCACCGCCTGACGCACGGCCAGCGCAATACGTGCGCCGGTCTGGGTTAAATCTTCGCCCAGAACCAGAACCGCATCGTAACTCTCTATCTCGCGCAGAGCAGGCGTGCGCACACCGCTTTCGCGCAATACCTTCAGCATCAGTTGCAGACGATTTTGTTCATCCTGCGCGATGCCGGTATAGAAATTCTCCGCTCCCACCAGTTCGCGCAACGCAAAGTTGCTTTCCACACTGGCGCGGGGTGAGCCGATGCCAATGGTTTTCTTCGCCTGACGCAGAGCATCAGCCGCGCTTTGCAGCGCTTGGTCGGCATTCAGCGCAATCCAGTCGTCACCGCGGCGCAGCAGTGGCTGTTGCGGACGATCTTTCAGATTAACGTAACCATAGCCAAAACGACCGCGGTCACATAAGAAGTAGTGGTTTACGCTGCCGTTGAAACGGTTTTCGATGCGCCGTAACTCGCCATAACGCTCGCCGGGGCTGGTGTTGCACCCGATGCTGCACTGTTGGCAGATGCTCGGCGCAAACTGCATATCCCATTTACGGTTATAGCGCTCGGAATGCGTCTTATCGGTAAAGACGCCGGTAGGACAGACTTCAACCAGGTTGCCGGAAAATTCGCTTTCCAACGTACCGTCTTCGGGACGCCCGAAATAGACATTATCATGCGCGCCGTATACGCCGAGATCTTTGCCGTCCGCGTAATCCTTGTAATAACGCACGCAACGATAACAAGCGATACAGCGATTCATTTCGTGAGAAATGAAGGGGCCGAGATCCTGATTGCGGTGAGTACGTTTGGTAAAACGATAGCGACGGAAGTTCTGTCCCGTCATGACCGTCATATCTTGCAGATGACAGTTACCGCCTTCCTCACACACCGGGCAATCGTGCGGGTGATTGGTCATCAGAAATTCAACTATCGTTTTACGGAATAGCTGCGCTTCTTCGTCTTCAATCGCAATAAACGTTCCCTCTGTGGCGGGTGTCATACATGACATCACCAGTCGACCTCGGGTATCCTCCGCGTTCTGATATTGCTTCACCGCACAAAGGCGGCAGGAACCAACGCTTCCCAGCGCCGGGTGCCAGCAAAAGTAAGGAATATCAAGTCCCAGAGACAGACAGGCTTCAAGAAGATTGTCCGCTCCGTTTACTTCATACTCTTTGCCGTCTACATGAATAGTAGCCATAGTCAGCATGCTTCCATAATGGCCCGCGTCGCCACGGGCGCTAATCAAAAATTCTGTTATCGGAGTGGCCTGCTCGCGCCACCCGGCGGATACATTAATTGCATCTCACACTTATCAGGCCCAGTACTTATCAGGCGTCCTGTCACCAACGCGCTTTCAACAAGTTGGGTTGGATCCCGCCAATCGTTTTAAGGTTACCCAGATAATGCGGAGATATTCCCGCCTCAAATTCTTCCCGGAAATATTTAATGGCGCTTTGCAATGGCTCAACCGCGCCCGGCGCATGGGCGCAGAAGGTATTGCCGGGGCCGAGGAAACGGCATAACTGCTCCAGCGTTTCGATGTCGCCCGGTTGCCCTTCCCCACGCTCCAGCGCACGCAGCAGCTTAACGCTCCACGGCAGACCATCGCGGCAAGGCGTACACCAGCCGCAGGACTCGCGTGCGAAAAACTCTTCCAGATTACGAGTGAGTGACACCATGTTGATTTCGTGATCAACCGCCATCGCCAACGCCGTCCCCAGGCGGCTGCCCGCTTTCGCGATGTTCTCGAAATCCATTGGCAGATCGAGGTGGCTTTCCGTCAGAAAATCCGTTCCCGCGCCACCTGGCTGCCAGGCTTTGAGCGTCAACCCATCCCGCATCCCGCCGGCATAATCTTCCAGGATTTCACGGGCGGTCGTGCCGAATGGCAGTTCCCATAAACCGGGATTTTTGACGCGGCCGGAAAACCCCATCAGCTTGGTGCCGGCATCTTTACTCTTGCCCGCCGACAACCCCTGATACCAAGCTGCGCCATGTTCAATGATCGCCGGCACATTACACAGCGTTTCAACGTTGTTTACGCAGGTCGGCTTGCCCCAGGCGCCGGCGGAGGCCGGGAAAGGCGGTTTGGAACGCGGATTGGCGCGGCGGCCTTCCAGCGAGTTGATTAGCGCCGTTTCTTCGCCGCAGATATAACGCCCCGCGCCGGTGTGGACGAACAACTCGAAATCAAATCCGCTGCCAAGAATATTTTTACCCAGCAACCCCGCATCTTTCGCCTCTTCAATCGCACGGCGTAGATTCACCGCCGCCTCGATATACTCGCCGCGCAGGAAGATATAGCCGCGGTAGGCTTTTAACGCAAACGCGCTAATCAGCATGCCTTCCACCAACAGGTGCGGCAGTTGTTCCATCAAAAGGCGGTCTTTATATGTTCCCGGCTCCATTTCATCCGCGTTGCACAGCAGATAACGGATATTCATGCTTTCGTCTTTCGGCATCAGGCTCCATTTCAGCCCGGTCGAAAAACCCGCACCGCCGCGCCCTTTCAGCCCGGCATCTTTAACCAGAGAAACCACCTCATCCTGCGCCATACCATCTAATACTTTTTTCGCACCGGCATAGCCGTTTTTGCTGCGATATTCATCCAACCATACTGGCTGTTTATCGTCACGCAAACGCCAGGTCAGAGGATGCTGCTCAGCAGTCAGGACAATGTTTTTACTCATTGATACTGCTCCAATAACGATTCAATATCTTCAGGCTTCACCTGGCTGTGGGTATCTTCGTCAATCATCATTGACGGCCCCTTGTCGCAGTTCCCCAGACAGCAGGTCGGCAGTAACGTGAAACGTCCGTCAAAAGTCGTCTGGCCCGGCTTGATGCTGAGCTTGCGCTCCAATGCGGCCTGAACGCCCTGGTAGCCATTGATATGGCACACCACGCTGTCGCAATAGCGAATAATGTGACGCCCGACCGGTTGACGGAAAATCTGGCTATAGAATGTCGCCACACCTTCAACATCGCTGGCGGGAATGCCCAGTACATCGGCAATGGCATGGATGGCGCCATCCGGCACCCAACCACGCTGCTTCTGAACGATCTTCAGCGCTTCGATGGAGGCCGCGCGGGCATCTTCATAATGGTGTTTTTCGTGTTCAATCGCGTCACGCTCAGCGTCGCTCAACACAAAAACGTCTTCTTTCGTCAGCGAATCGGCGGCGGGTTGCCCCTGAGCGTCGATATGATCGTGCTTGTTGTTATGATCATGCATAATTAGCGGTCCACATCTGACATGACAAAATCAATACTGCCGAGGTAAACGATCAAGTCGGATACCAGACATCCACGGATGACAGAGGGAATCTGTTGCAGATGCGCGTAACTCGGCGTGCGAATACGGGTACGGTAGCTCATGGTGCCGCCGTCACTGGTCAGGTAGTAGCTATTGATGCCTTTGGTTGCCTCAATCATTTGGAATGATTCATTGGCAGGCATCACCGGCCCCCACGAAACCTGGAGGAAGTGGTTAATCAGGGTATCAATGTGCTGCAAGGTGCGCTCTTTCGGCGGCGGCGTGGTCAGCGGATGATCCGCCTTGAACGGGCCTTCCGGCATGTTATTCAGACATTGTTCCAGAATGCGCAGACTCTGACGCAGTTCTTCGACTTTGAGCATCACACGGCTGTAGCAGTCACTGATCCCATTGCCGACCGGCACTTCAAAGTCATAGTTTTCGTAGCCGGAATACGGACGGCGCTTACGGATGTCAAAATCAATACCAGTGGCGCGCAGCCCCGCGCCGGTAACGCCCCACTCCAATGCTTCTTTCGCATTGTAGGCGGCAACGCCCTGAGTACGGCCTTTCAGAATGGTGTTCTGCAAGGCGGCTTTGACATAGGTATTAAGACGAGCGGGCATCCAGTCGAGGAACTCACGCAGCAGACGCTCCCAGCCACGCGGCAGATCATGCGCCACCCCGCCGATGCGGAACCACGCCGGGTGCATACGAAAACCGGTAATCGCTTCAACCAGATCGTAGATTTTCTGGCGGTCGGTAAAGGCAAAAAACACCGGCGTCATCGCACCGACGTCCTGAATAAAAGTACTGATGTAGAGCAGATGACTATTGATACGGAAGAGTTCGGACAACATGACGCGGATCGTTTTAACGCGATCCGGCACTTCAATGCCGGCCAGTTTTTCTACCGCCAGGACGTAAGGCATCTCATTGACGCAGCCACCCAGATACTCAATGCGGTCGGTATAAGGTATGTAGCTGTGCCAGGACTGACGCTCGCCCATTTTTTCCGCGCCACGATGGTGATAACCCACATCGGGAACGCAATCGAGCACCTCTTCGCCATCCAATTGCAGGATAAGGCGGAAAGCGCCGTGCGACGAGGGATGGTTCGGTCCCATATTGAGGAACATGAAGTCCTCGTTTTCGGTGCCCCGTTTCATCCCCCAGTCTTCAGGTTTAAAGGTCAGCGATTCCATTTCCAAATCCTCTTTCTGCTTGGTCAGCACGAAAGGATCGAATTCGGTGGCGCGCGCCGGATAATCTTTACGCAGCGGATGACCTTCCCAGGTATGCGGCATCATGATGCGCGTCAGATGGGGATGACCGTCAAAGGTCATTCCGAACATTTCCCAGGTTTCCCGCTCATACCAGTTGGCATTGGGGAACAGATTAGTCATGGTCGGCAAGTGCATGTCGCTTTCGACCAGCGCGACTTTCAGCATGATGTCGCGGTTACGTTCGATGGAAATCAAGTGGTAAAAAACAGAAAAATCAGCGACCGGCAAACCTTCACGATGGGTGCGCAGACGTTCGTCCATGCCGTGTAAATCAAACAGCATGACATATGGCTTCGGCTGTTTTTTCAGAAAAGACACAACTTCCAGTAATTGCTCACGTTTAACCCACACAACAGGAACGCCTGTGCGTGTCGCCTGTACAGTAAATGAATCGGGCCCAAAACGGTTACACAGTTCGCCAATGACCGGATCGTCAAGGTGATCGCGGGTTTTCCAAGCTGGCAGAGCGAGATCGTGCGTCGTTAAATCTGTCATAAATAGGTCACCACATTAAATGTGCTATTGCTGTATTTGATACTGGCCGCACACTGTTATCGTGATATTACGCAGCCAGCGTATTCATCTACAGATCAAATCTCATCGGGCGAACGCAGGTTGGTCACTGCGATACGCTCACCGCGTTTACGTTCCTTTTCGGATTGCATATTGGCCCGGTAAACGCCCTGCTCCCCCACCACCCATGACAGAGGGCGGCGTTCTTTACCAATCGACTTTTTTAACAGCAGCAGAGCCTGCATATAAGCTTCAGGACGCGGCGGGCAACCCGGAATATACACATCAACCGGCAGGAATTTATCAACACCCTGAACAACGGAATAGATGTCGTACATGCCGCCGGAGTTGGCGCAGGCGCCCATGGATATCACCCATTTAGGCTCCAGCATCTGTTCATACAAACGCTGGATAACCGGCGCCATTTTGGTGAAGCAGGTGCCGGCCACGACCATAAAGTCGGCCTGACGCGGTGAGGCGCGCAATACTTCGGAACCAAAACGCGCAACGTCATGAACAGCGGTAAACGACGTCACCATTTCAACGTAACAACAGGAAAGACCGAAGTTATACGGCCATAGAGAATGTTTACGGCCCCAGTTCACGGTATCGTGTAATGCATGTTCCAGTTTGCCCATATAGACACTGCGGTGAACATGCTGCTCCAGAGGGTCGGAAACGGTCTCCTGTCGTTGCAGGGGATAACGGTCATTCTCACCGTCCGGCTCTATGCGGGTGAGCGTATAGTCCATCTTAAAATGCCTCGCTGTTACTGCGGATGAGTGTTGGAGATGTTGATCATGTCTGATTTAACGACTTGTCGCTTGGAACGCGCAGGGGTCCAGTCCAACGCCCCGATACGTACCAGATAAATCAAACCCGCCAACAGCACCAAAATGAAAATGGTTGCTTCGATAAAGCCAATCCAGCCGCTCTCTTTGATAGAGACGGCCCAAGCATAGAGATATAAGGCTTCAACATCGAAGATCACAAAAAACATGGCAACCAGATAAAATTTCGCGGACAGGCGCAACCGCGCTGACCCCACCGCATCAATACCCGATTCATAAGGCGTGTTTTTAGCTCTGGCCCTTGCTCTCCCACCCAGCAAGAACCCCCCTGCCAGCATGAAACCGCACAGACCCACGGCAACGATTAGAAATAGTGCAAACGCCCAATGATGGGCGAGGACTTCTGTAGTAGTTGACATACTCTTTGCTTACTCATCAAAAGTGGCGAGTAACACATCTGCTCTTTTTCCGGCAGTTAATACGCCACATCGATTAAAAGGAAGGATTAATAACCATAAGGAAAGCACGGAAACGTATCAGGTAACGGCGTTCAATATGGTTGAGCCCCTAATTTTGCAACCTTTTTACAACCTTACTAAAAATAACAGTACATTACTTTACATGCACGCAGTTTCGTTAACATTTTATGTCCTTATGTTGCGCTAAATCGAGTCAGTCGGACGGTTTGTTAACAATTTGCGACTTGTAACGCAATACAAGTTTGCGAAAGTCACTATATCATTTCCGCAAGGAATGCCCGTTCTCCCATAGGGTTAATAGGGTTATTTTTTGATCCAGCACACATTTTTTTCAATTTAGTTATTAAAAAAATTAGCAGGGTTAACATGAGGTAGGAGGTTAATTTTTGAGACAGGCAATTAAAAAAAAGGAACCGTTGTTTTATAAAAAATAAAAGATCACTCACCGATATCTATGGACTTATCCATCTAGCGAGAATAACGATGAAAAATCGGGATAACGTGCTGGTGTACACGTATCAGCAATCCGTCGCCATGCATCCGGGCGATATCCATGTTGCCCGAATCATGGTCACATTCTGATAGCGTCTTTCAACGATGGAAGTGAAAAGACGTCATGCTTTACGGCTTATTCCTGTACCGTTATCGCCGGAACCACATGCGATTTATTGCCTGACTTAATCACATTGAAAATGGCGGTTGCCAAATCATTTTCATGATGCGGGTTTCTGCACAGAAAATAATGGGTTTCAGGCAGTTTGGGTAATCCTTCCTCCTCCCCCAGCACTTTCAATTCCGGGCTCATCATCTCCACCGAACGCAGCGTCACCCCAAGCCCCGCTTTAACGGCAGCACGCACCGCCGATAATGTGGATGCCTCATAAGAAATCTTCCAAGGTATTCCTGCCGCTTTCAGGCTTTCCAGAGCTAATGTCCGAAAAGGACTCGGTTCATCCAATACCACAAGTGGAATCGGCTCTTCCGGTCTGAATTGATAATCCGCGGCGCAATACCATAATGTTGGCGAACTGCGTAATAAGATATGAGGAAAACCAACGCTATTCATCGTGGTAATCACCAAATCAATTTCGCCCTCATGTAGCATTTCCAACATTTCCGTACTGCGCTTTACACTTACCGCTATTGATAATTTGGGAAAAACAGAAGTCACCCGATGCAGAATATAAGGGAGAATGGTATCAGCAGTGTCATCAGAGGCGCCGATCATCAATGTTCCCTGAATATCGCTATACATTAATGAAGTACAAGCTTCATCATTGAATTGCAATATTTTTCTGGCGTATCCCAAAAACTGGATACCATGTTCGGTTAACTGTTTATTACGCCCATGCCGGGCAAACAACTCCTTTCCGATGAGTTGCTCCAAACGTTGCATTTGCTGGCTGACAGCCGATTGTGTCCGGCTTACAGCAACTGCGGCGGCGGCAAAGGTGTTTAAATCCGCAACAGCGACAAACGTTCTCAATAGATCAAGATCGAGATTAAGTACTGGTCGATTTGCATTGGTCATACGATTTTCACTTATCTATTTTAATTTTTAACAAAGCATTCCTGGTGTTTTATTACATGTTGGGAACAGCCCATACATTTGAAGACACTATCGCAGACGCACCATAAGGGCAAAAAAAATACTTATATTTCGTTACTCCTATCGTCTTTTTCAATTGATGGATGGTCTTTATTTTTAATGACTCACCCACTTTGATGCTTACAAAATAAAAAACATCTTCTTTTTTCACTCTGTAAAATAAAGAATTCCCGTTATTTAAAATATCCTGGAACCGGTTGTCTGAGAGAAAAGATTTTTAGTCCGTCTAAAACCTGTCTCCAGACTTACCTTATCTCACCCTCGAACCAGCACGCAACACCATAGTGCAATAGCGCTGATATTTGCAGATAAAGCGATAAACATTCTTCAAAAGGCACTACAGGAGGAGTACATTAAGCCGGTTATGCTATTCCACCCAGGAATACGCTTTCCCGCAAAAGGTTTGTGATATTTATGTCCCCGATTGAAAAATCCAAGAAACTGGAGAATGTTTGCTATGACATCCGTGGTCCAGTTCTGAAGGAAGCCAAACGACTTGAAGAAGAAGGCAACAAAGTCCTCAAACTGAACATTGGCAATCCAGCGCCTTTCGGCTTTGAAGCCCCGGATGAAATCCTCGTTGACGTTATCCGCAATTTGCCGACAGCGCAAGGGTACTGTGACTCAAAAGGTCTGTATTCGGCGCGTAAAGCCATCATCCAGCACTATCAAGCCAGGGATATGCGCGATCTCACGGTAGAAGACGTATATATCGGCAACGGGGTTTCCGAACTGATTGTGCAATCCATGCAGGCGCTACTGAACAGTGGCGACGAGATGTTGGTCCCAGCGCCGGACTATCCACTGTGGACCGCAGCCGTATCCCTTTCCAACGGGCATGCCGTGCATTATCTCTGCGATGAGCAAGCGGACTGGTTTCCCGATTTGGATGACATTCGCCAAAAAATCACGCCGCGTACCCGTGGTATTGTCATCATCAATCCCAATAACCCGACCGGCGCAGTATATAGCAAAGCATTGCTGCTTGAAATCGTGGCTATCGCCCGCGAACATAACCTGATTATCTTCGCTGACGAAATCTATGACAAAATTCTCTATGATGATGCTCAACACCATTCTATCGCGGCGTTGGCGCCCGACCTGCTGACCGTCACTTTTAACGGCTTGTCAAAAACCTACCGGGTCGCTGGTTTCCGTCAAGGTTGGATGGTATTGAATGGTCCGAAAAAGCATGCCAAAGGTTACATTGAAGGGTTGGAAATGCTCGCATCAATGCGGCTGTGCGCCAACGTACCGATGCAGCACGCCATTCAAACCGCGCTTGGCGGTTATCAGAGCATCAGCGAATTTATCCAACCCGGCGGGCGATTGTATGAACAGCGTCATCGCGCATGGGAACTGCTCAATCAAATCCCCGGCGTATCCTGCGTCAAACCCAGCGGCGCACTCTATCTGTTCCCACGTATTGATGCTAAACGTTTTAATATCCATGACGATCAGAAGCTGGTTCTAGATCTGCTGTTGCAGGAGAAAGTGCTGCTGGTGCAGGGAACCGCGTTCAATTGGCCTTATCCTGATCATGTGCGTATCGTGACGTTGCCGCGTATCGACGAACTGGACATGGCCATCCATAAACTCGGACGCTTTCTGGAAGGTTATCATCAATAACCATAGCTCATCGCCGGACAGTGCGCTGTCCGGCGATAGTTTGTCTGGTGATAGTTTGCTGATTGCATAATCGCGCCCAAGTGCTCACAATGGATTCTCATCGTGCTGTTGTCTGAGAGATGTCATGAATCAGAGTCACTTTTTTGCTCATTTATCCCGCCTGAAGCTTATCAGTCGCTGGCCGCTGATGCGAAACGTTCGCACAGAAAATGTCTCTGAACATAGTTTGCAGGTAGCCTTTGTCGCCCATGCGCTGGCCGTGATTAAAAACCGCAAGTTCAATGGCGCCTTGAATGCGGAACGGATTGCTCTGCTGGCGATGTACCACGATGCCAGCGAGGTGTTGACCGGGGATATGCCGACGCCAATCAAGTATTACAATGCGCAGATTGCTCATGAATACAAAAAAATTGAGAAGATCGCACAGCAAAAACTGATCGCCATGTTGCCGGAAGAATTACAGCAGGATTACCGAACGCTGCTGGATGAACAACATATGAGCGAGCACGAACGGGCGATTGTCAAACAGGCCGATGCGCTTTGCGCCTATCTGAAGTGTCTGGAAGAACTGTCCGCGGGCAACACGGAATTTACGCTAGCTAAAGCCCGGTTAGAGAAAACCTTGCAGCTACGACACAGCCCGGAAATGGACTATTTTATGAACGTATTCATTCCGAGCTTCAGCCTGTCTCTGGATGAAATCAGCCAGGACTCCCCGCTGTAACCTTATTGTATTGATCCCCATTACGCGAAGCCTGATTATACCTTTCCGATAAAGGAAGATCAGAAAGGGTATAGCCACGGCACCATCATCACGCTGACAATCATCACCAGGATGGTGAACGGCACCCCAATGCGGATGAAATCGCCAAATTTGTACCCCCCTGGCACCAGCACCAGCGTATTGACTGGCGATGACACCGGAGTCATAAATGCCGCGGAAGCGGCTATAGCAATAATCATGGCGAACGGATAAGGCGAAACCTCCATCTGTTTCGCGGCGGCGATCGCAATCGGCGCCATTAACACCGCCGTCGCCGTATTTGAGATAAATAACCCGATAACCGCACAAAGTATAAACAGACAAACCAGCATAACATGAGGCCCCGCCGCGCCAGCAACATCCATCAATCCATTAACGATCAATGTCACACCACCGGTTTGCTGCAAAGCGAGTGCAAACGGCATCATGCCCACAATAAGGATAATACTGGGCCAGTGGATCGCACGATAGGCGGCTTCCATATCAATGCAGCGGAACTTACCCATCAATAAACAGGCGATCAACGCCGCAATCGCATTAGGTATTTCATCCGTCAACATCATGGCGACCATCAGCGCGAGACAAAATAATGCATGGGGCGCCTGACTGACCGCCGAGGCGACATCGTCCACTTCCGCAGGTAAACTCAACAATAGGAAGTCGTTTTTCTGCGCATGTAATTGCCGGATCATTCGCCAGTCGCCAATAACCAGCAAGATATCGCCGAGTTGCAGTTGCTCATCCGCCAGAATCCCTTCCATTGTTTCCCCATCACGGCGAATGCCAACCACGCTCAAACCATAACGACTGCGGAATCCCACCTCATAGAGCGTTTTTCCCAGCAGTTCGGAATCAGGAATCAAGGACACTTCCGCCATACCGACATCACGCGCCTGCTCTGAGAAATACTCCCCGCGCAGCACCATCGGTTCCAGATGCTGTGAAGTACAGAATTCACGTAGATCAATGTCCGACGTCGACATATCGATCAACAGAACATCATTCAGATAAAGCTCGGTATTGCCCGCCACGCTGACCATCACACGGCGGAACTTCCGCCAGCGCTCAATCCCGACAATATTGGCGCCATAACGCTGACGCAAGCGCAGATCGTCCAGACGATGGCCAATCAGCGGGGAGCCGGGAAGGATCGCCAGGCGGCGCGCCCTGCCCGTCAGCTTGTAATCTCGAATCAGGTCACGGAATGTTTTTCTTTTCCAAGCTTCTTTAGACGCTGCCGTTTCCGCACTGCCAAGCCAATAGCGCGCCACCATCATGTAGAGCACGCCAATCAATAAAACCACCATGCCGATTGGCGTCATGCTGAAAAACCCAAATCCTTCGATGCCTTCGCGCACCAACTCGCTGCTGACCACCATATTGGGCGGTGTGGCCACCAGCGTCATCATTCCGCTGATGAGTCCGGCAAAGCTCAACGGCATCATCAATCTTCCCGGTGATGTTTTCATCCGGGAGGAAACGCTCAGTACGACAGGAATAAAGATTGCCACCACGCCGGTTGAGCTCATAAATGCGCCCAACATGGCAACCGTCACCATCAGCAATACCAACATTTTAATTTCACTACTGCCCGCGGCCCGTACAAGCCAGTCGCCCACCTGGTAGGCAATGCCGGTACGCACTAACCCTTCGCCAATAACAAACAGTGCGGCAATCAGGATCACATTAGGATCGCTGAAGCCCACCAGAGCCTGAGGCAATGTCAGCGTTCCACTCAAAACAAAAGCGATAATGACCAATAGCGCAACGACATCCATGCGTAATTTATTGGTGGTAAACAACACAATGGCGATCAGCAACAGGGATAAGACCCAGAGAAGTTCGCTATTCAATACGGTTCCCCTGACGCAAAGTATTCATTGATAGGAATAGAAGCAAAATGCCCGAAAACATGGATGCACTGTTGTCTATTTCAACGCCGCTTTTTAATGCCGTTTTGCTGCTGCCCGTATGGGTGACGGACAGAGAGAGTCTGCCATAAAAAAACCTCGCGGATGCGAGGTTTGATCATCTTTAGTCACACTTTTGTCAGTCAATTACAAAAACTTATTGATTATGAATGATGATCGCCGTGTGCTCAGATTTTTCAATGAGGATCTGTTCCAGTGAATCCAAAACCAAGGCAACCTGATCCAGTTTCGGCGTATCCGAGGGAGATTTTACCGCAATAACCTGACACCCCGCGGCCAGCCCGGACAATATCCCCGCCGGCGCATCTTCGATCACCACACACTCTGCGGGTTGCAGGCCCAATTGCCGGGCGCCAAGCAAATAGGCGTCAGGATACGGCTTTCCCCTGGCAACCTGTTCCGCGGTAATAAACGCGCGCGGGGCGGGCAATCCGGCGGCCCGGTGACGCGCACTGGCAATCGGCACCGTCCCCGATGTGACTATCGCCCACGGAATGTCCAGTTCATCCAATCGCGCCAACAAGACTTTCGCCCCTAGCATTTCGACCACGCCCTGCGTATCTGAGGCCTCAATTTTTTCCAGCGCATCGAACTCTTGCTGAATCGTCTCTTCGCTCTGTCCCTGAAGGAAATGACGCAGAGAAGTGATCGCCTGCTTGCCGTGAATAAAATCCAGCACTTCCTTTGGCGCGATACGATGGGCCTTTGCCCAGTTAGCCCACGCGCGCTCAACGGTGGGTAACGAATCAACCAGCGTACCATCCAGGTCGAACAGAAAACCTTTACACTCCACAGAAAGCCCCTTTGCTCAGAATCAGGCGTTGATAATTTGTGTGATTTCGACCGCACTCAAATGGTATTGACGCGGACAAGACTGCCAGATAGCCAACATACGAATATATTTGTCCCACATCTTGGTCTGGGCGTTAAAACCATGCGTACCCGCATCAAAATGCGGATAACGTCCTTCCAGGTGCACCATAAAGCGAACAAAACCGAGAAAGCGCGCTTCCGTCGCCGCATCAAATCCCAGAAACATTAAACGGCGTTGATCCAGATCCTGTTTATCTTTCAGATTATCCCATGACACCTGCAAAGCATGGTGCATTTCCATGATATTGATAATCGTGCGGCACACCTCTTCGCTCAATTCACCGAACTCACGATCTAATTCACGCATTTGTAAACCATAACCCCGTTCGATAATGGTTTGCAGACGGCGATAACGCTCCGCGTTTTCGGGATCAAGCATGGTCATCATTTTATATTGATTTGAAAGGATCAATCTCTGGGCATTCGTCATTTCCATGGTGTTCTCCTGAACTTCATCCGGCGTACCGCCGATTACTCTGTTACTAACGGCACAATCGCATACTGAATCGTTTCGGGATAGCGTTAGCGGACTGTTTTTTGATTTAAAACAGCAGGAAGGAGAAAAATCATCATCCTCGCGCACCCGATGTTGGATTCAGATCACAGATCGTCCAAAAAGATTTTATCAAGCTGTTTGAACGCCCGCTTCAGCACATCGGCTAGCGACTGGTAAGTCGGCGCTTCCTCCAGCGGTGCCAGCGCCATACCGGACTCAAGCAGCTTATGGCGGATATCATGGAACCAGTTCAATAGCGCAGGCGGCAGCGGCGTCACGGAACGGCGTCCCAGCCACCACAAGCCCTGCATCGGCAAGCTACAGGCAAATAACGTGGTGGCGATGGCCGGACCAAGCTGCCCGTCGAGGGCAATCTGCCAGGTCAGGGTAAACACCGCCAGCGGCGGCATAAAGCGAATGGCAAACTGTGTTGCGCGAGCGACACGGTTTTCAGGAAAGACGGGCGCCAGACGCTTATCGGCGGGCCACGTTTTCATATAATGCTGCCCACGTTGGAGTAACTGTAGCCAACTGATTCTACCGCTAGGTTTCGTTGCCATAGTTACACCTCAACTTTAAAGATAAAAAATAAAACTTTTGCACAAATCAACAACTCAATTTGACAAGATTAAAATATATTTTGTGTTTGCCTTACGCTATCGGTATTCTAGAACGGCCTTTTTGCCGCTATATATACTAAAGTAGTATGACTACACGCAGGGAGTCCGCTCCCTCGATACAATAAGCGTCGCCAACAGCCACAACGCGGTTATTTCATCGCTTTAATAAGCTGCGGCTTTATAGCGTCGGTGTCATGAACAGTATACTGTTCATTCAGTATCATGAATGTGCGATATCGACACTTTTTCATCGTCATATCCGGTGTATTACACCAAGGTATGATGTTAATCATAAATGCCAACAGCGGTATGCGATACGCTGCCTTGATGTGGCATTTTTTTCACCATGTATAACAAGTAGGTACTTCCATGTCGAGTAAGTTAGTACTGGTTCTTAACTGTGGTAGTTCATCCCTGAAGTTCGCCGTCATCGATGCTGTTAACGGGGAAGAATACCTGTCCGGTTTAGCCGAATGTTTCCATCTCCCCGAAACCCGCATCAAATGGAAGATGGATGGCAACAAACAAGAAGCTGAATTAGGTGCTGGCGCAGCTCACAGCGAAGCCCTGAATTTCATCGTTAGCAACATTCTGGCGCAAAAACCAGAACTGTCCGCACAACTGGTTGCCATCGGTCACCGTATCGTTCATGGCGGCGAGAAATTCACTCAGTCCGCGATTATCAACGCTGACGTTCTTCAAGGTATCAAAGATTCCATACCTTTTGCACCTTTGCATAACCCGGCTCACCTGATCGGTATCGACGAAGCGCTGAAATCTTTCCCGAAACTGGCTGATAAGAACGTGGCTGTCTTCGACACCGCTTTCCATCAGACCATGCCGGAAGAATCCTATCTTTATGCGCTGCCGTACAACCTCTATAAAGAACATCATATCCGTCGCTACGGCGCACACGGCACCAGCCATTATTTCGTGACCCAGCAAGCGGCGGAAATTCTGAACAAACCGGTTGATGAACTGAATATCATTACTTGCCATCTGGGTAATGGTGGTTCAGTGGCGGCGGTGCGTAACGGCAAATGCGTCGACACCTCAATGGGTCTGACGCCGCTGGAAGGTCTGGTGATGGGTACGCGCAGCGGCGATATCGATCCGGCGATCGTTTTCCACTTGCATGATTCACTGGGCATGAGCGTTGACGCCATCAATAAACTGCTGACCAAAGAATCCGGTCTGCTGGGCCTGACTGAAGTCACCAGCGATTGCCGCTATGTTGAAGACAATTATCAGACCAAAGAAGACGCCAAACGTGCAATGGACGTTTACTGCCATCGTCTGGCTAAATACATCGGTTCTTACAGCGCCCTGATGGAAGGTCGTCTGGATGCGGTGGTGTTCACCGGCGGTATCGGTGAAAATGCGGCGATGGTGCGTGAACTGACGCTGAAAAAACTGGGTCTGCTGGGCTTTGACGTCGATCACGAACGTAACCTGGCCGCTCGTTTCGGTAAAGGCGGCAATATCGCGAAAGATGGTTCCCGTCCGGCGCTGGTCATTCCGACCAATGAAGAATTGGTTATCGCTCAAGACGCCCTCCGTCTGACAGCATAAAAATGAACGTCAACACCGTCAGCCCAGGCTGACGGTGTTGTTTTGACTAACGAGCAACCGTTAAGAGGTTTAGCCGTGTCCCGTATAATCATGTTGATCCCAACCGGCACCAGCGTTGGTCTGACTAGCGTCAGCCTGGGTGTCATCCGCGCCATGGAACAAAAAGGCGTGCGTTTGAGCGTATTCAAGCCTATCGCCCAGCCTCGCGC
The DNA here is from genome assembly GCF_003315515.1 of Brenneria salicis ATCC 15712 = DSM 30166. Taxonomy (GTDB): domain Bacteria; phylum Pseudomonadota; class Gammaproteobacteria; order Enterobacterales; family Enterobacteriaceae; genus Brenneria; species Brenneria salicis. Next base: position 82,451 of record NZ_QNRY01000003.1, on the reverse strand, counting down.
CGGCGACAACACGCCCGATCAAACCACAACCATTATTCGCGCCAACTCATCCATCAATGCGGCTGAACCGCTGCAAATGAGTCGTGTTGAAGCGTTGCTGAGCGCCAACCAGCAAGATGTACTGATGGAAGACATCATTGCCCGCTACCATGAAAATACCAAAGATGCGGAAGTAGTGCTGGTTGAAGGTCTGGTTCCGACGCGTAAACATCAGTTCGCCAATGCGCTGAACTATGAAATCGCCAAAACCCTGAATGCGGAAACCGTCTTCGTACTGGCGCTGGGCAATGATTCACCCGCACAGTTGAAAGAACGTATCGAACTGGCCAGTTCCAGCTTCGGCGGCAGCAAAAATAAAAACATCACTGGCGTGATCATCAACAAACTGAATGCGCCGGTGGATGAACAAGGTCGTACCCGCCCCGACCTGTCTGAAATCTTTGATGATTCCAGCAAGGCCAATATTGCGAATATCGATCCGAAACAACTGTTTTCCAACAGCCCGTTATCGATACTGGGTTGCATTCCGTGGAGCTTTGACCTGATTGCCACACGTGCGATTGATATGGCAAAACACCTTAATGCCCGTATCATCAACAAAGGGGATATTCAGACTCGCCGCGTTAAATCCGTGACGTTCTGCGCACGCAGCATCCCTCATATGCTGGAGCATTTTCGTCCCGGCTCCCTGCTGGTGACGTCTGCAGACCGTCCTGACGTGCTGGTCGCCGCTTGCCTGGCCGCCATGAACGGCGTGGAAATCGGCGCGCTGCTGCTGACTGGCGGTTATGAAATGGATCCCAGCATCAGCAAACTGTGTGAACGCGCGTTCCAGACCGGCCTGCCGGCGTTTATGGTTGACACCAACACCTGGCAGACTTCGCTTAGCCTGCAAAGCTTCAACCTCGAAGTACCGGCTGACGACCACCAGCGTGTGGAAAAAGTTCAGGAATACGTAGCTCGTCACATCGATACACAGTGGATCGATTCACTGAGCGCCCAATCCGAACGTTCACGCCGCTTGTCGCCGCCGGCATTCCGTTATCAGTTGACCGAACTGGCGCGTAAAGCCGGTAAACGTATTGTTCTGCCGGAAGGTGATGAGCCGCGTACCGTTAAAGCCGCCTCTATCTGTGCTGAACGTGGTATCGCTCATTGCGTACTGTTGGGCAACCCGGAAGAGATTCAGCGCGTCGCGGCGGCTCAGGGCGTAGAACTGGGTAAAGGCATCGAGATCGTGGATCCGGTTGCCGTGCGTGAACGTTATGTTCCGCGTCTGGTTGAACTGCGTAAGAGCAAAGGCATGACCGAAGTGGTTGCCCGCGAGCAACTGGAAGACAACGTGGTTCTGGGTACCCTGATGCTGGAACAGGGCGAAGTTGACGGTCTGGTTTCTGGCGCGGTTCACACCACAGCCAACACGATCCGTCCGCCGTTGCAGTTGATCAAAACCTCACCGGGCAGTTCTCTGGTTTCTTCCGTGTTCTTCATGTTGCTGCCGGAGCAGGTTCTGGTTTACGGCGACTGCGCCATCAACCCGGACCCAACGGCAGAGCAACTGGCTGAAATCGCCATTCAGTCCGCGGATTCCGCCCTGGCTTTCGGTATCGACCCGCGCGTGGCGATGATTTCCTACTCTACCGGCAACTCCGGCGCTGGCAGCGATGTGGAAAAAGTACGGGAAGCAACTCGTCTGGCTCAGGAAAAACGCCCTGATCTGATCATTGACGGCCCATTGCAGTATGACGCGGCTATCATGGCGGACGTTGCCCAATCCAAAGCGCCGGATTCGCCGGTTGCAGGTAAAGCGACCGTGTTCATCTTCCCTGATTTGAACACCGGCAACACCACCTACAAAGCAGTACAGCGTTCAGCCGACCTGATCTCCATCGGACCAATGCTGCAAGGTATGCGCAAACCGGTCAACGACCTGTCTCGCGGCGCACTGGTAGACGATATCGTTTATACGGTTGCCCTGACTGCGATCCAGGCCACTCAGATCTAACTGACCAACTTGTCGCCAAACAAAGCGCCAACCTTTCGGTTGGCGCTTTGTTTTTTTATTCCGAATAATGAATGGAATCAAACGGCGACGTCTAGACAACAGCAAAAGCGTTACAAAAAACGCTTATTTCCCGGTTTCAGCCGCTTCGCTGTCACCCGGCGCCTGACTATCAAGCGCTGCGTTAGCCGGCGCTTCACGAACCACCGGTTTGCCATAATCCTGCTCGTTGTAACGCGTTAACCACAGCGACAACGCTTTGAGTGAATCAGGAGTGAATTCGTCACAGCGTGCGGTGATTTCTTCCGGCGATAACCAACTGACTTCATCAATTTCAGCTTCCTGCAACGCAAACGGCCCATGCGTAACACAACTGAAAAGTCCGCCCCATACACGGCAATTCTCGGCCTCGTAATAAAACAGGCCATGTTCAGCAAACGGCACGCCAGCAATACCAAGTTCTTCTTCGGCTTCACGCCGTGCGGATTCAAGCATCTGCTCGCCGCTTTGCACCACGCCGCCCGCCGTGGCGTCTAACCAGCCCGGATAAAAATCTTTGCTTTCGGTACGACGCTGCACCAGAATCTTGCCCATGCCGTCATGTACAACAATGTAGGTAGCCCGATGACGAAGGCTCTGAGCACGCATCTGCTGACGACTCGACTGAGCGATTACCTCATTGTTTTCATTGACGATATCTACCCATTCGGTGCCTGCTGACTGACTTTGTTCCGCCATCCTCTGAAACCCTTTCTATTAGCATGTCTGTTTTAAATAATAGATTTTACTGACAGATAAATTAGTGCCAAATTTCTACCTGTGCAATAGGCTCGCCATCCGACAAAGAAAGAACGCGCAACACATCATCTTCCAGTGTCCCATAGCTCGCCGGGTAGCCGCCTTTCGGCAGGCTGACCGAACCCGGATTAAAATGGTATATCTCCCCGCGCTGTTCGGCGACCGGGATATGAGTATGTCCATAAACCAATACATCGCCAACATTTAGCGGTGGTAAGTTGTCAGGATGATAGAGGTGACCATGCGTCAGGAAAAGGCGATTTTTCGGCAATAGCACATGTTGCCAAGGCGCGGTGACAGGAAACGTCAGCAGCATCTGATCCACTTCGCTATCGCAATTGCCGCGCACCGCGATAATACGTTTGGCATAGCCATTCAGACGTGCCGCCACTTCAGCTGGCTGGTAGTTGTCCGTCAACGGATTACGCGGGCCATGATTTAGAAAATCGCCCAGCAGGATTAACCAGTCTGCGCCGCTATGTTCAAAGTGGCTCAGTACCCGTTCTGTCGCACTCAAAGAACCGTGCAGGTCCGATGCAAACATCAACTTCATCGTTTATCCCCAACGTGTCGTCATTAACAATCGGGCCTAGTTTAACAAAGTTGGACAAGGGGGCTTAGTATGAATTCAGTATAATTCACGCGACAATTCGTCCCGCCCACAAGCGCGCGGCAACATTGGATGATTAACGCAATATAGGTAAAGATGGTGGCGGTGTAATTCGTCCGTGCAGCGCCGGGTTATCACTTTCATCTTTAAGTTGAACGCCCGATAAGCGGCGCTGAAAAGATTGCTCCAGCAACCAAGCCAGCTTGAATGCCGCCTGAGGATAATCCAATCCTTCAGGACGAATATTCGAGATACAATTACGCTCCGATTCAAGCCGACGAGTATGCGGTCCCCAGGTCATGTAAACACTCAGGCTGTCCGGCGATGATAAACCGGGCCGTTCGCCAATCAGGATCGCCACCGCTTTGGCTTGAATACATTCACCGATATCATCACCCAACGCGACGCGGGACTGATGGGCCAGTACGACGGGCGCCAGAGAAAGTCCCAGTAGTTCCAGATACGGTTGTAGCGCCAGAATGAATGGCACGGCCTGCCGATGCACCGCTTTGGAAGACAAACCATCTCCGATAACCAACAGCAGATCCGCCTGCCGAACGGATGAATTCATCAGTAATGTACGGCTTGCTTCCGACAACCGGCGACCTAAATCCGGTCGGCACAGATACTGTTCCCGCGTCGGCGCCGCGCTGCGAACCGTCAGCGTTTTCAATCCAGCCTGCTCCAACGCATTCGCCAGCGTTTCGCTGTCAAACGTCTGATGAACCGAATCCCGCGCCTGCGCATGGGCCATGCCGAACTTTAATAGCTCGCGGGTCGGCATGCTCGCGCCGGTTCGCCCCAGTGCGATGCGCGCGGCGGTAAACTCGCGCAGCGTCTCCCAGGGGTTGTCATGAATCACCTCTCTCATAAACGCCCCTCCAGATAGGGTTGATGTTGCAACAGCGGGTGTTGGCCGCTGGTGTCGCATAAACGTCCCTGAGCATCAATGATGCGCATTTTTTCCAGCCATTCACCGAACTCAGGCGCGTGTTTCAGCCCCAACAACTCACGGATATAAAGCGCATCGTGGAAGGACGTGCTCTGATAATTGAGCATGATATCGTCCGCGCCGGGTACCCCCATCAGGAATGTCAGTCCGGCGTTGGCAAGCAATGTCAGCAGCGTATCCATGTCATCCTGATCGGCCTCGGCATGGTTGGTATAACACACGTCGCATCCCAGCGGGACGCCCATCAGCTTGCCGCAGAAGTGATCTTCCAGACCGGCGCGGATGATTTGTTTACCGTCGTACAGATATTCTGGACCGATAAAACCCACTACCGTGTTCACCAGAAAAGGGGAAAAATGCCGCGCCACCGTATAAGCGCGAGCTTCACAAGTTTGCTGATCGACGCCATGATTGGCGTTCGCCGACAGACAACTCCCCTGCCCGGTTTCAAAATACATCACGTTGTTGCCCAGCGTACCGCGTTTCAGGCTTAACGCCGCCTGACGCGCCTCTTCCAGCGTCGCCAGATTAAAGCCGAAGCTACTATTGGTCGCCTCAGTACCGGCGATGGACTGAAAAACCAGATCGACCGGCGCGCCACGCTCCATCAGTTGCAGCGTATTCGTAATATGCGTCAGCACGCAGGATTGCGTGGGAATGTTAAAGCGGCTGATCACATCGTCCAGCATATAATTCAGCTTTTCCAGCAGCGGCAGACTGTCGCTGGCAGGATTGATCCCCACCATGGCGTCACCACTGCCATACAGCAGCCCATCGAGCATGCTGGCGGCGATACCTTTTAAATCGTCCGTCGGATGATTAGGCTGCAACCGCACGCTGATATGGCCCTCCAATCCAAGCGTATTGCGAAACCGGGTGATCACCCGGCACTTCTTCGCCGCCAGAATCAAGTCCTGATTGCGCATCAGTTTACTGACGGCGGCCGCCATTTCCGGCGTAATACCCTTTGCCACCCGCGCCAATAAAGCACTGTCCGTTCGTTCGCTTAACAACCAGTCGCGGAAATCCCCGACGGTCAGGTGCGAAACCGGCGCAAACGCCGCGTCATCATGTGAGTCCACAATCAACCGTGTGACCTCATCCTGTTCGTAAGGAATAAGCGCCTGCTGCAAAAAGGTCTTCAACGGCAAATCCGCCAGCGCCATGCGCGCCGCCATGCGTTCTTCCGCGCTTTGCGCCGCCACCCCCGCCAGAAAATCACCGGAACGGGCGGGAGACGCTTTCGCCATTAGCTCACGCAGATCGCGAAAACGATAGCTGCGGTGACTCAGCGTTGTCTGATACATCCATTCGCCTCGAACATTAAGTGGAGACAGTCCGCCATCAGATAACGGACTGTCATTTTCAGTATGAAAAACCGTGGGTTACTTAGACGCCGTCAACTGCGGATCAAACGCCGCCGTATCACGCGACGATCCGGTCAGACGGAACCAGCCATAACCCAACAGCATCATGGCCGCAAAAATCATCGCCAGCAGCGTGTTGTAATAAACCATCGCCGCCAGGCAGATCGCCGCCATCACCAGCGCGAAAGCAGGCGCGAACGGATACCACGGCGCACGGAACGGACGCGCCAGATCCGGTTCGCTACGACGCAGCTTGAACAGCGACGCCATCGACGTGATATACATAACAATGGCACCGAATACCGACATTGTCACGATATTGGCGGTGAGCGGTTGACCGCCGATGGTCACCAGCGAATCGGAGAAGATCGCGGTGATACCGACAACGCCTCCCGCCAGAATAGCGCGATGCGGAGTTCGGAAACGCGTATGTACGCAGGCCAGTGGTTTAGGCAGATAGCCTGCGCGGGCCAGCGCGAAGATCTGGCGGGAGTAGCCCATGATAATGCCGTGGAATGACGCCACCAGACCAAATAACCCCAGCCACACCAGCATATGCAGCCAGCCGCTGTTGCTGGCCACAATCAGCTTCATCGCCTGAGGCAACGGATCGTTGATATTCGACAGTTGACGCCAATCGCCTACGCCGCCGGCAAAGAGCATGATGCCGATCGCCAACATCGTTAAGGTCAGGATACCGCAGATGAAAGCGCGGGGAATGGTGCGGCGGGGATCCTTGGCTTCCTCAGCCGCCATCGCCGCGCCTTCGATCGCCAGAAAGAACCAGATGGCAAAGGGGATCGCGGCAAAGATGCCGGAGAGCGCGACCGAACTGAATTCATCAGAGCCCGCCCATCCGCCGCTGGCGAAATTGCTCCATTCGAAGCCCTGCGCAACCACGCCCATAAACACCAGCAACTCGAAGATCGCCAGCAACGTGACCAACAACTCAAACGTCGCCGCAATACCGACGCCAAGAATATTGAGTCCCATAAATATCAGATAAGCGCTGACCGCCACCCATTTTGGATCCAATGACGGGAACTGCACATTCAGATAGGCGCCAATCGCCATTGAAATGGCTGGCGGCGCAAACACAAATTCAATCAACGTGGCAAAACCGGCGATAAAGCCTCCGGTCGGGCCAAACGCGCGATAAGCGTAAGCGAACGGGCCGCCGGCGTGGGGAATCGACGTGCTCAGTTCGGTGAAGCTGAAAATAAACGCGCAATACATCGCGGCAATCGCCAGCGCGGTGATCAGAAAGCCTAATGTCCCGGCCTGCGACCAACCATAACTCCAGCCAAAATACTCACCCGAAATCACCAGACCCACGGCAATGCCCCATAAATGGAAACTGCCCAATGTCCGTTTTAATCCCGGTTCTGCTTTATTGTTTTCCATCCTGCCATCCCCTGATATCGATATAATATTCAGGGATGTTGCAAAGACTGTACCAGATGACAGCAAGGGTTGACCGCAAGCGGCCTATCGGTTCTTTCCCACACCACGACTATGCTGCTGCTCCGTTTTGAGACATCCTGCTCCGCAATGCGGCAACTAATGCGTACTTTGAGGGCATTTCGCCGATGTGCCCGCTAAATGTAACGCAATTTCCCATCAGATCCCCACGCTATTTGGTCAAGATTAAGGCGATAATCAGCCTGATCGCCCTATACTATATGATTGAGCCGACAGTAAACGGTCAACGCAGGTGATAATACTTACCATCACTTACGCTTATGTTCCCGGAGGGAAAATGGTAGGGTAACTTGCCGACGATTCAGAAACACCCGCTTGACCCAATAGTAACGTTTGACGGAACATCGGCGTATCAATCATCACGCCATACCACCCTATTTTTCTGAAGTGAAACGTTTTTCTGAAGTGAAACGGAGAAGCCAGTCATGATCGATCTTTATTACGCCCCGACGCCTAACGGCCACAAAATCACCCTATTCCTGGAAGAAGCCAATCTGCCTTATCAACTTCACCAGGTGAATATCGGTACGGGTGAGCAATTCAGGCCGGAGTTTCTCGCCATTTCGCCCAATAACAAGATCCCGGCGATTGTCGATCACCAGCCAGCCGACGGCGGCGAGGCCATCAGTCTGTTTGAGTCCGGCGCCATCCTGCTTTATCTGGCCGAAAAACACGATGTCCTGCTCAGCAAAACGCTACGTGAACGCACCTCAACCTTGCAATGGCTGTTCTGGCAAGTGGCGGGATTTGGCCCTATGCTGGGACAGAACCACCATTTCAACCACTATGCCCCTCAACCGGTTCCCTATGCGATTGAGCGTTACCAGCAAGAAACACAGCGTCTTTATTGTATACTGAACAAACAGTTGCAGGGAAAAACCTGGCTAGCCGGGGAACACTACAGCATTGCCGATATCGCGACTTACCCGTGGGTTGTCTCTTATGCTCGTCAACGTATCGATCTGGATGATTATCCGGCGGTAAAAAGCTGGTATGCGCGTATCAGCGAACGTCCGGCAACGGAACGTGCCTATAAGCTGGCGGAACAATGAAAAAATAAGCGAGGCCGGATATGCAATTACTTATTACCGGTGGAACCGGTCTGATCGGACGTCATCTGATCCCGCGGTTACAACTGCTTTCTCATCATGTCACCGTACTTACCCGCGATCCCGAGCGGGCGCGACGGATAGTGGGCGATCAGGTGGAATACTGGTCCACGCTGAACAATAAAACCTCACTTAACGGTTTCGACGGCGTCATTAATCTGGCGGGCGAGCCGATTGCCGATAAACGATGGACGCCCCAACAAAAACAGCGTCTGAGCCAGAGTCGCTGGAACATTACCGAACAGATCGCCAACCTGATCAACGCCAGCAGTGAACCGCCTTCCGTGTTGATTTCCGGTTCCGCGGTGGGCTATTACGGCGATCAGGGCGCGGCGTTGGTCACCGAAGATGAAACGCCCGCCAATGAATTTACCCATCATCTGTGCGCTCGCTGGGAAGCGCTGGCGCAATCCGCGGAGAGTGAAAAAACCCGCGTCTGTCTGTTGCGTACCGGCGTTGTACTTTCCGCGCAAGGCGGCGCTTTGTCCCGGATGCTGCCGATTTTCAGGTTGGGACTTGGCGGGCCGATGGGGTCAGGGAAACAGTATATGCCGTGGATTCATATTGACGACATGGTGAACGGGATCCTTTATTTGCTGGATAACCCGATACTTAGCGGCCCCTTTAACATGGTTTCGCCCTATCCAGTGCGTAACGAACAGTTTGCGGCTATGCTGGCGCGCGTGCTCAATCGCCCCGGCTTTCTGCGTGCGCCCGCTTTCGCCATCAAACTGCTGATGGGAGAAGCCTCAACGCTGGTTCTGGGCGGACAGCGCGCATTACCGCAGCGTCTTGAAGCCGCGGGGTTTGGCTTTCGTTTCTTTGACCTGGAAGAAGCGTTGAGAGAGGTAGTGACGCCAAAAGATGCCGCGCAAGCTGGCTGACCCGCAGGACAGCCAGCCCGACTTTTACTTCAATGCGCCGGACAGAAACTGCTGCAAACGCGGGCTTTTAGGGTTGCCGAACACCCTGTCAGGCGGCCCTTCCTCCTCGATCACGCCTTGATGCAAAAAGATCACATGGCTGGAGACGTGGCGTGCAAACTCCATCTCGTGCGTCACTACCACCATGGTTTTTCCCTCTTCGGCTAACTGTTGCATGATCCGCAGCACCTCACCCACCAGTTCGGGATCGAGCGCCGACGTCGGTTCATCAAACAACAGCACTTCCGGCTCCATCGCCAACGCGCGCGCAATGGATACCCGCTGCTGTTGACCGCCGGACAGATCAGCCGGATATTTATCCTGCGCCGCGCCGGTAATCCCCACTTTATCCAGATAGAAAACGGCGCGTGCACGGGCTTCCGCTTTGCTCAGCCCCAATACCTGTACCGGCGCTTCCATAACGTTTTCCAACGCCGTCATAAAGCTCCATAGATTAAAGTGTTGAAACACCATGGTCAGGCGAGTACGCAGCAACTGAAGTTGTTTTTTATCAAACACTTTCAACTGACCATCATTATCACGCACCATCCGAATTTCCTGATCGTTGACGTGGATCGTCCCTTCGCAGGGTTTTTCCAGAAAATTGATGCAGCGTAGCAAGGTGCTTTTACCGGAACCGGATGATCCGATAATGGAAATCACGTCCCCGGCTTTAGCCTGCAATGAAATACCTTTCAACACTTCATGCTGACCATAACGTTTACGCAGTTCCGTCACCATCAGCTTAATATTCGACATGCTTGGTTCCTGCTTTTAATGGGATGAACGGGTATTAAGATGACGCAACCAGCGCTGTTCCGCTTTTTTGAACAACCCGATTAATACAAAAGAAACCACCAGATAGATCACCGCCGCGATACCAAACGCCAGAAACGGCTGATAGGTGGCGGCGTTAATATCACGAGCGACTTTCAGAATATCCGGCACCGTGACGGTAAACGCCAACGCGGTGGAGTGCAGCATCAATATCACTTCGTTGCTGTAGGCGGGCAATGCAATACGCAGCGCGCCCGGCAAAATGATATGACGATATTGTTTAAAGCGTGAGAAGCCGTAAGCTCTGGCCGCTTCGATTTCACCGTGAGGAACCGAGCGAATGGCACCGGCGAAAATCTCAGTGGTATAAGCACAGGTGTTCAACGCCAGCGCCAGGATCGCGCAATTCAGCCCGCTGCGGAAAAACGCGTTTAACAGGTCAGTACCACGCACAATTTCCAGGCTATAAACACCGGAATAAAAAACCAACAGTTGAACATAGAGGGGCGTACCGCGAAACACATAGGTAAACAACCAGACCGGCAAGCTGAATCGTCGTCGCGGCGATACCCGCGCCACCGCCAGCGGCAACGCCAGAATACCGCCGATCGTCACCGAGGAAATCAGCAGCCATAAGGTCATCGCCAACCCGGTCATGCGGTAACCGTTGCTCCACAGCAGCGGCTGCCAGTATTGTTGCAGGATCTCACTCATAGTTTACTTTTTTGACTCCCTGCGAGTAGTGTCTTTCCAACCACCACAAGACGCCGTTGGATATAGTGGTAAAAATCAGGTACAGCACTGCGGCGACGATGGCAAAGTAAAAGGGTTCATGCGCACCCTTACCCGCCAGTTGCGTCGCCTTGATAACGTCATTCAACCCCAGTAACGATACCAGCGCCGTGGCCTTTAAAATAACCTGCCAGTTGTTGCCGATCCCCGGCAAAGCAAAACGCATCATGGCTGGAAACATGATCCGGCGGAACACTTTGATTGGCGAAAAACCGAAAGCCACGGCAGCTTCAATCTGTCCGGGCGGCACCGCCAGAAAAGCGCCCCGGAACGTTTCCGTGAAATATGCGCCGTAGATGAATCCCAGGGTAATAATACCCGCCGTCATCGGATCAATATCGATCTGGCTGATGCCCGCCGTCTCGGTGAGGCTGTTCAGGGTGATCTGTAAACCATAGAAAATCAACAGCATCAGAACCAGATCCGGTACGCCACGGATCAGCGTGGTATAGCAGGAGAAGCAGCCCGATAACAATCTGCTGGCGGAGAGCTTCGCCCCCGCGCCAATCAATCCGATGATCAATGCCAGTAGCAGTGAGCTAATCGCCAGTTCCAGCGTGATGACTGCGCCATCCAGAATGAGTTGGGAATAGCCATAAAGCATTAATCATTTCCGTTCAGAGTAAAAAGAGAGGTTGATGAAATCACACATGATTACCAGACAAAAAACATCGGGGCGAAGCGACAAGCTTCATCCCCGAATTCAGACAGTGCAGAGGTGGTTAGCCGCCGTAAACATCAAAATCAAAGTATTTTTTCGCAAAGATATCGTAGGTACCGTCTTTACGCATTTCTGCAAACGCTTTGTCCAGCGCGGCTTTTAGTTCAGTATCCGCTTTACGCAACCCCATGCCGGTGCCTACGCCAAAGAACTTGTCGTCTTTAACCGCCGGGCCGGCAAATTCATAGTCTTTACCCGCGTCTTGTTTCAGGAAGCCTTCGCTGCCCGCCACTTCATCCTGAAACGCCGCATCGATACGGCCAGCCGTTAAGTCGGCATAGACCAATTCCTGATTCTGATAAGCGACGATCTCAACGCCTTTGGGCTGCCAGAGTGCATTCGCGTAGGATTCCTGCGTCGTTCCCTGCAATACCCCGACACGTTTGCCGCCTAACGACGCCACGGTAGGTTCAATGTTCGCGCCTTTTTTAGCAATCAGACGCGAATTAGCGGCATACAATTTCTCAGTAAAAGCAATTTCCTGCTGACGTTTTTCAGTAATGGAGAGAGAGGAAATAATGGCATCTATTTTTTTGGCTTTCAGGGACGGGATCAACGCATCAAAATCACTTTCGACAAACGTACAGTTGGCTTCAATACGCTTACACAATTCTTTGGCGAGATCGATATCAAAACCGACTAATTCGCCGCTGGCGTTTTTAGATTCGAAAGGTGCGTAAGTCGGATCAGTACCAATTTTAATATTTTTAGGAATGGCGGCCATCGCGCTGCCTGCGGCCAGAATGAATGCCAACGGTAGAATTTTCACTAGTTTTTTCATATTGCTACCCTTACCATAAGTGATTGAGGTCAAAAGTCAGTCATCGTTAATTAACGGTTTTTATCGATGTAAAAATGAATGACGGGATTGCTGTTTATGTGTCGTTACGAAACATAGCAGTTTTCATGCCATATTTAAAATACGGCGATAGGAACAAAACCAAAGGCAACCACTCCTATTAAAAGCAATCTATTTAATTGATTTTAATACTTTCTATTGATAGCGCCAGGGCAGGCGCGAAGCCGGTTGGCATAATGGTAGTCGTCAGCATGCACCATAATAGTGCTCATATGTGCAAACATGGAGTAATGTTAAAAAAAAGCCCCACGAATGAGCATTGAGTCTGATTTATTGCAAACAGAATAGCCTTTGGTCATCACGAACCTTGCCAGCGGGTAAAGAGATCTTGCGGCAGTTCGATATCAAACTGATCAAGCACGCGGTTGACGGTTTGATCGATAATACCCTGCACAGTTTGTGGGCGATGATAAAAAGCAGGCACCGGCGGCATGATAATCGCCCCAAGCTCGACAGCCGTCGTCATCATCCTTAAATGCCCCAGATGTAATGGCGTTTCACGCACGCAAAGCACCAGCGGGCGACGCTCTTTCAGCACCACATCCGCCGCTCGCGTCAGCAGGTTGTCACTGTAGCTGTGTGCAATGCCTGACAGCGTTTTTATCGAGCAAGGTAATATGACCATGCCATCGGTTTTAAATGACCCGGAAGAGATGTTGGCGGCGATATCGCGGGTGTCATGTACCACATCCGCCAGCGCCTGCACTTCGCGCAGACTGAAATCAGATTCCAGGGAAAGCGTCTGCCGGGCGGCATTGCTCATGATAAGGTGAGTCTCTATTTCCGCCGCGGTCTGCAAAACCTGCAACAAGCGGATGCCATAAATCACACCGCTGGCGCCGGAAATACCTATTATGAGTCGCTTCATCAATACTGCCTCTGGCTGATTCGTTGGTGATTCACCGATACGAATAAGTGATTTGCGCTGACTTTGCCGTAATGATCAATGATAAGCAAGAACAAGAAACCATTAAAAGCAGAAAGGGAGTACGCCGCAGCGTGCTCCCTTTCTCATCTCGTTATCCCCGGCATCTCCCAAGCGGCGGGCGCGTTGGCTTCCCGCACACCTCGATATCTATTGGGTATAGTGTTCAGCCTTCGTTGTGTAATTCCAGATCTTCGACTTCGCTCTGACCGCGCAATGCTTTGGCATCATCATTACGCAGCATTTCCAGATAATCGAGGTAACCCTGATCGACGTCCTTGGTCACATAGATGCCATTGAAGACAGAACATTCAAACTGGGTGATATCGGGATTATCTTCACGCGCCGCGGCGATTAAATCGTCCAGATCCTGGAAAATCAACGCGTCGGCGCCGATGAGTTGGCGAATCTCTTCCACTTCACGCCCGTGAGCGATCAACTCATTGACGCTCGGCATATCGATGCCATAGACGTTAGGGAAACGGATTTCCGGCGCCGCGGAAGCCAGATACACGCGTCTGGCGCCCGCTTCGCGGGCCATTTCCACGATCTGTTCGGACGTGGTGCCACGCACGATGGAGTCATCAACCAGCAACACATTCTTATCGCGGAATTCCGCACGGTTGGCGTTCAGCTTACGGCGCACCGATTGACGACGCGCCTGCTGGCCCGGCATGATAAACGTCCGACCGACATAACGATTCTTCACAAAGCCCTGACGATACGGTTTGTTAATAATGCGCGCGATTTCCAGCGCGATATCACAAGACGTTTCAGGGATAGGAATAACCACATCGATATCCAGATCTTCCCATTGACGTGCAATCTTTTCGCCGAGCTTCTGCCCCATCCGTACCCGAGCGCTGTAGACGGAAATTTTGTCGATGAAAGAGTCCGGGCGCGCAAAGTAAACATACTCGAACAGACACGGATTGCTCTTCGGATTTTCGGCACACTGGCGGGTAAACAACTGGCCTTTCTCCGTGATATAAATCGCCTCTCCCGGCGCGACATCACGCAGAAATTCAAAACCCAGCGTATCCAACGCGACGCTCTCTGAAGCAACCATATATTCACTGCGTCCATCTTCCAGATCGCGTTTACCGATCACCAGCGGACGAATGCCATTCGGATCGCGGAAAGCAACCATTCCGTGACCGATAATCATGCCGACACAAGCATAAGCACCGCGAATTTGCTGGTGCGTCGCAGCAACTGCCGCAAAAATATTATCGGCTTCCAGCGGATAATGCTGGAAACGATCAAGCTCTCTGGCAAAAATGTTTAACAGAATTTCGGAATCAGAGGTGGTATTGACATGACGACGCTCCTGTTCGAACAGCTTTTTACGCAGTTCGTGCGCATTAGTCAGGTTGCCGTTGTGCGCCAGTGTGATCCCGAACGGCGAGTTAACGTAAAAAGGTTGCGCTTCCGATGCGCTGGAACTGCCTGCGGTGGGATAACGCACATGACCAATACCCATATTGCCTTGTAAACGTTGCATATGTCTGGCTTCAAACACATCCTTCACCAGGCCATTGGCCTTACGCAGGCGGAAACAATTTAAGTCATTAATGGTGACAATGCCTGCTGCATCCTGCCCACGGTGTTGCAACACCGTTAACGCGTCATAAATCGACTGGTTGACCGGTGTAAAACCGGCGATACCGACAATACCGCACATGGTGTCTTTTCCTCATCAGCGCTACCGCAGCGTTATGTGCTGCGGCAAGAAACTTGACGTGCTTTGCAGGTAGTCAAAAAACCACCTGATAATATAACTGAACTGCGGGATTAACTGGGACTGCTTCCAGTCGGCACTCTGTGAAAAACCGGTAAAGGTATCCAGAAAGAATAGCAGCGCGGAGACAATCAACACACCGCGTAACGCGCCGAAGCAAACGCCCAGTACACGATCGGTGCCCGATAATCCAGTGCGTTCAACCAGTGAACCGATCACATAATTGACGATAGCACCCACAATCAACGTCGCAATAAACAGAATGGCAATAGCGATACCGTTACGTACCAGTTCGTCATCAAAACGGGTGAAATAAATCGCGAGATAGGCATAGTACTGGCTGGCGACAAAAAATGCGCAACCCCAGGTCACCAGCGACAACGCTTCACGAACAAATCCCCGAATCAGGCTAACCAGAGCCGAAAATCCGATGATGCCAATAATGACGTAATCAACCCAAACCATGAACCATCCTAATAATGAACCAGATTACCGGTAAGCCGCGACGTCATCCTGTTCGCGGCGAATTCTAACAGAAAAAAAAAACGTTTGCGTAGCGTATTTCCGCCGATTTTATCAATAGCCGATAAACGCTGGCGCAACGCCTTACCGTACGCTATGCGACCTCACCTGACCACTCAATCCGCTCAGCCGTTGCAGCTCGCCCAATGATGCCTGCAACTTCTGTCTGGCCGCATCAGGGCCGACATAAATACGGGTAATCTGCCCCGCAACCGGCGTGGCGGGCACGGTATAGGCGCGATAGCCGGAGAGACGCAGTTTGGCGACAATTTCATTCACCTTGTCCGCATTTTTCAACGCGCCCAGTTGCACGATATAGGCTTGTCCGGCAGGCGCTTGTTCTGCGGCGGGCATTTCCGTTCTGGCTTCAGGTTTTGTTTCAGGTTTCGGTTCCGGTCTGGTTTCCGCCTTGGGCTTCGCCTCCGGTTTAGGCGGCGCTTTGGGCGCGGCCGGGGCTTGAACCGGCGGACGTTCAACCACTACTGGCGGCGCCGTCACGTCCGCAGGCGGATTCGCGGCGGGCGGCGCATTTTCTGTAGGCGCGGCCGTATCCTCAAGATCCGGCGCCAACGATTTATCCTCCATCGCCGCCTTCGCCCCTTCCGAGGGTTGGCTCAACAATGACTGGTTCAGCGGCGGCAACGCCTCCATCTCATTGCTGTCTCCCGGCTTGGGGATCAGCGGGATGGCGGCGAAATCATCCTCATAATGCTTCTTTTCACCATCCAGCAGACCGGGCAAAACAATCACGCCCAGCGCGACGATAATAATCGTCCCTACCAGGCGATTCTGAAATTTACTCGCCATAGGTTTTCTCCTCATCCAGCGCTTCCATCACCTGCGCTACCGTATGAAAAGATCCGCACACAATGACGATATCCTGTTCCGTCGATGCCGCCATCGCCTGACGCCAGGCGCTGGCGACATCAGAGAACGACTGGCTGTGATGCAGATGCTCGGTCAGTTGTCCAGCGGTAGCGCCACGCTGGACATCCAGCGGTGCGCAATACCATTCATCCACCAGCGGCTGTAAACAGCTCAATGTGCCGGGAATATCCTTGTCCGCCAACATGCCCGCCACGGCGCGGATTTTCCCCGCTGTCGGCAAGGCCGCCAGCCGACTGGCGAGATACGCGGCAGCGTGCGGGTTGTGCGCCACATCCAGAATCAGCATTGGTTTTTCGCGCACAATCTGAAACCGGCCAGGCAGCGTCGCTTGCTTCATCCCCTGCCGAATGGCGTCTTCGCTCACATTGAGCGGCGAATAATTCAACGCCGTCAGCGCGTTGGCCGCATTTGCCAGCGGCACATTCGGCATTGGCAATCCTGAAAGCTCGCGCTGTTTGTTCTGCCAACTCCAACTGTCGCGCTGGATGGAGAAATCCCAGTCCCGACCACGGCGCAACAACACCGCCCCGGTTTCATGGGCGACATCGGCGATTGACGGCGGCATATTCGGTTCCCCCACCACGGCGGGTTTACCCCGGCGGAATACGCCGGCTTTTTCTCTGCCGATGCTATCACGATCGTTGCCCAGCCAGTCAGTATGATCGAGCGCGATACTCGTCACCACGGCGACGTCGGCATCCACGATATTAGTCGCGTCGAGGCGTCCCCCCAGACCGACTTCCAGAATGACCACATCCAGATTCGCCTGCCTGAACAGTTGCAACGCCGCCAACGTGCCAAATTCGAAATAGGTCAGAGAAACCGTCCCTCTTCCCGCCTCAATATCGGCAAACGCCTGACAATGACATGCTTCTGGCAACTCCGCGCCCTGAATGCGCACTCGCTCGGTATAACGCAGCAAGTGCGGAGAGCTATAGACGCCGACGCGCAGTCCGGCAGCGATCAATATCGATTCCAGCGTACAGCAGGTCGTACCCTTGCCGTTGGTGCCGGCGACGGTAAAGACCACCCTGGCGGGCTGTAATAATTGAAGATGTCCGGCAACCTGCCTGATACGATCCAGTCCCAAATCAATGGCCTGAGCGTGCAGGCGCTCCAGATAATGAAGCCACGTGACCATAGGCGACGTGGCTTGGGGTATTTGAAGATTATTCATGAGTCCCGTTCACTGGCTTACGGTTCATTTTATACAGGAAGCGTAATATTGCCTGAGGCGGACTCACGCTTCCTGTTCATCGGTTCAGTTACACTGCATCCTGTGATTCGGCCGCGTCATCGACGTGGTTTTCAACCTCATCACCACCGGGTTCCGGCTGATTGGTCAATTTGGCCAGGATCGTCGCCAGTTTATACCGCATTTCAGGACGACGCACGATCATGTCAATAGCGCCTTTCTCAATCAGGAACTCACTGCGCTGGAAACCCGGCGGCAGTTTTTCTCGCACTGTCTGCTCAATAACGCGCGGCCCCGCAAAGCCGATCAGGGCTTTCGGTTCAGCGATATTCAAATCACCCAGCATCGCCAGACTCGCAGACACGCCGCCCATGGTCGGGTCGGTCAATACGGAGATGTAAGGCAAACCACGTTCACGCATTTTAGCCAGAGCCGCACTGGTTTTTGCCATCTGCATCAGCGACATCAACGCTTCCTGCATACGGGCGCCGCCACTGGCGGAGAAACAGACCAGCGGACATCCGTCTTCCAGCGCCTGTTCAACCGCACGGACAAAACGCGCGCCGACGACAGACGCCATAGAGCCGCCCATGAACGCAAACTCAAAAGAGGCCGCGACCACCGGCATGCCATATAATGTCCCTTTCATCACGATCAGGGCATCTTTTTCATCAGACTGCTTTTGCGCCGCAACCAGACGATCTTTATATTTTTTCGAATCCCGGAATTTCAGGATATCCTTCGGTTCCAGTTCGCTGCCTAACTCCACTGTCCCTTCTTTATCCAGGAAAGCTTGTAAGCGATCACGCGCGGAAAGACGCATGTGGTGGTCGCACTTGGGGCAAACCTCCAGATTACGCTCCAGTTCCGCACGATACAGTACCTGACCGCAACTATCACATTTCGTCCAGACACCCTCAGGAATGTTCGCTTTACGAGTCGGGGTGATGTTGCTTTTGTTAAGAATTCGTTCAATCCAGCTCATTGATAACCTTTCTGCTTGAACCTGGCACATGCCAGTCCGCTGTTCATGCGTCAACTATTGCCTGACAACATTTATTCCCTGACGACATTGCTAATTAAAAAAATACCTGAGATCCGCGTTAATCGCGATACTGAGGCATTGGCATCAAGGATTGTTCCAGGAACAGACCATAAATGCCGCCCATTAAACCATAACGACCCGGCGCTGTGGAAAAAAAACTGAGTTAAACCGGATGTTAAAACAGGTTTCACTTATTTCACACCGCCGCGGTTTGCACTGCTGCGCGCCGCCGCTCGCCGGTGCCGGATAATCTCGACAACGCCCGGCAGAATTGAGACAACGATAATCGCGACAATCAGTAACTTCAGGTTCTCCTGCACAATCGGCAGGTCACCGAACAGATACCCCGCGTAGGTGAATAAAATAACCCACAGCAACGCGCCAATAACATTATAGGCCGCAAAATGACGATAGCTCATCTGCCCCATCCCGGCGACAAACGGCGCAAATGTTCTCACAATAGGAACAAAACGCGCCAGAATTATTGTTTTGCCACCGTGACGCGCATAAAACTGATGCGTTTTGTCCAGATAGCTGCGCCGGAAGATTTTTGAATTCGGGTTACTGAACAGCTTATCGCCGAACAAACGGCCAATCGTGTAGTTCACCCCGTCGCCCAGGATCGCCGCGGTAATCATCAGGAAAACCATCGTATGCACATTCAGGTCATTCGATGGCAGCGCCGCCAGCGCTCCCGCCACAAATAGCAAAGAATCGCCCGGCAGAAACGGGGTGACGACCAGCCCGGTTTCACAAAACAAAATAAGAAACAGAATGGCATAAATCCAGACACCATATTGTGCGACCAGTTCCGCCAGATGCACATCAATATGTAGAATAAAATCAATAATAAACTGTATAAATTCCATAAAAACGTCTCTTTTGATAGGTGGCGCCAATATACAGCGCACCCAAAGATATCGCCAAAACCCATCATTCATCAGTCGTCATGCAAAAACAGCGGCCCCATCGGGGGCCGCGGCAACGCAAAACGCTCAGGATAATCCACCGAAACCAGATATAAGCCTTCCGCTTTGGCCGTCGCCGCCGCCAGAGTGCGATCTTTGGCCGCCAGCAACGCCGCTATCCACGTTTCCGGCTGATTGCCGCAGCCGACTTCCATCAGACTGCCGACAATGTTGCGCACCATATGGTGTACAAACGCATTGGCTTTAATATCTACCACGATATAAGCCCCATGACGCGTAACCTTTAAATGATTTACATTGCGCCACGGCGTGCGAGACTGGCATTGCACGGCGCGAAACGAGGTAAAATCGTTCTCACCCAACAGGCATTGCCCCGCTCGCGCCATCCGCTGCGCATCGAGCGGCAGATAGCAGTGCGTGACGCCCTGAGCCAGTACCGCCGGACGATAGCGGTGGTTATAGATGACATAACGATAGCGGCGCGCTGTCGCACTGAAACGGGCGTGAAAATCATCATCCACCGTTTTCACCCAACGCACGGCGATATCCGGCGGCAAATTCGCATTCACCCCCATCGTCCAGGCGGCGTCTTTACGCACCGCCCGCGTGACAAAATGCACCACCTGCCCTGTCGCATGCACGCCCGCGTCGGTCCGGCCCGCACAGAAGACAGTGATGGGTTCATCCGCCACCTTGCTCAAGGCCTGTTCAAGACAGCCCTGCACGCTATCGACTTCCGCCTGACGCTGCCAGCCATAATAGCGGCTGCCATCATATTCAATTCCCAGCGCAATTTTCACCACAGCAGGATCGTCTGCCGGGGCCGCCTGCGCCAACATCGGTTCCGTCATTACCCCAGATACTCCCGTACCAGACATTCCGCGGTTTCCACTGCCATCAACGCGCCGCCAAAACGCACGTTATCCGCCACCGACCAGAATTGCAGTTGTTCCGGGATGCCGTAATCATTGCGCAAACAGCCGATGCTCAGGCGAATGTTGCCAGAGGCGTCATCCACCTGCGTCGGGTAGTCCTGTTCATCGCTGATCTGAACCTCATCAACCTGCAACAATTCGTCACGCGCTTCTTCCGCCGCCAGCGGGCGCAGGGCTTCCAGATGAACGACCTGAGCATGGCCGTAGAACACCGGCGACTGAATACAGGTAACAGAAAGCGGCAATCCCTCATCCTGTAGCACCTTGCGCACTTCATCCACCAAACGGCGCTCCTCACACACGCTGCCTTCGTTATCCGGCAGCAGAGGCAACAAATTGAACGCCAACTGTTTGGGGAATATACCCGTTTCTGGCGGAATGCCGTTCAGCAGACGCGCGCTTTGCCCCGCTAAATCATTCACCGCGGCTTTGCCGCGCGCGGAAACCGACAACATGGCGGTAACGTGCAGACGGGACAGGCCCGCGGCCTCCGTCAGCGGCTTGATGGCCACCAGCAGTTGGCTGGTCAGGCTGTCCGCCACCGCGACAAGGTTGCGATTACGGTAATCCGCCAGCACATGGGTATTCACGCCCGGCACCACCAGCGGCACATCCGGCTCCAGCGCGAACAGGCCGCTACTATCTATCACCAGACAACCAGCGTTGCTGGCTTCCTCCGCATAGCGCTCGCTGGCCTCCTGACCGGCGACAAAAAACGCCAGTTGCGCCTGCGACCAGTCAAAATCCGCCACATCCTCGACCGGACAGGATTTTCCATTAAAACGTATGATTTCACCCACGCTACGTTCGCTGGCCAGCGGATAGAGTTCACCCACCGGAAATTCACGTTCCTGCAACAGTTCCAGCAACGCTGAACCCACTGCGCCCGTTGCGCCCAGCAGAGCAATATTCCAGCCGTCAGACATGTGGTTGTTCTCCCAAATTGATAAATAACACATCCACGTACACAAAAGACGCCAGCCTGCGCAGCATGCCAGAGGCGCGGACATGGTGTTTATGGGCGGATTAATTAACGATGATCTACCGTTGCATAAAATCCCAGCTTGTTCAGACACGCTGCGCTGGCGCTGTCGGTACAGATGACATGGAGCGACGACCATTCGCGTCGTTCCTGATAATGTTTGCGCAGACGATCAAACCCGCCGTCCTGATGGGCAACCTGACGTAACAGGGCATCATCCCGGCGCACATCATACACCAGATGCACCAGTCGCTTTAATAACGCTTGGTTCAGGGGCAAAGTCAGCGTCAGCGTGGCGAATTCCGGCGCGGGCAATAATGAAGACAGAGCAACCTGTTGCGGATCACCGATAAACTCGCTCCAGGCTGCGAAAATCTGTGTGGTGCCGCGGGCTTTACCTTCGAGGGTATAACCGGCAATGTGCGCCGTACCGATATCGACCCGCTCCAGCAATTCGGTGGACAGCGCCGGTTCCGGCTCCCAGACATCAAGGATCACGCTGAGTTGTTTACCGCGCTTCAGGACAGCGAGCAAGGCCGTATTATCCACCACCGGCCCACGGCAGGCATTAATCAGAATGCGTCCATCGGCGAAGTTATTGAGCACGGTTTCATCAATCAGATGTTCCGTCTTGTAAGGGCCTTGCGCGTACAGCGGCGTATGCAGGGTTAAAATATCGGCGTCCCGCACCAACGTCTCCAACGGCAAAAACGCTTCGTCATCAACACGCGCCGCTCTGGGCGGATCACACAACAGCGTTTTTACGCCCCACGCCTGCAATCGGGCATTCAACCTGCCGCCCACATTGCCTACGCCGACAATCCCCACCGTTTTGTCGCGCAGTTGAAAGCCATCACGTTCAGCCAGCATCAGCAGGGAAGAAAAAACATATTCGACCACCGCGATAGCGTTACAGCCTGGCGCGGCGGAAAAACCGATACCGTTCGCCGCAAGCCAGTTCTGGTCAACATGGTCGGTGCCTGCCGTCGCGCTGCCGACAAATTTCACCGCTGCGCCGTTCAGCAGTTCCGCATTGACGTTGGTCACCGAACGCACCATCAGAGCATCGGCGCCCTTCAGGGCTTCAACCGGCAGCGGACGCCCTGGAACCGCCCGCACCTCACCCAGACGGCTAAACAGTTCGCGAGCATACGGCATATTTTCATCAACCAGAATTTTCATTTCCTTCCCCGGTAACCTGTTACCCAGCCAAAAAGAGGGAAGCTATTTTGCCACTGAATGAGGGGGAAGCCCATCGCTATCGGCTTTTGATGATCCCGCCGCTCCAGCGCAATCATCACGATTAACGCTGGGTTTGGGCTGTTTTGCAACTATCGAAGACGACCAGAGCTTGCTATGATTCCGCTCATTAACTTGCGGTGAGGATAGCCAGTATGCAACCTGTCAGCGGCCCTGGGGCCCCACTGCCCGGCGAACGTTCGGCCAACGCCACGACGCCTGCCACCACCACCGGCCTGACCGCCGCCCGCGGCGGCGATCAGCCGCTCACTCCGGCGCAACGCACCACCCTTGAGAATTTGGTGTTAAAAGTGGCGGCGCTGACGACATCGAAAGCCACGGAAGTTTGGAGCAATGTCAGACAAGAGCTCGGATTGACGGAAAACGCGGAATTGCAATCTCGTCACTATCAGCCCGCCGAACAGTTGCTGCAAACACGATTAACGCAAGCGCAGGATAACGGCGAGCGCCAGCAACTGCTGCAACGCGTGACCGACATGCTGTCGCAGGGGAATAACCGTCAGGCCGTCAGTGATTTTATTCGCCAGCAGTTCGGCCACACGGTACTCGGTTCGCTCAGCAACGCGCAGTTAAAACAGGTTGTGACGCTGTTGCAACATGGGCAGTCGCCGCTCTCGACAACCGCCGCGGGTAGCGCTCAGGCGACGTCTAATGCCCCTGATCGCCCTCTGCTCCCTGCCGAGCAGAACAGTTTAAATCAGTTGGTAAGCCGAGTGGCCGCTCAGACCGGCGAGCCGTCATCCAGAATCTGGACGACGCTGATGACCATGCAGAATTTAACGACGGGCGATGCCATTCCCCTGAAAAATCTGCAATTGCTGACCCAGTTTCTGCAAACGCAAGTGACGCTGCAACAAGCGATTCAATCGCAGCAAGCATCGTCATTATTATCGCCACAACAAGCCGCACAACCAAACACAGCGGGCAATGCCATCACGGGACAGCCCGCTTCGACCAATGGCAATTCGCCCGCCTTGACCAACGCGACGCTCGCGACACCACCGGGCGCAGCAACGCCGACCGCGTTTGCCGCCTCCCCGCTCGCCGTACTGCAAGGCGCATTACCACAACCACTCTCGGCGCAAGAGCAGCAAATGCTGCTGGATTACACCCAGGCGCGTTTTGCCCCCGGCTTACAAACGCCGCTCACGTTGATGCAGATTAATGATGTCCTTACGTTCCTGTTTACTCAGCGTCTACAGCGCGCACAGGAAAGCGATGGGGCGACCTCGCCGCTGTATCCGCACCCGCTGTTCAACCCATTGATTGCGTCGTTGCCGCTGAACTGGCAAGCCCTGTTCCACAGACCGCTGTTTCTGGTGATTGTCAGCCTCTGCGTCGTCGGCTTTCTGTTATGGATTTTGCTCTGAGCGTGGTTCGACGGCGAAATGCCGCGTTTAAGCGAAGTAAAAACAAGGCGGGGAACTATCAGAAAAGTAACGGGATATTAAACATAGCGACGGATGTCTCCGCCGCTATGTTCATTCATCAGGCAACAGCGATTACTGTTCGAACTTGCTCATCACCAGAGCGGCGTTGGTTCCGCCGAAGCCGAAGCCATTCGACATGACCGTCGTCAGCTTGCGCTCGGTTGGTTCGGTGATGATGTTCATCCCCACCGCATGCTCATCCAGCGTATCGATGTTGATGCTTGGCGCAATAAAGCCATGCTCCAGCATCAGCAGGGTATAAATCGTTTCCTGTACGCCCGCGGCGCCCAGAGAGTGACCGGTCATCGCTTTGGTGGCGGAAATGGCCGGGACGTTGTCGCCGAACACTTCACGAATCGCGCCCAGTTCTTTCACATCGCCCACCGGGGTAGAGGTGCCGTGCGTATTGATGTAATCGATCGGCGCTTTAACGTCCTGCAACGCCATTCTCATACAACGCACCGCGCCTTCGCCGGAAGGCGCGACCATATCGGCGCCGTCGGACGTCGCGCCGTAGCCGATAATTTCAGCGTAAATGTGCGCGCCACGCGCCAGCGCGTGCTCCAGTTCCTCGACCACGACCATGCCGCCGCCGCCCGCGATAACAAAACCATCGCGATCCGCGTCATAAGTACGTGACGCTTTTTCCGGCGTATCGTTATATTTTGTAGACAGAGCGCCCATGGCGTCAAATTCACAGGCCAGTTCCCAACACAATTCTTCACCGCCGCCAGCGAACACAATGTCCTGCTTGCCCATTTGAATTTGCTCGACCGCATTGCCGATACAGTGGGCGGAAGTGGCGCAGGCGGAACTGATGGAGTAGTTAACACCGTAGATTTTGAACGGCGTCGCCAGACAAGCAGACACGCCGGAACCCATCGCCTTGGTCACGACATAAGGGCCAACGGCTTTCAGACCGCGCGGGCTGCGCATGGCGTCGGCGCCGAATACCTGATAACGCGCCGAACCGCCGGAACCGGCAATCAATCCCACCCGCGGGTTGCACTGATAAGTCTCTGGGGCCAGCCCCGCATCTTCAACGGCCTGTTCCATCGACAGGTAAGCATAGATAGAGGCATCACTCATGAAACGTACAACTTTACGTTCAATAAGTCCGGTTGTATTCAGTTTGACATTGCCCCAGACGTGACTACGCATGCCGGAATCTTTCAACTCTTGAGAGAAAGTAATACCTGAACGTCCTTCACGCAAAGAAGCCAGAACTTCCTGCTGGTTATTACCTATGCTTGATACGATCCCCAGACCAGTAATCACTGCACGTTTCATTCAATACCTCTTCCACTTATAAATTTTGGGATTTCGCATCGCACTTTAGCGTACAGTTGTAAGCTGAACAAGTCCGATCAGCCGAACTTTTACTAAATTTGCACCCCGACACTCCGCTGGTTAGAATCGCCGCATCGCTTGAATAATGAGTCATTTGTCGTGAACAACCGTCCTATCCAGTATGCGTCCTTAAGCTGGAACGAACAGGGTACACCTGTATCGCAACAGTTTGATGACGTCTATTTTTCTAATCAGGATGGGCTGGCGGAAACCCAATATGTCTTTTTACGCGGCAATCAGTTTCCTGAACGGTTTCTTACCCACACACGCGCCAGTTGCATTATTGCGGAAACCGGGTTCGGCACCGGGCTTAATTTTCTGACGCTGTGGCAGGCTTTTGACCAATTCCGCGCCCGGTCGCCAGACGCGACATTACAACGCCTGCATTTCATCAGTTTCGAAAAATTCCCCTTGCAACGCCACGATCTGAAGGCCGCCCATGCGTCATGGCCCGAACTGGCGCCCTACGCGGATGCGCTGCGCCAGCAATGGCCGCTGCCGCTGTCGGGCTGCCATCGTCTGCTTCTGGCTGAGGGGCGGATCACGCTGGATCTGTGGTTTGGCGATGTGAATGCGCTATTGCCCGCATTGGATGATTCACTCACTCATCAGGTTGACGCCTGGTTTCTGGATGGCTTTGCCCCGGCCAAAAACCCGGATATGTGGACGGATAATCTGTTTCAGTCCATGGCGCGTCTGTGCCGCGAACAAGGCACCTTTGCCACGTTTACCGCTGCCGGATTCGTGCGGCGCGGGTTACAACAAGCGGGATTCAGCGTCAGTAAAATCAAAGGATTTGGGCGCAAGCGCGAGATGTTGAGCGGCATCCTTACCACCGCCCTTCCCGCTCCTTCGCCCACACCGTGGTTTGCACATCCGGCGGCGCCGGCGCCGCATGACATCGCCATTATTGGCGGCGGTATCGCCAGCGTGTTAACCGCGCGCGCCCTGCAACGGCGCGGCGCCCGCGTCACACTTTACTGCGCGGAAACACAGCCCGCCACCGGCGCGTCCGGCAACCGCCAGGGCGCACTCTATCCGCTGCTGAACAACCAGCATGATGCGCTTTCCCGCTTTTTCGCCGCCGCCTTCACCTTCGCCCGCCGTCAGTATGCGGCGCTGGCGACGCAAGGGGTAGCATTTGAACATCAGTGGTGCGGCGTCAGCCAACTCGCTTATGATGAAAAGAGCAGGCTCAAGATCGAACAAATATTACAGGGAGAATGGCCGCCAGAACTGGTGTCGGCTGTCACCGCCCAACAACTTGAAGCACACAACGGTCTGCCGCTGGGCGCGGGAGGCGTGACCTATCCTGACGGCGGCTGGCTGTGTCCGGCGGAATTGACCGCGTCGGCGATGAAGTTGGCAGAGAAGCAAGGACTGGTCGCCAACATGAACACCCCGGTTTCCGCCATCGAACCCTCCGCTGGCGGCTGGATATTAACGTTCAACGAAGGACGACAGGCCACCCATTCCACACTGATTTTGGCGAATGGTCATCAGATTTCCGACTGGCCGCAAACCCGCCAGTTGCCCTGCTATGCGGTTCGTGGTCAGGTCAGTCATATTCCAACCACCCCGGCGTTACAGCGGCTGCAAAAGGTGTTGTGCTATGACGGCTATCTGACCCCCGTCAGCCCGCGACATCAGCAACACTGTATTGGCGCCAGCTACCAGCGTGGCGATACCGGCAATGGGTATCGGGAAACAGAGCAACAGGAAAATCGCCAACGTCTGATAACTTGTCTGCCCGATGCGGCATGGGCCTCACAGATTGATGTCAGTGGTCAAATGGCGCGTCAGGGCGTGCGTTGCGCATTACGCGATCATCTGCCGTTGTTGGGCGCGGTGCCGGATTATCAGCGAACGCTCGACAGTTATCAGGATTTGCGCCATCAGCAGCGCGATGCGCAACATCTGCCGCCAGCGCCCGTCTATCCGGGTCTGTTTATCATTGGCGCGCTGGGATCACGCGGACTCTGCTCCGCGCCGCTGGCGGCGGAAATACTGGCTTCGCAAATTTATGGCGAGCCATTGCCGTTAGACAGAGAAACATTGGCCGCGCTGAGTCCGAACCGTTTCTGGATCAGAAAATTATTAAAAGGCAGACCGGTATGAGTGAAAAATTGTCTGGCGTACTTTAATGGTAACCAGAGCAATTTTGTTCTATACCCGGTGGGCATCAATGTGTAGGTATAGACCTGTCTACAACAAATAACCTGTCTACAACAAATAAGAAGCGGGTATAAATCACCGCATGGGAGAGCGTCAGTGAGTGGGAAGGAAAAGAGCCAGGAGCGCACCCAATTCCGCCACCTGACAGAATTTGGCGGTCTGGAAATGCTTCAGGCCCATTATAAAAATCAGCGTTTCTCCCGCCATGCCCATGAAAACTTTTGTATCGGCGTGATCGAAGAAGGCGCGCAACGCTTTTATCGCACCGGCGGTGAACACGTTGCGCCCAAAGGCGATATCATTCTGGTGAATGCGGATGAGATTCATACGGGGTATTCCGCCATCGCTGAAGGTTGGTCATACCGGGCCATTTATCCCAATCCCGATTTGCTGCGCGACCTTTCGCGCGATATGCAACAGACACAGGGTACGGTGCCCTGGTTTCCAGACGCGGTGGTACACGATGCGGGTCTGTCCGAACAATTAAGGATGACCTTCACCCTGCTCGCACAGGACGGCAATGCGTTGCTCAAAGAGAGTCTGCTTTTTTCCTCCCTGGCCTGGTTGATCATGCGATATGGCAAAAGCCGCATTCACGACCGGCATTTAGCCGACTCAACCCAGCACATCGTCACAGTCAAAGCCTTAATGGATGCCTGCCCGGAACAGGATTTCTCCCTGATTGAACTGGCGGATCTCGCCACGCTCAGTCCCTGGCATTTTTTACGACAATTTAAAAAGTCTATCGGTATGCCACCTCACGCTTACCTGATTCAGGCGCGGTTGAGAAAAGCCAAATCATT
Source organism: Brenneria salicis ATCC 15712 = DSM 30166 (assembly GCF_003315515.1). GTDB lineage: Bacteria > Pseudomonadota > Gammaproteobacteria > Enterobacterales > Enterobacteriaceae > Brenneria > Brenneria salicis. Next base: position 53,879 of record NZ_QNRY01000003.1, on the reverse strand, counting down.
ATTACTGACAGGACACAGCATATTATCAGCGTCTTCCCTGTGTGGTTTTTCCGATCAAAGTCATTTCAACCGGCACTTTAAAAAAGCGCAGGGGGTGACGCCCGGTGAATTTATTCGTTCACTGCACTTCCCCGCTTCCCACAATTAATCGGTTAACCGTAACCGCACGCAATTTTATTCAATACACCCTTTCACGATCATCGTAGGCTGTAGCCATGAATTTGATCTCAGGGTACCTTTATTGATGAAAACAGTAGATTTCGATTCGCCCTCATCCGGGGGAAATAAAACACCATCACGCTGGCATAGCGTTATTTCCGGCATGATGGAAATGTTGCCGTTATGTCTGTCGGTTATTCCCTGGGGTTTATTGGCCGGCTCAATGGCAATACAATCGGGATTGACCCTGTGGCAATCCATCGCTATGTCAGCCATTATTTTCGCGGGTGCGGCGCAACTCGTTACGCTCGGCTTGTTGATGTCAGGCGCCAGCCTGTTTACCGTGATCATTTCGGTATTTTTCATTACCGCCCAACATTTTATTTATGGGCTGACGCTGCGGGCGTTTATTTGCCATCTCTCAATCCGTTTACGTATTCCAATCGGCTTTCTCCTCACCGATGAATTATTTGCGCTGAGCATCGCCAAGAAAGATAAAAAAATGCTGACGCCAGGCTACCTCATCGGCGCAGGACTGACATTTTATTTAAGCTGGAATATTGCCAGTCTGTTGGGGATTTTCATGGCGAATGCCATCCCCGATCTGGAAAAGTATCATCTGGATTTTTCCATTATCGCCACGTTTATTACGCTGATTGTACCGATGATTAATCGGCTCAGCGTCGCGGCAGGGGTGGTATTATCACTGTTCACCTCCATCCTGCTGACTTATTATCGTATTGAGGGCGCCATTGTTATTGCCGGCCTGTGCGGTATGGCGTTTTCCGTTATGATTTCCCGATTATCCGGGGAGCGGGTATGAACTGGTTATTACTCTGCACACTGGCTGGCATTGTCTTTTTTAACCGATATATTTTCCTTGAGCCGCGAACCCCGGTTAAATTACCGGGGCTGATTCAGGATATGCTGAAATATTCAGCCCAGTGTCTGCTCAGCGCATTGTGTGGACCAATTATTGCGCTAACGCAGGGGGAGTTACGCTCTTTTCCCGACAATCCTTATTTTTGGGGCGCTGTATTCTGCATTATAGTCGCGTTTCTGCTCCGCAATATGGTGGCCTGCCTGCTGACCAGTATGGCGTTCTTTTATTTACTCAGTTCACTATTTTAAACATATAAAAACGGGAGAGCGGCTGACGAACCAATTAACCGGCGCGTCAGCCTGCGATGATATTTAATGCGTTTGCAGGTTTTGCGCTTGCTGGAATAAATTGTCCCACATGCGGTTCACCAGAATCTGGTCTGGCGGCGAAAGTTCGCCATTCTTTATCGCGTTGGCAATGCTTGCGCTGACTCGCGCATGCAATGCTTCCGGCGAATGATCGCCCGCTTCCTCGGCTTCCGCCACCGACACAGTCAAATGACCGCGCAAGTAGCCGCCGGCAAAAAGTTCATCGTCGCTGGCATGCTCCACCATATCGTCAATCAGCGCCAGAATGCGCGCTTCAAATTCTGCGATCATGTATTACCCTCGATTAATCGGTTCCCGTCGCACTCAATAGAGATCGGCGGGATAGGGAAAGCGTTCCGCCGTCAGCGGCGGCGTATTGTAAAACGATTGTAATGCGTTAATAAAGCACGCGGGACGCGCGGGCAACCCGTGTTCCAGATAGGTCATGACCTGTCCATGCACTCGGCGTTGGAAATCAATACGATCCGGTTCGCTGTCGCCGTTCAGATTGTCGCAACTGACATTGAACGGAAAACCCGCCGCGACGCAGAACAGCCATTCAAAGGCCTGCGGCTTGATCTCAACCGCTTCAAACTGGTGTTGGGTCGCCGCATCCCGGCCATCAGGACAATACCAGTAGCCGAAATCCACCAGTAAACGCCGCTCGGCGCCCGCTACACACCAGAGAGAAATCTCATGCAGCGCTGGCGTAAAAACCATGAGCAAAAACAATCCGGTGATACGGCGTCTGTTCATCGGCAGGCAGGTAGACAGGTTCATCGTCGCCTTTAATCAGACGCGTGTTGTAGTCACCGCTAAAACACGCGTCGAAAATATCAATCAATTGCTGGTAGTGGTGAGTATCCATCAGGTTATTCGTCATCAGAAAAATTGTCCCAGCCAGACGCCAATCGCCGCGCCATGACTGTCATAAATCAACTTACCGCTCATCACGGCTGAGACCATCACCAACATGGGGCGAATCAGCTTTTGCCCTTTATTCATCACCATTTTGGCGCCAAGGCGCGCCCCCAGGATCTGCCCGATCAACATCACCGCGCCGACGCCCCACACCACTTTCCCGCCCAGGATGAAAAACAGCAGCCCGCCGAAATTGGAGGTGAAATTCAGGATTTTGGCGCTTGCCGTCGCTTTTGCCAGATTGAATCCACTTAGCGTGACGAATGCCAGCGCATAAATCGATCCGGCCCCCGGCCCAAAGAAACCGTCATAGAACCCGATGCAACCGCCGGCAATCAACGCAAAAGGCAGGACGGAAAGACGGCGCTGGCGATCCTCTTCGCCAATTTTAGGCGATAGCAGGAAATAGAGACCAATAGCGATGAGCAACACCGGCAACAATTGTCGCAGAAAATCCGTATTAATCTGCTGAATAAACCAAGCGCCGAAGGTCGCTCCTGCAAACGTCAGCATGATAGGCAGCTTCAACTCGCCAAGGTTGACCGCCCGGCGGCGAATGAAGTAAAGACTGGCGGAGAGGGAACCGCCGACCCCCTGAAGTTTGTTGGTGGCCAACGCTTGCGCGGGAGAAAGCCCCGCGGCGAGTAACGCCGGAATGGTCAATAATCCGCCGCCGCCGGCGATTGAATCAATAAACCCGGCCAACGTTCCGACAAAAAACAGCACGACCAGCATTTGTGGTCCGAGGACAAACCAATCCATATTTATCTCGCAGAAAAATGTTCGTCAACCAAGGCCTGGCAAGACGGGGGCAACGGCGGTGGCGAGGTTTTCACCGGCGGCTCGCCGCCCGGTTGTTTTGGCTGGAACCAACTGGTCAACTCAGCCGCGCATCCATCACCCGCTGGCGGCAGGTCCTGATCCTGACACTCCAGACTGTCCGCCGGACAGCGCAGGCGCACGTGCATATGCGCACGATGCCCGAACCAGGGGCGAACTTTGTTCAGCCAGTCACGATCGTGACCCGCATCAATACAGAGTTGTTTTTTAATCGCCGGGTTAACAAAAATACGGGTAACGTCGCTATCCTGAGCAGCCAGCTTCACCAGCGTGGTGACCTCTGGCAGCCAGACGCGCGGATTAACCTGACGGCCATTGGCCGTTACCAGATCAATCGGTTGCGGATTCCGCAATTGCTGCTGGCTCCAACGCTGTTTCGGCAATTGCAGCCAGATATCCACATCCAGACCGGACTGATGGCTGGCATGACCGCTGCTGAAGCGGCCGCCGACCGGCATCCCCATATCGCCAATCAATACATTGCCAGCGGTACGACGCTTCACATTCGCGCTCAGCCGATGAATAAACGCCAACAGATCAGGGTGACCGTAATAGTGGCGTTGATCGACGCGCATCACCTGATAATTTGCCGAATCCAACGGCAACGGCTGGGCGCCGACAATACAGCCATTGGAAAAACTGCCGATGGCCTGCGGCGCGCCCGTTACCGGGCGCGTCATTTCCTGCCACGGGGTTTTCGCCCACAGCGGCGCGCTCAACGCCAACGCGATAACCCCAATCAACCCGTGTTTCATCATTATTTACCAGCGGGGAACCTGACTGACCACATCGCCACACTGCGCACGCTGGCGCAGCAGGTGATCCATTAACACAATCGCCATCATCGCTTCGGCAATCGGCACCGCACGGATCCCCACACAGGGATCGTGACGTCCACGGGTAACCATTTCCGTCGCTTCGCCCTGGCGATTGATCGTCCTGCCGGGCACCATGATGCTGGATGTCGGTTTAAGCGCCAGATGCGCGACGATATGCTGTCCGCTGCTGATGCCTCCCAAAATGCCGCCTGCGTGATTGCTCTGGAAGCCATCCGGCGTGATTTCATCGCGGTTCTCACTGCCGCGTTTAGTCACCACGGCAAAACCACCGCCAATCTCGACGCCTTTCACCGCATTGATGCTCATCAACGCGTGGGCCAAATCCGCATCCAGGCGATCGAACACCGGCTCGCCTAATCCCGCCGGGACGGACTCGGCCACCACACTGACTTTTGCCCCGATGGAGTCCCCGTCCTTTTTCAGCCCGCGCATCAGTTCATCCAGCGCGTCCAGCTTATCGGCGTCCGGGCAGAAAAAGGGATTCTGTTCAACCAAATCCCAATCCTTAAGCTCACAGACAACATCACCGATCTGCGACAGATAACCGCGGATTTTAACGCCATATTGCTGTTGCAGATATTTTTTGGCAATAGCGCCGGCGGCGACACGCATCGCCGTTTCACGCGCGGACGAGCGACCGCCGCCACGATAATCACGCAGACCGTATTTTTGTTCATAGGTGTAATCGGCGTGACCGGGACGGAACACATCTTTAATCGCGCTGTAATCCTGCGAGCGCTGATCGGTGTTTTCAATCAGTAAACCAATACTGGTGCCGGTGGTCACCCCTTCAAACACCCCTGACAGAATGCGCACCTGATCGGGTTCGCGACGCTGTGTGGTATAACGGGACGTCCCCGGACGACGGCGATCCAGATCGTGTTGCAGATCGGCCTCCGTCAGCGGAATGCCCGGCGGTACGCCGTCAACAATACATCCCAGCGCAATACCGTGGGACTCTCCAAATGTGGTGACGCGGAAAAACTGTCCGATACTGTTTCCTGCCATCACGACTCCTTAGCGTATGCGTCTATTTTTTTAGCGTAAGCCTATAATTTTAGCGTGTGCGTCGCGTCAAGGTGAATGCGCCCGCCACGCCGCTTAATCACGATAAATGCTGAAATGCGCATGGCAGTCAATCAACTGCGCTTTAGTCAGCATAAATACCCCGTCCCCGCCGTTTTCAAATTCCAGCCAGGTGAAAGGAATATCCGGGTATTGATCAATCAGATGCACCATGCTGTTGCCGACTTCGCAAATCAGCACGCCGTCATCACTGAGGTAATCCGGCGCACAGGCCAGAATGCGTTTTACCAGCGTCAAACCATCGCTGCCCGCCGCCAACCCCAGTTCCGGCTCATAGCGGAATTCTTGCGGCAAATCCGCCATATCCTCCGCATCGACGTAAGGCGGATTGGTCACAATCAGGTCGTACTTAATCGCGGGCAGTTCGCGGAACAGATCGGAACGAATCGGGGTAACGCGATATTCCACATTATGTTGCTGAATATTTTGCTCGGTCACCGCCAGCACATCATCGGAAATATCCACCGCATCGACGTCGGCGTCGGGAAAGGCGTGGGCGCAGGCGATGGCGATACAACCGCTGCCGGTGCACATATCCAGGATATGCGTCGGCGCATTGGGCAGTAGGTCAGCGAAATAATCACTGATTAATTCACCGATCGGCGAGCGCGGCACCAGAACCCGTTCATCAACATAAAATTCGAGACCGCTGAACCAGGCTTTATTGGTCAGATACGCCACCGGAATACACTCATTAGCCCGCCGGATGACGCGTTCGACGATACGATGCCGTTCGCTGGACGTCAGGCGGGAAATATACATATCTTCGGGAATATCGAGCGGCAGAAACAGGCTCGGCAACACCAGTTGAACCGCTTCGTCCCAAGGGTTATCCGTTCCGTGACCGTAATAGACGTTGGCTGCGTTAAACCGGCTGACCGCCCAACGCAACATATCCTGAATGGTATGAAGATCGCTGACGGCCTCATCGACGAAAATTTTGTCCAAAGTTGCCTCCGCAGACACATCGGAATAGAAAATTGGCGCTTAGTTTGCCATGAAGCCCGCGACAAATCAGCAGATATCACCGGTTGAACCCACGCTTAGCGCGACTTTTATTTAGCGACCGAACCGAGACAAGGTAAACTGGCCGAATGTTGGAGCGGGATGAATAACCGATGAGTAATAAATATTCACTGAATGACGACGATTTACAGCTTTTTCGCGCGTCAATCTCTGGTGCGAAAAAATTGCGCCAGGATACTTATACCCATAAACCACAGCGCAGAAAGGTTGGCGAGTTGCCAGCCAAACGCGTTCTACAGGAACAGGTCGATGCCAGCTTTTATTTTTCAGATGAATTCCAGCCCCAACTGGGGAGCGAAGGGCCTACGCGTTATGTGCGTCCCGGCGTCAGTCATTACGAACTGAAGAAATTGCGTCGCGAGGATTACTCGCCGGAACTGTTTCTGGATTTGCACGGGCTGACCCAGTTGCAGGCCAAACAGGAACTGGGCGCGCTGCTGGCGGCCTGCCGCCGCGAACATGTTTATTGCGCCTGCGTGATGCACGGTCATGGCAAACATATTCTTAAGCAGCAAACACCATTATGGCTGGCGCAGCATCCAGACGTGCTGGCTTTCCATCAGGCGCCGAAGGAATTCGGCGCTGACGCGGCGTTACTGGTGCTGGTGGCGTTGGACGCGCCCGATCATCAATAGCGTAGCGCTGAACAATGGCGGCTTAAGACTTCGACGTTAATTGCGCCGGACTGATCTGCCAATCCAGCACGCCGTTGCCTGATTGCGCATTGACGGTGACACAGGCAATGGCGGAGGTGGCAAACATCGGCGCGTTTTCGCCCGGACACAGCGACGCCACCAGATAGCCGACCAGCGGAAGATGCGATACCACCAGCGCCGCATTGGTTCCCTCTTTCGCCAGCGTTTGCAGATAGTAGCAAACCAACTGCGCATCGCCGCCCGGCGTCAATTCCGTCAGACAATCATTTTCTTCCGGCAAGGGCAGGATAGCCTGCACCACGTCCAACGTTCGCTGCGCACGCAAATAGGGACTGACCAGAACACGGTCAATATCGATTTGTTGATCGTTCAACCAAAACGCCATTTGACGCGATTCATCGCAGCCACGACCGCTAAGTGGCCGCTGGGCATCACTGGCGGCGTCAGGTACGGCATCACCATGACGCATTATCAAAACTTGCATATCACACCGCTATGTTGACGAAATATCGTGATAAAAGTGTTTATCAGCAATAGGTTAGCTGATTGCTTCTCTTCGCCGATCATCACATCCGGCAAAGCAAGACGTTATTATTACAGATCGCTGCTTTAAACTTAAACAAAACCACAACGCGATTTCAGGTGGCTGCGATAAACAATCAATACCCGCGCCATCAGGACAGACTGGCGGAAGTATCCTGACGGCGGACATATCAGTGAATAGCGTCGCGGTTACCCGGAAGACGACTCGCCAGCGTCCGGCTCTGGTAGCGCATCAATGGCTTCATCATCCGGTATCACAGGGTAAAAAGTTTGCTGATTATCGAGCATTCTCAACAAGCATTCGCAAGGCGCAAAGCGATCGCCGTATTGTTGTTGCAATACCTGCAGGGTTTTCACTACCGTCGCCATGCCAAGACGATCCATATAGTGAAACGGGCCGCCCAGAAAAGGCGGGAAACCGATGCCGAATACCGCCCCGATATCACCGTCACGGGCGCACCGGATCACCTTTTCATCCAGACAGCGCGCCGCTTCATTCAGCATCATCATCACACAGCGTTGGCTAATCAGCGCCGGATCGATATGGGCTTTCGGCGTAACGGCCAGCAGAGGATAAATGGTGCTGTCCACCACGCTTTTCGGCTGCCAGAAACGGTGTTTCTCCCCATAACGATAAAAGCCTTTGCCATTTTTACGGCCTTTACGCCCATCTTTCAGGATAGCGTCAAACGTCGGCGGCGATTTAAATCGTTCACCAAGCTCCTCGCTCAAGACCGGCACGATCTTAGTGGCGACATCAATACCCACTTCATCCAACAAGGTTAGCGGGCCGACAGGAAAACCGAAACGCACCAGCGCTTCATCAATGGATTCAACCGGCTCGCCTTCCAGCAGGCAATATGCCGCTTCATTAATGTACGGCGCCAGAATGCGGTTAACATAAAATCCGGCGCGGTCCGCCACCACAATGGCGGTTTTGCCCTGTTTTTTTGCCAGCGACACCGTCGTGGCGATGGTTTCCGCGCTGGTTTGCGCATGCGGGATCACCTCAACCAGCGGCATTTTTTCCACCGGACTGAAATAATGCAATCCAATCACCTGCTGCGCACGGCGGGCCTGCGCCGCGATCTGATGGATAGGCAACGACGAGGTGTTTGAGGCAAAGATCGTATGCGGCGCCGCGTACTGTTCAATCTCGGCAACCATTTTCTGCTTCAGAGACAACGTTTCGAATACCGCTTCAATCACAATATCGGTGTGTTCAAATCCCCGATAGTCGGTGCTACCGGAAATCAGAGTCATCAGCCGCTGGCGCTCAGACGGTTTCATCCGTTTACGCCGCACCCGTTTGGTAAGCAATTGCCAGCTATATTTCAGCGCATGGTTAATTCCCTGCTCGTTGATGTCTTTGATCCGAACCGGTAACCTGCCGCGCATCGCGGTCACGCTGGCAATGCCGCCGCCCATCAATCCGCCGCCCAGAATGCCGACGCGACGAAGCGGTTGCACCTCAGCCGACGCGCCGGACTCTTTTTTCAGCGAAGTCGAGGCAAAAAACAGGTGACGCAACGCGGCTGACTCCGGCGTCATCACCAGTTTGCCAAACGCTCTGGCCTCCAGACGGAGGCCTTCCTCCATGCCTTTTTCCATACCACGGCGAATGACCTGTATGATGCGATCGGTTGCCGGATAATTACCATGAGTTTTCGCGCGCGTTTTCGTTTTGACAAGATTAAACAACCAATGCCGAACCCCAGGGCTTGCCAACACACGAGCACGCCAGCCCGGTGGTTGCGCTTTGCGTTTGCCCTTTTTGATCAAGGCAACCGCCGTCTCCAGCAAGATACTTTGCGGCACGGCGTCATCAACCAGTCCCATTTGCACCGCCTGACGCGCACCGACGCGGCGTCCGGTCAAGATCATATCCAGCGCTTTATCCACGCCGATCAAGCGAGGCAGACGCTGCGTGCCGCCGGAACCGGGCAGCAAGCCAAGTTGAACTTCCGGCAGGCCAAGCGTGGTTTTGTCCTCCAGCGAGCACACCCGATAATCACAGGCCAGCGCCAATTCCAACCCGCCGCCCAGACACGCGCCATGAATCGCGCAAACAATCGGGAAAGGAAGCGACGCAAGACTGGCAAAGAGTTGTTGTCCCTCGGTAGCCAGATTTTCGGCTTGTCCGGCGCTGGTGCATTTATCCAGCATGGCGATATCCGCTCCGGCAATAAATGAATCGGGTTTGGCGGATACCAGAATCAGCCCTCTGAGCGCCGCGTGCCGCTGGGCTTGTTCAAAGACATGCTTGATTTGAGCGGCGAACTCACGCTTCAACGTATTCACTTTTTCACCGGGTACATCAATGGTGATGATGCCGATATTGTCTGGCCGCATCGTCAGCGAAAACGCCGCGTTCTGCGCGGAAGAGGCTGTTGAAAATTCTGTCGAAGATGGTTTGTCGATCATGGCGTCACCTCCAGAACCATCGCAGCGCCCAGTCCGCCCGCGGCACAGGACGTGGTCAGTCCCAATCCGCCGCCGCGTCGACGTAATTCATGCAGTGTCTGGGTGATCATCCGTGCGCCAGTCGCAGCAAACGGATGTCCATAAGCAATCGAGCCGCCAAGGACATTAAACTTATCCATATCCACTTCTCCCAATGGCGCCGCGCGGCCCAGTTTATTGCGCGCAAAATCTTCGCTGGCAAACATCTTCAGGTTTGCCAGCGTCTGAGCGGCAAACGCCTCATGCATTTCGATCAGCGTCAGATCAGCAAGTCTTACCCCCGCCCGCGCCAATGCCAGAGGCGACGCATACGCCGGCCCCAGCAGCATATCCTGCCACACATCAATCGCGCTAAACGCGTAGCTGCGCAAATAGCCCAACGGGGTCAGGCCCAGACTTTTCGCTTTGGATTCACTCATCAGCAAAATGGCGGCGGCCCCGTCAGTCAAGGGCGTACTGTTGGCGGCGGTGACGCTGCCGTGCTTGCGGTCAAAAGCAGGCCGCAACCGTGCGTAATCTTCCGGCGCCGAGTCGTGGCGGACATTGTTGTCTTCGCGCAGAGCTTGCTGGTAAGGCGGAATATAGGCGGTCATCACCTCGTCAAGCAACTTACCCTCCTCCCAGGCGCGGGCAGCTAAACGATGTGAACGATACGCAAGCGCATCCTGTTCCTCACGCGTAATGCCATAGGTTTTCGCCATTTGCTCGGCGGTATCGCCCATACGTAATCCGGTGGAATACTCCGCTACAGGGGGAGCGACAGGCAACAAATCTCCGGGACGCAATCGGCTCAACAATTTAAGCCGCTGGCTGAATGTACGGGCTTTGCTCAAATCCAGCAGCGTTCCGGCAAGTTGTTTGCTTACGCCGATAGGAAGAACCGAGGAAGAATCCGCCCCGCCGGCAATGCCGACATCAATCGTTCCGACCATAATGCTTTCAGCAATATTCGCGACAGCCTGAAAGCTGGTGGCGCAAGCGCGCGAGACGCTGTAAGCATCGGTATGAACGCTCATACCCGTACCCAGCACAATTTCTCTAGCGATATTAGGTACTTCCGGCATTTGGACCACCTGACCGAACACCAGTTGATCCACCATTTCAGGGGCCACACCGGTACGAATGAGGAGCTCACTCACCACCATTTTCCCCAAATCCATCGCAGGAATGCCATGATATGCCGTTGCCTGGCGAGCAAATGGAGTACGTAACCCGTTAACAATCGCTATGCGATCACCACGATGCGTTATCAGTGGCAATACCTCATTCATAAAAACTCCTATTAAACAGAAAAATTAAGCAGGCACACAACAGGTCAGACCTGATCTTATTGTTAACCAGATAGTTACATTTCGCAAACGCGTACCGTACAAAAGCTTGCCTGGTAATAGAGGCATGACAGGTAAATTGGAAATAACAAGAAAGGGATAAAGCACATCAAAGAAGGGAAACCGTTATTTGACCTTCAGCATCCTGGCGATAGCGATGACGGCCCTTATTTCAGGGGCCGATGTTCAGCCCCCGATAAGATGCAAAATTAACGAAGACCGAGTTGGAAAATCATCGTTTCAGCCTGACAACTGAAGGTAAAATCAATATCCAGTTTCACCCCGCCTTCCACCACATCAAGCTTACTTTCAATCAGGCAAGGCTCGGATTCTACCGCACGGGCTTTTTCCGTCAGCAGATTTAACGTGGCTTCCGCCTCGGCTTGATCGGCGAAGACCTTGCTGTAAGACGCGGTACAATCGGTATTATCCATTACCGTACCCACATCAACACAGCAACAGGCAGCCGTTTCTTCAGCACTACATTTGTTTATCGCGTTTGTCATCATTCTTTCCTCTATGTTGCAAGTAGCCTGTTTCTACCCGTTAGCTCTCAAAATAATTTAGTCAGCCGCACAGCTTTTGGAATGGTTCTATCGGTACTTTGAAACCTATTGGATATAACAGATTTGATCCAGTTCAAAAATCCTCTATTCCCTTCTATTTTACCTGCCGACTCCCCTGCGCACTAGAACTTACGGTTTACCGGGATATTTAGTGATATTCATCACAGCCTATTGTTAGAAAAGAGTAAAAACAGGGTAATCCGGCCTTATTAAAATCAACCAAACTGTTAAGCAGATCTAAATTCCTTATCATTTTGACCATATTTTTTATACATGATTGCAACACCGCCATATTCACAACTTATACTTTGCCAACTGGTCTGATTTGTCAGACTGAATGCGCCCCCCTATAATGCGCGTCCCTTGTTACTCCGTGTAACAATGTTAAATAACAAGCATCTAAAGAGGCTTTGGCCATGAGCCAGAAAAACCTGTTAAAACAATCAGCAATTGCTGTTGCAGTGGCACTGGTTTCAGTAAATGCGTCCGCCGCTGGCTTTCAGCTTAATGAATATTCCTCATCTGGCCTGGGACGCGCGTTTTCAGGTGAAGGCGCGATAGCTGACAACGCAACCTCAGGCAGCCGTAACCCTGCCACCATGACCCTGTTTGATCGTCCGTCCTTTTCCGGCGGTGTGACTTACATCAACCCGGATATTGATGTTCAGGGGGAAAACTCCCTGACAGGTCAGGATACCAGCGCAAAAAATATTGCGCCCCATGCCTGGGTGCCTAATCTGCATTTTATCATGCCGCTCAATGAACAATGGGCGATTGGCGCTTCAGCCGTTACCAACTATGGTCTGGCTACCGAGTTCAACGACAACTATACCGCGGGGTCTATCGGCGGGCAGACCGATCTGGTGACTTCCAACCTGAACCTGAGCGCGGCCTATCGCCTGAATCAGCACTTCAGCTTTGGGCTGGGGGTGAATGCGGTTTATGCCGATGCGAAAATTGTTCGCCGCGCGGGTGAGTTAGCCAACATTCCCCTCGCCGCAGGCGGGTTACAGGGCGTTGTCGCCGGCCCCTCCTCAGAACTGGCGCATATGGAAGGTAAAGAATGGGGTTACGGCTGGAACGCGGGCATCCTGTATGAAGTGGATGAAAACAACCGCTTCGGTCTGACCTATCGCTCCAAAGTCGATATCGACTTCGACGGCGACTACCGCAGCGACCTGCCGGCAGGTGCCCAGGGAGCACCGGTTGGCACCGGTGGCGCGACCATCCCCGGCAAGTTGACGCTGAATCTGCCGGAAATGTGGGAGGCGTCCGCATACCATCGCGTCGCTCCTAAATGGGCGGTCCACTATAGCCTCGTCTATACCAGTTGGAGCCAGTTCCAGGAACTGAAAGCCAGCGGTAATAATGGCCAGGCGTTATTCCAGAAAGAGGAAGGCTTTCGTGATGCCTACCGTATCGCGTTCGGCACCACCTACTACCATGATGAGAACTGGACCTTCCGCGGCGGCATCGCCTTTGATGACAGTCCGGTTCCGGCCAATAAACGCTCGATATCCATTCCAGACCAGGATCGTTTCTGGCTGAGCACAGGCACAACTTATGCTTTCAACAAAGATGCTTCTGTTGATGTCGGCGTTTCTTACATGCACGGTAAAGAGGTCAGTATCAGTGAACCGATTTCTGACAACGCCGGTTCACCGCGATATGAATTTAATTCAAAAGGGAAAGCCTGGTTGTACGGCGTAAACTTCAACTACGCGTTCTAACATCGTTTGTTTGGATTTTCAGCACCGGCAGGTAAGTCAATCTTACCTGCCTTTTTATTTGCCGCTCTCATCTCCCGCCCGGCATAAACAGCAGCCGAAAAAAAGGCCGCTCGCGTGGCCTTCGGTAATCGAACCCTTATCTTATTCAGGCTTCACTTCGATATAATTCAAATTCAGCGTGCTGCTGGTGTAGCGACGGATTTTATTGGTCAATTCAATATTACCATCCAACTTCTGATCATAAGAAGGAATGATCTCTTTAAGCTTGCTCTGCCACTCAGGAGTGGCCATCTTATCTTTAAACACTGTTTTCAGCAGGCTCAGCATGATTGGCGCAGCCGTGGACGCGCCCGGAGAAGCCCCCAACAGCGCTGCGATAGAGCCATCTTCCGAACTGACGATTTCGGTGCCGAGTTTCAACACGCCGCCTTTATTTTCATCTTTTTTGATGACCTGTACGCGCTGACCCGCGATAGTCAGTTTCCAGTCTTCTTTCTTCGCATTGGGGAAATATTCCTGCAATGCGGCAAAACGGTCGTCATCGTCCATCATCACCTGGCTTATCAGATACTTAACCAGATCGAAATTATCCAGACCAACACGCGTCATCGGCCAGACATTCGACAGCGTGACGGAATCAAACAGATCCCACAGCGAACCATTTTTCAGGAACTTACTGGAGAATGTGGCGAATGGCCCAAACAGCACCACCGGTTTACCGTCAAAAATACGGGTATCTAAGTGCGGAACTGACATCGGCGGCGCGCCTACCGAGGCTTTACCATAGACTTTCGCCAGATGACGCTTCACGACTTCAGGGTTGTCCGATACCAGGAACTTCCCGCCCACCGGGAAACCGCCATAACCATCCGCCTCAGGAATGCCGGATTTTTGCAGCAACTGCAATGCCGCACCGCCCGCGCCGATAAAGACAAACTTGGCTTTGATCACGCTTTCTTTCTCGCCGTTCTTCAGATCGGCGTAAGTCACGCTCCAGGTGTTGTCCGCATTACGCTTGATATCGCGCACTTCAGAATTAAGGTGTAACGCAAAATTCGGCTTTTTCTTCAGCGAGTCCACCAACTGACGGGTGAGCTCGCCATAGTTCACGTCCGTCCCGATCGGCATACGAGTAGCGGCAACTTTCTGTGCCGGATCGCGCCCCTCCATCACCAACGGCGCCCACTCTTTAATAACGTTGGGATCTTCCGAGAACTCCATGCCACGATATAGCGTGCTATGTTGCATCGCTTCGAAGCGGTGGCTCAGAAAACGTGTATTTTCATCGCCCCAGACAAAGCTGATATGCGGTACATTGTTGATAAAGGACTGCGGATCGTGAAGAACGCCGTTTTTGACCTGATACGACCAGAACTGGCGTGACACCTCAAAAGCTTCCGTGATCTCGACCGCTTTGCTGATTTCTATCGGACCGTCGGGATTATCCGGCGTATAGTTGAGCTCCATAAACGCAGAGTGCCCCGTACCCGCGTTATTCCAGCCGTTCGAACTCTCCTGTGCCACATTATCCATACGCTCAACCATATCGATTGACCAGTCTGGTTGTAGCTCTTGCAGATAGACACCCAGTGTAGAGCTCATGACGCCGCCGCCGATCAATACCACATCGGTCGTTTTATCAGCAGGTTGATTATCTTCGGCTTGAGCAAGTTGGGCGACCCCTAATACACTCAAACAAAGGATCATAGTAAGTCGTTTCTTCATTCTTATCTCTCGATTTATGGAATTTTTTATTGTTGCAGTTGAATAGCCCCATCCCATCGTTAGCGACGATGTTGCCCCTTAACGCATATCAAAAAATCGTTGTTATAATCCTTTTGTTAATCAGTTTTTTTAACAAAAAAACTAGCCTACTGACTCAGATGCACGCTAAAGCTATACGCTAATGCTGTAATATTATTCTTACCTGACAGCGGAAAATAAATTTTTGTAATTAAAAAAATGAAAACAATGTAGTAACTTTTAAGAAACAAAACAAATGCTAAGATAAATGTAAGCTTAGCAGTGTTTTATAAAAGCTAAAGGCACTGAGAGGTGCCTTGTTCACTATACTTACTGTTACTGGCCGGCGTCAATTTCGCCGAGCGAGTCTTGTATCGCCGAGTCATTGGGGTGAGCTTGCGGCGTAATCTGTCCGTCGCTGGCCAGGAAATCATGCCGCTGGAAATATGCCTCACGCATCATCATATAGGGATCGGAAGAGTTACGCAGCAGACCATCGGAATCAAGCAGTTGGGCTCGCGTCTCCAGCCCTTCAATCGCCCATTTGCCCGCGGACATCCAGAACGTCAGATAGCTCAATACCGGATACAGCGTATCCACGACGCCGCCGCCATCTTCACGCAATGTCGCGCTGCCGTAACCCGGCAACACCACATAAGGCCCATAGCCCATACCATAGCTGCCCAAAGTATTGCCGAACCGACGCGATTCCTCTTTCGCCAGTTTGGGGTTGGCCATGGATGCCACATCAATCAAACCGCCCATACCCAGCAGGGTATTCAGGAAAAAGCGGTTAAAATGAATCATCGCTTTATATGGCTTGCCCTCAGCAAAATAGTTCACCATGGAGGCGGGTTCTTCCAGGTTACTGAAAAAATTGCTCAGGCCATTGCGCGCTGGTGTGGGTACATAGTCACGCCAGGCGACCGCCGCCGGTCGTACCAGATAAGGATCCAGCACATCGTAGTTAAAACTGAACATGGTACGGTTAAAGCCTTCAAGCGGATCAGAACGCCCTTCTTGAGACTGATCCCCGGAACTGGCGCAGCCGACGAGTAACACGCTGGCAAACACCACCCCGCTCAGGCGGTAATTCATATCTGTTCTCCCTGATTATGTTGCGTTGCGCGCCGCAGCCGAGAATAGGCATTCCCAGCGCCTGTGCGCCAAACCAAATGGCAAGCCAGAGCGCTTACTGCCAACAGTTTACCATTTTATGGTTTTGCTTCTACTTTGGCTTATGCATCCCTACCTTTTTCAGAGGTTTGCCAGATAAATCTCTGTGCAGAGGGGAATAACGCTAACCGACATGACAGATCATAGCATAGGGCCGCAAGAACAGATGTCGAAGCAGGCGTTACCATATGTTTTGAAAGCAACTACGATTACTACAAGGAAAAAGAATATAGCGAGAACCTGATGAATCAAGCTCCTGAGAAGAATAAGAATGTTGATGAAGAGAAAACTCATGCCCACGATGGAAACAGAGAGGTAGAAAGCGAAGAAAACACTCGTGGTCAAGAGATTGAGGTAAATGAAAAAATATTGCCCTCTCCCGCCGCGGTCATTCACGAGGCACTGCGTCAGGAAGGACAAAAAGAACTGCAACGCGATGCGATGGCATTATTCTGGTCAGCCATTGCAGCGGGCCTGTCGATGGGGACATCCTTTATGGCCATCGGTATGCTGCACATCAATCTGGTTGGCGTTCCTGGCGGATTTTTACTGGAAAGCTTCGGCTATACCATCGGTTTTGTCATCGTCATTATGGCCCGCCAGCAATTATTTACTGAGAATACTGTAACAGCCGTACTACCGGTGATGCACAAGCTGGTCGGTCATAATTTTTATCTATTGTTCCGGTTGTGGAGCATTGTGCTGATGGGCAATTTGATGGGCACCGCACTGGCTGCCCTCGCCTTCACCTACATGCCGGTATTTGATGGTGAAACGCGGGAAGCATTGCTCGAAATATCCATGAAAGTCATGAAAAACTCGCCAACGGAAATGTTCGCCAACGCGGTGGTTTCCGGCTGGATCATCGCCACTATGGTCTGGATGCTGCCACACTCGGGGGCGGCCAAGATAGTCGTTATCATCATCATGACCTGGATGATCGCTTTCAGCAACCTCACGCATATTGTTGCTGGCGCATCAGAGATTTTCTACCTCATCTTTATCGGCGAAATTACCTGGCAAAACTTTATCTGGCCCTTCGCCTTGCCCACGCTGGCGGGCAACATCATCGGCGGCACCTTTATTTTCGCGCTGATGAGTCATGCCCAGATCCGCAACGACATGAGCGACAACGCCAGACTTGAAGCAGAAAAAGGAAAAAAGAAAACACGGCAGGCGGAAGAAGAAAAAGAGTCCGATTGCTGACAGTTTAAGCAAACGCGCGGTATAAGTACTTATTTTCAGAACGAAAACGAGTATAATGGCCGCGCTGCAAGTCCCCATAGTTAAATGGATATAACGAGCCCCTCCTAAGGGCTAGTTGTAGGTTCGATTCCTGCTGGGGACGCCATCACCATGACGACATTGCCCGTCCTGCACAATATGGTTACGCTTTTTTCCCCCACAGTCGGCTAATCTGGTTGACGACAAACAGCACGATAGCGCCAAGGATAATACCCACCACCAGATTAGCCAGATTTGCCACCAGCATGGCTCCAAGTGTGCCAAAACGTTCGCCAAAAACGGTGATGGCATGATAAAGGCGAGGCACACCGTGTACAACAATACCCCCACCGACCAAAAACATCGCCAGCGTCCCCACGACGGAAAGCATTTTCATCAACCAAGGCGCGGCAACCAGAAGCCCGGCTCCCACTTTTTGCGCCACGATTGAGGCTCGCTGCTCCAACCACATCCCCAGGTCGTCCAGTTTGACGATGCCGGCCACAATGCCATACACCCCAACCGTCACCAGAATTGCAATCCCCGACAACACAAGCACCTGATTAAGCAACGGCGCCTCAGACACAATCCCCAGCGTGATCGCGATAATCTCTGCCGAAAGAATAAAGTCGGTACGGATCGCCCCTTTCACTTTATCGGTTTCATACTCTGCCGAGTCCGCCTGAGCAGCGGCCAATAATCGCTGCTGTCTGGCTTCCGGGGTTTGCTGGTTTTTATCGCGATGCAGACTGTGCATCACTTTTTCCACCCCTTCATAGCAGAGGTAGGCTCCCCCAATCATCAACAACGGCGTAATCGCCCAAGGTAAAAATGCGCTAATAAGTAACGCCATCGGCACCAGAAAAACTTTATTCAGAAACGAGCCTTTTGCTACCCGCCAGACCACGGGCAGTTCACGATTCGCCGTTACCCCACTTACCTGTTGCGCGTTCAGCGACAGATCGTCGCCCAGCACCCCCGCCGTTTTTTTAACAGCCATCTTCCCCATTACAGAAATATCGTCCAGCAACGTGGCGATATCATCCAACAGCGTCAGTAAACTTGCTCCAGCCAAAGTATCTTTCCTTATTCGGGTTCATTATGTTAACGACAGGGTATCTACCTGTATTTCAGACATCAGCATAGACGGAATCCCGCCAGAATCCCATTCCCCACTGACAAATCGTCTTTCCTTGCTGTCATGCGCCTTTTCCATTCCAGTAGAGAGACTAATGCACTTTTAGTAAAAAAAAACCAAAAAATATAATTTTTAAGTATTAATGAAATAGATAAATTGGCCGATCTATTTTACGATAACACGTTTTTTTGCCGTGTTACTCCGCTTGTCACTATTTACATCTTTACTGGGCCGCGTCATTGATGTGATTAAACTGGAGAAGGGGCTGTGTTTTCCGTAAGGGAGACATTCCACCATTAGTTATAATTATCACTCCGGTCATAAATAATGATCTTATATCAATCATTTGGCCTTAATACATTGAAGTACTCCACTGGTATGAAAATTGTCAGTATTAAATAGATATAAGAAGGAGTTATATTGTGGTTATACCAGATATTCAGCCCCTGAATGTAAATATCCAACCCAATATGCCTGCGGCGGGTGTTGCAACCAATGCGGATGCCGTTACTGCCATTGGTACAAACAATAAAACCGACACATTCACAAATTCTGATTCATCCCCTTCAACGACGTCCCAAAATGGTACAAGTACGCGAGTCACGTTGTCATCCGATAAAAAACGTATGATCGATGACGAGAATGCAGAAAAAAAATCTGCCGAAGATCAGGAGGAGGAGCAGCAAACCGCCTCCGAATACAAGCTCACCATGCAAGGAATCCCCTTGTATGACGGTAAGCTGATTTCTATTGTTAAGTATCCGAATGGGCAATCCGAAATGTTTGATGCTTTTACCGGAAAACGAATCACGCAGGAAGACCTCGCCTTATTGAGCTTCCTGCAAGAACCGGGGAAAGAGCAAGTATTAACTTTTGAAAGTTCCATGTCATACAACAATATGTCCGCCGCCGAGATTTATCAGCAGATTCAGGAAATGTTGCACAATAATGAAGGAGAAAACGAGTCATCATAATGATCATATAAAACTGTTATCAAGTTAATTCTTATCGTTATTACTATGCCGTATCTTTTAATTAAAAATAGAATTTCATTTTTATTATTTTAGCTGTTGAACCGCGACCACTCCCGTTTATTGGTTAACAGACTCAGACCGCACGACAAACGCACCTGATTGATAACGTTGGCCTTGTGTGACCACTACCATTACACAAGGCCAGCATTGCAGGAAAAGCGTTTTACTAATGACAGGCCCGATCGATTAGGAACGTATTCCCCCTGACCCAACCTATCTCTGCATTATTTCAACAACCTGACTTTGCAGCTTTTCCCTTTTATCTTGCCTTGTTGAAGTTGTTGCAGCGCTCGCTTCGCACTGGCTTTGCGGATAGCCACGTAAGCATGCATGGGGAACATATCGATTTTGCCGACGTCCGCTGCGGTCAACCCCGCTTCACCGGTCAATGCGCCGAGAATATCACCCGGACGAATTTTGGCTTTACGACCGCCATCAATGCATAGCGTCATCATTTCCGGTGCCAATTCAGCGACGCCACTACGACTGATTTCAGCGGTCGATGCCCAATTGATTGGTATACCTTGATAATCTTCGAGCAAATGAGCGCGGTTCATCTCCTGCGGTACACATAAACTGACGGCCAGCCCTTGCATTCCCGCCCGTCCGGTTCGGCCAATACGGTGAACATGCACTTCTGGATCGAAAGCCAGTTCGAAATTCACGACCAGTTCCAGTTCTTTTATGTCCAGCCCGCGAGCAGCCACATCGGTCGCCACCAACACACGGCAACTGCGATTGGAAAAGCGTACCAATACTTGATCGCGATCGCGCTGCTCCAGATCGCCATGTAGCGCCGAAACACTGATACCACGAGAATCCAACGCGTCAAATACGCCCTGACAATCACGCTTTGTGTTACAGAACACCACGCAGGATGCAGGCTGATAATGGTTCAGAATAGCGATCAACAGCGGTAAACGCTGCTCTCTGGTAGTTTCATAAAAACGTTGTTCGATGGCCGGTTCAGCGTTTTCATCAACCACATCGACGCTCAATGGCTGACGCTGAACGCGGGCGCTAATCTGTTCGATTTCATTCGGATAGGTGGCTGAAAATAGCAATGTCTGACGAGTTGAAGGCGTATAACTGATCACATCATCAATTGCGTCCGTAAACCCCATATCCAGCATGCGATCCGCTTCATCCAGCACCAGCACTTTCAATGCATCAAGCAACAGAGATTGCTTACGCAGGTGATCCTGAATGCGCCCCGGCGTACCGACCACAATATGCGGCGCATGAACCAACGAATCCAACTGATGACCGATAGGCTGGCCGCCGCACAGCGTCAGAATTTTGATATTCTGCGCAAAACGCGCCAAACGACGCAGTTCCTTACTCACCTGATCCGCCAGTTCACGCGTTGGACATAGCACTAGTGCCTGAGTCACAAACGCCTCGACAACAATCCGATTGAGCAGGCCAATACCGAAAGCCGCCGTTTTACCGCTGCCGGTTTTCGCCCTGGCGCGCACATCGGCGCCATGCAGGATGGCCGGTAACGCGGCAGCCTGAACAGGGGTCATTGCGGCATAGCCCAGTTCATTAAGATTAGATAACTGCTCGGCAGGCAGAGCAAGGGAAGAAAATGCGGTTGTACTCACAATAATTACTCTTATTACCAACAGTGACACGACGAGAACCTACGCCAGTCCACTGACGGCGCATGATGAGTGGCAATAATAACAGAGATGGCCTCGGTTGCCCGATTTACCTGATAATATTGCCGGCGACAGATCCAGCCTGATATTAAGATTAATCAGGCTGACGAATAAAGCAGGATCCGAGGTTGCGCGGTTTCACCCTTTAGCGGCTATCGGCACTGAACGCTTTTTAATGCTATTTCGATAAATTTAGTGTCTCCGCCCTCTTGAATTATGCCCCTCACTCGGCGTAGATTGAGCGCCGATCCCGTCATAACTAGTGTGACCTCTGGTGATGACAACGGGGAATTGTTTTCCCGCTGCGCAATAGCAAACGGCACGCATTTCCCTTCCATAATAAAACGCACAATCGGGATCGTTGCTGGCGTGGTTTCTGCTGGAGAATATATCGGTGAAGTATTTTTTTATGGGTATCTCATTCTGTCTGGTTGTTTGGGTGAGTACTTTTATACTGATGGTGGAATAACCAGTCATTTTGCCTGACGGAACAGATTTCCTGAAAGGCGCAGAACAGAGATGAACAAAACGCAGGCTGATGGTGTAAATACCCTCAGCCTGTTTTTATGCGATACATTTGCTATACGCCTATCCCGTTAATCAGGATGCTAATGCCGCCGCCGACAGCCAGCCAGGGACCGAATGCCAACGGTTGATCTGTCTTTTTCCGCCGTACCCAACGCCACGCTAACGTAGCGATCAACCCGCTCAAGGCGGCGATAAGCATCAGATTGGGTAATGCACGCCAGCCCAGCCACCCGCCCAGCGCCGCCAGTAGTTTAAAATCGCCATATCCCAGCGCGTCTTTGCCTGTAAGTAATATAAATCCCCAGTACAGCAACCAGAGAGACAGGTAACCGGCTATCGCCCCAATCACCGCATCATCCAGGGAAACAAACGTACCCGACAGGTTAAACATCAGGCCCAGCCAGAGTAAAGGCAGCGTCAGCGCATCTGGCAGCAGCCATGTTTTCATGTCAATAACCGTCAATACCAACAGGAACGATAGTAGGATCAACGCGCCCCATAGCGCCATACCGGGTGGCCACAGCAACCCGGCGGACATGAAGAACAGCATGGTCAGCACTTCAATCAGTGGATATTGCGTGGATATCGGTCGCTGGCAGCATCGCGAGCGACCACGCAACCATAACCAGCTAACTATCGGAATATTGTCTTTTATCGCGATGGCATGTTGGCAGTGCGGACAACCAGATGGCGGCCACCAGAGATTATAGTGCGGTTCATCAACAGGCAGCGGCAAACCGAGTTGGGCACAGGCATCCCAGTGCCAGCGCCGCTCCAGCATGATTGGCAACCGGTAAATCACCACATTCAGAAAACTGCCCACCATCAGGCCAGCCAATGCTAATGCAGCCAGCCACCCTGCGGGAAATCTTTCGGCAAATGCCAATATCCCTTCCATGCCAATCCCATCCTGATACTCGATAATGATGTTTAATAAACGCTATCCCCGCTTAAGCCACAGGCATACTTTCATAGTCTGTGCAATACGCCAATGGCGTCAGGCCGGGGAGTTTGGTTATTGCGAATCGCTGCGCAATTATTGCTGAAAAATCGCCTGAAAATTCAGGCAAAAGGCCCGACGGCGTTACTCTTCATCCGGCCTCGCCAGTAATAATCTGGTGATATCAACGCTGCCGGGACTTTGATCCACGGCGGCGACATCCAGCGCCAGCACCCTGACACCGTTTTTCTGTTCCAACTCGCTCAACCAACGGATCAGCGTATTGAAATCACTGCGCTCCAACGCTACCATAATCTGGCTGCCTTGTGGTTGCAGTCGCACCACCGTCAGTCCGTAACGCCCGGTGCTTTGCGATACCAGAATGGGCAGGCTGATATCACGCCCTTGAACGTCTTCCTGCGCCTGCCCATCTCCCGGCAAGTTCACCGCCTGCTTTTGTATCCACTCAACCGTCTGCTGTTCGCGGGAAATGATGCGTTGCCATTGGTGCTCGCGGTTCTGCCAGGGCTGCCATATCGCGTAATACCCCAGACAAAGTAATAGCATACCGGCGCAGACCAACAGCAACTGCCGCTCACGTGGGTTCATGGCGCGCCAGCGTTGTAGTAATTCGTTCATGGCCGACTCCTTAATGTTAATCGTCCTTCAACATAGCCCTCTTCCTGCCGCATCTCGCCCGCCTGAACCTGATAGTACGCCGCCGCCTGTTGTTGGAGTTGCTCCAGTGCCTGATACGACGTTGCTTGCAAAGCTACTCGCAGTTCGGAGCCTGACGCCTCATAAGACAGGGATTGAATCTGTACATCGCTATTGCGCGTGATGATCTGCTGCAACGCCGTGAGTTGGCTGAGTAACCCCTGCGTCCCCTTTACCGCGGACGCGCGTTGCAACCGCTGCTGCATTTGCAGTCGGGGATTAATTACCGCTGTTTCTGACGGGAATAGCTGCCGATAGACGCGGATGCTCTCCTGACGCCAGTACGCGGCCTGCCGGTAAAGCTGATAATGCGTCCATCCCATTTCGCCAATCACCAGCAGCATGTAACATAACAGCGCAATAGCGACACCCCGCCAGGGAAGCAGGGTATGCCGCCACGCTTTAACCGATGCAAACTCGCCCTGCCGCAAATCGGCTGAAGGCGGCAGACGGGCCTTCGCCGCCAGCGCAAACAAATCCGTTTCAGGCAGAGTTTGCCATTCGGTCGGCGAGAATCCCTCGCCAATCACTGGCGCCGCGCTATAACAGTAGATAGCGGGCAACGGCGCACAGGCAATCAGTAGTTCGGCGAACCACGAAGACTCCGCAGCCATGGCATGACCATTTTCCTGTCGAAACAGCCATGTCCCATTGTGATTCAGCGCGCTCCAGCCGTCTTTATGCCGGGGCAATACCTGAGCATCTGGCAGCAGCGAATCCGCCGCTATCCCTGACTCCGCACACTGCGATAACCAATGGCGCATACGACTTTTTTCCACCACGGCAACCGTGCCGGTCTCCCCTTGCCGTTCGAGTAAAGCAAAGTGTAGTTTTTCAATATCGGTAGCCAGTTGATCTTCCAGCATAAACTGCACAACTTGCGCCAACTGACGCCGGACCTGAGCAGGGAGCGTCAGCGTATGCACAGTCACATCCGTGGCTGGCACCAACACGCGGGTAAACGCCGGAGCCGGGTAGCCAGCCAACGACTCACGCACCTGCTCCGCACGGCCGCCCCCATGCGCCACAATCTGATCGCCGCTGTTTGCTCTCATCTGCCATTCGATGGCTTCCCCATCGGCGGAGGGAAGCCTAACGATCAGACAGGTTTTTCTGCTGTGCTGGGATTGATTCATGGATTCACCGTCCTATATCCTCCATATTGCCGCTGCACGACCAACGCTTTTTGCCCACTGAGTTGAATTAAACTGCGTTGATAAAAGTCACTGTCGCCAACGCGCACATGCAATTGCGCGAAAAACCATTCACTTTTCACTGTCAGTATGCTTTGCACGGTATTTTTACTGTTTTCAGGCAATAATCCCGTTTGCTGAAGCACAGACAAACTCTCCCAACCAGTACGCGGTCTTTTCTGTATCAACGCCACAGCTTGCGGCACCGTCATTTCTTTTAGAAAAAGCGCCGCCAGCAGCGGCGCCTGCGCCTCCGTCAGCGTATTAATATTGACCAGCAGCGTTTCAACCGGCAATACACAGACATAGGGCAACAAGCGCTGATAGAGATCAGCGTCCATGCCATATACCGCGCGCAATTCGCTGATCTCGCTCATGGCCCTGTTTCCCGCCTGGTAAGGCACCGGTAGCGAAGCATAAACCTCATCCTCGGCGCCATTCGTCAGCGGATGACTATCATTATCAATCCAGTCGCGCACGGCGGCCACAATCTGCTCCGCTCGCGTCGCTTCCTCACCCAGATGCTGCAACAGCATACGAAATACCTGTGCAGGGTAAGGTATGGTTAACTGCGTATCGGCATTACCACTGCCCTGATTAATCGCATTGAGATTGAAGCAGGTGCCGGCATCCTGTAGCTGCACGGATACTTCCCCCCCGTCAATCGGGAACTTGCGGCCCGGTTGCGCCCAGTTTTGCGCCAGATGCGTTCTGTCAGACTCGCTTAGGGCATCACGCTGCAAGAGTTTGCCCGCTAGCGCTTCCGTACCCAGGGCATACCATTTGGCCTGCTGGCGGCCAAGCTGACTGTCCGTGCGCAAAAATGCCTTGCCGCTGCGCTCGGTAATCACCGTGGCTATCGTCACCATCAGTGCCAATATCAGCAAGACCACCAGTAGCGCGACACCACGCTGACGAGACGACATCATTTAACCAGCCCGGCGGTAATAAAATAGATGCGCGACATTTCGCCATAGTCCTTTAACGTCAGGATCACTTCGATACCTTGTGGAAGCTGAGTCTTGTTCTCCCACCGATCCCGCCAGGTTTTATTGGCGAAGAAACGCAGGCGGAATCCATCAACCCGCGTCAGCAACTGCGTCCCCCCCGGCTCCACGCCATCGATAGGATCTGGATAGGGATAGGTAAGGCGCTCCAGTATATTATTACGCAACCGGTAAGCCACAGGCTGAAGCTCAGAGCGTGGCAACAAACCGAACGGATTCTGCCAGCCGCTACGCATAAAACTGACGCTCCAGTCGTCGCTTTTCAGTTGATCCCTGCCGGCGTAAAACAGAGACGAACCGCCGCGACTACCACGAGCAATCATCTGCGAAAAATCGTTATCCATCTGCGTGAAAGCGCGTTGCAGTTCACCCAGCCGTTGCGCCTTGCGTTGGGAAATTTCATCGTTACGCATGACGCCATTCAACACCTGAAAAGCGCTGAGGCTCAATGCGGCGAAGATAGCCAACGCCAGCAGCATTTCCAGCAACGTAAAACCCTGTTGACGCACGCGATCCTGCGGTTTTCCCGCTACTGTTTTCACCGATATCACGGTTTCACCACATAGGTGCGTAGTATGCCGTCGGCGGCTAACGCATCGTTATCCCGTCGTACTTCAACATCCAGCGCCCGAAACTGGGGATCGTCCATTTCCACCCCTTGCCAGCGCCAATACCAGCGTTGACCGGCGAACTCCGTTTCTCCCTTTATCCAACGAGTTTCCGGCCATTGCTGTTCAAGGCGCAGCCGCACCTGTTGGTTTTCCGCAATCCAGCCGGCAAAGGTCTTCTCTTCCAGCCGGCTCAGGCTTGCCGCCTGCTTTGCCGTGGTCTGCAAAACCGCGACGCCCGCCAGCGCAAAAACCGTTAGCGCCACCAGCACTTCCATTAACGTCATGCCTTGCTGTCTGCTCATGGGATCTCTGCCTGTTTGAACGACGTTCGCATCATGCCGTTGCCATCCACTTCCAGCCAGTTCGACAGGGATTTGTCTTCAGCTTTCAGCAACAGTCTGAAAGGGGTGATTTCTCCGCCGGGGAGGATCAGGATGTCGGGTGCGTCGTTATCTTTCCCGCGCCTTTTTTGCGCTTTTTTGCCATTTACTTGCAACAGTTCAAAGCGTAATGAATCTGGCATCGTGGCAGAAGGATTAACACGGTAAGGCCGCCAGGGACGCCATTGATAGCCTTTCCAGTTGGCATCGCTCTCCGTCTCAGATGAGGTTTCCCGCTGTAATTGATAGAACTGCCAACGGTCAGGGTATATCCGTACTCCCAACATCAATTCATTGATTTGACTGGCATCAGCGGCAAACGCCAGTTGGGTCTGGAAACGAGCCAACTGCCAGGCGCTGTCATTCTGACGCTCGGCTGGGAACGCCATTACCACCAGGGTGGCGGCCACCCCCGCCAGCAAAACGACCAACATCATTTCCAGCAAGGTGAACCCGCGCTGATAGCGTCTCGTTGATCGTGTTGTTGTCATAACACCTGACTTCCCTGCTCCGGTTGATGCGACGAGCGCAAAACCTGCTTATTTGCCGTTGAGATTCCAGTTGCCGATATCATCTTCCGTGTCCGGCATGCCATCCGGCCCGAATGAGAAAATATCCAGCTTGCTATGCTGGCCGGGGTTCAAGAGTTGATATTCCGCGCCCCACGGATCTTGCGGCAGACGTCGGATATAGCCATCCTGAGAGTAATTGCGCGGTTCCGGTTGCACCGTTGGTTTTTTCACCAGAGCTTGCAATCCCTGTTCTGTTGTCGGATAGCGATGGTTGTCGAGTTTGTACATATCCAACGCGCTTTCCAGCGATACAATGTCGCTAATGGCTTTTTGCCGATCCGCCTTTTCCTTGTTCCCCATCAGGTTCGGCACGATCAGACTCGCCAATACGCCGAGAATGACGATAACCACCATAATTTCCAACAGGGTAAAACCACGTTGACGTTGTTGCATCCTTACTTTTCCTCACTCAAATGTTACGAACTCATTAACGTATTCAGTTGCAGGATCGGCTGTAGAATGGCGAGGACGATAAACAGCACAATCGCCGCCATACTCACTACCAGCAAAGGTTCAAACAGTCCCAGCGCCAGCGTCATCTGCGCGTTGAATTCACGATCCTGATTATCCGCCGCCCGCTCCAGCATACTGTCTAGTTCACCGCTGCGTTCGCCGCTGGCGATCATGTGGCGCATCATGGGGGGAAACAGCGCCGTCTGCTCTAATGCCTTGTGCAAACTGACGCCTTCCCGCACCGCATCCGCCGCTAATGCCAGTCGATGACGGGCGTAGTCATTGGTCATGACATCGCCGCTGATACGCATGGCCTGCAACAACGGCACGGCGCTGGCGTTCAGAATGCTCAGCGTGCGGGCATAACGCGCGGTATTCAAGCCTCTGGCGATACGTCCCAGCAGCGGCAAAAACAGTAATCTCCGGTGAAAAACAATGCGCCGTTTTTCTTGGCGCAACAGCACACGCAGCACGATGAAGCCCGCCAGTAACGCCAGAGCAACCCAAGGCCCCGCCGTGCGCACCGCATCGCTCATTGCCATCAACATCCGCGTTGACAGCGGCAGCGTCTGTTTCATATGGATAAACTGTTCGACCACTTTGGGAACCACGGCTGACAGCAGAATGCTGACAACCGCGATCGCCACCACAGTCAACATGCAGGGGTAAATCATGGCCTGTTGTATCCGGCTGCGCATCTGCTGACGCTGCTCGGTATAGTCCGCCAGCCGATTAAGCACCGCATCGAGATGACCGGAGGTTTCCCCCGCCGCCACCATCGCGCAATAGAGACGTTCAAAACTGCCGGGAAAGCATTTCATGGCATCCGCCAGCGAATGGCCTTCCATGACTTTGCCGCGAACCGCCGCCATCAACTGGCTTAAATGCGGTTTTTCGCTCTGTTTGGCGACCGCATCCAGCGCTTCCTCCAACGGCAGGGAGGCCGCCACCAGCGTCGCCAGTTGCCGGGTGAGTAACGCCAGATCGGAAGCGCTGATACGGTGTTTTCGCCGCAGAGAAAAGCTGGCTGAAGCGGATTTTTGCTGTCTGCTGTGGTTTTCGCTCAATGCAACGGGTATCAGACCGCGCTCACGCAGTAATTGACGCGCTTGTTTGGCTGAATCCGCCTCCTGCGCGCCGCGACATTTTTTTCCCTGAGCATTCAGTGCCTGATAGTGGTACTGCGCCATATCACTCCTCTTTGGTCACGCGGATCACTTCTTCCCAGGTGGTGATCCCGGCCAGCACTTTCTCCAGACCGTCTTGCCGGATCGTCTTTCTCTCGGCCCCCAGTATTTGCGCGATCGCCATTTCCCCCTCGCAGCGGTGAATGGCCGTTCGTACCCGATCATCAATCAGTACCAGTTCATGAATCCCGATGCGGCCCCGATAGCCGGTAAAGTTACATTGCGCACAGCCGACGGGATGACGCAGCATCGTGTCCGGCGGCACGCCCATTTGTTCCGCATGAACGGCATCAACCTGCTGCGGATGGCTGCACTCAGGGCACAACGTGCGCACCAGACGCTGCGCCAGCACTCCCAGCAACGATGTCGACAACAGAAAAGACTCCACTCCCA
Source organism: Brenneria salicis ATCC 15712 = DSM 30166 (assembly GCF_003315515.1). GTDB lineage: Bacteria > Pseudomonadota > Gammaproteobacteria > Enterobacterales > Enterobacteriaceae > Brenneria > Brenneria salicis. The sequence continues at coordinate 24,571 of NZ_QNRY01000003.1, read as the reverse complement.
TGTCCTGCAACCGTGACAGCGCCCCCAAAGCACTGTTGGTATGCAGTGTTGAGAGCACCAGGTGGCCGGTGAGCGAAGCCTGTACCGCAATCTGCGCGGTTTCGCCGTCACGAATCTCTCCCACCAGCACGACATCCGGGTCCTGACGCAAAATCGCCCGCAAGCCACGGGCAAAGGTCATGTCCACTTTGACGTTAACCTGCGTTTGCCCAATCCCCTCCAGTTCATATTCGATGGGATCTTCCACCGTCATGATATTGCGTTCCGCCGCATTCAAACGGCTTAGCGCGGCATAGAGGGTGGTGCTTTTCCCCGATCCGGTTGGCCCGGTCACCAGAATAATACCGTGCGGACGGTGGATCAGCTTATCCAGTTGCTGACGATGGGCTGACGACATCCCCAGCGCGGCCAGATCCAACTGAACACTGTTTTTATCCAGCAAACGCAAGACCACGCGCTCCCCATGACTGGAAGGCAACGTCGACACCCGCACGTCAATCGCCCGACCGCCGATACGCAGCGCCATGCGGCCATCTTGCGGTATGCGCTTTTCAGCTATATCCAGCTTCGCCATCACCTTGATACGCGATACCAAAAGCGACGCCAGCTTACGTTGTGGTCGCAGAATTTCGCGCAGCACGCCGTCCACGCGGAAACGAATTTGCAGATAACGCTCATAGGTTTCGATGTGAATATCCGAGGCCTTGTTTTTAATGGCTTCGGTGAGCATGGCATTGATCAAGCGGATAATCGGCGCGTCATCGTCGGTATCCAGCAGATCGTCGCTATCCGGCAATTCTTCGGCCAATGTATAGAAATCCATTTCATTACCGATGTCTTCCATCAGACGCCGCGCCTCCTCGGAGTCACGCTGATAGCTGACCACCAGTTGCCGCTCGAATTCCGCTTCCGTCACACGTTGGATCTTGAGCGGATAACCCGCCACGCGGCGCGCTTCCAGCAACGCGGAGGCTGGCGTCCGCGCCGCGCAGATCGCCTGTTGATTGCCGTCTCCCTCGCCTTGCAACAACAGAATCTGTTGTCCTTTGGCATAGGCAAAAGGCAATACAGGACGTAATTCAATCATGCGCGGAGAAATATCGCTCATCGCCCCCCCGCGGGATAAAACGCCACGATAGAGGATTGCACCTGACGGAACGTGTAGGCATTACCCGTCGGCGGTAGATTCAGGAGATCGTTGCTCAATAAGCCTTCGCCGCGCTTGACATCGCGCTGCCGCTCCTGTTCCTCGCTAAACGAATGGTATTTTCCCGCAGAAGCGCTCTGATACTGATTACGATCGCGAATAATGGAGGGACGAATAAACAACATCAGATTACGTTTTGAAACCTGGCGGCTATTGGAGCGAAACAGGTATCCCAACAGCGGAATGTCGCCCAATACCGGGATTTTATCCATACTTTCCCGCGTACTTTTATCTAACAAGCCGCCGACAACCACCGTTTCACCGCTGCTCACCAGAACGGCATTATTGACGGTGCGCGTGTTAAACGTGGCCCCAAGCTCAGAACTGCTGCTGGACGCGGAGTCGGCCACGCTGGAGACTTCCTGTTCAATCTCCAGCAATACGGAATCGCCTTCATTAATCTGCGGCTTCACCTTCAGCTTGATGCCGACGGTTTTACGTTCCACCGTATTGAAGATATTGTCGCCGGAGGTCGTTTGGGAACCAGCCAAAACCGGCACTTCCTGCCCGACATTGAAGGTGGCCTCCATATTGTCCAGCGTCACGATGCTCGGCGTCGCCAGAATATCGTTCTTGCTGTTGCTGGACAGCGCGGTGAGCAGCATCGACCAGTTGCCCTGATAGAAGCCGGCGGCAATACCGTTAAAGCTGTTGAGCGCACTCGTAGCGGAGGTCGTGAGCGTGCCGTCTCTTTTGTACTGATCCGTGCCCGCGACCATCGTGGAAATCGGCAGGCCGGTGTTGGTGAATTGCGTCATCCCGGCATTTTTATTGGACCATTGAATGCCCAGATTCATGCCGTCTGCGTCCTGTACTTCCGCAATGACCGCTTCCACCAGCACCTGAGGGCGGCGAATATCCAATTGCGCGATCACCTGTTCCAGATCGCGCATCACATCCGGCGCCGCATTCACAATCAATGAGTTCGTCTGTTCATGCGCTTTAATGGATATTTCTTTGCGTAGCGCCGGTAAAGCGTTCTGTTGTTCGGTTTTGATGCTGTCGCCCACGCCGGTCAGCACTTCGACCAAATCGGTGGCCTTGGCGTATTTAAGATAGATAACTTTAGTGTTGCCCTGGACTGCCTGCTGCCGATCGAGTTGTTTGATCATATCGATCACCCGCTGACGGGAATTCGGCTCGCCGCGAACCAGCACGGAGTTGGTTCGCTCATCGGCGACGACATTGGCGGTCATCATGCCCGGCAACGCCGTTTTCTCGTCGGGTTTATTCAACTCGTTCACCAACTTCACCACTTCCAGCGAGGAAGCGTAGGAAAGCGGAACGGTGGTGACATTGCGGTCGCCGGTTTTATCCACCCGCTCAACAATCGTCATCAGTCGTTTGATGACAGCGGCGCGCCCGGTCATCAGCAGCACGTTTGACGGCTCGTAATGCACCACGCTCCCGGCGCCGGCATTGTCATTCAACTGGCGCAGCAACGGCGCTAAATCACGCGCCGCAACGTTATTGACCGGCACCACACGCGTCACCACTTCATCCCCAATGCCGGGTTCGTCATCGCTGGCCAGCGGCATCGAGGTGGATTTCGCCTCTTTTGATGAGATAACCTTCAATACATTGTTATCCATCGGCACCACGGTGAAGCCATACACATCCAACACGCTGAGAAAGAACTGGTAATACTGTTCTTCATTCATCATGTCATAACTGCGCACGGTAATATTGCCTCTGACGGAAGGATCGATGATCACGGTTTTATTCAGATTTTTACTAACGGTATTGATGAATTCCTGAATGTCCGTGCCTTTAAAACTGGCGGAAAACTCAGCGCTCCATGCAAGTGAAGAAACCAGCAGAAGCATGCTGCTTCCTAACAGGCACAATCCTTTTCGCCGTGTGCTGCTTAACCATTTTCTCTTAGAAAATGGTTGTCCTTTACTAAACAAATTAGTCGTCTCCATCTAGTAGCAAATAAATATCCTGTTGTTGACCGTCGCGCTCCACAGTCAAGTTGATTTCATCCATGCCAGGCAACTGCGTTACCGCTTGTTGCGCCTGCTCGACATCCTGCAAATTGATACCGTTTAACGCCACCGCCAGATCGTTATCCTGTAAGCCCGCACGATAAAATAAATCCGGCTGTTTACCGGGATTAAGCAGATATCCCTTCAAAGCCTCCTCTTCCATGACGGGAGAAATGGTGAAGTAATCCAACGCGCTTAGCAGTTGTTGCGGTGTCTTTTCCTGCGCCTGCGACTGGCTCAACGCGCCTGTGTCACCGCTTTCGGCATCATTTCGATATAAATGCAGCGCTTCATATCGCCCTTGATATTGCAATACCACACGATCGGCAAAGATAGTCACAATTTTGGCTTCATAACCCGGCACGGCGTCCCCTTCGCCACAACTGTATTGCTGACTATCTTTGGCGATAATGGCAATGGATTGACCGCCATCTTCACTCGCCAAAATACCGGTGAGACTGATGTCTAAAGTGGAAAGCGGGATATCCCCATTTAGCGCGTCTGGCGCCGTCGGGGTAATGACGTCAGGAGAGCGGCCGAACAACGTAAACTCACCCGATATAACCGGTTTTTCTTTAGCCTGAGCGGGTTTGACGGAGATGTTGATAGAACGAGGATTTTCGGGCTGTAGCACTCGCCAGGTGAGGACCGCCAGTTGCTGGCAAATCAGCAGCAAAATGCACCCAAGAAGAACACGGCGAATCAGAGGTAATGGTAAGGATTGGCGTTTTATCAACAGCGCATTGAATGAAAACGCTTTAAGGGTCCATGATTGAGATTGAGGCATTATATATCGTCCATAATTATAGCCCACGCCTTTCGCTTGGGCGTCAATCCTTATTCCGTCGCGGCTTCGCGGATGATAACCTCATCCCCCGTCGTCGTCAGGGAAGCATCTCGATTAACCCGATCTTCCAGTTTGATATTTTCGCTATAACCAAACTTCCAGGCCGCTGCGACATTTTCAAAAATCACATCTTTGAACACGCTGTCTTTCAGGAAAGTGATGTCGGTGGCTTGGGTGTTTTTGAACTTTACTCTTTCAAAATGCAAGCCTTGGTGATAGGCATCACGGCTGAAAGAAAACCCATACGCCGCCGCCATTTCAGCTACCGTCATTCCATCAACCAGAATGCTGTTTTCATTCGCTGCGCCATCAACCGTGACGTCAGAAACTGTCACATCACGGAACTGGGCCGGTTCAGCCGCAGGCCGGGTATCGTTCACATCCGCTTTATATTTGATGGTGAACACAAACGGTTGTCTGACAATACCACGCATTGCGTTGTTGCGAAAGACCACGTCACGCGCGCCTCCGCCATAATACGGGCGACTTTTCATACGCAACCCGACATCCGTCAAATTCATGACATTATTTTCGGCAACGATTTTCTCAATCCAGGCCCCGGTATGACTCCCGGTAACGACAGCGCCATGACCTTTACGGAAGTAGTTATTGAAAATCCACGCGCCGCTTTGCGTTTTCTGCTGTTTTGCCGCCACCTCCGCGCCATAACCCGCGGCAAAATTGATACTGTCGTCGCCGGTATCAAAAAAGTTATTGAATACCATCGCATTCTGACTGTTGCCGAACTCGATACCGTCCGCGTTATTCGCATCATAAGTGGTATGCACCAACGCATTCATCGCCACATTCTCGGATTCCAACACCATCACGCCATGATAAGCCGGATTGAGGATGGTCAGCCCTTCCAGATACAGATTGCGGACACCACGCAGCGTCATCAGACTGGAACGACGATTCTTGTAAGCCTCATTACGCGACATCCCTTGCGCCACCGCTTTTTCAGTTTGATCTTTCGCCAGAATCCCATCGTCGGACACCTTGCCGGCTTTACTTGCCCGGTATTGCGGCAGCGTTTGCCCCAATTCATCCGTCATGGTCGCCGCGCCGTCCGCCTTGACGCCGCGCTTCCAGCCATTACCATCAATAGTGCCTTTACCCACGATACGGATATTTTTAAACGTGCCGGCGTGGGTACTGCCTTTATCATTGCTTTCTAAAACATTAATCAGTGATGGCGGACGTTTCGGCAACGGTGGATTACTGTAAGGATAGAGGTAATAACCACGCGCCAGCGGATAATCATCACCGCTTTGCGAACCGCGCAGTATCGCGCCTTCAGCTACTTCAAACGTCATATCGCTGTGCAGGAACAGCGCGCCGGTCTTAAACTCGCCGCCCGAGACCACCACCTTACACCCTTGCGGATAAGTCGCTATCGTGCAGTCATCAATTGCTTTCTGAATCGCCTGCGTATCGTTGGTGACGCCGTCGCCTTTGGCGCCGTAATTGGTCACGTTCAGCGTCTGCGGCACCGGCGTGGTTTTCTGGACGATTGTTACACTGTCCGCCGATTCGCTACCGTCGGCATAAACCGCGCGTACGGTGAACCGGTATTCCGTATCCGGCGACAGGTCCGTCACTTTGAAGTTATAGAAACCGATACGGGTATGCCAACCCGCTGTATCGATAACACGATAAAAATTATCAATATAAGGCTTGGTCGGTGAATGGATATTCTGGTTATCAAGAGTTCCTCCCAACAGTTTTCCATTCATATAGACATGATAATCCTTAATGGCGGAAGGTGCCTGGACGGGCTCTTCCCAGACCAGGACAACGCTTGAATCATCATAGGCAAGAGCGGGAACTTTCACATTCCGCGGCGTGGGCGCCAAGCCTGTCGTGACGTCACTGGCGGCATAAACCTCTCCACTGCCTGCCAATAAACCACTTAATACCAGAACGGCGCTCAGAGTTATTCCGGCGCGGGGTAAAAAATAAACCATATCATCATTTCCTATGTTGTTTTTGCACGTAACGGTTAAAAATGATTTATCCCCTGCCGTTGAATCTCCGTTCCAATAACAGGATCTATTTTTACTCAAATTATATTTCACCAAGCACTGCATAAATATTTTATTATTAGCAATAAAATTAAAAATCCTGACAGTCAATCGTATGTTTTTATACCTTCTTTTTGGAAAGAACTGCTAGTTAAAAAAATAAAACCAATTTAATAAAAATATTTAAAGAGGGACAAAATATAAATATCACATGATATAATTACCAATATTACTTTTAGACTGATAACAAAAAAACCTCTCACATCAATCTGTTTATTTAAGTAAACAAAAAAAAGGAAACAAAAATCCATTAATAATAAAATATTATTTCATTAAATCATAACTCTGTTCTTTTTTTGCGATCTGCGTCAAAATTTCATTTGTAATTATTATGAGTTTTCATCAAAATGAAGTTTCGGTCACATATCCGCTGTAATGTTCAGTGCAAAGAGTGAAGTATTCGTTGTGGATACCTTACAAAGCTGGCCCGACGGAAAATTTAATGACAACGCCGATTCCGCCGGATGATGTGCTGATGCTCAACGCTGACGGCGTAACGCATCAATGAAAGGCGCCAGTGTTCGGTTAAACTCGGAGCACTGAGCTTCCTGCGAGGTGCTGTCCTTTAACAATCCCTGATACAGGCTTTCACTGCGTTGAGGTAGAGCCTGATAGTTTGAAATATCCCATCCGCGCTGCTTCGCCACGTCCAACGCGACATTATTGATCGTCGACTCATCGGGAAGATCGCTGCGGTTGCATTGCGATTTCAGATATCGAGTCGCCGCCACCAGGGACGACAGTTGATTAATCTGATCATTAACAGATACCGCCCCAGCTTTATCGGCACCATTTCCTTTATTGGCGGACATCCCAGTCTGCTGGCAACCAGCCAGACCGATACAAAATAGGGTGAAAACAGAAAATTTGATAAGTGATAATGACATGACACGCCTCATCCTGATTGAGATTAACGACAGGCATTCTAACAAATATTCGGCGGCTGTCACTTTATCGATCGCGGGAATAGAGAAGCTATCGCAAGCAGAATACGTTCCCGGCCACTGGCCGGGAACGTTGACAGGACTCAGGAAGTAGAAACTTTACCTGTCGCCGCTTTCGACGGGGCTAAAATACCATCGGCACGGAACATGGCCTTAATACCGCGCACCGCCTGGCGGATACGATCCTGATTTTCGATCAAAGCGAACCGAACATGCGTATCGCCATAGTCGCCGAAGCCGATCCCCGGCGATACGCACACTTTCGCATCAGCCAGCAGACGTTTGGCGAATTCCAGCGATCCCAAATGCGCATACGCGTCAGGGATTTTGGCCCAGACATACATCGAAGCCTTTGGTTCATCCACCATCCAGCCGGCTTCATGTAGACCGCGCACCAGCACATTGCGTCGCTGACGATACTGTTCGGCAATATCACGAACGCATTGCTGATCACCCTCCAGCGCTGCAATCGCCGCTACCTGCAATGGCGTAAACGTACCGTAGTCGTGATAACTCTTGATACGGGCCAGCGCGTTGACCAATTCCTGGTTACCCACCATAAACCCAACCCGCCAACCCGCCATGTTGTAGCTTTTCGACAGCGTGAAAAACTCGACGGCGATATCTTTCGCGCCAGGCACCTGCATAATCGATGGCGCTCTCCAACCGTCATACACGATGTCGGCATAAGCCAGATCGTGGATCACCAGCACGCCATACTGCTTTGCCAATGCCACCACCCGCTCGAAGAAGTCCAGTTCGACACACTGCGCGGTCGGATTAGAAGGGAAACCAAGAATCATCATTTTTGGTTTCGGAATACTTTCACGGATCGCCCGCTCAAGTTCATTGAAGAAATCCACGCCTTCAACCAGCGGAACTGACCGCACCTGAGCCCCGGCAATCACCGCCCCGTAAATATGAATCGGATAACTTGGATTAGGCACCAGTACCGTATCGCCATGATCCAATGTTGCCAGCATCAAATGCGCCAGCCCCTCTTTGGAACCGATGGTGACGATCGCTTCACTTTCCGGGTCAATATCCACCTGATAACGATCGGCATACCAACGCGAAATGGCGCGACGTAACCGCGGAATGCCTTTGGAGGTTGAGTAACCATGCGTGTCTTCACGCTGAGCGACAGTACAGAGTTTTTCCACGATATGAGGCGGTGTCGGGCCGTCTGGGTTACCCATGCTGAAATCAATGATGTCTTCGCCACGACGACGAGCCGCCATTTTTAATTCAGCCGTGATGTTAAATACGTAAGGGGGAAGACGATCGATGCGCGTAAAACGGCGCGAAGAATTAGAATCAGCCATAGCATCCTCAAAGTAACGTGAGCGCCCGGACCGTCCGATCGACGCCTGGTTCCGCATTGCGGACCAGCCATTCAAGCTATCCCAGATTATGGAATCTGTCGATATGGCAGCCGATAAATTTTTATGGTGCGGGAATCGGATTAATCCGCGCGTGAGTCGTATCACATTACGCTAAGCGTACCACTACCAGTAGGACGAACGACCATGGCGGCAACCTCTTTCATCACCAGGCTATACCAGGTATTAAAAAAATAACGTCCATCAGTTTAATTTATATCCTCCGTTCAACGGGATATTAATTATTCTTTTAACTGACCATAATAATATTAGCATTATTGATATTGATAAGAGAAAATCCATTTCTGATTAACAAATCCAAAACAAAAATGCGCCTTGCTTTATTTTGGGGCCCCATAATAAGTCAGCTCACCAAGTTAGCGCATTATCGTTAACAGTATAAAAAACAATAATTCAATAAAATCATATAATTAATAAAAACCAAGCATTCTGTTTTTATAAAAAACCGTCACCTATAAAAACAAACAGCAGTTGCAAAATTTAATGCTTAATTAGCATAACTTAATAGATTTAAATTTCAACAAAATGCTTAAATTACAGTTCCTATAACTTAATAGGCATTGATATTGACAATAATATATTCATCATTATTATCAGTGGTAAATCGATACCGCTTATCTAATTTATTTTCCAAAAAGCACTCTTTCAATCAACGTTTTTCTATTTTCATGAGGATGAATAATGGATATCAAAAAACCTTATTTGTTATTTCTGGGGGATGCACACGATCAGTTAGCGGCCAAGGTTGCGATCGGCATTAAGCAATGGCACCCGGAATACTGTGTTGGACAGTACAGAATGGACGGCTGTCACGCCGACTGCGATTTGCCCGATATGGATATCAGCGCCGCGCGCGCGGCAGGCGCAAAAACGTTGGTGATTGGCGTAGCCAACCGCGGCGGCATTATTTCGCAACAGTGGATTGCCGTACTGAGTCAGGCACTGGAAAGCGGCATGGATCTCGCGGCAGGTCTGCACAACTGTTTATCTGATGTGCCAGAGCTTAGAAAATTGGCCGCCAAACTTGGCCGTTCGTTGTTCGACGTACGCCATCCTTCCCAAACCTTCCCGGTTGCCAACGGACGCAAACGTTCAGGCAAACGCCTGCTGCCTGTCGGCACCGACTGCTCCTGCGGCAAGATGTATACCGCGCTGGCGATCGAAAGAGAAATTCTCTCCCGCGGCGGCAACGCAACGTTTCGTGCGACTGGACAAACCGGGATTCTGATCAGCGGTTCCGGCGTGAGTATTGATGCGGTGGTATCCGATTTCATCGCCGGTGCCGTTGAAACCCTCTCCCCAGCCAATGACGAAAACCATTGGGATATTATCGAAGGTCAGGGCTCACTGTTCCACCCCTCTTTTGCCGGCGTCACAACGGGTATTATCCACGGTGCGCAACCGGATGCGTTGGTTTTGTGCCATGAACCGACACGTAAAACCATGCGCGGCGTCGATTATCCTATTCCTGATATCGCCGATTGCATGGCCCTGAATCTGTCAATGGCGAAATTGACCAACCCGAATGCGCGCTTTGTCGGAATTTCAATCAATAGCGCCGCGTTAAGCGAAGAAGAATCATTACAATTAATGGCCGATCTTGAGAAAAAATTTGGCCTGCCTGTCGTGGACCCGTTCCGTCAGGGAGTAGGACGTATTGTTGACCAATTGGCAGACCTATGACCGACATTCAATTATCCCATGAAAGCTGGCCGCTAAAGGGTATATTCACCATCTCTCGCGGCAGCAAAACCCAGGCCGATGTGGTGGTGGTCACCTTGCGATCCGGCGAAGCCATCGGCTATGGCGAATGCGTGCCCTACGCACGCTATGGAGAATCCATCGAAAGCGTGATGGAACAAATTGCGGCGTTAAGCGGTGATATCCGCAATGGACTCGATCGCGCCGCACTCCAGAACCGTCTACCTGCGGGCGCGGCGCGCAATGCGATTGACTGCGCATTCTGGGATCTGGAGTGCAAACAGCAGCGCCAGCGTATTTGGCAACGCCTGAGTCACCCCGCGCCCTCGGTGCTGGAAAGCGCTTATACGCTCTCGTTGGATACCCCGGAACGCATGCATCTGGCGGCGCAAAATAACGCCAGCCGCCCCTTGCTCAAGCTGAAACTGGCGGACAAAGACGATTTGGCCAGAGTCGCAGCGGTACGCAAAGGCGCGCCCGCCGCGCGTTTAATCGTGGATGCGAACGAAGGCTGGGATACGGATCTTTATTTAAAACTAGTGCCGGAATTGGCTGCGTTGGGCGTCACCATGATTGAACAGCCCTTGCCTGCCGGAAAAGACAAGGTACTGGCCGAACTACCGCGTCCGATACCGATCTGTGCCGATGAATCCTGCCATGACAGCCATTCACTAGAGGTAATCGCCGGATGTTATGACATGATAAACATCAAACTGGATAAAACCGGTGGATTGACCGAAGCATTACGTCTACGTGCCAGTGCATTGCAGGCTGGTTTGCAAATTATGGTCGGTTGTATGGTGGGTACGTCATTATCTATGGCCCCCGCTTTTATCGTGGCGCAAGGAGCAAACGTTGTCGATCTGGACGGCCCGCTGTTATTACAGCGCGACCGTACTGAAGGATTGCGTTATAACGGCAGCGAAATATATCCGCCAGAAGCATCGCTGTGGGGCTAAGGCGCTGCGGGGCTTAAATAGTTAATCTGCATTGAACGACGATTAAGGAGTGTTTTGATGCAACGTCTTGTTTATGTTGATGGACAGTATGTTGAAGAGAATGAAGCGAAAGTGTCGATTTTTGACCGCGGCTTTCTCTTTGCCGATGCCGTCTATGAAGTAACTGCCGTCGTTAACGGCAAACTAGCGGAATTTGATGGTCATATCGAGCGGCTGCAACGCTCCTGTCGCGAACTGTCTCTTACACTGCCCGTCACACCGGCTGAATTGAAGAATATTCACCAAGCCATGATTGAGAAAAACAATCTAAAGGAAGGGGCGATTTACTTACAGTTAAGCCGGGGTAACGCTGGCGATCGTGATTTTTATTTCCCCCCCGCCGATGTAAAACCCACGCTGGTGCTGTTTACTCAGGCGCGCGCCATTATTGACAACCCGAAAGCGGAAACCGGTCTGCGGGTTGTCACCAGCCCGGATATCCGCTGGCATCGTCGGGATATTAAAACCGTTGGGCTGCTTGCGGCATGCATGGCGAAAGAATATGCCCACAGCCACAACGCAGACGATGCGTTCATGGTGGAAAACGGCTTCATCACCGAAGGCAGTTCATGCAACTGCTATATCGTGCTGCATGACAACACCGTGGTGACTCGTCCGCTTAGTAATGACATCCTGCACGGTATTACACGTCATTCGCTGCTGAAATTGGCGGCAAGCGACGACATCAAGCTGGAGGAGCGCTTATTTACGCCGGAAGAAGCCTATCACGCGACTGAGATCTTCATCAGTTCCGCAACCACCTTCGTCTTACCTGTCGTAGCACTGGATGACCAAACCATAGGCGACGGGAAACCCGGACCAGTTACACGCCGCCTGCGTGAAATTTATATCGATATGGTGAATCAACAAGTTAAATAACCAACAAGCATCGCGTTCCATTCTCATCATCGGCTGTAACGCCCATCATCTCTATCCCTGTAGAGATGATGGGATCACATCGCTTATGTTGGACTCTTGTCATCCAGGGTAATCCCATCCGGCAACGCTGCGCCATTCTCCAGCACCATTTTTTGAGGGACCGCCAACGGAATATTGGCTGTCCGCAACCGCTTGATGATTTCGAATAACAAATCACTTTTTGCATCGGCGACCATTCTTGGGCTGCTGACATAGCCTGTCACGCTCAGCACCATACCTGTCGGATTTAGCTGGCTAAATTTAACCGTGGGCGCAGGCGCGTCCAGAATGGCCTCATGATTGATATAAGCATCCAACAAAATAGACCGTGCTTCTTCAGGATCAATATCCAATGGAAAGGTAAGCGCCAACGTCGCGAGGCCCAAAGGATTTCCCATTGTGATATTACGTACATTCTGCGAGATAAACTGCGAGTTCGGGACAATCACCGTCGAACGGTCGCCCAGTTGGATTTCCGTCGCTCGTACATTAATTCGCCGAATATCGCCTTCTACCCCACTGATATTCACCGTATCGCCGACCTTAACCGGGCGCTCCGTCAGCAAAATCAAACCGGAAATAAAGTTTTTCACGATCTCTTGCAGACCAAAACCGATACCGACCGAAAGCGCACTGACAATCCAGGCCAGTTTATTCCACTGAATACCCAGCGTTGCCAGCGTCAATAAAATAATCAGAATGTAACCAATGTTGCTGAACAACGTCACCAGTGACGCGCGGATACCACGTTCAAGCATCGTTTTGGGAAGAAACTCATACTCCAGCCAACGTTTCGAGGAACGCAGCACATATATGCCAACCACCAGAAACAAAATCGCATTTACTAAATGAGCAGGCACAATGCTCAGCGTCTCAAGTCCTTTACCACCCCAGAGTTCAACCGCTTTTTGTACCAGTTCGAGCGGCGTTGTGGTGCCAAATGTGCCATTGAGAAGCGCCACCGCCGCCATCAATATCAAAAAAACTTTACTGCTGGCCGAAAACAATGACGTAGCCTGCGCCAGATGCCGGTCATCAAGATTAAGGGAATTCTTAATACGCTTGCCGCTGGCATTGTTGGGAGAAAAAACGCTTTCACAGATATCCGTAATAAACGTTGAGAACAGGTAAAGGCAGGAAAACACCATGCCGATCCATACCAGTTCATAGGTTAAAAAACGCGCCAGCGATATGTAACCGATGACCAGCGAGATCAACACCGCAATTGACGTTGCCAGTACCGCCAGATGAATCAGCCCCGCCAGCGTAGAACGGGCTTCCGGTTGCTCGCCGGAATGCACCATCTGGCGGCGAACCTGATCGCTCTTAAGCGCAATCGTTCCAGTGGTGAGGGCCAGGAGTAACGCCGATAATCCATTTACCATGATGGTGGCGGCGACAGATGTCCCAACCGTAACCGTGATCTGCTCAACTATGCCGAAAAACAGAATAAACAAAGCAGCGACAACCGGAAAAGGCGTCATTGCCTTTGCGACGGGATTAGAGATCGCGGGCAAACGCCACGAAGGTCGCTGATTCGAAAGAAAAGCATGTCCCAACCCGGCGATCATGGCGCAAAAAATAGCCAACCGCACCAGCGCATCAAGAAATGACGCCACGCGCTCAGACGCCCCGCCATGTCGGGTAAGCATAAAATCCAGCAGATTCGTGGCAATACCGATCGTCAGCACGGTCGATATCACAACCGCCGTCGCCAAAAAACTCCGACGCAACCGGCCTTCCGGCAATATATGAATACCGACCCAGGCCAGGTATTTCTCAAGAAACTGACGCCCTGCCGTCGTCAACGCGGCGGCCAACAGAAGTAAAAACACTGAACCATAACGCCAGTCAGGAGCCCATGACGCCATAAAAGCATCGCTCAGTTGCTCTTGAAAAGTACTCAACCGTCGTTGATCTTCCGCCTGAGTCGCCACAAGCAGCGACCAGAATCGCGCGCCAAGAATACTGCCGGAGTTTAGCGCCAACTGCGTTTTTAACGCATTACGCCGCAAAGTGACAATCTGTGCCGATAAGTTAGTCGCATTGGCGCGCAGCGCCTGAATTTGCTCAATCTGCGCATCCATTTTGGACTTTTGCGTATTCAGATTATTGCGCTTACGTGTCACTTCCGCTGTTTCATTGATATTAGAACCAGCCGCCGGAGCCGGCCCCAGCACATCCAACTGCGCCTGAATCTGCGCTCGCAATGGCGCTACCGCCGCAGAAAGATCATCCGTACTGTTTACCAGTTCCTGCGCCGTATCATTCAACGCCCCGAACATGCTATCGCTGTTAGCCCCGGACACCTGCTGCTTAATGCTATCCAGTTGCTTCTGCAACTTTACCAGTTCCGCATCGATATTTATTTTCACTGGCGCTTCAGACTTCGCAGGTTGCGTATTAGCATCCGATTCCGCCGCGGACACATACACGACTGGCGACATAAGCGTCGCTAGTAGACAAATACGCAATAACGCGGATAACAAATTATGCATAAATCGAAAAATTCCCAGTTCGACAGAAATTGCAGTGGTTACGAACAACGGTAACCGAACCAGACAACCCATATTGTCTTTCACTTATCATCTAGTGTATCAACGTCACGTTGTGGCGAATACATCTGAGCACAACTTACAAAAGATTTCCGAATCGGCCCAGCAGAGAAAGCTGAAAGACATATTCTTGTTATCATTTATCGTGAATCAGGTTCGCAATCATGTTCCCAAGAGCTCCGACGATAGTAAGAAGGGCCAATGCTGTACAAGGATTCACCGTATAGCGTAAATCGCACGCCAATCCGTTGACTCACCGAGGTGTGTGGGTATAATCCAGCCCACTGTTATCTCACTAACCAACAGTTTCATCTCTCTTCGCAACGCGCCCTTAGCTCAGTTGGATAGAGCAACGGCCTTCTAAGCCGTAGGTCACAGGTTCGAATCCTGTAGGGCGTACCATTAAATTCAATAAGTTACCTTTAATTTTCGTATTTTATTTATATCTACAGGTGTTTTAACGGGTGCTGCAATGAAAACTACCTACTATCACGGAACCACGATCTGCATACTCGACGACAATGATATGCTGACGGCATGTCCCGTTGGCTCGTATGCAGTGATTGAGGACTCCGGGTTTTATGTCGCTGTGCGCGTCGGAGAGACAGAGGCGCCGGCGATTCACACCGACCCCGTTGAAACATTGGAAGAGGCGCTCGACATCATTGCCGGTCTGCTTGACTCTTTTACTCCTCTTCAGGGGTAGGTGCTTCAATTAGTGGCATCGACAATCTCAAATCTATCCAGCGGCCAGCAGGGATATCCATCGGTTCGCCCGCCACAATATTTCCGGTTTCAATATCAAATTTGCGTTTACTGACGTATACCGTGATATCACCATTATCGGCTGTTTCAGTTGCAACATGAACCAGTCGGTTGCCGTTGACGTCCTGCGGAATTTCTATCGTCCACCCCTCGACAGACAACCCTAGCGCACCGGTTACGCGATATATACCAACCGCCAATCGCTCAGCATTAGCGCCAACCGCCTCAATGTTCACTGCTCCGCAACCAGATGGTTCAAAACCATCCAGATAATTATCAGGCATGTCACTAATGGAATTGGCGAGCCGTAGAATCGGTGATGCTGATTTATAGAATCCGTTGGCGTCAACGGTGTACTGGTTGGACATTAATACGTTTAGCCAACCATTATTAATGCTAGATCTACGGGTATGAACCTGCATTCTGGCAGCGCCTAAAGATGGGGCCGCTAATATAGCCAGTGCAACCGTTGCCGACCCATCGACATTGAATGGTACATGAATACCTGTCCACGCAACATCCGAGGTTGGAAACCCAGTGTTATTTGATACACTCCCGATAAATTGACTGCGGGGGGTACTGGCGATCGTGGCATAGTTAGCCGAGCTTATTGCTATGCCGCCAAGACCCCACGAACCATTAGTTAAGACAGCGCCTATGGTGGTATCAGACACTGAGGATTGTTTGGTTAAGTTCCCGCTGTGCCACAAGGTAACTGGTGCAAGCCACGATCCTCCTACCTGTTTCCTTACGGATATAACATCGTAATTAGCCGACGTCATACTGCGGTCTTCCAGTACGAAACCGTAATTAATCCCATCACCGATTCCGCTTCTGTGTTTTACATTCAGATATGTGTGCCACGAACCACCGTCATTTGAGATCGGTGCAGAACCAGCCATGTTACCGTCAAGCGAGCTAAGCCAATCATTTAAAGTTCTACTTGATGGGGCATTAGGGGCATTGCGAACGGCTCCGTCGGTTGATCCTGACCCGCCATTGTCGCGGGATAATGGCAATGAGATGTTATCCATTTTCCCATTCAGCGCGGTGTCCCATGCCCGTTGGCTGCGAACCGTTACACTCTGTCCGTCTGGCGTCGTTAACGTTACGTCACCTGTTCCGGTTAAAATCGCCTGCCAGCCCGCTAATTGCTGCTGGTAATATGCGAGCGTCTCCGCAAAATCATGCGCGAACTGCTCGATAGAAACAGTCGGTGACGTCGGAATGGCATAGAGTTTTCCGGCGCCAGTTGTACCGGTATAATTATCGACTAATGTTAATTGGGTGTTTGACTGAACAGACGCGATTTCATAAATCTGAACAGTTCCCGCGCCAGGCAATAGCAGCATGCGGCCAGCGGAAACCCCGTTCAGCGGGTTTAAAAACTGTGTTCCTGCCCCCGTAATGATTTTACTGCCATTGGTTGCAGCAATAGTTCCTGTTCTATACCAAGACATAATTTCTCCAGACATAAAAAACCGCCTGATTTGGCGGTTCTTATTAATTAATAGATTGCAGGCGTTTTTGAATAATTCACGCTAAATTAAGTCGCGTAATGTCTATAACAATCAAACCTATATTTTCACACTGGTATGGGCCATTAAATAAACCTGATGGTGTGCCCAACGAGTCAGCCAATACGGTTTGAGCGTGTATTAATAGGTTTTTTTTCAAATGTATAGTAGAATTGCCATCTGTGTACCGCATAAATTAAACCACCACCACTGCTCAGATTGAAACCGGTAAATATGGTATTACATGCCGCATATTCCCGTTCGGGCGATAGCGGGACCTGGATCATATCGGTATATGCATTAGTTAATCGTCTGTTTTCGACATGCACTGGTATCATGTATTTATAGGCGCTATCGAATGTTTTAACCGCTGTCCGTCGCTATTTGTCTTCCAAACAGCAAAAACGCCCTCCCTGTCGTTATTTATGGCTCTGGGTATTGTGAATATATAATATTTTATCCGTTGAGATGAAGGAGACATTACATTGCCGTATATCCTAAATGTCAACGTGTTACCAGTACGTTGTATAGACGATACACAAACAGAGTTCCACGCAGGCTGATTACTATTATTTCCCGGCGTGCCGGGGCTAATAAAAATTAATGGAGGATAATCTGTGTCAACTGTTGCTGAAATTTGTTTTATAGGAGCCATACCCCATGTTAAATCATTAACGGGTGAGTCCATGATGGTTTCACCATACGAAGACAGAACATAACATGGAATATCAGAATCAAATAAAATTTTTCCATCTTTATTCCGGGTCCGTAAATACGCCATCAGTACACTCCATAAAGCAGAATCGGATTCCCGGTATTACCACCCGACGCCGGGTAGCCCGCTTCGCTAAAGCTCCAGTTGATGTTTTTACCGGATATTGTAATAACTGGTGGGATTCGCATCATTTGGTTTGGGGCGAGAAAAACCGAATACCATATATCTGAGGAATCCGTGTCATTACCAACATCAATGGAGCCATTAACGTTTCCCAAGTTGATTAGCCCTATGACTTTAACAATTCGATCATTATGATCAAACTGTATGCTGCCATCAGGATTTCTGAGTATAAATTTAGTCACTACGGCCCCCACTCTATAACGGTAACCCCATTAGCATCTTTTAGGTCGAAATTTCCGTTTTTTCTCAACCAATATCCACCGACACCCGGCACGTCATATCCAGTTGATTTAATGTCATCGGCTATTTTCAAAAATGAAATAGTTGCATCACCTATAACCGCACTGCGCAAAATCACCTGAGTTCCCTGATTTGTAAATATCGGCGTTGGCGTTCCTCCCGCATTTACCATCATTGTGAATCTGTCAGCCAGCATAATAATATTTGCCTGCATCCCAGACGTTGAATTGGAAACGTCCAACCCAATTCCGGCAATGTATTGCCGCCCGTTTGCATCTACGGCCACTTTTATTGAACGATACGCAGACATTTTTGCGTCCATGCTGCCGACAACACTACTCACATCGCTGATTTCAGCAGATACGCCGTTAACTGTCGCCGTCAGTTGGTTAATCTGTGACCCCTGAGACGTGATTGTGTTGCCCTGCTGGGTAACGGTTGCAGATACGCTATTGATGCTCTGCACTGAGCCGTTAGCGGTAGACTGGGCGTCGGCAACCAATGCAGTGATCTGCGTAATCTGCGATCCTTGAGATGTGATTGTGTTGCCCTGCTGAGAAACGGTTGACTCAATGCCATCAACAACCGTTGACAGGCCGTCAATGTTCCCCTCCGCTGACGTCATTTTACTATTCAGACTGGCGATATCCTGCGCCGTTGTTTGCTCCAGCGTCGTGACTGTCTGCTGTAACGAGTTCAGGTTGCTGTTTGTATTGCCGATACTGGATTGCATTTCCAGCAGTGCAATTGTGCGAGCCTCCACCTCACTGGCGACAGCGGCGCGGGTTTCGGATATCTCAGCAGTGCGCTCCCCGTTCTGAGCTCGCCAACGGCGGGTTTCAGCGTCGTTAGCCAGACTGTTGCGGATAATCGCCCGCGCCTGCTCAATGCTGGTCAGCATGCCGTCAGCGATCTGCTGGGTATTTAACTCAACGTCACCAGACAGTGATTTCCATGCGTCAGTTTCCGTTACCTCCGCCATAATCACATCAGTAATATCGCTAACATCAGTGCTGGATTCCCCGTGCATCCATCCAGTCCACGGCCCCTGATTACCTGATTTATCGACAATACGGGCGCGGTAAAAAAACGCCTGCCCGACAGACAACCCCATTTGCTGATAGGTTCGCGTGGGATACGCAACATCAGCCAGTAACAAGACGTCCTGTCCGTCGCTCGTCGGGGAGTACTGGATTTCTGTTTTTAGCGTGTCAGTGGTATCAGCGGGGAAACTCCAGTTAATCTGGATGCCGAAAACGAGTGGCGCTGTGATGAAACTCGCCAGCGCAGGCGGATTGCCCTCTTTGCCGTTAAGTCGGGTTTCCTGCGCATTGGCCCACATGCTGGAGATTTCAGCCGCATTAATAGCCCGAACGCGAGCCTGGTATTGTCCAGCGTAAATGCCTGACACCTCAAACCCCAGCGCAGATGTGCGCGGAGCGTTTATCCAGTTCCCGCTATCCCGGCGCCACTGCGCCTCATACGCAATCGCGCTGTCGGCTCGCTCCCACATCACTCGCAGCGTCGTAATGTTTATGCCCTGATCAACAGCGTTATAGCTGCCGATTAAAACGTTTGCGGGTGCGGATTGAACAGACGGCGGAATAACACTGATCGGGCGCGACTCGATACGGGCGCCGTTATCAATTTTGTCCCATTTATTCGGGTCGTATTCAATGCCGGTAATATCGAAAGAAACGCCGTCATCACCCTCCTTCACGCCGATAATGCGATACAGTTGCAGCGCCAAATCCGTGGCGTCCACAGCCCAAACCGATTCGGGGATCGGTGTTTCGCTGTATTCGGTTGTGACCGTAACGATTTTCTCATTCACGGCCTCAATCGTGCGCCCCTGCGCCCGCCCGCTCGGAAGATTGACGATCAGCCGCTCACCAACCGCGGCTGACGATACACGATCGAGCGTGATGTTCCGTCCATCGACGGCACTAATACGTCCACCCAGCGGACGACCGGCCAGCAACGCATCAGCAACGCCAACAATTGAGCCAGGCACAGGGACATCGCCGTCCAGTCCCATCGTATACGAAATCGCTCGATCGGCATCATTGGTGTGCAGAATCCATTTACCACGGCGGATACTCTCAGTCTAACGAGTACACCCGATCGCCGTAATATCAGCCTGTTTAATGCCATAGCGCCGAATCAGCTTGTTGTCAGAAACCGCCTCAACTGCATCCTGATAACCATTGGCAGGATCAGACCAGGCAACCATAGCTGTGCTGTAGTGCGTTTTTTCGCTGGCGTTGCTGTACGTGAATTTCCCGTCTTTAACGTTAGCTCGCGTTACGATGTAATCAATATCGCGAGGCATATCAGCGATGACGTTCATCTGATTGTTAGCCCAGAACGTCGCGCCACGAAAAATCGCAGCCAGATCATTGATTACTGTCCAGGCCTCTTCCTGAGACTGGATATAAACGTCACACAGAAAACGCGGCTCTGTGCCGCTACCGCCACGACCATCAGGCACCAACTGATCGCAATACTGCGCGATTTGGTACAGCGTCCATTTTGTGATCGCCAGATTCTCGACCTTAATCCGCTGGCCCAGCCCGAAACGCTCACTGATTTGGATGTCGTAATAAATCCACGCGGGATTATTCGTCCACGCCCATTTAAATGTACCGTCCCACGTGCCGCTATATGTGCGGGCGAGTGGATCATAATTTGACGGAATGCGGATAATACGACCGTCAGGTTCGCAGGAAATAACCGGGATGTTCTGGAATTGAGAGGCGTCAAACTGGATAAATAATAAAGCGGTTTCGGGGTAACGCAATTTTGCGTCGATCACCTCCGTAATAGCCTCAATCACCATGCGATCGGCAATACGGTTACTGGTTGAGTTTGGTGTGATACGGCGTACGCGGATTTGCCAGCCCGTTGATGCGTTCGGTAGGTCAATACGGTGGCTACGCTCGTATGTTGTCGTCGTTTTACCGTCCACTGCGGTTCGCAGCAGTTCCTGATAACTGCCGCCATCTGTGGCTACGTCAATCGCATACTCAATGCGATAACCGACTACATCGACGTTATCCAGTTGCTGTTGCAGAGTTGACCACGAAAATCGCAGGCGGGCAGCAGACAGTTGCGTATTTGTCAGCGAGCGCACCCATGCCGTTTGGCTCGTCAATTCTGTGTTGACCGTGATTTCATTTTCAACACCAGGGAAGCCGGGAATATACGATTGATCCGGCGTGCCGGGACGAAATTCCCACGTCACGCCAGAAAAATTCGCGTTGCCGTTCGCGTTAGTGATCGGCGTCCCATCCAGAAAAATACGTGTGCCATCCAACCCGCCCGCAAACTCTCCCTCACCCAGCGCCAGCAGAATTTTTGCATATGACGTGGACTGAATAGAGTCAGGTGATTCAACAGGTGTCCGAGCATTGCTGCTGCCGCCCTTTTTACCCTCAATCACTGCTTGCATGGATACCTCAGATACAAAAAACCCGCACGATGGCGGGTCTGGGTAATAAATTGAGATGTGCTACTGCTGGTCTTCCGCGTAAATACCCGCTGAAATGATTGCGCCACCGATTCGGCGACGGCCATACAAAATAGGAACCGGATTACCCTGGGCGATAGAGTTAACCGGGCCACCGAATGCATAGCTCGGTTTGTTGTCGGGAGACTCGCGCATTGATACCCCACCCTGTACGGGAGATAGCATCTGTACAACGCCGCCGAGCATCATTGCCCCGCCCATTTTAGCTATGCCATATCCCACTGATGACATCGCGCCAGCCGTAAAATACCCAATGGCAACACCTACAACGACAAGAACAGCGCCAAGAATGGTCTGAAATGCCCCTGCTTTTTTACTACCAATAATGATCGGCGCAATGCGGATTTCATTGCTGACGTTAAAATCGAGTTCATCTCTAGACAAGTTCCGTTTACCGTCAAATACCGCATAGGTCAGCCCACGCGCTTTACTCGTCAGCAGGAATTTTTCAAAACCAGGGATAATGACGCAGAGCGCCTTTATCGCCTCCTGCCGACTCTCAACCGCCAGACGATGAACGCGGCCAAATGTTGCACCCAGAACGCCATAGAGTCGGATGGTTTTTAGTGGCTGATACTCAATTGCTACTGACATTCTCGCCCCCCTGTATAACGCAACCGGGTTATCGTTCTGTCCAGCCAGTAGCCGCCGTATGGCACTTTCTGGCTAAGCTGGTTGTACATGTGATGAACCATTTCACCATTGCCAACATAAATCCCGGCGTGATTTGGTTCGTTGGCGCGAATCTGCATAACGATAACGTCACCGGGTTGTAATTCACCGCTGACAGCAGTAAATCCTGCCTCGGCATAATGTTTCATATAGAGGTTTTCGCCCCGCTCCCACCATCCATCCGAGCGCTCGAAATTCAGCAGCGAAATGCCTCGCTCCATCTGATACCAATCCCTAACAATGGTGTAGCAGTCCCAGATGCCGTGAACGAATGGTCTCTCCAGTAACGGTTTAATGCCATCGACCGGCATAATCGTTCTGATATCGCCCTCTGGCCAACTAGCGATAACCCACGGCAACTGTGACAGGTCACATTGCGCCTGATCGACGTTGCTGGGCTGTGTCGACGCGTCGGGATGGCTGTGGACGATAGCAATAATCGTCCCTGTGTCCTCCGCCTCTGCATAGTCTTCCGGGCTCATAGTAAAATGTTCATACGGCTCCTGCGCTATATTACGGCAACGGACATAACGCCGTTTTTTGCCGTTCTGGACAATCACACCACAGCACTCAAACGGATATTCATCCTCAGCATGAGCGAGTATTTCCGTAATGATTAATTTACTCAGTTTCACGATTTACCTCTTAATCAGCGCAGAGCCTGGGAATCCACCAAACGGCAACTCTGCGTCCTCACCGAACCGTGGCTTACAACCGGTCGATAGCAGACCGGAACACTCATCCAGCGCCGGATCGTCAACAGGGTTTCCGTCAGCATCGAAATAGTTTGTTCCGGTATACCCGCATGATGCCCCGCGATACTCTCCGCGCTGGCACCAGGTGCAAAGACTATGAATTTGTCGGGTGGGGATCAGAATGCCTTGCAGGTCGGCCGGGGATGACATTTCGAACGTGATAAACTCGTCATCCTCTTTAGTTTTTCTGTCGATATACCAGACATCCAGCCGTTCCTGTGTCGGATCGGCCTCATCGTTGCCATCAGGAAAATTCCGGGCATCAAGATAGTGTTTATACGTGGTATGAATACGCACGGTAGCTTGTGCCAGGTTCTGATACGCGAGACACAGTGCGGTAATTGTGCCGTCAATGTTCCCGACTGATAGAGTGGGCGTCGGTGCGCTGCCGTCGCTGATCATTTCCAGCCCCTCTACCTGTGTCGGCCACGCTTTGTATTCGATGCCCTGCCACCAGATTGATTTTGCGAGAAGTTTTGTTTCATCCCCGCCTGCCGCTTCAATTTCAGCAGCAGTATGGGGGATCGGGTGATTGTGAAAATACAGTTCCGGGCCGTCGAATGCAGTGCAGTCCACTTCAAACAGGCGCACTTTATCGCCCGGCTCCAGTTTTTGGGAGTCGGTGTTTAATGACATGGATAGTCCTGATTATGGATGGTAAGCGGTAATGAATGTCGCGGTGAGTTGGAACATCTGAACGCCGCGACTGTTTTTACCCAGCGCCGTAACGTTAAACCCGTCAGGACAGCAATACAGCCCTAACTCGGACAGCGGACTAACCCATTGAAACGCGGTATAACCGTTATGACGGCGCAGGAATGCCATAATTTCCTGGATGAATGTATTATCACCCACAAACGTTAACGGCCAACTCTGCGACTCGCTATTAATACCGTCGCCTGAGCGTTGGGTATAGCCATCTCCAAATTGTACCGCTCGCGTTCGCTGAGTAAATTCGCCCTCCGGGTTAACGCGGGGACAGAAAGTAAACGTTTCCATCATGAGCTCCTGCGCCCTGTTCTTGCGGGATTCAGCGCGCCACCTTGTCGTAGATCTTTATCGCGTAACACCCGATAACGCTGATCGACAAACTGACCAATTTCCCGCCCAAACTGCTCCCATCCCGGTGTAGAGGTTTGCGATACTTGCCCGTCACTTGAAATATTGACGGTTACCTGTGGCGCTCCTCCGCTTGATGTAGACACATCAGGCATAATCGCCCTGACACCCAGTGAGCCATTTGATGCGCGAGTGAGCGGCATAATGGCTTCTGGCCCCGCCTCGCCAAACACGCCAGCCCCTTTAGCAAATGCAAATAATTGGGGTGTATTGTAAACACCACCACTGTAGGCGCTCAGAGAAGGCGACTGATAAACTCCGCCAAGAGCGAGGAAAGAAAGGTTATCGTATGCGCCCGTAGTGAATCCATTCGCTGTTGATGCCCCTCCCGCGGCACTAAATAACTGCGCCTATTACCGCTCCACTTTTGTTAGTCCAGGTTTGTTGCCTGGGAAAGGTGATGCGGTTTTAATAAATTGTCTGACATTTTT